>JASHOR010000096.1 GCA_030041005.1 Xanthobacteraceae bacterium
CCAAATGCGGCGGCAAGATCGTCGACAGGCCAAGCGATCTCGCCGGCGTCGACGTGGTGTTCTCGATCGTGTCCACCGGCAAGGATCTCGAAGAGGTCTATTTCGGCCCCGAGGGGATCGGCTCGGCCAACCGGATGCCGCCGGTCTTCGTCGACTGCTCGACCATCGCAGTCGAGGAGTCGGCACAGATCCGCGAGCGGCTCTCGGCACGCGACGCCAAATTCGTTGCCTGTCCGGTCAGCGGCAACGCCAAGGTCATCAGGGCCAACAAGCTGTCGGCGGTGGCGTCCGGCCCGGAGGAGGCGTTCAGGGTGGTCGAGCCGATGGTGAAGGTGTTCGCTCCGCGCGGCGTCTCGTATGTCGGCGACGGCGAGCTTGCCCGCATCTGCAAGATCGCCCACAACGTCATGCTCGGGGTGGTGATCGAAAACCTGATCGAGATTACGCTGCTCACCAACAAGATGGGCGTGCCGCGCCACGCCTTCCTGTCGTTTCTCAATAACAGCGCGCTCGGCTCGATGTTCACCGGCTACAAGGCGCCGGCCCTGGTCAATCTCGACTGGACGACGACGTTCACGCCGGAACTGCTGCGCAAGGACCTCGATCTCGGGCTCGAACTCGGCCGCGAAATGGACGTGCCGATGCCGATCACCGCGGCCACACGCGAAGTCCTGCAGAGCCATTTCGGCGCCGCCATGCTGCAAAGGAATCCGGAAGACTATTTGCAGAAGGATTTTGCCGCACTGGCGGAGACCATGGCGCTTGCCGCCGGCATGAAGCTGCAAAGCGAGAACAGGAACGTGTCGACCGGCCTGGAGGAGTAGGCGCGAGCGACGAAGCTGCGCGTGCCGCCGCGCGGCAGTGATTGCGCCCTGCGCCCGACGAGCGGCCCTGTTCCCTTCGTCCCGCAGCCCCGGTAAGCTCGCGGCCATGTCCGCGTCGCTGCAATACGCGCACCCAGCAACGCCCTCCGCCGGCGGCGCCACCGGCCCGGTCGCGACGCTGGCGGCCGGCAAGGCCTACGCCCTGCAGCATCCTTATGCGCTTGACGGCCGCGTCAGCTTTTATCCGGCCAGCGCCCGCGGCTTCTCGGTGGCCAACAGCTATCTATTGACCGAGCCCGACGCCGCCATGCTGGTCGATACCGGCTTCGGCAAGGACGAAGCGGCGATCCGCGGCGAGATCGAAGCGCTGATCGCTCCGGGGTCGCCGCTCTCGCTGTTTCCGCTGCGGCTCAACGAGTTCATGTCGATCAACAACGTCGAAAGCTTCGCCGGGCATTTTAACGTCGAGACCTGCTACACCAGCAACATCGACGCGGCGCTGTGGTTCGATTTCGGCGCCAAGGCGGAAGGCCGCGACATCCTCAAATCGATGAAGGTCACCGCGGTGTCGCGCGCGGATACGATCGAACTCGGCAAAGGCGGCCGCCTGATCGATGTGATGAACGCGCCGATCCGGCTCATTGCCACGCGCTGGCTCTACGACCGCGCCACGAGGACGCTGTTCTCGTCGGACCTGTTCACCCACGTCTGGCGCGACCGCGAGAGCGGACCGTGGTTCGTGACCGAGGCGGACAACGACGCCACCTCGCCGCGCGATGTCCGTTCGTTCATGCTCAACACGCGCTATTGGTGGCTCGAAGGCGCGCCGACCGATTCGATCCGCCGCGGCATCGGCGCCATCTTCGACAAGTACGACATCGAGACCATCGCTCCCGGCTACGGTTGCATCCTCTGCGGCCGCGCCGTGGTCGAACGGCACTACCGCATGCTCGACGAGTTCTTGCGCGCCTGCGACCGGAGCGCGGCGGTCTCGCGCTACGTGTTCCGCGACGAGGAAAGGTAATGATGAACGCGCAGCACCGTGCCGCCGTGTGATCAAAGGACGCCAACGATGCTCGACAAGCCGCAGATAAGAAGCATGATTGATGTGCCCGTCGCCCAGCGCATGCCGCGCGAGATCGCGCCGGGCGTGTTCTGGATCGGCGACTGTTTGGCGCAGCGCCACAAGGGCAAGGTCTATCACGGCTACAATGCCGCCTTTCTCGTCGCCGGCGATGACGCCTCGATCCTGATTGAGACCGGGCACCCGAAGGATTTCCCGGTCATCGAACGGCACATGAACGAGCTGTTCGCCCGCGGTATCGCTCCGCTCAAATATCTGTTCGTCACCCACCAGGAAACGCCGCATTGCGGCGGGCTCGGCCGCGTGCTCAAGACGCATCCCGACTCGCTCCTGGTCGGCGACATCAGCGATTACCACCTCGCCTTTCCGCAATACGAGCACCGCATGCGCGCCATGAAGGAAGGCGACGAGATCGATCTCGGCGGCCGCACCTTCATGGCGGTCGAGCCGGTGATCCGCGACCTGCGCACCACCTACTGGGGCTTCGACACGCGCGAGCGCGTGCTGTTTCCCGGCGACGGCTTCGCCTACAGCCATTATCACGAGGACGGCCATTGCGGGCTGCTTGCCGAGGAAGCGGTGTCGCTCGATCTGCCGGACGTGTCGTCGACGTTTGCCGACCTGGCGCTGTTCTGGACCAAGTTCGCCGACATGAACGCCTATTGCGACCGGCTCGACCACTTGATCGCGCGGCTTGGTGTGAAGATCATCGCGCCGACCCACGGCCTGCCGATCACCGACGTTGCGGCCACGGTGCCGAAGGTGCAGGCTGGGCTGAAGGCCGCGGCGCTGATGCCGGAGACGGGCACCAACGAAAAGACAGCGGCGACTTCATGACTCGCAGCCTTGCAGGATGGGAGGAGCGGAGCAAACTCCAGCGCCGCAATAGCCTATAACAGGGGGCAGATGATGATGGGCTGCGGCACACCCCATCGTACGACGCGCCGAGGCGAGATGCCGGCGGCGCTACTCCGTCCCAACGTCTTCCAGACTTACCCGCGTCCCGCACGCAGGCTGTTCCGCGCCTGCCCGATGCGATGCAGGAAGCGAGAGTCATGTTCGAGACGACAGTCGAACCCGTCTTCCTCCGACTGGAATCCGATCAAGACGCCGCCTGCCTTGCCGTGGCGCGTGATGACGATCTCTTGCGTCTCGGCCTCATGAAGATAGCGCGACAGATCGTCTTTGATTCCCGAAAGCGGAGCCTGCTTCATTTCGGATTTCCGAATTGTGCGAGCCATGACTCGGCCTCGGCCTTGATGATGATCCGGCTGCAGGGCTATGCCGCAGGAATATTGACTCACTTCGCCGCCGGGAACGGCTCGGTATAGAACGCGCCGTCGCGGCCGAAATACATCGCCTTGCGGCCCGAGATGAAGACTTCGTAGTGCGAGCAGCCGGCATCCATGATGCGGCGCAGGAATTCGGCGTAGCCGATCTCGCCGCGTTGAATGGCTTTGACGGTCGAGGCGACGCGGTCGGAATCGAACGCCGGCGTGATCGCCGGGCCATCCTTGAGCGGCATCGTTTCGTCATGAGCTTCCGCGCCGGACCCATAATAGGTCTTGCGCAGCTTGACGAGATCGGCGGTGTAGGAATGCACGCCGGCGCCGACGAGCCGCCGCACCACTTCGGGAAACGGCGTGTCGGCGAAGCTTGCTTTCATGCATTCTTTGATGGTGCGGGTGTCCATGACGTTTACTCCTCGTTGCTCGGGTTGACGGGATCGATATCGGAAAGCGTCTCGAGCAGGCGGCGCAAGCCGCGCTGCAGGGAGACGGCATCGGCGGGCGAGAGTTTGCGCGCCAGCCGGGCATGGTAGCCGCGGGCCGCCCTGGTCAATCGGTCGAGCGCGGCGCGGCCGCGCGACGTCAGTGCGAGGTGCGGCGAGGCGCGGTGATCGGGATTGTCCCGGTATTGCGCGGAGCCTTCGGCGACCAAAAGATCGGCGATGCGCTGCACGTTCTGCCGGGTGACGCCGAGCACGCGCGCGATCTGCGGCACCGTGAGCGGCCGATCCGAGGCCGCCGCACTCATGACCTGCCAGCGCGCCTGGGTCTGGCCCACGGTCCGCGCGATCGCCTCGCCATAGTCGCGCAGCCGTCCGGCCAGCTCGTAAATATCGGCCACGATGATCGGCACCAGGGTTTCCGGCTTGGCTTGCGGGCTCATAACGTCATCCTGTGATATTGACAATATATTGTCAATCTAGCGCCCTGTTGTCAATAGGGAGATAACCGATCCGACCCCTCGCATGGCCGGCACGCGACCTTCGGCGGTCGTTTCAGGGCACCGGCTTGCCGCGGATGTCGGCGGCGTGCTCGATCTTGATCAGCACGCCGATGCCGGTGTCGGCGCCGACGTGGGTTTGCTCGCGCGGCAGCAGCAGCTTGAATATGGCGTCATGTACCGGCCCGCTTTCGTGCAGTTCGGCTCTTCCATAAAAGCGCAAAAAACCCGAATCGAGAATGCCGTCGCGCTGCGCCTTGAAATTGGAGTACATCACGCAAACGCGCTTGTCGTGCCCGAGGTTTTCCAGAGCCTGTTTCTTCGAGCGTTCCCAGTAGGCAAGATGTTCGCCGTCGAAAACAACCATGCTGCCCTTGGGGGAGATGTTGGGGCCGTTGGGTCCCTGCGTCGCAACAAGGCACGGCGCGCCATCATCCCACGCGGACCTTATGAGTGCGCTGAGCTTTTCGCTGATAGACATGCGATGCTTCTTTCGTTGCAAACATATCGGGCCATAGCAGCCCTTTGGTAAAAAGAAAACCGATCGTGCCGCGGCACGCAAATGCCCGCCGAAGTCCGATTGGGTTTGAAAACCTTGCTGCGGCTTGCCTCACTTGCTTCGCATCGCCAGCACGCGATCGACCATCGCGCCGGCTTCGCCGAGATAATTGGCCGGATCGCACAGCCTCTCCAGCGCGGCGCGGTCAAGATGCTTCTTGATTTCCGCGTTCTCGGCGAGCAGATCGACCAGCGGCCGGCCGCTCGCCACCACCTTGCGGCAGATGTCGTAAACAAGATCGTGCGCGTATTGGCGGCCGAGGTACGGTCCGAGACCCATCATCACCGCCTCGGACACGATCAACCCCTTGGTCAGATCGAGATTGGCGCGCATCTTTTTTTCATCGACCTGCAGGCCGGCGAGGACGAACCGGGTCTGCGCCAAGGCACCGGCAGTGAGACAAAAGATTTCCGGCAGCACGATCCATTCGATCTCCCATGGCCCGGTCGCGCGTTCGTGGTCTTCGACCATGGCGTCGAGCAGCGCCGCCGCCTGCTGGCGCACGACCGAGGTGAGCGCGGTGATATAGACCGAGGAAATGGGATTGCGCTTCTGCGGCATGGTCGACGACGAGCCGCGGCCTTGATGAAACGGCTCGTAAAGCTCCTCCACCTCGGTCTGCATCAGGAGCTTGATGTCGAACGCGATCTTGCCGCAGGTGCCGGTGATGAGTCCGAGAAAGCAGCCGGTTTCGGCAATGGTGTCGCGCACCGTGTGCCAGGCGATCGCCGGCTGGCCGAGGTGAAGCTCCTTCATCAGCTCGGCCTGGACTTCGAGGCCGCGTCCGCCGAGCGAGGACAGCGTGCCGGCGGCGCCGCCGAATTCCCCGACCAGCACGCGCCCGCGCAGCTCGCGCAAACGCTGCTTGTGCCGGTCGAACGCGGCGAGCAGCGTCGCCATCTTGTAGCCGAAGGTGATCGGCACCGCCTGCTGCAGATTGCTGCGTCCGGCCATCGGCGTATCGCGGTATTTGCGCGCGAGCGCCGCGAGCGCGTCGGCAATGCCATCGAGGTCGGCTTCCACCAGCACGAGCGCCTCGCGAATCTGCATGACCGTGGCGGAATCGGTGATGTCCTGCGTGGTCGCGCCCCAATGGCACCATTCGCCGAGTCCGTCGCGGCAGGCCGCCACGAGCTGCTGCACCACCGGCAGCACCGGATAGCCGATACGCTCTGTTTGGATTTTAAGCTTGGCAAAATCGATCGCGGAAACGTTGCAGTGCCGGCAGATTTCCTCGGCGGCCTCGCTCGGAATGATGCCGAGCCTCGCCTGCGCGCGTGCCAAGCCGGCTTCGAAGTCAAGATACTTCTGTACGCGGTTCTCGTCGGAAAACACCTGCCGCATCGCCGCGGTCGAGAAGATGTCGCGGAAGATGGCGGAATCGATCAAGGACGTTGGCATGGCGACTTTTCCCGGACGAGCGCTTTGGAGGGCATGTAACTGATGCTCGGCAGCTTGCAGATCGTCGTTGCGAGAAGCGAAGCGACGAAGCAGACAGCGTTGCAAGGCTGGATGGCTTCGCGGAGCCTGTCATCGGACCGCGCGACTTCGCGCAGGCCCGATAGCTCGCAATGACGATTAACAAAATGGATTTGCCAAGCCCAGCCCCCTAAACTGGCGGCATGACCCGACACGACCAGCCTGCGAATTTTACGCTGCCGGAGCACCTGCGGGCGATCCACGCCGCGGAATACCCGCGTTTTTCCGACACCGAGATGGCGCGGCGCCGCCGCGCGATCGAGAATCTGCTCGGCGAATCCGATCTCGATCACCTGGTATTCTGCGGCGCCAACCGTTTCGGCTCGGTTGTTCAGTGGCTCACCGGCTGGCCGGTCACCACCGAAGCGGTGGGTGCGCTCACGCCCGGCGAAGCGGACGCCATGTTCGTGCAGCACGTCAATCACGCGCCGCTGGCACAGAAAATCGCGACGCAGGCGCGGGTCGCCTGGGGCGGCGCTTCGTCGATCGGCGCCGCAATCGGCGTGCTCGAACGCCGCGGTGCCGCCCCGGATCGCGTCGGCGTCATCGGGCCCATGACCTTCGAACAGCACGCCATGCTGGCCGGCAAATTCGGCGCCGTCAAAAATCTCAATCGCGCCTACATACGACTGCGCCAGGTCAAGTCGGAAGAGGAAATCGATTGGATGCGCATCGGCGCCGCGCTGACCGATCGCGGCATGATGGCGCTGCGCGATGGATTGCACGCCGGCTTGAGCGAGCGCGAGCTGGGCGATGTCGTGGAGCGAGCCTACGTGCCGTTAGGCGGCACCACCGTCATTCATTTCATCGGCGCGACGGCGATGGACAGCCCGCGGCTCGGCGTTCCGCCGCAGTTCGCCGCCAATCGCAAGGTGGCGCAGGGCGACATCGTGTTCGCCGAAATCAGCGCGGCCTTCTGGGAGCATTCCGGCCAGGTACTGCGCAGCTTCACGCTCGGCGCGGAGCCGACACCGCTCTACCGCGACCTGCACGCCACCGCCGACGCCGCCTTTGACGCGGTCGCCGGCGTGCTCAAGGAGGGTGCAATGCCACGCGAGGTGGTGGAAGCGGCCGCCGTGATCGAACGTGCCGGTTTCACCGTTATCGACGATCTGCTGCACGGCTATGGCGGCGGCTATCTGCCGCCGGTGCTCGGCTCGAAGAGCCGGCCGAGCGCGCACGTGCCCGACGAGCCGTTTCGCGCCGGCATGATCGTCGTCATCCAGCCCAACGTGGTCACCAAAGACGGCAAGGCCGGCGTGCAGACCGGCGAGATGGTGCTCGTCACCAAGACCGGCATCGAACCATTCCACGCGGTGCCGCGGGGGTTCTTGCAGGTGTGAGCCGGCCGCGCGAAGGGCCTCAGGTGCCGACTTTCAGCTCCGATACCAGCCCGCGCAGGGCCGCAACCGTGCTCAGCGCCACGATGCGGCCGGTGCGCGGATTCTCGGAGGGAATGTTCTCGATCGCCATGGAAAAGCGCGCGGTATCGGCATCGACTTCGATGCGGTGAGTGTTGCGCTCGAGCGCCGGATCGGCCCAGATTTCCAGGCGCGTTCGGTCCGGCCCGATCCCGGCGAGACTGAGCGCCGCCGCCACGTTGACGTTGGCGGGAAAGCCGCGCGCGCCCTCGCGCGCACTGCCGTCGAACACCTTGCGCGCGGCGTTGAGGCCTCTGAGCGAAATGCCGCGCTCGACCAGATAGGGCGCGCCTTCGAGCCCGTTCGGCGGCTTGCGCGTGATCATGGTGACCGAGCGTATATTGCCTTCGGCGGCGGCGCGCACTGCGTCCAGCCCGATCAGCGCGCCGGTCGGCACCAGGATGCGCGCGCCGGTCTCCTTCGCCCGGCTGACGAAGTCCCAGTTTTCCAGAAGCTGTCCCACCGAAAGCGGCATGAAAATCCGCCCGCCTTCGATCGTCGGCGACGCCACCGCCCGGAAGATCGCCGGCGGCAGGCATTCGATCACGACGTCACAGCATTGCGCCAGCTTTTCGACCGGCAGAAGCGCGACGCCGCAGCCGACTTGCGGCAGATTGCGCCGCGCCTTTTCGCCATCGCGAACCGAAACTGCCGTCAGCGAAAGGCCGCTGATGCCGGCCGCAATACGCCGCGCCACTTCGAGGCCGACGGCGCCGAGGCCGGCCAATCCGATTTTAAGCGGCTCTCGCGCCACGGTCTGTCCCCTGCCCTGCTAGTGCGGTGGATTTGAAGTTCCTACAAGGAGGCGGCTTTCTCGTAGAGGAACTTCAAATCCAAAAAACCGCACTACACACTAACATTTGCCAGTGTCCCTTTGATTCCGAAGTTCGCACGAGAGTGTGCCGCAACACAATGCGAACTTCGGAACCGGGACACTGGTAGCCGCCGCTGCGGCCCGATACATTCGACCTCTATGCACCCTCTATGCGCCGGCTGCGGATCACGCAATAAGCTTTGTCGACGAAGCCGGCGCCCGGCCACGGGCGCGCACACATTACCAGCAAGACTCCGAGATCGTTCATGACCAACATCAACCCGAACACCTTCACCACGCGGCCCGAGATCGAAGGCACGTTCGGGGTCGTGACATCGACCCATTGGATCGCGACGGCGGTGGGCATGGGGATATTGGAGCGCGGCGGCAATGCTTTCGACGCCGCCGTCGCCACGGCCTTCGCGCTGCAGGTGCTGGAACCGCATCTCAACGGGCCAGGCGGCGACGTGCCGGTCATTCTTTACGACGTGCGCCGCGGCAAGCCGGAGGTGGTCTGCGGCCAGGGCGTTGCGCCGGCCGGCGCCACCATCGCGCATTACAGGAGCGAGGGGCTCGATCTCGTCCCCGGCACCGGGCTCCTTGCCGCCTGCGTGCCCGGCACGTTCGAGACCTGGATGATGCTGTTGCGCGACTATGGCAGCATGCGCGTGGCCGACGTGCTGGCGCCCGCCATCGGTTACGCGCAGAACGGCCACCCGCTGCTTGAGCGCGCCAATGCCACCATCGCCACAGTGGCGCAGCTTTTCCGCGAGCACTGGCCGACCTCGGCGGCGGTGTATCTGCCGAACAACGAAGTACCGGTTACCGGATCGCTGTTCACCAACAAGGCGCTGGCGGCCACCTACAGCCGTATCGTCAAGGACGCCGAAAGCGCGGGCGGCGATCGCGTGGCGCAGATCGAGCGCGCGCGCCAATCGTGGTCGAAAGGCTTCGTCGCCGAGGCGATCGACCGCTTCTGCCGGACCCAGGAGATCATGGATACCAGCGGACGGCGGCATCGCGGCGTGCTGACCGCCGACGACATGGCGCGCTGGACGCCGCATGTCGAACCGCCGCTCACCTACGACTATCGCGGCTATACCGTGTGCAAGACCGGTCCGTGGGGACAGGGGCCGGTGACGCTGCAGCAACTTGCGCTGTTGAAGGGTTTCGATCTCGACGGGCTCGATCCAACCGGGCCCGACTTCATTCATCTCATCGTCGAATGCTCGAAGCTCGCCTACGCCGACCGCGAGGTGTTTTACGGCGATCCCGATTTTGTCGGGGTGCCGATGGCGACGCTGCTCTCCGACGCCTACAATGCCGAGCGCCGCAAGCTCGTAAGCGAGCAGGCCTCGCTCGAACTGCGTCCCGGCTCGATCGCTGGATTTGGCGCGGTGATCAAGCTGCGCCGCGAGACCGCGGCGATGGCGGCGGGCGCCGGCGAGCCCACCGTCGGCAGACTTGGCGCCGGAGAGCCGACCGTCGGACGGCTCGGCAACACGCGCGGCGACACCGTGCACTTCGACATCATCGACCAGGCCGGCAACACGGTCTCGTCGACGCCGTCGGGCGGCTGGCTGCACTCCTCGCCGGTGATCCCGGAACTCGGCTTCTGCCTCGGCACTCGCGCGCAAATGTTCTGGCTCGAGGAAGGCCATCCGGCCGCGCTCGGCCCCGGCCGGCGCCCGCGCACCACGCTGTCGCCGACCATGGCGCTGCGCGACGGCGAGCCGTATCTCGCCTGGGGTTCGCCCGGCGGCGACGGCCAGGATCAATGGATCACGCAGTTCTTCATGCGTCACGTCCATTGTGGCCTGAACCTGCAAGAGGCGATCGACGCGCCGGCCTGGCACAGCGAGCATTTCCCGAGCTCATTCTGGCCGCGCACGGCGCGTCCCGGCGTGCTCGTGCTCGAAGGCCGCGTGCCGAAGAAGACCGTCGAGGAACTGCAACGCCGCGGCCACCTCGTCGAAATCGGCCCGGACTGGTCGGAAGGCCGCCTCACCGCTGCGTCGCGCGTCGGCCGCCGCCGCCGCGCCGCCGCCAATCCGCGCGGCATGCAAGGCTACGCGGCGGGGCGCTGAGAGCGGGTTGAACCGAGGAATTCCGTGAGCGCCGCGTTGAACGCCGCCGGCTGTTCCAGCGGCGCCATGTGGCCGCTGTTTTCGATGATCCTCAGCGTGGCGTTGGGAATGCTCTCTGCCAGCAATCGCGACGCCTTGCTGCACACGTAATCGAGTTGCCCGACAACGACCAGCGTCGGCGCCTGGACGGAGCGTAAGAGGCCGGTCAGCCGGAACAGTGACTTGCGCTTCGACAATACTTCCGAAAGCGTAAAGCGCAGCCCATCGATCGGAGTGGCGCGGATCAGCGCCGCCATGTGGTCGCGCCGGCGCCTGCTGCGTCTGGCGTAAATCTTGAAGAGCTCGCTGCGCAGCATCTCGCAGACAAGGTCGTCCGTCCTGCCGCGGTCGATCAGCGAAACCCACTGTCGCGCCAATGCCTCTATTTTCACCGGGTCGTCCGCGCCGGCACCGACATCCGCCAGCACCAGATCGGAGACACGCTCCGGTCGCGTCGCGGCGAGCGCCAAGGCCGGCCCCCCGCCCAGCGAAAAGCCGACGATCGCCGCCCGCTCGATTTCAAGAGCGTCGAGCACGCCGATCAGATCGCGCGCAAGAAGGCTCGCGGAATAGCCGGACGCGACCGCCGGAGCGTCGGTCAAGCCGTGGCCGCGCTGATCGTAGGCGATGACGCGGAAGCGCTCTTTCAGCGCACGGATCTGGTGGAACCACATGCGCTTGCCGCAGGCAAAACCATGCAGCAGCAGCACGGGCGGACCCTCGCCGCGATCGCTGACGGCAACCGCCAGGTCGCCGACCCGGATCCTGTTCATGCCGCTTGCCTCGATGGTGCCTGAACGGGTTGCCGGCGATGTGATCGGCAATGGCGAAAATGACAAGCGGCAAAGCGCGGCAGGATTCCGGCAACCTACGCCGCGACCGTGCCGAGAAACTCCTTAACTTCGCTACGCAGGTTTTCCGTCGCTTGTTCGACCTGCTCGGAAGCGGCAAGCACGGTCTGCGCCGAGCTTCGCGTTTGCGTGACGCCGCCGGAGACGTCGCCGAGCGCGGCAACGATCGCCTTGGCGCCTTCGGCGGCGCTCGTCACATTGTGCGATATCTCGCCGGTGGCGGCTTGCTGCTGCTCGACCGAACCGGCGACTTCGGTCGTGTAGTAATTGATATCCTGCATGCTCTTGGTGATGGCGCGGATGGCGCTGACCGCCTTGCTGACGCAACTCTGCACGGAGAGAATTTCGCGGGTAATCTCCTCGGTCGCCTTGGCGGTCTGCACGGCAAGCGATTTGACCTCGGAGGCGACAACGGCAAAGCCGCGTCCGGCCTCGCCGGCGCGCGCCGCTTCTATGGTGGCGTTGAGCGCCAGCAGGTTGGTCTGCCCGGCGATATCCTGAATGAGCTTGACCACGTCGCCGATCTTGCCCGCCACCTGAGCCAGGGCGGCAATGTCGGCGTTCGTGGTGTTGGCGTCGGCGGCGGCACCGCGGACCACCTCGTTGGTCTTGTTCAGTTGACGGCCGATCTCGCCGATCGAGCTGGCGAGTTCCGCGGCGGCAGCCGCCGCAACTTCGACGTTGACCGAGGCCTCGTTCGAGTTGTGCACGGCGCCCTCGGTGCACTGCAGCGTACGATCGGAGGTCGCCAACAGCATCTTGGCCGCCGCCTTCATCGCTGTGGCGCTTTGACCGACGGTCTTGAGCACGCTCTCGACGCGCTCGCGGAACGAGAAAATCGCGCTGTCAACAATGCGGCGACGTTCGTCGCGCTGGCGCAGCGCGTCGCGCTCGCGCTCGGCCAGCAGTTGGTCGGTCACGTCGGTGTGCGTCGCCAGCCAGCCTCCGCTCGGCATCGGCCGGCCGACAAGAGAGATCACGCGGCCGTCTTTGAGTTCGATGGACTTCGTTTCGGTCCGTCCTTCAGCCACTTGCTTGAGACATTGGGCCACGTAGGTATCGACGTCGCCGGAGAACGTACCCGCTGCCGCCCGGTGGAGCAAAAGGTCGCGCAGCGGCGTACCGCGTTTCATCTGTTGTGACTGCAGGCCGTACATCTCGATGTAGCGCTCGTTGCACAGGATCAGCCGCGCCGCGCCGTCGAACATGCACAGACCCTGCGTCATATTGTTCAGCGCCGACCTGACCAGACGGTACTTCGCGCGCACGCGCGCGATCACGACCAGCGCCGTCAAGGTCGAGGCGGCCAGCGCGAAGACCACGCCCACAAGAGCGCCCAGGGCGGGCGTCGAAGCGTTGCCAAGCGCATGCCCCAGCCCGCGCGGAGCAGCGGCCATGCAGCCGCCCATGCCGATGGCAAATCCCGCAATCGCGCCGAGTACGACCAACTCGCCGCGGCGGCTTGTCTTTGACAGCAACGCAGAAAAAGGCATCAAGGCTGACCTTGAAACGAGCCTTGCAGGCTATGTGCGACCGGTTGTTTTACGGTTAAGGACCGGTGGAAAAATGCTTAACAAAGGCTGAACGCGCACCTCGGGGCATGGCAGGCAGGCAAGCTGCGGCAGAGGGTGCCTGCGGCGGATTTGCGCGGAAGGCCGGTTCATGGTTCCGACACTTTCTTGGCCGATGCCGATTTCCGGGGCAGCGGGGAGCTGGATCGATGATCCGGGCGTGGGCCGCGACACGCGTCTGCGGCGTGCTGGCAGGTTTGGCGGTGCTGGCCGGCTGCGCCGGCAACTACAATCCGCCGTCGGGCTTGCCCGATCTTAACCGCAGTCTCGCGACCGCGGATGCCAAGCTCGATGTGAACGCCGCGCAGGCCATGATCTCGGGTTATCGCACCAACAACGGCCTCGGGCCGGTGACCATCGATCCGGAATTGATGAAGCTCGCCAGCCAGCAGGCGCACGCCATGGCGGCGCGCGACGAACTCGAACACGACGCCTGGCGCCCCTTTTCAGAGCGCATCCAGCAATCGAGCTTCGACGCCGCGATCGCAGTCGAGAACATTGCCGCCGGCTATCAGACGCTGGCGGAAGCCTTTTCCGGCTGGCGCAATTCGCCGCCGCACCGCGCCAACATGCTCAATCCCCGGGTGACAAAGATGGGCATCGCCGCGGTCTACGCGCCGGCCTCGAAATATAAAGTGTTTTGGTCGCTCATTCTGGCGCGACCGGATGACCAGGCGGCCCGACCGGACGATCAGGTCGCACGACCAAATGATCAACGGCGAAGCTACGGCACCGTCTCGGTGGAGCGGTGAGCTCTCTGCGCTTGACCGGACGCCAATGAGAGCGCATCGTCGAGACGATCGCTGCCCCCAAAACATCTCCGCGCTAGAATTCACCTGCTTCTGAAAGACGCTCAGCCCCGTCAGGCTTTCCGCGTTGACCTTTCAGATCAAGTCGAACATTTCGCGCCCGTACTTCCCGCGCGCCTCATTCAAAAGCGGCGCGACAGCGGCGCGGAATTGGGCGTGCTCTTCGGCGGTCAGTTCGATGATCTCGCAGCCTTCCGCCAGGATCGCGACGCGCGCTTCGCGATCTTCCTCGATCGCCAGTCCGCGCTGGAAGGCGACCGCCTGTGTCACCGCTTCGCGCATGGCGAGCCGCAGCTCCGGCGGCCACGCATCAAAGGACGGGCGATGCAAAAAAATCGGCCGCGAAATATAGAAGTGGTTGGTGACCGTATGGAAATGATGAAATTTGTGCACTCCATAGGTTACGGTGTTGGCGAACGGGTTTTCCTGTGCGTCGATGGTGCCGGCCTTGATGCTGGCGATCGCCTCGGTCAAATCGCAACGGATCGGAATGGCGCCGAGCAGTTCGAACGTTTTGGCCTGGACCTCGCTCGGCAGCACGCGAATACGCATGCCCTTGAGATCGGCCGGCACACACACGCGGCGCAGCCGGTTCGAGATATGGCGGAAGCCATTTTCGAACCAGCCAAGGACGCGGTAATTGACACGCCGCTCGATTTTTTCCGCAAGATATTGCCCGAGCGCGCCATCGATGGCGGCGCGCGCGTCATCCCTGCGCTCGAATAGAAACGGCAGGTCGACGAAGCCGAGTTCGGGCACGCGGTCGGTCAGATAGCTCGACGACTGATAGCCGAGCGTAAGCACGCCATCCTCGACCAGCCAGAGAATCTCCTCGGCGCGATAGCCGAAATCCATGATGTTCCAGACGTACTTGACGTGAACATGGCCGGGGAATTTCTGCTCGAGCGAATCGCCGATCAGCTTGAGCGCGCGCGAGAACGATGTGGTCGGCGGGCCATAACCGCCCATGCGAATGGTGATCGGATCGGCCATGGGAAGTCGGATCTCCTCGGCAAGCGCGGCGCGGACCTTAGAGCATGATCCGGAAAAGTGGAAACCGGCTTTCCGGGGAATATCATGCCCCACCAAAATGTCAGGGCGCCATTGTCGGTGAAGGTCACGCCCGATGGGCGCGGGCGAAGTTCAGCGGCGGATGCGCTCGCAAACGGCTTTGGCAGCGCCGATCAGGCCTCTGCGCAGCGTTTCCAGCCGTTGCGCGCGCGCGAACGAGGTGTGCGGCCGCACGGCAATCAAGAGATCGCACAACGCCAGCCGTTCGCTCCAGGTCCGGTTCATCACTGCGTGATCAGGCGTCGCGCATGAATCGGCGCGCGCGATCGTGCGGTCCTCGGCAAGCTGCTCGGTCACCAGAGCAGTGAGGATAACGCCGGGGGCGTAGCGCGCCGCGGCTTCGTCATACGCGATCTTCCAGAACCAGGCGCCGTCGCCGCTGCGCAAGGTGATCGCGGCGGCGACAGCGCGCCCGTCGAGCAGGATTCGATCGATCGCGACCTTGTGCTCCGCGGCGAGCCCCATCACCGCGGCTTCGACGAAGGCGCGGATGTCGTCGTTGCAGGCGGCAGCCGTACCGGACTTTCCTTTCCAGCCGCCCGCCTCCAGCGCGAGGAAATCAGTCATCGCCGAAAGGATTGCGGTCGGCGCCGTTGCCGCGGCGAAGGAGACCGATCCCACCTCGCTCAATCGCCGAATGCTTCGCCGCAGTTCGCGATATTTGCGCGCGCCGAGCGCGCGTTCGACATAGGCCGATCGGTCGTTGTTCGGCGCCAGCAGCGCGCGCGTGTGGCGGTTGAACGCGGCGCACGGCGCCTGCAAGCGCCGGAGCGCAGCCGAAAGCGCCGCCGCGAACGAGCCTTCCTCGGGCACAAACGGCAACAACAGCAATCCCGGAAGATCGGCATTGCCGGCAAGGTAGGTGAGCAAGGCGGCGAGCACCGGCTCGGCGGCTTCGCGTTCGATCAGCGGTGTGCCGAACGGAGCATAGGGGTGGGTCCAGCCGACCAGCACCGGCAGTCGGATCCCGTAGCGGCGGACTTCGACGCCCGCCGGAAAAAGGCCGAGAAGCCTGGGCCGAGGCCCGCTCGACCAGACCAGCGCCGCACCGACGTGGCCCCCGAACACCGGGGCCGCCGCGCGCGCGAAAGCCGGCTCGTAGAATACGTTCGGCACCAGCGCCCGCGCCGCCAGGGCGCGCCATTCATTGGCGATCGATTTGAGCTGCGAAAATTCGCGCCACTCGACCGCGAGCGATTCGATCGGGTAACGATCGGCGACGGCGGCGCGACGCGCCTTGGCGATGGCCGCGGCCGCATCGGCAAAATACGAGGCATACCCGGTCGGCGCTGTGACCGTCATGGGCGCGCCCTAACAACCTTTGCGCCCGCCAAAAATAAAGCAGTGCAGGCCGAGGCGGAGCCTGGCGACCAGAAACAGGCTTGCCGATTCGCAGACCAGCGTGATCGTATTGGCGACCGCAGCGCCGGCGATACCCAGACGCGGGATCAGCACGACGCACAGCACGATGTTGATGGCGAACGAGCCGGCATAGACGAACGCACAAAGGCGCCGCTCGCCGAGCATGTTGAGCAGCCGCTCCGCCGGACCGACCGAAGAGCGCGCCAGCAGACCGACGGCGAGAATGAACATCAGATAATAGCCGGAGACGAAGCTGTGGCCGAACGTGCGCAGAAGCGGCTCGCCCACCGCGAGCAGCACCAGGATCGAACCGAGCGACGGCCAGAACGTCATGCGCACCGCGACGGCCAGGAAACCGGCCAGCCGCGCGCGGTCGCCGGCGACATGGTATTCGGCGAATTTGTGGGCCAGCGTCTGCGCCACCGAGAAGTAGATGAAGGCGACCAGCGCCATGGTCTTGGACGCCGCGTAATAGATGCCGACTTCGTTAGGCGGCCGGAAAAGCTGCAGCACCAGCACGTCGGAATAGGTGAGCAGGAGGAAAAACGCTTCGACGACGAAGATCGGCATCGCCGTCGTCAGCCAGGAGCGCACGGCATAGGCCTTGGGGCCTAGCTTGACGATCTTCGCCAACCGGCGATCGAGCACCACGGACTGTCCGAGAGTCACTCCCCACCACGCCGCCGCGGCGGTGAAGGTCGCAATCACCGCATTCATCTGCAGGCCGAACACCAGCGCGCCGCCAAGCAATGCAAGCATCAGGATTTGCCGCAGCACGTAAGCGGGGCTGAGCCCGAGATTGACCCAGGCATAGGAACGCGCAATGCCGCTTTGGACTTGGGCGACGCCGCAGATCGGCAGCGCAGCGCAGGCGAGATAGAGCGGCCAAACATCGCCGGCTTCAATGTGCGGCGCAACGACCGTCACGATCAGCGCGGCAATGGCTGCGATCGTCGTGGCGATGGCCGCGGCAAGCCAGCGGCTGCCGCGAAGGAACCCGCGCAACAGCGCGAAGCGCTTCTCTTCGATGTATTCCGGAATGAAGCGTTGCGCGGCCGAGCCGAGCCCGAGATCGACCATGCCGCCGAGCAGCAGCACCCAGGTCCACACATACACGTAGATGCCGAATTGAAAGTCGCCGAGCCAGCGCGCCAGCACGATCTGCGAGACAAATGCGATCAGCGCGCTGACGACGCGAATGAGGAACGCCGCGCCGGCAAGCCGCCGGGCGAGCGAGGAGTCGCTACCGTCGGCGAACAGAGCGCGCAGCCACGCGGCGCCGCGGGAATTTTCCCAGTATGGACGCCAGAACAGACGCGTGCGCGACGCATCCTCGGAACCGATCGATGTCACGATGACCTCTGCGCGGCAGACGCCGGGACATGAGCGGAACCGATAGCAAGGAAGCGTTAAGATTGGGTTGGACGAAATTAATAATTGCTTCGCAAAACGAACTTTGCCTACGCCGCGGCGGCCAGTGCGGCGGCGACAATGCGGCGTTCGTCGCCGCCGAGAGGCCGCTGCGGCGGCACCGGATCGCCGACATCGTAGCCTTGCATTTCCAGCGCCGCCTTGATGCAGGCCGCGAGGCTAAAGCGCGCGAAGACCTCGTTGATCTGCCACAGCGCGCGCTGCAACTGCATCGCCTGCACCCATTGGCCGGCACGGCATAATTGATAAAGCCGCACGCTTTGCCGCGGCACCACGCAAGCCGGTCCGGCCATCCAACCGACCCCGCCGATCAGCATGACGGCGGCCGGAATATGCGCGGACGCCGAAAACACTTTCAGGGTCGGACAGCGATTGACGATCGACAGCAGCCGTCCGGTATTGGTCGATGCGTCCTTGATGTAGCGGATGCGCGGGTGCTCGCTCAGGCGTGCGACAACGTCGAGCGACAGGTCGCTGCGCTGGAATTGTGGATTTGTGTAGAGCACCACCGGCACCTCGACGGCATCGGCAACGGCGCGAAAATACGATTCGACCTGGGTGTCGGCGAGCGGGAAGTATGATTCCAGGATTGCCAGAATTCCGGCGGCGCCGAAGCTCGCGTAACGCTTCGCCTGCGCGACCGCATCGGCAGTTGCTGTCGAAGCCACGCCGGCAATCACCGGGACGCGTCCGGCCGCCGCTTCGACAGTCGCGCGCACGACCGCGTCACGCTGCCCGCCGTCGAGATAGGCGAACTCTCCGGTGGAGCCGAGCGGGGTCAGCCCATGCACGCCGGCGGCGACGAGATCGTCGATGAGCCGCCCAAGAACGCCGCTTTTGACGCGCCCGTCACTGTCGATCGGCGACACCAGATATGGAAAGACGCCGTGAAATTCGGCCATCGGCTGATCCCCCAGCGCGGCGGCGACAATTCGCCCCCGCTTCAGTTCGGCTTATAGCGCGCCATGGCGTCGCTCCAGACTTTGCTGCGATCGTCGTCGAAGACCAAAGCCGGATCTTCAGGGATGGTATCCCAGACGCCCTCGCGCAGCTCGGTATCGAGCTGCGATGGTCCCCAGCCGGCGTAGCCGAAGGCAACCAGAATTTGCCGCGGTCCCTTGCCGACCCCGATGTCGCGCAGGATGTGCAGCCCGCTTGAGAGCGCGACGCGTCCGTCGATATCGATGCCGTTGCTGCCGTGATAATCGGCGCTGTGCAGGACGAAGCAGATTTCCGGGTTGACCGGGCCGCCAAGAAACAGGCGCACATTTCCGCTCACGCCGCTCGCATCGGCACCGTATGCCTTGAGCAGGTCGGCGATCGGGCGGTCGCCCAGCGGCCGGTTGATGACAATGCCGAGCGCGCCGTTCTTGTCGTGCTGCGCCATCAGGATGACGGCATGGTCGAACGGCGGGCCGACCAATTGCGACGTGGCAATCAGGAGCTGCCCCGCGACCGAGGTGGCGCCGGACACGCGGGGCGACGTGGACGGCGGCAAAGCCGCGTGCAGGACGCCCGCCGACAGCATGACCAGGGCTGCGGCAACCAACCAGCGCATGACATCGCGCACAATCACAAGGCGCTCACATCAGATGGGGCGGAATGTGCGCCATGGCCGAGGGATGACATCGCTGCCAACTTCATGCCGGCTCCCACTCATACGCCCGGACCGTGGTCCGTCGCCCGTCAATTGTCACACGAACGATCAAATAAACTGGATCGCGATCCCGCCGAGCTGCCCGAAATCGGCATGCAGCGTATCGCCCTTGCGCGCGAAGACCACGCGCGTAAACGAGCCGGCGAGAATGAGATGGCCGGGTTCGAGCGTCACGCCGTGCTGACCAAGCTTGTTGGCGAGCCAGGCCACGCCGAGCGCCGGATGGCCGAGCACGCCGGCGGCAACGCCGGTCTCCTCGATCTCGGAATTGCGATACATGATCCCGCCGATCCAGCGCAGATCGACCTCGAGCGGTCCGATCGGCCGACCGCCGAGGACGATGCCGGCAGCGGCGCCGTTATCGGAAACCGTATCGAAGATCTTCCGCGGATCCTGGAGCCTGGCGTCGACGATTTCGATCGCCGGCACCACGTATTCGGTCGCGCGCAGCACGTCGGTCAACCCGACGCCGGGGCCCGAAAGCTTGCGGCCAAGGACGAAGGCAAGCTCGACTTCGACGCGCGGCAGACAGAAGCTGTCATGCGCCACGCGCGCCCCATCGGCGATCATCATCGTATCGAGCAGGTGACCGTAATCCGGCTCGTCAATCTGCGAGGAGCGCTGCATCGCCTTCGAGGTCAATCCGACCTTGTGGCCGATAAGCTTGGCGCCGGCCGCGATCTTGCGATTGGCCACCTCCGTGGAGATGGCGTAGGCGTCCTCCATGGTGATCGCGGGCCAGGTCTTGGTGAGCTGAACGGCTTGCTGGCGCGTCTTTTCCGCCGCCATGAGAATATCGGCGGCCTTGCTGCGGTCGGCGGCTGACATCATCGCTTGGAATTCCCGGGGTCTGCCGCGGACAATCTACCAAACGCGAAATCCAATGCCAGCCCATAATCCGTTCGGCTTGACCCGATGTTCGCGACTCGCTCAACCGTGTGCGCCAGTCGCTTCGGCCGCACGCTTCCTGCGCCGTCCGCAAGATTGAGTGACGCCACGATGACACGGCGATAGTGCAACCCTGCCAAGTCGAGAGGCCGTGTGCCCGATCCCTTGACCAGTCGCTTCTTCGCGCTAGACTTCATCATCTGATCCAGCCAGCGTCATTGAAGATCGCAACCGCACACACGCGATCCGGCATGCGGCCCGCGGGTTTCGCGCGTTGCCGATGTCAAAAGAAGCAGGGAGAATTCCGATGCCGCAGCACCTTCGCGCAGCCATTCGTTACAGCGTGCTTTCAGCGGCGACTTTCGCCTTGCTGACCACGGCCGCGCGATCAGCCGAGCCGGTCAAGATTCCCGCGGTTCTGGCGATGACCGGTTCAGGCGCCTTCCTTGGAAGCGGCGAGAAGCAGTCGCTCGAGCTTGCGGAGAAATCGATCAATGCAGCCGGCGGAATACAAGGCCGGCCGCTGCAATTCGAGTTCTACGATGACCAATCCACGCCCCAGGTCAGCGTTCAGCTCGTCAGCCAGATCGTCGGTGCCAAGCCGCCGGTGATCCTCGGTTCGTCACTCGTTGCGCTTTGCCGCGCGACCGTTCCGCTGACGAAGAACGGCCCGGTGCAATACTGCCTTTCGCCCGGTCTGCATCCGAAGCGCGGCGATTATGCCTTCACCGCCAGCGTCTCGACGCTTGACCTCGCTCGAGCGGCAATTCGTTTTCTTCGGCTCAAGGGCTGGACACGGGTCGCTTTCATATTCAGCACCGATGCGACCGGTCAGGAATTCGAGCAGGGCATCAACAGCGTGCTTGCCGAGCCGCAGAACAAAAATATGAAGTCGGTGGAAACCGAGCATTTCAACATTTCCGATGTGAGCGTCGCGGCGCAGATCGCAAAGATCCAGGCGGCAAAACCGCAGGCGTTCATCGCCTGGAGCACGGGCACGCCCATTCAGACGATCTTCCGCGCCATGATTCAGGCCGGGTTCGACGTGCCGACGGTGACGACCGACGGCAACATGACCTACGCGCAGATGAAGCAATATGCCGGCTTCCTGCCCAAGCAGCTCTACATGCCGGCCGGCGAATACATCGCGCATAGCGCCAAGCTTGTGCCGCCGGCGGTGGCAAAAGCGCAGGACGATTTCTACAAAACCTTTGCCGCGGCCGGGCTGAAGCCGGACGAGCCGTCGGAGCTCGCCTGGGAGCCGGCGATGATCGTCGCCGACGCGCTGCGCACGCTCGGTCCGAAGGCGAATGCGCAGCAGGTTCACGATTTCCTCGAACACCTTAAAGGTTTCGCCAGCATCGACGGCATCTGTGATTTCGAAAAAGTGCCGCAGCGCGGCCTTGATGTTTCGAATTCGGTGATGACGCTTTGGAGCAAAGAGGCGCAGACCTGGACGGTCGTCAGCAAGCCCGGCGGCACGCCGCTCTAATCGCAGGCGACCATCAGCACCACGGTTTCCTCCGGGCACTCGCCCGGCGCGGGCTCGCGGCCGGACATCCAGACCGCGGGCGGGCAATTCTCCGAGGACTGCACGTCGACCGGATGTCCGCCGCTGAAGCCTTTGCCGCGACAGACGTGAGCTGCCGCGCTTCGGCAATCGGGTGCCCCGTTGGGTGCGATCGCGCAACGCTGATGAACCTCGATAAACCGTGCCGCCGGCAGCCGCACGATGGCGGTCGCGGCGTTCCTGGTCGCCTCCGCCGCATTCTTCAACGCATCCTGCGTCAGCTCTGCCGGACCGTTCGAGCCCTTTCCCAAATTCCCGATCTTGCCGCGCGTGTTGTCGAGCCAGCGCCCGAAGGCATAGATGAAGCCCGATTTGTTGGCGGGCGGCGGCTGCGCCGGGAACAGGCCGCGCGGCTGCGGCGTCGCTTGTGCGGCCGGACCCGCCGGCTGCGACGCCGCCTGGCCGGTCGGCGCGGGCTGGGCGGGAGCCGTCTGCACTGCCGCCGGGCTGGCCGGAGCGGTTTGTGCAGACGCTGCAAACGGCGCCAGCAAAGCGGCCGACAGCCAAGTCACCGCCCAAGTCACGGTCAGCGCGCGCTGACCGAGCGAACACGTCAAACCTGCGCCGGTAAATCTTGCGCTGCTATCCATGTGGCGCCGACAGCGGGTTGGACCGCCAATTGCGGCCTCGGATGGGCGGTGGCGCCCCCGGGGCTTCATCGCGATCCTGCCGAGGAATTAGGGCATCGGCAAGATCGGAATTCGCCGGAGCCGCGTTCACCGCAGGCGGAGCCGCCGCAAAGCGCGCGCCTTGACCGTTCGGCCAACTACTTGCCGCGCCATCGCGTCCACACGAACCACGCCAATCCAGCCACCAGCACCGCCACGACGACCGCATCCAGCTCATGAAACAATCGGCGAAAAGTCGGATCGCGGTCCCAGCGCGCGCCCAGTAAGGCCCCGACGTAAGCAAGCGCCAGGCACCAGGGCCAGGAGCCCACGAACGAGTAAATCTGAAACTTCAGCATGGGCATGCGCGCGAGCCCGGCCGGAAAGGAAATGAAAGTCCGGATCACCGGGAGCAGGCGGCCGACAAAGACCGTAACGGCCCCGTAGCGAGCAAAGAAACGCTCGGCGCGCTCAAGTTCTTCATGGCGCACAAGAATGTAGGCGCCCCAGCGGTCAATGGCGGCGCGGCCGCCCTTGGCGGCCACGATGTATGCAAGCGTCGAGCCCACGTTGCTGCCGATCGCGCCCGCGGTGGCCGCGCCGATCAGGCTGAATTTGCCGATCGAGGCCAGATAGCCGGTGAACGGCATGATCACTTCCGACGGCAGCGGGATACAGGCCGACTCGATTGCCATGAGGGCGACCACGCCGAGATATCCGGCCGCCGAAATGACCGTGATGACGAATGTGACGAGCGCCGTAATGACGTGGTCCACCATCATCGAATCTCAGGCTGGAAATTGACGGGCGGCCCGGCCAGGACCGGAATTCGCGGCATCAGCGCCGTTTGCGGACGCGCCGGCCCTCGAGCACGACGACCTTGCGCCGGAAGGTCTCGTCCAACTGCTTCTTCGGCACCTTCTCGGCTATGCCGAGCAGGCGCTCGCGCCGGTCCATCTCGCGCCACACGTCGTCCGGCCGGATGCCGGCTGAAACCCACAGCACGACCAGATTATAGATCAGATCGGCGCTCTCCTTGATGACCGATTCGCGGTCACCGTGCATGGCATCGATCACGACCTCGACCGCCTCTTCGGCAAGCTTTTTCGCCATCTTGCTGCGGCCCGACCGCAGCAGCCTCGCGGTTCGCGAGGTCGACGGGTCGTCGTGGCGGCAGTCGAGGGCCGCATGATAGAGCCGCAAGATCGAATCAGCCATGGCGGCATCAGAATAACGCGATCTTGTCGCGATTGTGTTAATAGTTGCCCGCCGGACAGATCAGGCCTGCTCGTCGTCGGCCAGCAGGCTGGCATTGCCGCCGGCAGCGGCCGTATCGATGGTGACCATCTGCTCGCTGGCGAAGCGGCGCAGATAGTTCGGCCCCCCGGCCTTCGGACCGGTCCCCGACAGATTCGTACCGCCGAACGGCTGCGTGCCGACGACCGCGCCGATCATGTTGCGGTTGACGTACACATTGCCGTTCGCCAGCCGCGCCGCGATGCGCGCTACCGTCGAGTCGATGCGGGAATGAATCCCGAGGGTCAGCGCGGTGCCGTTGCCGGCGATCTCGTCCAACAACCGGTCGAGCTCCGGGGCGCGCCAGCGCACCACATGCAGCACCGGGCCGAAGACCTCCTCCTTGAGGTCGCGGGCATGGTCGAGCGCGATGACACAGGGAGGCACATAAGTGCCCTGCCGCGGCAGCGTGCGATCGCCATCCCAGCGGAAGCGCACGCGACCGGCGCGCGCCATGGCATCGATCCAGCGATCGAGATTGCGTTTGGCGTCGGCATCGATCACTGGACCGACATGGGTGGAGATGTCGCGCGGATCGCCGACTTCGAGCTCCCGGGCCGCGCCGATGATCATCGCGAGCATCCGCTCCGCGACCTCATCCTGAAGACACAGCAAGCGCAGGGCGGAGCAACGCTGCCCGGCCGAGCGGAACGCGGACGCCATCACGTCATCGGTCACCTGCTCGGGCAGCGCGGTCGCATCGACGATCATGGCGTTGATGCCGCCAGTTTCGGCGATCAACGGTACGATCGGACCATCCTTTGCCGCGAGCGCGCGATTGATGGCGCGGCCGACCTCGGTCGAGCCGGTAAACGCCACGCCGGCGACCCGCGGATCGGCGACCAAGCTTTCGCCGACCCGGCCGTCGCCCGTGACGAAATGCAGGGCGGACGCCGGAATCCCCGCCTCGTGCAGCAGCGCTATGGTCCGTTCGGCGACAAGCGGCGTCTGCTCCGCCGGTTTGGCGACCACCGCGTTGCCGGCGGCGAGCGCGGCGGCAACTTGGCCGAGGAAAATAGCGAGCGGAAAATTCCACGGGCTGATGCAGACAAACACGCCGCGACCCCGGTACCGCAGCGTGTTGCTCTCGCCGGTCGGCCCAGGCATCGACCGCTCGGCGAGCGAGATCCGCGCCTGCACGGCGTAATAGCGGCAGTAATCGACCGCTTCGCGAAATTCTGCGAGCGCATCATCAAGTGTCTTGCCCCCCTCGCTCTGCAACAAAGCGAGAAACTGCCCGCGACGCGTTTCAAGCCGATCGGCGGCACGTTCGAGCATGAGCGCGCGTTCGCCGCAGGGGGTTGCCGCCCAAGCGCCGAATCCCGCCGCTGCAGCGGCGATCGCCTCCGACGTTGACGTGAGGCCGGCTTCCAGCACGCTGCCGCTCGCGCTGCCGTCGATCGGCGAGAACAGCTCGCGCCGGCGGCCCGAACGCCGGATGCCGTCGATCAACGGCGCGGCTTCCATCGGGGTAATCGAGCCGACCCGAATCTCGGCGACAAGCGCATCGAGGCTTGAGCGTTCGCCGAACTCGACACCCATCGCATTTGGCCGCTCCGGTGCGTAGAGATCGCGCGGCAGCGGAATTTTCGGGTTGCGCGCGGTTTGCGCATCAGCGATGCGATCCTGCGGTCGGCGCAATAAGCGCTTGACCGGCACGGTCGGATCCGCCGCAGCGGAAACGAACGAGGAGTTCGCGCCGTTCTCCAAGAGCCGACGCACCAGATAGGCGAGGAGGTCGCGGTGGCCGCCGACCGGCGCATAGACGCGGCAGGCCGTATCCGGCAATTCCTCCATCAACGCCGCGTAGAGCGCTTCGCCCATGCCGTGCAGCCGTTGAAATTCGAAGCCTGCAACGCCGCCGGCATCCTCGATGACGCAGGCCACGGTCAGCGCGTTGTGGGTGGCAAATTGCGGAAACAGGCGCGGCCGCGCCGCCAGAAGCGTCTTCACGCACGCCATGTAACAAAGGTCGGTCATGGCCTTGCGTGTGAATACCGGGTAATCGGCGAGCCCGCGTTCCTGCGCGCGCTTGATCTCGGTGTCCCAATAGGCGCCCTTGACCAACCGCACTGTCATTCGCCGGCTGCTCGCGGTGGCCGCTTCTTCGAGCCAACGGATCACCGCCAAGGCGCGTTTCTGATAGGCCTGCACCGCAACGCCGAAACCGTCCCAGCCGCTCAGCGAACGAGCGGCCAGCAGCGCCGCGACCAGTTCGAGCGATAACTCCAACCGATCCGCCTCCTCGGCGTCGATGGTGAATTGAAGGTCGCGCTCCTTGGCCATGCGCGCCAGCGCCAGGAGCTGCGGCGTCAGCTCCCTGCGCACGCGATCGCGCGAGATCGCCTCGTATCGCGGATGAAGCGCCGACAACTTGACCGATATCCCAGGGCGGCCGGGCAGAGCCGCGGCGGCGGCGGCGGCGCGGGCACCGATGGCCTCGATCGCCGCGGCGTAGGCGTTGAAATATTTTTCGGCATCGGCCGCTGTGCGCGCGCCTTCGCCGAGCATGTCGAACGAATAACGGAAATCCTCATGATGCGCCGCGCGCGCCAGCGCCTCGCCGATGGTTTGGCCGAGCACAAAGTGCGAGCCGATAAGCCGCATCGCCTGCCGCGTCGCGGTGCGCATCGCCGGCAGGCCGATGCGGCGCACGATATCGTCGAGGATCGTCTCCGGCGCCTCGCCCGGATGGATGATGCGGGCGGCGATACCAAGCGTCCAGGCCGAGGCCGAGACCAGGATGGCGGTGGACTTCGGTTCGCTGTCGAGCCAACGTCCGGCGGCGAGCTTGTCCTCGATCAGGCGGTCCGCGGTCGCGGCATCGGGCACCCGCAGCAGCGCCTCGGCCAGTACCATGAGCGCCAGCCCTTCCCTGGTCGAAAGCGAATAAGCGTGCAGAAAATCTTCGACCCCGCCAAGGCCGCCTGCCCCGGCGCGAATGGCTTCGATGAGCTTTCGGGCGCGGGCATCGACGCGGGCTTCCGCGCTGCCGTCGCGCGCGGCGCCGGCAAAGAACCGCGTCGCCAGCTCCTCGTCCGGCGGCGCGTATGGCGCTCGGAATTGCGGCAGCCTCGGTTCTCCACCGCTCATACCCGATATTTAATGGTTCCGGCCCCGCGGGGGGTAGCCTAGTGGCGGCTCAGAACTCCGCATCACCCTCGCCGCGAACGGGTTACGCGGGACGCTAGCCTTCGCCGATCTCGCGCAAGATATCGGCGGTGTGCTCGCCAAGGCGAGGGGGCGCCTTGTCTGTTGCCATCGGTTGACCGTCGAGCACGATCGGAGTGCGAATGCCGGGGGTCTTGCCGCCCTTGGCCGCCGGATTGTCCAGTTCAAGCTTCATCCCGCGGTGGACGATCTGCGGATCGGAAAAGACCTGTTGCAGGTCGTTGATGGGTCCGGCGGGCACGCCAGCGACCTCAAGCTTTTGCAGAAGCTCGGCACGGCTCATGCGCGTGGTGAGCGACGTGAGCTTGCCGACCAGTTCGGCGCGATGGCCGAGCCGGCCCTTGTTATCCTTGTATTCGGGCACCTCGGCCAGTTGCGGCGCGCCCAATACGCCGCAGAGCTTTATGAACTGCGCGTCATTGCCGGTGGCGATGATGATGTGGCCGTCGGCAACCGGAAACACCTGGTACGGCACGATATTGGGATGGGTGTTGCCGATGCGTTTCGGTATTTCGCCGGAAACCAGATAATTCAGCGCCTGAAAGGCCAGAACGCCGACGGTCGAATCCACCAAAGCGGTATCGACGTAGCCGCCTTTGCCGGTCTTTTCCCGCCGCGCCAGGGCGGCAAGAATGCCGATCGTTGAATAGACGCCGGAAAAAATATCCGAAACGGGAATTCCCGCCCGCATCGGCTCACCGTCGGGAGCACCGGTCAGCCCCATGATGCCGCCCATGCCTTGCGCCATCAAATCGTAGCCGGCACGCGCAGCATAGGGACCGGTCTGGCCGAAGCCGGTCACCGAACAATAGATCAGCCGGGGGCAGCTCGGCGCCAGGCTCGCATAATCGAGACCGAACTTGGCCAAACCGCCGACCTTGAAATTCTCGATCAGTATGTCCGAGCGGGAAGCGAGTTTTTTGACGATCCGCTGACCGTCGGCGTTATCGAAGTCGAGTTCGATCGAGCGCTTGCCCCGGTTCGTGCAGTGAAAATAGGCCGACGCCAGATTGCCGCCGTCGCTCGCCGGCACAAAGGGCGGTCCCCAGGCGCGCGTGTCGTCGCCAGTGCCCTTGCGCTCCACTTTGATGACGTCGGCGCCAAGATCGGCAAGGATTTGGCCCGCCCAGGGACCCGCCAGAATGCGGGCAAGTTCGAGAACGCGCAGACCAGCCAGCGGACCCGGCATGAACGACTCCCCAAATAGTGCTTCGCAGGCATCGAACCACGCAGGGGATCGATCCCGGTGGCGGCACGACGGATGAATGCGTCCCGCGCGGGCGTTAACTGGCCCAGACGGCTGGATTTGTCCACTGTGGCGCAGGGCTTGGCTGCAGGTCGCGATCGGCGACACGCGCGCTTGCCATTCGGCTCGACCATCACTAGCTAGAAAGCGCCGACCGGACGGGGAG
Organism: Xanthobacteraceae bacterium; assembly: GCA_030041005.1. GTDB lineage: Bacteria > Pseudomonadota > Alphaproteobacteria > Rhizobiales > Xanthobacteraceae > BOG-931. Next base: position 28,234 of record JASHOR010000096.1, read on the forward strand.
AGCGGTGAACTCCTCCTTCTTCAGCGAGATGCTGCAAAGCATCGCCGATCGCGGGCGCGCCATGATCCAGCGGCGCGAGCCGGCGCGCGAGCGCTCTGCCGGTATCGTCGAATTATGCGAGGCGTTGCTGTCCGGCCGGGGGGAGGCCTCCGGGGTGGCGTTGGCGCGGGAAATCCTTGCGCGCTATTCCACGCTGACGATTGGACCGCGCATCGCGTTCTTTGAGGCGCTTGAGAGCACATTCGGCAACGATCGCGCGCGCATCGACACCGCGATAGAGGCGTGGCAAGATTCGCCCTCGGCAGCGGCCGCGGGCGAGTTGCATCGCGCCAGCGAACCGCGCCGGCTTGAATTGTTTCGCCGCTTGAACCTGGCGCCAGGCGGCACTGCCGCTCTGGTGCGCATGCGCGAGCAACTGCTCGACGCGATAGAACATCGCGGCGATCTTTCGATCATCGACAGCGATTTCGTTCACCTGTTCTCTTCCTGGTTCAATCGCGGCTTTCTGGTGCTGCGGCGGATCGACTGGTCGACGCCGGCGGCAATCCTGGAAAAGATCATCCATTACGAGGCCGTGCACGAGATCCGCGACTGGGATGATCTGCGCCGGCGCATCGACCTCCCGGACCGCCGTTGCTACGCCTTCTTTCACCCCGCCCTGGTCGACGAGCCTCTGATCTTCGTCGAGGTGGCGCTGACCCGGGAAATGCCGGCGGCAATCGCGCCCATCCTGGCCGACCGGCGGGACGTGGTCGATCCGGAACGCGCCACGACGGCGACGTTCTACTCGATCACCAACTGTCAGCGCGGGCTCAATGGCGTGAGCTTCGGGCATTTCCTCATCAAGCAGGTCGTCGAGGAGGTTTCGCGCGAGGTGCCGCGCGTGTCGACGTTCGTGACTCTTTCGCCGGCGCCGAACTTTGCCGAATGGCTCAAGCGCGAACGCGCGCACGAGGCTTCGCTGGTGCTTGACGACGACGATCGCGACGCGCTCGCCGCGCTCGATACCGCGGAGTGGTGGCGCAACCCCGCGACAGCCGAAAGCGTGCGCGAGCCGCTCTTGCGCGCCGCCGCCTGGTACTATCTTCGCGGCCGCAACGGCCGCGGCTTGCCGATCGACGCGGTCGCCCGTTTCCATCTCGGCAATGGTGCGCGGCTGGAACGGCTTGACTGGCTCGCCGATACGTCGGAGCGGGCGCTCGGCCAGTCCTGCGGACTGATGGTGAATTACCTGTACGACCTCGATTATATCGAGCGCAATCACGAGGCCTATGCTCAGCAGCATGCCGTGGTGGCGGCCAGCGCCGTGAGCCGGCTGGTGCAAGCACCGGTGCGCGACATCGTGCCGGTTTCGGGTTAGCCCGTCACCTTCGAGAGCCGAAGCGGCGGACGTTCCAGCGCGCTCGGCGCCCGAAACCAGATGCCGCCATCCGGAGGCACTGACGCTTTGGCGGAGTCGCAATGCCAAACCTGCTCGGCGTGCTTGAAACCGTGCTCTACGTGGACGCTTTCGAGCGTGCCTGCCCATTCTACGAACAGGTGCTCGGGCTCAACAGCATCTATCGCGACCAGCGCCTGTGCGCCTACGATGTCGGGGCGCGCGGCGTGCTGCTCCTGTTCCTGCGCGGCCATTCGCTCGACACGGTAAAGCTTCCCGGCGGCACGATCCCTCCGCACGACGGCAATGGGCCGGTGCACATCGCATTCTCGATTGCCGCCGCCGAGCTTGCCGCCTGGGAGGCGCAATTGGCCGATGCGGGCATCACCATCGAAGGGCGCACTAAATGGCCACGCGGCGGCGAAAGCATCTATTTCCGCGATCCGGACGGCCATTTGGTCGAACTGGCGACGCCGGGATTGTGGCCGGGCTATTAGATCAGATTCCGATCGGGGAAAAAGCTCTGGCATCCCGTCCTGCGCGCGGACCTGCCGGTTCGGACGCGGGCGCGTGTTAAGACCTTCCATACACCGGGACGACGGCACCGCGGGTGACGCGATTGTCGGGCGAGGCGAGAAACACGATGGTTGCCGCCACCTCTTCAACCTTCGGCCAGAGCGCGAAATCGGCCTCGGGCATGGCCGTCCGATTGGCCGCCGTATCCATGATCGATGGCGCAACGGCATTGACCAGAATGCCCTCCTTGGCCACTTCTTCGGCGAGCGCAACGGTAAGCGCCGCAACGGCCGCCTTGCTTGCGGCGTAGGCCACCATGCCGGCGCCGCCACGCCATTCCAACCCGGCGCGGGCGCTGACGTTGACGATGCGCCCACCCGCGCCCGCCATCGCCCGCACCGCGGCACCGCAGCACAGCGCGCAGCTCATCACGTTCATGTCAAACTGCCGGCGCAGCGCTGCCAGCCCGGTCTCGCGCAACGGCGCCGCCGCAAAGCCGCCGGCAATATGAATCGACGCCCACAACGGGTCGATTGATTGATAAAGCCGGGCAATCGCCGCCTCGTCGGCGAGATCGCCGCTGACGGTTACCACCACCTTTTTGTGGTCGCGAAAACGAAAGCGCTGCGCCTCCGCCGCATCGAAGCACGCCACGTGGCAGACCGCACCGGCCTCGATCAACGCCGCGACCACGGCGCTGCCGAGAGCGCCGGCACCGCCGGTGACGACGACACGGCGATCCTCGAAGCCCATGACCTATCATCGCCGATCCTCTCGGCATTGTCATGGTCCGAGAACAAGGCAACGCCCGGCGCGCGGGGTGGCAATGTCAGCTATCCTGCCCGCAAAGGAGAATCAGTGCCTGATTTCGACCTGGCCGATTTCGACTTGGCCGTGATCGGCGGCGGCATCAATGGAACCGGCATCGCACGCGATGCCGCGGGGCGCGGATTGCGGGTCGTCCTCGTTGAGCAGCACGATCTCGCCTCGGGCACCTCCTCGGCGTCGTCGAAGCTTATCCACGGCGGCCTGCGCTATCTGGAACATTGCGAGTTTGGGCTGGTGCGCGCGGCGCTTGCCGAGCGCGAGATATTGCTGCGTGCGGCGCCGCATCTTATTCGGCCGCTGCGTTTCGTGCTTCCGATCAATCCGGCACGGCGCGCGGCCCTGCTCGTGCGAACGGGCCTGTTCCTTTACGATCGCATGGGGCAACGCAAGCTCCTTCCCGCCAGCCGCCAGCTCGACCTGATGACCGATCGGGCCGGGCAGCCGCTGCGCACCCTCTTCCAACGAGGCTACGAATACTCCGACTGCTTCGGCGACGATGCGCGGCTCGTCGTACTCAATGCGCTCGACGCAGCCGAGCGCGGCGCGTCAATCCGCACGCGGACGCGCTGCATACGCGCCGACCGCGCCGACGTCTGGCGGCTCGTTCTCAACGCCCACGGCCGGCGCGACGCGGTGACGGCGCGGGTGCTGGTCAACGCGGCGGGCGCCTCGGTCGAATTCGTCGCCGAGACTGCACTGCGGCAACAGTCGGCGCAGTCGCATTTGCGGCTCGATCAAGGCAGCCACATCGTGGTGCGCCGGCTCTACGATCACGATCGCGCCTACATTCTTCAGGCCAAGGACCGTCGCGTCGTGTTCGCCATCCCATTCGAGCGCGACTTCACGCTGATCGGGACCACCGACCGCAGCTTTTCCGGCAATCCGGCCACCGTCGCCGCGACCGGTGAGGAAATCGAATATCTGTGCGGCGTCCTCAACGAATATTTCCGCGCCTCCATCACGGCATCCGACGTGGTGTGGGCCTATGCCGGCGTGCGCGCGCTTTACGACGACGGCGCCGGCAAGCAACAGGACATCGGCCGCGAATACAAACTGATCCTGGACGAGCGCTTCGGCGTGGCGCCGCTGCTCACGGTCTATGGCGGCAAGATCACGACCTACCGGCGCCTGGCCGAGGAAGCCCTCGACCGCCTGGCGCATTTCTTTCCTCCGTTGTCGCGATGGACCGCCGGAAGCCCGCTGCCGGGCGGCGATTTCCAGTACGACGGCATCGAGGCTCTGATCGAGCGGACGCTGGAGCGCTGGCCGTTTCTCACTAAGGAACACGCCCGGCGGCTCGCCCACGCCTACGGCACGCGCATTGAGAACGTGCTCCAAGACGCGACCGCGCTCGACGATCTCGGTCGGCGTTTCGGCTCCGATCTCACCGCCGCAGAGGTCCGCCATCTGATGCACAAGGAATGGGCGGAGACCGCCGACGATGTGCTGTGGCGCCGCTCCAAACTGGGCCTGAGATTGTCCGTGGCGCAACGCGATGCGCTTGACGAGTTCATGGCCAAGGCGAGGACGTAACCTCGATCGTTCAGATTTTATCGATGCGTTTCACGTCAATTTTATGCATTCCGTGCTGTCATCGCGCGGCCTACCGATGCAGTTGAACGACGCCTTGAGAGAATGCCTCGGACGGATGTCTTGGATGGATGCCCTGGAGCCGCTCCCAAGCCAGATCCAAAGCCTGATTGCCGCGCTTCGCGTGCTGGTCGTGGACGACGAGCATACGATGCGCAAGGTGACGCGATCGTTGCTGCAGGCGATCGGCGTGAAAGCCATTTATGAGGCCAATGACGGCCATAGCGGCTTGGAAACGCTCTGCACGCTCGGACCCGACGTCGTCATTCTCGATTGGGAAATGCCCAGTCTCAATGGGCCGGATTTCGTGCGCCGGGTGCGTTCGCCCGGCACGTTCCCGATACCCGACGTCCCCATCATCATGCTCACGGCCTTCGGCGAGCGCTCGCGCGTGCTTGAAATGATCAAGCTCGGCGTCAACGAGTTTCTGCTCAAGCCGGTGTCCTCGAAGGCGCTGCTGGCGCGCCTGGTCTCGGTCGTCGCCAAGCCGCGCCGGATGGTGAGGAAGGGCGACTTTTACGTTCCCGAGCCGCGCAAACTCTCCAGCTACAAGCCGGAAAACGATCCCGGCCTGAACGATCTGGTACTGCTCAACTGAACCTTCGACGGCGCCCGGACGTCCTCGCTGCGAGGGTGCGCCGTTAACCAAACGCATACCACACGCGCCGAGTTCGGACGGCGCTTGCGGGCGTCAGCTCCCGCTGCCGGCCCCGGCTTTACCAACCCGCAAGGCGCCCATGTTTGGATATGGGCATGCGCCCGAACGGCGCCCCATTGCGTGTGACCGTCCAATTGAGCAGTGCCGACATGACGCCCAAGCCATCGAAGAAGGAAATCGAAGACCTCATCCAGTCGCTGTGGATATTGGTGGTCGACGACAACCAGTACATGCGCAAGATGATTCGCAATCTCCTGGTCAATTGCGGAATCAAGGATATCTACGAGGCGGCCGACGGGATCGCCGCGCTGGACGCCATCCGCACCGTGGCGCCCGACGTCGTGATCCTGGACTGGGAAATGCCGCTCTTGAGCGGGGCCGAGCTGGTGCGCATTGTGCGTTCGCCCGGCGTGTTCCCGATGCCGGATATTCCGATCGTCATGCTCACCGGCCACTGCGAACGCTGGCGCGTGGTCGAGGCGGTGAAGCTCGGCGTCAACGAATATCTGACCAAGCCGGTATCGGCAAAGGCGCTCTACGATCGCCTGGTTTCCATCATGACGCAGCCGCGTCCCGTGGTGCAGCTTGGCGACTATTACGGTCCGGAGCCGCGTCGGCTCTTGACCGAGGCGGCCGACGATGTCGCCCTCACCGGCTAGTGTCCCGAATTGATCTGATTTCAACATTCGCACGAGGGCGCGCCGAAACGGGCTGCGAATGTTGGAATCGGACCACCAGACGAGCGAGCCCATGAAACCAATCATGAGAACGGCTGAAGAGGCGGAAAACGCCGTCGGTCGCAACCGTAAGCGAAACTCTCTGAGAAAAACAGGAACCGCTGCGATCGACGGCGCGCAGCATCGAACGTTTTTCGGTTCGATCCATCGGGACATGCTGCGGCAGTTCACCGGGCATAGGGTTGAAGCCACGGAAGCGTTCGTCTAGCCAGATCGGCGCCGCGTCCGCCTGACGCTGGCCTGCACGATCCAGCCCCGGACAAACGATTCCCACTTTCGCCAAGATGCATTAGCGTGTTGTGGGGTCGTGCAGCCACGCGGCTGGGATCGTCGATGCAGAAATTCACTTCGAAACATGCTGAGACTTCATGCGGCGATGAACGGTCGGGCGACACCGCTGCGCGCCCGCTTTTGCGCATCGAGGGGCTCAGCAAGCGGTTCGGCAGCGTTGCCGCGGTCGATCGCCTTTCGCTCGACATCTACCCAGGCGAGTTCTTTGCCCTGCTTGGCCCGTCCGGCTGCGGCAAGACCACGCTCTTGCGCCTGATCGCCGGCTTCGAGCGGCCGACCGCCGGCCGCATTCTGCTCGATGGCGTTGACATCGCATCGGTGCCGCCCTACCGGCGCCCGGTCAACATGATGTTCCAGAGCTACGCGCTGTTTCCGCATCTTTCCGTCGAAGCGAACGTGGCGTTCGGACTCAAGCAGGAGGGTTTGCCGCGGCGGGAAATCGCCGGCCGTGTCGCCGACATCCTGGCAATGGTCAAGCTGGGAGATTACGCCGCCCGCAAGCCGCACCAGCTTTCCGGCGGTCAGCGCCAGCGCGTGGCGCTGGCGCGCTCGCTGGTCAAGCGGCCGCGAGTCTTGTTGCTCGACGAACCACTTGCGGCGCTGGACAAGAAATTGCGCGACGCCACGCGCTTCGAGCTGATGGAACTGCAGCGCCAGATCAAGCTGACGTTCATCATCGTCACCCACGACCAGAGCGAAGCCATGATGGTCGCCGACCGCATCGGCGTCATGGATCAAGGCCGGCTCATGCAGGTCGCGGCGCCGGCCGAGATCTATCAGCGGCCGAACTCGCGGTGGGTGGCGGACTTCGTCGGCGACATCAATTTCTTCCAGGGCCGCGTCGGCGACGACCACATGACGGTCGAAGGCACGGCAGCCGGCCGCTTGCGCGTGGCCGCCCCGATCGAGGCCGAGGCGCGTACTCCGGTCTGGGTGGCGGTGCGGCCCGAACGCATGCTGCTGTCGCGCCAAGAGCCCGCGTCGGGGCTGGACAACAGCCTCGGCGGGACCATCGTCGAAACCGGCTATTTGGGCGAGCTTTCGATCTATCGGATTCGCGTCGCTGACGGCTCCGCGGTGAAGGCGGCGGTCGTCAATGCCGGCCGTGGCGGCGAGCCGGTGCCCGCGCAAGGCGATCATGTGTGGCTGAGCTTCCCGCCCGAAGCTGCGACCGTGCTGACGCGATAGGGGCGTGGACCGCGACGATCGACCATTTCCGCTTCTCCGGCAACGACGGGGTGAAGCCGTGAAACGAGCCAAGAGCGACCGGAGCTGGCGAAGCCTCGTCATCGCGGCGCCGTATCTGTGGCTCCTGCTGTTCTTTCTCGTGCCGTTTCTGATCGTGCTCAAGATCAGTTTCGCGCAAAGCGCAATCGCGCTGCCGCCCTACACGCCGGTGTTTGATTTTTCTGCCGGCTGGCGCGGGATCGAAAATTTCTTCGAAAATCTATCCGTCGGCAGCTATCGCCTGCTCGGCTCCGATCCGCTCTACCTCCTTTCCTATGTGAAAAGCCTGGAGATCGCCGCGTTCTCGACGCTGATGCTGCTCGCGGTGGGCTATCCGATCGCATACGGGATCGCGCGCGCGCCGCGCCGGCTGCAGGCCGTCCTGGTCGTGCTCGTGGTGCTGCCGTTCTGGACCTCGTTTCTCATCCGCATCTATGCCTGGATGAACATCCTGCAGCGCGACGGTCCGCTCAATCAGCTTCTCATGACGCTGCATATCGTTCGCCAGCCGCCGGTCTGGCTCGCCAGCGATACCGCCATCTATATCGGCATCGTCTATTCGTATCTGCCTTTCATGGTGCTGCCGCTCTATGCGGTGCTGGAGAAACTCGATCAATCGCTGATCGAAGCGGCCGCCGACCTCGGCTGTCCGCGGTGGAAGACGTTCTGGCTGGTGACCCTGCCGCTGTCTTCGCCGGGCCTCTTGGCGGGCGTCCTATTGTGCTTCATTCCGATCGTGGGCGAATTCGTGATCCCGGATTTGCTGGGCGGCTCGCGTACGCCGATGATCGGCCAGACCATCTGGATGGAGTTTTTCGGCAATAAGGACTGGCCCGCGGCTTCGGCCGTCGCCGTCGTCCTGGTCTGCCTGCTGGTGACCCCGATCGTGATCTTTCAGCATCAGGCGATGCGCAAAGCAGAACGGGACTGAACCATGCGCAGGGTCACCTGGTTCAATCTGTGCGCCATCGTCCTCGGCATCGCCTTCCTCTATCTGCCCATCGTCATTCTGGTGATCTATTCGTTCAACGCCTCGCGGCTGGTCGCGGTCTGGGGCGGCTGGTCCACACAATGGTATGCGCAACTCGCCGGCGACACGGCCATCGTCGGCGCGGCCCTCATGAGCCTGCGCGTCGCCTTTGTCTCGGCGAGCCTGGCCACGCTCCTGGGGACGCTCGCCGCGCTGGCCTTGGTTCGTTTCGGGCGCTTTCGCGGACGGCTTCTCTTCGCTTCGATGATCTACGCGCCGCTCGTCATGCCCGAAGTGATTACCGGGCTTTCAATGCTGCTGCTGTTCGTTGCGATCTCGGTCGATCGCGGCTTCTGGACGGTGGTGATCGCTCACACCACCATGGCAATGTGCTTCGTCGCCGTGGTCGTGCAGGCGCGCTTGGCCGATTTCGACATGAGCCTGGAAGAGGCGGCCATGGACCTCGGCGCTCCGCCGCTGCGCACGTTCCTGACAGTGACGCTGCCGTTGATCCTTCCGGCCATTGTCGCGGCCTGGATGCTTGCTTTCGCGCTCTCGCTCGACGATCTCGTGATCGCAAGCTTCACCACCGGGCCGGGCGCGACCACGCTGCCGATCCGCATCTATTCCGAGATCCGCCTCGGCGTGAAGCCGGAGATCAATGCCGTGTGCACCATCTTTATCGCCGTGGTCGGCATCGCGGTGCTCGTGGCCTCGCTGCTCACCAAACTCACCGGCGCGAGAGGGACCTCGGCGCGAATCGAGCCTTGAGATGGGCCGAGCTGGCGATATCAGCGCCGGCAGGTCATCCCGGCGCGTGGCGGTCGACGCGCTACCGCGAGACCGCGGGTTTGCTTGGCGGCGCCGGCGTTGTTGCAACGGGAGTGGAGGACGCCGGCGGCGCCGCGAAGAGCTGATCGATGACCGAACGTACGGCTTCACCCGCCGAGTGTCTCTTCACCGCTTCGAGCAGCGGTGCTGCCGCTGCCGAACGGCGGATCAGACTCGACGCATCCGGCAGCATGATCGGATTGTCCCACGGCCCCTGGACCACGAAGGGCAGGTCGAATTCGTCGGCGCTGGCGCTTGAAACCAGCGTGGCTGTGCCCTGCAGATCGAGGTCGCGCGTCGGCACCGACGCCTGGCCGGCAAGAGTCAGCTTCACGCCGGGACCGGTGATGTGGAGGTCCTGCACCGAGACCATGCCCTGGTCGATCTTCAGGCTGAGCGCCATCTTGTCGAACGGCGTCCGGCCGGTGCGGAAGTCGCCGTTACCGGACAGCGGCCGCTTGTCGAGCCGGCGCAGCAATTGCTCGACGTTGATGCCCGTCAGCGCGCCGTCATGGGCGGTGAGGCTCGCCGTGCCGGTCAGCGTATGCGTCAGCGCCCACACCGAGTCGCCCGATCCGGTGACGTCCAGAGCAAGGGTGCCTTGGCCTTGAAGCTTGCGCAGCCCGAAGATCTGTCCGAGACAGTTGGCAAGGTCGACGTCATCGAATTGCACGTGCGAGGCGACTTCGACGCCATCGTGGATGCTGCCGAGGCCGAAGGATCCCTTGGCGGTTCCGCCGAACGCCTGCGACTCGCCGATCGTCACATCCAGCTTGCCGCCGCTCATATTCATCGCCACCGCCGTCCGGCCCAACCGGGCATTGGCGATCTTGACGCTCGCAGCCGAAAGCCGGAGGTCGAGATTGAAGTCGGCGAGCCCGTCCAATGCGATCGGCAGCCGATCCCACGTGCGTTCGTCCGCGGCCAAGAGGCGGATGCCGGCAACGTATGGGGTGAGATTGAGCGAACCGACCGCAAGAGTACCCTGGACCGCACGGCGCCCGTCCGCCGCCAGCGTGAGCACGCCGACGGCGCTGTTGCCGTCGAGATCGACGTTGACGTCGGTCAGCGATATCAGGCCGTCGCGCAGGCTGCTCCGGGCACTCAGCGCAAAGGGACCGAATCCGCCGAACGGCACGTCCCTGTTGTTGGTCCAACGCAACGCGTCGCGCAGGGACGGCGAATCGACATTCATGGTCCCCTCGACTTCGAGGGCCTGTCGATCTTTTGCGGTGCCGTCAAACGCGACGTCAAGCGGCGCGGAAGCGACGCGCAATTTGACGCCCGACACCGCGCCGCTGAGCGCGGCCAGGAAATCGCTCAGCGTCAGACTGGCATCGACCTGTTGATCGTGCCACGTGAAGTGCCCGCTGGCGGCAAAACTGCGCGAGATTGACGGCCAGGCGACCTGGAAATCGACATCGCTCAGCCGTTCGCTGAACGGCTTCGTCGCGTCGTGCACAATGACGGTGCCGTCGCGAATGCCGATCTCGGAGAAGGACGCGGCGCGGCGCGGATCCGGAGTCACGGCGCGAGCGAGGGAAGCCGTGAAGCCGGACCAGTTCGAATGGCCGCCGGACGAAAAAGTGACGTTGATGGTCGGCCGCACCAGCCTCAGATCGGCGATCTCGATTCGGCCGGCGAGCAGCGGGAAATAGCGCAGTCTGGCCGTCAACTCCTTGGCGGCGACTGCCGGTTGGCCGCCGCCGGTCTCACCGAGCGAAACGTTGCGAAAGGTGACCGATGGGTGCGGGAAGAGGGCGACCGAGATGCCGCCGCGAAGGATGGGATCGAGACCGGTGACGCCGTGAATTTCCTTCTTGACCGCATCGCGCACCGCTGTGGCAGGGATGAAAAACGACAGCCCGACCAGCGTGGCAAACCCGGCAGCGACCACGCCGGCAACGGCAATCGCGAGGCGCTTCAAGCCATTAGCCGCGGTCACAGGGCGCGTTTCCGTTTTTGCGAGGTCAATCGACTATAGCGTGTGGGCAGGCGAGTGCGAAACATGCTGGACCTCTGTGTCGGATTCGTGACCGGCCAGGAGTGGCAAAGCCCGAAGAATCAACGGCTTCGACGCGCGGACCGACGACAGCTTTACCGCTGTCGACACGGCCTTGGCGCCGATCGGCACTACCGGGCGGCGAGGCGGCTCGACGGGAAAGCCAGCTCGATGAGCGTTCCGGCGTTCGGCGCGCTTTGCATGCTGAAACGCGCGTGGTTTGCCTCGGCAAGCGCCTTGGTCAACGGCAAGGCGAGCCCAGCGCCGCCCGATCCCCAATCAGCCGACGTTGTATTCTTGTGGAATGGGTCGAGCACCGTCTCGACGTCCGCCTCCTTCATGCCCGCTCCGGTATCGCGCACGCGCATCAAAACCTCGCCGGCCCCGGCCATCGCGGTGGAGACGATGACTTGCCCACCGGGTCCGGTGAGCTTGATGGCGTTGCCAAGCAGGTTGAGCACGATCTGCCGCATCGTGCGGGCGTTCGCCGTCACGTCCGGCAATCCCGGCGTCAGCGCCGAGCGAATGATGATGCGGGCGCGGTTCGCCTGGGGCTGCGTAACGGCGACGCATTGGCCGATGAGATCGTTGAGATCAACCGCGGTAAAGGTGAGATCGAGGCGGCCGGTCTCGATCTTGGAAAGATCAACCAAATCATTGAGCATCGAGACCAAATGCGTCCCAGCCGCGTGCATATCTTTGAGATAGTCGCGGTATCGCTCATTGCCGATCGGGCCGAAGCGTTCCGCCATCAGCACCTCGGCAAAGCCGATGATCGAGTTAAGCGGCGTACGTATTTCGTGGCTGACCCTGGCGATGAAATCGGCCTTGACCGCGGCCGCATTTTCCTCCGCGCGACCGGCAGCGCGGTCGATGTTCGCCTTGAGCGCGCCAATTTCCGTCTGCGCGGCGTCGAGCGCGAGCTGCATCGCCCGTTGGCGTTCTTCCGCCTGACCGTTCCTGAGAATGAGCGCCAACGCCGACGCTTCGTTCCAGGAAACGGAGAAGAGTCTACCCTCGACCGGAAGCTTCTCGCCGTGCTTGGTCACGATCGAAAGCTTCTGCGCAGCGCCGTTGTCGATCAGCGCACCCTCGCCGGTGCCGGGTGCGCCAAAAAGGACACCGAGGCCGCCGGCCGCCGCCAGCGCTTCGATACTCGGATAGCCGCTCATGTCGAGGAAATGACGATTGCCGTAGAGAAGGTCGTCGCTGCGGTAAATCAGGATTCCGGCCGGGACGCGGTCAAGCAGCGCCTGGTAGGAGGCGGTCGACGTTTGTGGCGGAGTATCGCTTTCCGGCGCGGCCGCGATCGCCGCAATGCCCGCGGCGATGGCCGCCTTGTGTCCACCGCTCATGGCGGAGCCTGCTGCGGCCAGCGGAGCTTCGGCGGCTCCATTCTCGGCGGGCCCCCGCAGACGCGCAGTCAATTCCTCCGCCAGTTCGCGAAAGGCGATGCGTTCGACCGGGCTCAGGCTCGGCGCGTTGGACAACGGCGATAGGCCTGCGCGAAACGGCACCACGTTGGCCGCGGGAGCAAAGCCGAGTTCAACCGGTTCGCTTGGCACCACCCGTGCAGCAGCCTCTACGCCATCCGCTTGTTGCGGCGGGGCGGTCTCGGGCGCCGCCGCCGGGCCGACATCGCCCTGCTCTGACACCGCTCGGGACTCCGCGCCGATCGCGGCCGATGTTTCCGGGTCACGCTCTGGCGCAGGCGCAAAGCCGATGGGCCGCATCAGTCTCGCCCGCGACAACCGGTTGATGCGATCGACGTCGCGGCAGACGCCAAAGCCGCGAAAGCCGCTGAAGGTCCGGTCTCGATTGAACACGGGAAGTCCGGAAAGCTCGATCTCGATGCGCTCGTTCATTTCCTCGATCGGCCAGGAAATCTGGATGCCGCTCCAGGTTGCTCGCCTGGCGACTGCCTGCGCCACCTGATCGTCGGGATCGAGCTTCAGCTCCGCCGCGATCTCGCTCCACAAGCGTCCGCAAGCCGTGATCGCACGCGGGCCCACGAGTTCGATGAACTCGTCGGAACCGATGACGAAGCGACCGTCTGCGTCCATCTGCCAGACGAAGCGCAACGGATGGTGGCGCTCGGCGGCGGGGCCGTCGGCGACGGTATCGCCCTGCCAGGCAGGCGACCGATCGCGCATCGAACCCGAGATCCGGTCGGATTCGCTGCCGTCGTGCACGCCTGCCGTCGTGACCGGCCGGCGCGGCTGCGGGCGCAGCACGAATAGGAGCGCGCGCCATTCATCCTCACCCAGGCGTAATGCGGTTATCTCGGCCTGACCATGCTCCAGATGCGCCGCACCGGTGGCGCCGCCGGACGCCAGCGCGGATGCAGCGAGCGCTTCGAGGCCGAGGGCCGGCAGCGCCGTCGCGTCGCCAAGCCATGGCCGCGCCGCGGCATTGGCATGAAGGAGGCTGCCGTCCGGCGCAAACGCTGCGACCGCTTGCGCGCCATCGGGCACGATTCGGCGCACGCGCTCCTTGAGCCCGAGCGACGGCCCGATCGCTTCCAACGCCGCGATCAGGACGGCGCGCGAACCGTCCTCCATTGTCAGGAGCGAACAGGCACACATCAGCGGCTTTCCGAGCCGCGCGCCGAAACCACGCAGCCGCTCGAACCGCGGCTGACCGCCATGCGGCAGGTTCGCAGCGATTTGGCGGACTTGGTCGGCTGAGGAGTCGCCGTCACGCCCGCGGGGCGGCGGCGTATTCGGCGCCTTTACGGCGGCAAAAGCCGCTGCGCCAGTCGCATTCGCCCACAGCAGCGAGCCGTCAACGCTCCACAGCCAAGCCGGGTGACAGCTCGTCGCCAAAATCGCCAGCCGCTGGTTTTGCAGCAAGGCTAGGTCGGATTCGCCGATCGACATGCCCCGGAACCCGTTGCCTGACGAATCTTTAATAAGACGGGCGCTTCGCCTCGTCCATGGCGCGCCGCGCACCTCCACCAGGCATGGCCCAATAACCCTAATGCGGCCGGGAGGGGGACGCTCGCGACGCTCTACCCGCACTCGCGCACAAATGGTCCTTGTATCTTTCTCGCCATTTCGCAGTAGGATCGAGGGCCCGGTATGAGGAGAGAACGATGGCCAAGGATCCGCTTGAGCAGTTTGCAATCCCCAATGAGCTGCGTTCATTCGCAGAGCAAAGCGTGGCACAGGCGCGCAAGGCCTTCGATGGCTTCATCGAAGCGGCAAACCAGGCCGTCGGGCAAATGCATGGACAGGCGCAAGCGGCGCATAGCAGCGCCAGCGAGATCGCGCAGAAGTCGATCGAATACGCCCAGAACAATGCGACCGCCACGTTCGACTTCGCGCAAAAGCTGATGGGCGCCAAAGACGCTGCCGAGGTGATGGGACTGCAATCGGAATTCCTCGGACGGCAGATGCAGGCCCTGTCGGCGCAGGCGCGAGAACTCGGCCAGAGCGCTGCCAAAATGGTGATCGACTCGGTCAAGCCCCGACCTTGATCGGTTGTCGATCGAATGATCAAATCGGTCGAATGAAAAATAATAGTTTTTTCAATATCTTATAAAATTATTGTGCATCGCAATATTTTCTATTGCATTGCACCAATATAATTGCTATTCTGAATATGGAAATCGGTGGCCGAAATCTTCCCATTCGATCGCCGGATTTGGCAGGCGGCTTGGCCCCGGCGGCGAGGCCGAGCATCGTTTCCGATTGTGACAGCCCAAGCGCAAGGACAAACCTAAGGATCAAGTGCCATGGCGGAAGCCACAACGACTACTCCTCCGAAGACGAAGACCGGCAAACCTGCAACGAGCGCATTCGAGATGCCCAAATTCGAGATGCCAAAATTCGACATTCCGAAGGTCGAAATGCCGGCCGCTTTCCGCGAATTCGCGGAGCGTGGCGTCGCTCAGTGCAAGGACACTTATGAAAAGATGAAGGCGGCCGCCGAGGAGGCGACCGACATGCTTGAGACGACCTATTCGACCGCGACCAGGGGAGCCTCCGATTACGGCCTCAAAGTGATCGAAGCGGCGCGTACGAACACCAATGCGGCGTTCGATTTCGCCGGCGAATTGATCACGGCAAAGACGTTCTCGGAAGCGATCGAAGTATCGAGCGCGCATGTGCGCAAGCAGTTCGAGGTTTTCACCAAGCAGGGCAAGGAACTCGGTGCGCTGGCGCAGAAAGTTGCTACGGATACCGCGGAGCCGATCAAGAACGGCATGAACAAGGCGTTCAACAAGGTCGCCTGAAATTCGCGGTCGTTCGCTGCGAGAATAAAGCCCGGGTTCGCCCGGGCTTTTGCTTTTGCGCCGCCAAGGACAAGCCTTGCCAAACGCGGGCGACGGCCATAGGTTCCGCGCGCCTGACGCGCGCGACCCGTGCAGCTGTAGCTCAGTTGGTTAGAGCGCCTGACTGTGGATCAGGAGGTCGGTAGTTCGAATCTACCCAGCTGTACCAGCTAACATTATGATTTTGTGAAGCTCGGCGCGCATATCCCGGCGATTTATTCCCGCCTCTTGGAAGGAAGCTTCCGCCGCCCGTCCGGCGTTGGGCCGCTTACCGATCTTTCGCTCGCGGCGGAGCAGCGAGGATGGCGCAAGCGCCCTTAAGCATAGCCGGTTCGGCCATCCCGTTGCCAGTCAACCGCGTTGCGGGACGAAGGGCTATGGCCTGCCACCAACAACGCTCGCCGACGCTGCAGTCGTGATGCTCCACAATGGCGGGCGGAATTTCAGCGGCACGATGACGAAGCCGGCGACGATTGCCATCACACCGGCGATGGCAATCGCAAGAGAAAAGCCGAAATGGCTGATCAGGATGGCCGAGAGGATGCCGCCGTATAAGCCGCCCGAACCCTTGGCGATGGCATAGAGCACGCCGTAATTGCCGCCAGCGGACATTTCTCCGAAATAGTGGCCGACGGCAATCGGAAACAACGAAAACAGCGAGGCCCAGAAGAAGATCGCGGCGATGGCAGCGCAGACGAACAGCAATTCGAGATGCGCATGCCCGGCATAGATGGTCACGAACAACAGCAGCCCGCATAGCGTATAGGCAAGAATCATCGCGTTCTCACAGCCGATCCTGCCGGCCAGCGCGCCGAGCGAGAGCTTGCCCCAGCCATTGGCGGCGGCGATCCCGCCGGCCGCCGCTGTCGCTGCAGTGGCGGCGAACTTGAAGCTGTTGGAATAGGCGACCATCTTGCTCATGCCGGCAAGTCCGGCGCTCGATACCAGGACAAAGGAGATGATCAGCACCCACATCTGCCAGGTCTTTAACGCCTCGCCGACGGTGTAATGATGGGTCGACGGCCGCCGCGCCGCTCGGCGCGCGGGTGACCAGCCGGGCGGCTGCCAGCCGGGGGGCGGGTCCTTCATGAACAGCGCTGCGATAACAGCGACGCCGCCAATCACTGCCGCCATGATGTAGATGACGTGAAAAAACACTGCGGGCGGCGATGATGCCGGCAGCGCGCGGATCGGAAAGATGAACGGCAGCGAGCCCCAGGAGAAGGCGCCGGCGATCACCCCCGTCATGACGCCGCGGTGATCGCAGAACCACTTGTTTCCGGTGCTCACGGCGTTGTTGTAGATGAACCCCGTGAAGAAGCTGCCGATACACCACAATACGAGCACCAGCGGATAGGATGGACCAAGCGCGATCGCGAAAATGCCGAGTCCGGCAAACAGGCCGCTGATGGCGGTGGTCCAGCGCGGACCGTAGCGGTCGCGCAGCACGCCGCCCGGCAGCATGCCCACCGATTGGAAGATGATGAACAGCGTGAACATCAGCGCGACTTGCTCGTGCGACCAGCCGTAGATCGCGCCGATGTGCCCCGACATCGAACTCCACGCGTATTCGAACGGGCTGATGATGAACATCGCGCAGAACGCCGCCGCCGCAACGACGTAGCGGCTGTAGCCGAGAATCTCGCGATCAGTCAGCGGCCGCGGCGCGGCGATGCCGTCCGCCGGCTCGGGCGATTTGACCTTGGACTGTTGGGTGATCGACAAAGGGCGTCACTCCATGGCTTCGTTCGGAGCATTTTCTGCTGTTGCCGTTGGTGTAGCGCGCCGGGCGTGGCAGCGGTTGCGCCAAAGCGTCACAAGCACTTATTCTTGCAGATGAGCCCCGAGCATTGAGCGAGCGACGGCGATTTTACGGTTCCCTGGAAGGGATGGTCGTGTCGGTGATCGCTCGCCTGCAATCGACCCCGGAGCCGTGTTCCGGGGTCGAAAGTGTCCGGTCTTCCCGGTCGTCCAGAGGCGCGGTCCGCGCCCCGTATCAGCTCCCAGGCGTTATCTTTCCTTGATCTTTTGCAGCACCGGCAACCAGGTGCTTTGCTCCTTCTGCACGAAGGCGAGCACTTGCTCGGGCGTCATGGCGTGCGAGTAGCTGCCGATCTTGCCGAGTTTCTCTTTGAATTCCGCGTCGCTGACCACTTTGCTGAGATCGGTGCTGACCTTGGCCACGATCGGAGAGGGGGTATGCAGCGGCGCGACCAGAACTTGCCAGCCGGTGGCGGAGAAGCCCGGCAGCGTTTCCGCGACCGTCGGCAGATCGGGAAACTGCGGCAGCCGCTCGTGCGAGGCGACCGCAACGAGCTTCACCTGGCCGGCTTTCACCGCACCGACGATTCCCGAATAACCCTCGATGATCATGGAGACCCGGCCCGCAGCGACGTCAGCCATCGCGGCGGCGGGCCCGGCAGTATAGGGGACCGGCAGCAGATTGATCTTGGCCCGCTGTTCAAAGACAAGACCGGTCAAATGGGTGAGCCGGCCGACACCCGTCACCGCGATTGAGATTTTGCCCGGCTCCTTTCTGGCGAGCGCAATGAGCTGCGGCAAAGTGGACACGCCCAGCGACGGATTGACCGCAAAGAACATCGGATTGTCTGCGGTGTAGCCGATCGGCACGAAATCGCGCGGCAGCTTCACTGGCAGATTGGGCGCCACCGACGGCAACGCCACGAAAGTCGACAGCGCGGGCATGAACAGCGTGTAGCCGTCGGGTATGGCCTCGCTCGCCGCCCGCGCGGCTATGCTGCCGTTGGCGCCGGGATGATTAACGATGATGACCTGCTGGCCCCAGATTTTGCTCAAGCCCGCGGCGACAAAGCGACAATCCACGTCGGGCGTGGAGCCGGGCGCGGCGTCCGAAATGATCGTCACCGTCTTGGTGGGATAATCGTCTGCTTGGGCCCGGGCGCCGGACGCTGCGGATAATGCCAGCAGAAGCGCCGCTGCAATGCCAAGACCGTACCGTACTGCTTTCATCTGATTCCTCGTCTTTTTCTCTTCCTTGCCGGCGCCGGTCGTCCAGGGACACCGAAGCCCGCGACCAGGCGGGCTGCTCCGTTCATGGCTCCTTTACCTTAACGCGAATGGCAAGGCGAGAAGCCACGCGCCCTTAGCCATTCTCCACTATCACGCTGAACCGGGCCTCATCCATTTCCAGGGATCGCGTGAGCAGCGTCGCACCGTTGAGAGTCTTGCAAGTCGCGGAGCCGTCATTCGATGCCGACGCCGCGTTGGCCGCATGTCGCAATGCACCGACCGGCGCCGGCGCTCTTCCAGCAAACCTTCACGTCTCGGTCCATCACGGATTTGACTCGGTCGAAGCGCGATGGCGGAGCTTCGAGCGGGTCGCCGATTGTATTCCGTTCCAGACGTTCGATTGGCTGTCCACATGGCACATCCACGTCGGGCTGCGCGAGGAGGTTTGCCCAGCCATCGCGGTTGCCTGCTACGCGGACGGAGACACCGCTTTCATCCTGCCGCTTGGAGTCGATGGCAAACGCGGGGCGCGTCGATTGTCCTGGCTCGGACAGGATTTGAACGACTACAACGCGCCGCTCATCGCTCCCGACTTTACGCAACGCGTCAGCCGCGAAAGCTTCCTCTCGGTCTGGCGCGAGTTGAACGCGCGCATGCAACGCGAGCCGCTGTTCCGTCACGACTGGGTCGAGCTGGAGAAAATGCCGGAGAGGATCGGCGGGCAGATCAATCCTTTCTTCCATCTTCCGCTTGCCGTCAATCCGAGCGGCGCCCATGTCGCCCACCTCGGCGACGATTGGACGCAGTATTACGCCGCCAAACGCTCTTCCGCGACGCGCCGCCGCGACCGCACCAAGCGCAAGCACCTCTCCGAATTCGGCGAGGTCAGTTTCGTGACCTGCGCCGAGGAGGACGACACGACGCGCACGCTGGAAACCCTCATGGCGCAAAAGAGCCGCCACCTTGCGCAGAGGGGCATTCGCGACATGTTTGCCCGGCCCGGCTGGCGGGACTTCTTTCTTGCGATCGCCGCCAATCCGAAGATGCGGCGTCTGGTGCATGTCAGCCGGCTGCAGATCGGCACGGTCTGCGGTGCAGCGAACCTCGGCCTGGTCTTCGGCGACACCTATTATCACATGCTCGCCAGCTACGACGACGGCGAGCTTTCCCGCTACGGACCGGGTGCGCTTCACTTGCGTGAACTCCTCGCCTACGCGATCGGAGCGGGACTGCGGCGCTTCGATTTCACGATCGGCGACGAGCCCTACAAGCTGGAATGGTCCGACACCCATTTCGATCTGCACGACTATGCGGCGGCGACAACCTGGCGCGGCGCGCTGGCATCTTGCCGCTCGAACGCGCGCCGTTCGGTCCGGCGATTCATCAAACAGACACCGTTCCTATGGCGCGCGGCGACAAGCCTGCGTTCCCGCATCGGGCCGTTATTGCAAAGACCGCCAACAGCGCCGCAGCACGAGCCGCCGCGAGTGGCGGACGCTCCGCCGTTGGCGAGCGAGCTGCCGCCGCAGAGCGAGCCGCCTTTACTGGATGGGCCGCCGCAGCGCCCGGTACAGGCCTGCGTCATGGGCGACGCGGACCTTTTGCGCCCGCTCGTTTTGGCCGGCATAAGCTGCGCCGTGGTAAGCCGGCCGGGCACGGCCGCGCTCTATTCGCGCTACGCCAGATCCCGTCTTTGCTGCGACGATTTTTCCCGGGACATCGAGCGGCTGGTCGATCAACTCCTGCGTTTCGGCAAGGCGCAGCGCGATCCGCCGGTCCTCTTTTATGAAGAAGACGCTCAGCTCCTGCTGGTGTCTCGATTCCGCGAGCGCTTGGCCCAGACTTTCCGCTTCACCGTCGCAGACGCAAAGCTCGTCGAGGACCTGGTCGACAAGGCGCGCTTTCAGACGCTGGCATCGCGCCATGATCTGCCGGTGCCCCCGGCGCGCTGCTTCCATCCCGCCGCATTCGACCCGATCGACCTCCAGCTCCGCTTTCCCATCGTCCTGAAACCGCTCACGCGAGTGCAGCGCTGGGACGACGTCTTCGGCCTGCGCAAGGCGCTGGCCGCAGGCAATGGCGAAGAACTGCGCGCACTGTGGCCGCAACTCGTCACGCTTGACGTTGAGCTCCTCGCCCAGGAATTCGTTCCCGGTCCGGAGGCGCAAATCGAAAGCTATCATTGCTACGTCGACCGCAGCGGCGGTATCGCCGGCGAGTTCACCGGACGAAAGATTCGCACCTGCCCGGCAGAGTTCGGCCACACGACGGCGCTGGAAATCACCGACGCCGCGGACGTGAAGCACCAAGGCCGCGTCATCGCCGAACGGATCGGACTGACCGGCGTCGCCAAGTTCGATTTCAAGCGCGATGGCGGCGGCAAGCTCCATCTCCTGGAGATCAATCCCCGTTTCAATCTTTGGCACCATCCCGGCGCCGTCGCCGGGGTCAACATCCCCGCGCTGGTGTTCGCCGACCTGACGGGCGCGAAACGGCCGCGTGCGTTACAGGCGCGCGCCGGCGTGCGGTGGTGCCGCATGTGGAAGGATTTTCCCGCTGCGCGCGCCATGGGCATGCCGCTTGCGCAATGGCTTGTTTGGCTGTGGCGCTGCGAGACGCAGTCGAATCTCTCCTGGGACGATCCGACGCCGCTCGCACGCGCGGCACTGCATCGCCTGATCGGCCGGTGCGCCGACCGGAGCGCCGCAACGGGTGGGATGTGAGGCTCGCATTCATCTCCGACGTTCACGCCAATCTGGAGGCGCTCAAGGCGACCCTTGCCGATATCGCGCCGCGCGCGGTCGATCGCATCGTCTGCCTCGGCGACATCGTCGGCTACAACACTCGGCCGGCCGAATGCATCGCCTTGATCCAGCAGATCGGCGCGGTCTGCGTCGCCGGCAATCATGACCTAGCCGCATGCGGACGGATGAAAACCAAAAACTTCGGCACGACGGCCGCGCGGGCCGTAGCCTGGACGCAGCGGCGGCTGGCGCAAAGTGATCTCAATTTTCTCGCCGGCCTGCCGCTCAAGGCGAATATCGAAGGTGAAATCATTGCCGTCCACGGCGCACTGCATCCCGAGATCGACTGCGCCACGGTGCGGCTCGACGACGACGATAGCCGCATGAAGAGCTTTCAGGCGCTGATCGCCGACGGCTCCGGCGCGCGCATCTGCGCCTTTGGCCACACGCACCACGCCGCCGTCTATGAGCTTCGTCGCGGTCGCGTGGTCGCGCGGCCGCAAGAGCGCATCCGCCTGCTGGAGGACGCATATTACCTGATCAATCCCGGCCATATTGGCCAACCGCGAGGGCGCGACCGTCGCGCGAGTTACATGATCATCGACCTGGCGCAACGAATGCTGAGCCGCCATTTCGTCGACTACGATGCCTCGGTGCCACTGACCGCCACGCGCATGGCCGGCCTTGCGCCCGTGTTCTCCTTCGTTCCGGCGTCGATCCGTGGCACCATCGCGGCCGGGCTGCGCCAGGTCAGGCTCGATCGACCGGTCAGGCATGTCGCGTCGCTGCTTGGCCTGTGAGGCCATCCGCAACCGAACTCGGCCTGCGAGGCGACGCCCCGGCGCTGGAAGGTGCGGTGCGCCTCTTGCACCAGACTGCCGGAACTCGATAGCCGCGTGGAATCGCCGCCGCTGCCGCGCACGGCGAAACCTATTCTGCGCTTTCGCCAGGGCGGCATCGGCGTTGACAGCCCGGTCGGTCAATGCCGATAATTCCTGAGAAATCCACGCAATGGGATCGTCGATGATGCAACAGCCGCTGCGCCAAGAACAACAAACGACCGCGACGCCCAATCAGGCCTTCGATCTGCGTTCGACGCTGCAATGGCTGCGCGCGAACGGCGAACTGATCGAGACCGACAAGGAAGTCGATCCGGACCTCCAGGTCACCGGCTTGCAGAAGCACATGGACGGCGGCTGTCCGGTCCTGTTCAACACCGTCAAGGGCAAGCCGAACCATCGCGTCATCACCAATCTGTTCGGCGACATGGCGATCATCAACAGGATGTTCGGTTGGAAGGACGACGCCGAGCGCGTGCGCAAACTCGCGCATGCGCTGTCGCATCCGCTCAAGCCCGTGGAGATCGCGCAGAGCGAGGCGCCGTGCCAGGAATTCGTGGTCGAGAAGCCGGACGACGTCAACAAATGGCTGGTGCCGATCCGGCACACCACCTACGAGCCGGAACTGACCGTCGGCTCCGGTATCCGCTGCGTCACCGGTCCGCAGTTCGAGGGCGGCTCCGACCTCGGCTACAACCGCATGAATTTCCGCTGGGGCAATGTCGGCACGTTCCAGATTTCGCCCGGCTCGCACATGTGGCAGGTGGTCAACAAATACTACAAGGAAAACGAGCCGGTACCGATCACCATGTGCTTCGGCGTGCCGCCGGC
The DNA here is from genome assembly GCA_030041005.1 of Xanthobacteraceae bacterium. Taxonomy (GTDB): domain Bacteria; phylum Pseudomonadota; class Alphaproteobacteria; order Rhizobiales; family Xanthobacteraceae; genus BOG-931. The sequence continues at coordinate 50,943 of JASHOR010000096.1, forward strand.
CTGCACGCTCTTGGCCGGCGCCGGCTTCGACTACGCCGTGCTGCCGATGGGCTGCGACGAGATCGGCATCGCCTCGGCGGTGCAGGGTGCGCCGATCCGCCTGGTCAAGGCGCGCACCGTCGATGCCATGGCGCTCGCCGATTGCGAGCTGGTACTCGAAGGCTACGTCAATCCGCGCGATCGCCGCTTCGAGACCAAGGAGGCCGAGGACGCCGGCGTGCAGGGCCGCTACCACTTCCATCCCGAATGGGCCGGCTACATGGGGAAATCCTACAAGGCGCCGACCTTCCACGTCACCGCCATCACCATGCGCAAGCCGGAGACGAAGCCGATCATCTTCGCGCTCGGCGTCCACATGCTCGACGACCACAACATCGACACCAGTGTGCGCGAGGCGGCGATCTACGAGCTGTGCAACCGCCTGCAGCCGGGCATCGTGCAGAACGTGGTGATTCCGTATTGCATGACCGACTGGGGCGGCTGCGTCATCCAGGTAAAGAAGCGCCACCAGATCGACGAAGGGTGGCAGCGCAACTTTCTCGGCGCCGCGCTGTCCTGCTCGCAGGGCATGCGCCTTGCCATCGCGGTCTCCGAGGACGTCGACCCATACTCGATGGATGACGTCATGTGGTGCCTCACCACGCGCGTCAATCCGCAGACCGACATCCTCAATCCGATCCCCGGCGGCCGCGGCCAGACCTTCATGCCGGCCGAACGCATGACGGCGGGAGCGCAGCAGTGGACCGCCTCGCACACCCGTTTCGAAGGCGGCATGGGCATCGATGCGACCGTGCCCTTCGGTTACGAAAGCGACTTTCTGCGGCCGGTCTATCCGGTCGACAAGGTCAAGCCGGAGGACTGGTTCTCGAAAGAGGACATCGACAACGCCAAAAAGCGCATGCAGGGCTGGGTGAACTCGCTCGCGCGCACGGGGCGGTGATACCGTGGCGGGCTTGAAGCAAACAAGAGCCGAGACTGTGTCGTAGGCGCGCTGCCGGAATTGACGGTCCTCAATCCCGGGCCAGTGCTTTTGCCGTTTGCCGCAGGGCCGCGGGCCCGGCCTGGAGATCGGCGTGATTCGTCTACAGCCCTGGAAACGCCTCCGCGCGCTTGCCCGCGCTTACCGAGCGCAATTGCGCTTCTGTATCCGCATGTCGGTTGCCGGCCTGCTGGCCTTTGCGCTGGGGCAGATGTTCACGATTCCGCTGCATGGGCTTTGGGTGGTGCTCACGGCGCTGGTCGTGACGCAGATGAGCGCCGGCGGCTCGATGCGCGCGACCGTGGAGTACCTGATCGGCACGCTCGGCGGCGCCATCTATGGCGCGGTCATCGGCGTATTCATGCCCCACGCGACTGTCATCGAGCAGGCCGGCGACCTCGCGCTGGGCATCGCCCCGTTGGCGTTCATAGCAGCGCTCAACCCGGCCTTCCGGGTGGCGCCGGTCTCGGCGGTACTGGTTCTTTTGATTTCCGGAGAGGTCGGCGGTGGCCCGATCGGTTCAGCGCTTGTCCGTTTTGTCGAGGTCGCGCTGGGCGGCATCGTGGCGGTCGCGGTATCGCTGACCGTGTTTCCCGAACGGGCGCACGGCCTGGTCGTCAAGGCCAGCGTGCGCATTCTGCAGGACCTGGCGCGTTTCGTGCCGGACCTGCTGGACGGCCTTACCCGTCCTCTTGATGCGGCGAAGATCAGGCGTCGCCAGGACGAACTCGGCCGCGGTCTCGCCGACTTTCAGGCCACTGCGGCCGAGGTCAGACACGAGCCTTTTGCGCGTTTCGTCGCCGAACCGGATTTGGGGCCGCTGTCGCGGACCCTGCTCAGGTTGCGCCACGATCTCGTCATCCTGGGACGCGCGGCGGCAACGCCGCTCCCCGACACTGTCGCACCGCGCCTTGCTCCGCTGATCGTCCGCCTTGGGTCGGAGGCGAGAACATTTCTGCACCAATGCGCCGCAGCGCTTTCCCAGCGCCGGCCGGCGCCACCGCTTGCTCCCACCGAAGCGCTGCTGCGCGCCTACACCACGGAAGTCACCGCGCTGCGTACCGAGGGGATCACCCACGCTCTCTCGAACGAGGAGGCCGAGCGTTTGTTCGCGCTCGGCTTCGCGCTCGAGGAGCTGCACCGGAACTTCGTCGATCTCGACCGATGCGTAAACGATTACGCGCGACGGTCGATCTGAACAACACGCGTGCCGGCACGACATTCTCTGCCGACGCCCCGACAGCTCTGCCGACTGCGAAAGCTGGATTCGCCAAAGCCAAATTGTGCAAGGCCATGGTCCGCTTTACTCCCGCATCATGCAATCGCAGACCGCTCTGTTCATTGCCCTGGTGTTCACGCTCGCCGGCTTTGTCAAAGGCGTCATCGGTCTCGGACTGCCGACGATCTCGATGGGGCTTCTTGTGCTCGTCATGCCTCCGGTGGAGGCCGCAGCGGTGCTCCTGCTGCCGTCGTTACTGGCCAACGTTTGGCAGATGTGCAGCGGCCCATCGATCGGATCGGCGATCAGGCGGCTGTGGCCGATGATGCTCGCGATCTGCGCCGGAACGTGGATCGCCGCCGGACTCATGACCGGAACCTATGCGCACTCCGTGGTCGTACTCCTGGGAGCGACATTGGTGCTCTATGCGCTCTCCGGCTTCACCGTCGTTCGTCTTCACGTTTCTAATCGCAGCGAACGGTGGCTCGGACCGATCATCGGCGGCGTCACCGGGATCATCACCGCCGCAACCGGCGTGTTCGTGATTCCCGCCGTCCCCTACCTGCAGGCGATCGGCCTCGAGAAGGACGACCTGGTCCAGGCTCTCGGGCTTTCGTTCACGGTATCGACGCTCGCGCTTGCGGCCAACGTCGCCGAGGCTGGCGCGCTGTCCCCGGCCATCGCCGGCAGGACCATCATCGCGCTGATCGCAGCCATTGCCGGGATGGCGATCGGCCAGGCTCTGCGGGAGCGTCTGCGGCCGTCGACCTTCAGGCGCTGGTTCCTTACCGGCCTGCTGCTCTTGGGTCTCTATTTGATCGGCGGCGCGTTTCGCTGATGCGCGGCGGTGCGCAAGTCCCCAGCTCAGCTAACCGGCCCGCTCGCGGTTCCACCGCTCGGTGAGCGCCTTGCGGTCGAGCTTGCCGCGCTCGGTCTTCGGCAGTGCGTCGCTCAACACAATGCGCTTCGGCGCCTTGAAGGCCGGCAGCGTCGTCAAAGTCGCTTCCCGCACGCGGGAGTGGCCAACGAAACCATCATGGCACCCCCCTTTCACGGCCGGGTGAAATCGTGTAGTCTTTAATGCGCCGCCCTTGAAGCGAGACATGCTGAATCCGCGCAAGGAGAGCATGATCCGGGCAGGCAATTGATCTGAGCAAGCCTTCTTCTTGTTTTCCGCCGCGCATGCCATGAGCAGGGCATATGCGACATCGGAGGAAAGCGATGGCTTTACAAAGGTTCATCATCGAACGCGATATTCCGCACGTCGGAAACTTGGAACGCGAGCAGTTGCGCGGCGCGGCAGCAAAATCGAATGAGGCCTTGCGTCAGCTTGGTCCCGATATTCAGTGGGTCGAGAGCTACGTTGCCGACGACAAGACGTTCTGCGTCTACCTTGCCAAGGATGAGGCGATCATCCTCAGGCACGCAGGAATCAGCGGCTTTCCGGCAACGAAGATTACGCGGGTAAGAAAGAAGATCGATCCGACGACCGCTGCATCGTGAGCCGATCGATAGGCTGAACGGGCCTGAACAACCAGTGTGTTGCGATTGGCAGCCGATGCCTGCCGAGTCCGCTCCTTGGACGACTCGGGTAAGCCGACATGCATCGCATGTCTGTGGTCGTCTCGCGACAGCTTGGTCGATGGAGGAAGCAGCAATGCGTGATCCAAATCCGGACAGATTGAATGAGCTGGTGGGCAAACTTGTAGGCGACCTCGGCGCCGCGATCGCGGGCGCGAGCATTTTGCTCGGCGACCGCCTCGGCCTTTACAAGGCGATGGCCGACGGTGCACGGGTTACCTCGTCCGATCTCGCCAAGAAAACGGGCTTACACGAGCGCTACGTGCGTGAATGGCTGTCGGGCCAGGCCGCTTCCGGATACATCGACTATCATCCGGAAACGAATACGTTCTCGCTCTCGCCGGAGCAGGCCATGACGTTCGCCGAAGAAGGGTCGCCGGCTTTCTTTGCCGGCGCATTCGACGTCGTGCAGGCCACTTACCTCGACGAACCCAAAGTCGCCGAGGCATTTCGAACCGGAAAGGGCGTCGGCTGGCACGAGCATTCGAAATGCCTGTTCTCAGGCACGGAGCGTTTCTTCAGGCCCGGCTACAACGCCAATCTGGTTTCAAGCTGGATTCCTGCACTCGATGGCGTCGAGGACAAGCTCAAAGCGGGAGCCAAGGTCGCGGATGTCGGCTGCGGCCATGGTGCTTCCACGATCGTAATGGCGCAGGCCTATCCGAATTCAAAGTTCTTCGGGTTTGATTATCACGCGCCTTCGATCGAGCGCGCCAAGTACTTGGCCAAGGAAGCGGGCGTCGGCGACCGCATTACCTTCGAGCAGGCCATGGCCAAAGACTTTCCCGCAAACGGTTATGATCTCGTAGCGTTCTTCGATTGCCTGCACGACATGGGCGACCCTGTAGGCGCAGGGAAGCATGTCAAAGAGACATTGGCCAAGGACGGCGTTTGGATGATTGTCGAGCCGCTCGCGCATGACAATCTCAAGGACAATATCAATCCGGTCGGGCGCGTCTTCTATGGCGCCTCCACCTTCATCTGCACGCCGGCGTCGCTGTCGCAGGAAGTGGCGCTCGGTCTCGGCGCTCAGGCCGGCGAGCGCCGATTGCGCCAAGTCGCGTCCGAAGCCGGCTTTACGCGGTTCCGTCGCGCCACCGAAACGCCGTTCAACATGATCTTCGACGTCCGCCCTTGATGCAAGACAGCGCCGCAGCGGAGCAGAAGCTACCTCCCCGCTTCACGACACCATTTTTCCGCCAGCGCCTTGCGGTCGAGCTTGCCGCGCTCGGTCTTCGGCAGCGCGTCGCTCAGCACAATTTGCTTCGGCGCCTTGAAGGCCGGCAGCGTCGCGCAATAGCGCAGCAATTCGCCGGCATCGGCAGCGGCGCCGGGCCGGATCACCACGTAGCTGACCACTTCCTCGCCGTAGATCGCGTCCGGCACGCCGACAGTCGCGGCCTCGATCACGTCTGCGTGCTGCATCAGGAACGAATCGATCTCGAGCGGTGAAATCTTGGCGCCGCCGCGGATGATCAGTTCCTTTTCGCGGCCGGCCAGCGTCAGAAAGCCGTCGGCGTCGAGCGAACCGAGATCGCCGGTGCGAAAACGGCCGCGACTGTGGATTTTCGCCTCGCCGTCCTCGCCGAGGTAGCGATACGCATGATCGCCAAGCCCGCCTAGCTCGACATAGCCGATTTCGCCAGCGGGCAGACGACGGCCCTCGGCATCGACGATGGCGAGATCGTGATAGCGCAGCGGACGCCCGACCTTGCCGAGGCGCCGTTGTTCGCCGGGAATGGCGGCAATCCAGCTCACCTCGCTGGCGCCACAGCCCTGCGCGACCGGAATGCCGAACTTATGTTCGAACCGCTTCCAATCTTCGAGCAGGAGCGGCGCCGAGCTTGAGGTGACGTAGCGCAGCTTCGGCAAAGTGTCGCGCCGCGCGCTTTGCTCGCTGTTGAGCAGGATATTGATCGTGGTCGGATTGCCGGCCGCGATGGTCACGGCGTGATCGCGCAGATGCTGGAAAAACCTGCTGGCCGTGAATTTCCCGGCCAGCACCAAAGTCGCGCCGCGGTTGACGACGGAAAGCGCCCCCAATGTCTGTGCCGAGTTCCAACTGAAGGGCCGGAAATCGTAAAGCCGATCGTCCGCCGTGATGCCGAAGCCTTCGGCCAGCGGGCCGATGTTGAGAAGATATTCGCGAAAGTTGAGAATCACGCCCTTGGGCCTGGCGCTGGTGCCGGAGGTGAAGAGAATTACGGCGTCGTCATTCGGACCGGCCGTGACCGCCGGCTGGCTTGGGGCACAGCGGGCCATCTCGGCGAACAGCGTTCCCGGCTGAGCTTGGTCCGCACGGCCGATGCGCAGATGCGGTGCCGCCGCAGCGTCGACCAGATCATCGAGCCCCAAGCCGTCCTGATAGAAAATGAGCTGCGGCTTCAACCGCTCGAAAATGTTGCCCAATTGATTGCGGTTCATTTCGACGTGGATGGTGCAAATCGTCGCGCCCGCGGCCATCACGCCGAAAAAACAGAGCAGTTGCTCGATTGAATTGTTGGCGAGCAGCGCCACCCGATCGTTGCGCCCGATGCCGCGCGCTTGCAGGAACGTGGCGAAGCGTCCGACGCTTTCGCGCAACTGCCCGTAGGTGACGGTGCGCCCGTCATCGGCGGCAATGACCCACGGCTTGTCCGGCGCGCGCTCTACGGCGCGCGCGATCCAGCTTTGCAGCAGATTTGAGCCGGCGTCATCCGGCATGATAGGATCACTCGCGGTTGCTGCGGGGAATTGCCTAGCAATATAGGCACTTCGCCGGCAACGTAAAATCGCAGCCGTGGCGGAGCGGATGAACAAGCAGGATTGCATGCCCGACCCGATATCCACGCCGATCGGCGGCGACGAAGCGGCGCCGGCTGCCGGCTCGAACGCCGCGCCATATCTGCCCTATCACGATCTGCGGCAATGGCTCGAAGAGGCGGGCAAGCTCGGCGAGGTCAAGGAGGTCCGCGGTCTCTCCTATGAGCGCGACATCGGCATGGTGGCGGAAATGTCGGCGCACGGCGACGATGCGCCGTGTTTCCTCTTTACAGATGTGCCCGGAACGTTTCCGGGCAGCAGGCTTCTGGTCAATTTTTTTGCCGGCAAGCGCAAAAACATGACTCTCGGCCTTCCCTCCGAGCTGTCGAAGCTGGAGCTGAGCGAGAGCTTTCGCGTCAACCACGCCGGCATGCTCCGGCGCATTCCGCCGCGATACATCGAATCCGGCCCGGTGATGCAGAACGTCATGACCGGCGACGCGATCGACGTGACCCGATTCCCGGCGCCGCAATGGCATCCGCAGGATGGCGGCCGTTACATCGGCACCGGCTGCTACAACATCATGCGCGATCCCGACGATGGCTGGATCAATTGCGGCACCTACCGGGTGATGATCCACGACCGCAAGACTCTCGGTTTTTATATCTCGCCCGGAAAGCACGGTCGGGTGATGCGCGACAAATACGCCGCGCGCGGCGAACGCATGCCGGTCGCCATCGTCTGCGGTGGCGATCCGATGAGTTTTCTCATGGGCTCGAGCGAAGTGCCGGCAGGCGTATGCGAACTCGACATCATCGGTGGCATGCGCGGACAACCGGTCGAGGTGATCAAGGGACCGATCACCGGCCTGCCGATACCGGCCAATGCCGAGATCGTCATCGAAGGCTTCGTCGAGCCGGGCAATATGCGTCCCGAGGGCCCGTTCGGCGAGTGGACCGGCTATTACGCGTCCGACGAGCGGCCGGAGCCGGTGATCGATGTCAAGGCGATCTACCATCGCAACGAGCCGATCCTGCTCGGCTGCGTACCGCAACGCCCACCGGACGAGATCTGCCGTTATCGCGCCATCGTGCGCTCGGCGCTGCTGCGCGAGAATGTCGAGAAAGCCGGCGTGCCCGGCATCACCGCCGCCTGGGCGCACGAAGTCGGCAATGCGCGGCTGTTGCTCGCGGTCGCGCTCAGGCAGCGCTATCCCGGTCACGCCAAGCAGGCCGGCCATATCGCCGCGCAGTGTCACGTCGGCGCCTATTGCGGGCGCTACGTCATCGTGGTCGACGACGACATCGACGTCTCAAATCTTGAAGAAGTGATCTGGGCGTTGATCACGCGATCCGACCCGGCCAGCTCCATCGACATCATCCATGGCGCCTGGTCGACGCCGCTCGATCCGCGCATCGAGCCGGAGCGCAAGGCGGCGGGCGATTACACCAACAGCCGCGCCGTGATCGACGCCTGCCGCCCCTGGCACTGGCGCGACAAATTCCCGGCGGTGAACATGCCGACGGTCGAGGAGCGACGCGAGGCGCTGGCGAAGTTCGGGGACTTGATGAAGAGCTGATTTCCCCGTTGCTCAAACGGGACGGCGCAGGATCGGTGCAATGAGCAAAAACGCACAATGGCCCGATTTGCCGCTGTCGGCGTGGAGCGAGACCTGCGATACGCTGCAGCTATGGACGCAAATTGCCGGCAAGGCCATCCTCGCGCTGACGCCGCTCGTCAATCATTGGTGGAACGTGACGTTTCACGTCACGGCTCGCGGCTTGGCCAAGCACGCCATCCCCTATCGGGGGACCGTCTTCGATATCGTATTTGATCTCGCCAACCACCGGCTCAACATCGAAACGAATGACGGCCGTGGCGAAAGCTTCGCGCTCAAGGCGATGGCCGTCGCCGATTTCTACGACGAGTTCATGGCCCGGCTGCGTCGTCTCGGCATCGACGCGCACATCTGGACGATGCCCTGCGAGATCGAAAACTGCATCGCGTTCGATCAGGATCGCACGCACGCGCAATACGATCCAAAGTACGTTGCGCGCTTCCACCAGGCGCTGGTCCAGTCCGCGCGGGTCATGGGCGATTTTCGATCGAGATTCCTCGGCAAGGTCAGCCCGGTGCATTTCTTCTGGGGCAGCTTCGATCTGGCAGTCACGCGTTTCTCCGGCCGCACCTCGCCGCCGCCGAAAGGCCATACGCCAAACGTCGCCGACTGGGTGATGGCGGAGGCGTACTCGCATGAATGCTCGAGCTGCGGCTTCTGGCCGGGCAATGGCGGCCTCGGCCACGCCGCGTACTATGTCTATGCCTATCCAGAGCCGGACGGTTACGGCGATACGCGCCTGAGCATGTCCGACGGCGGCTACAACAAGGATGTCGGCCAATTCATCCTGCTCTACGACGCGGTGCGGCAAGCGCGCGATCCGGACGCGTTGCTGCTGTCGTTCTTGCAGGAAACCTACGCCGCGGCGGCAGACCTGGCGAAATGGGACCGCACGGCGCTGGAGCGGAGCAACGGGCCCAATCGCACCAGATCGAAGCCGCCGCAAGCGTAGCCCTCGTGCGGCTTTGCTCGGACTGGCGCCCGCGCTATGAGGCGGACGCCTGCTCCATCGCCAGCTCGGCCTGCAGGCTGTCGACATCGCGGAATATCGAGGCGACTGCGAGCACGCGGCCTTTGCGCTTGTATCGCAGCAGGCAGTCCTTGGCCTTGATGTCGCCTTCGATGGCGATGTCGTCCCACTGCTCGGCGTGTCCGACATAATTGATCGGCACGTCATAATGCTGGCTCCAGAAGAACGGCACGGCATCGAACCGCTCGCCCAATCCCAGCATGTTGGCCGCTGCGGTCTGGCCCTGGCGCTCGGCCACGACCCAATGCTCGACACGGATTTCTTCGCTCGTATGCGGATCGGGCCAGCGCGCAATATCGCCTGCGGCATAGACCCCGCGAGCGCTGGTCTGCAGAAAGGAATTGACCAAAACGCCGCGGTCCATGGCGAGGTTGGTCCGTTCGGCCAATCGCAACCGCGGACGTACGCCGACGCCGAGGACGACGAGATCGGCATCGAGGACGCCGCCGCTCTTGAGCGTGATGCGACGGCCGTCGATTGCCGTCACGGTGTTTTGCAGATGAAAGACCACGCCGTGTTCTTCATGCAGCGTGCGAACGAAATCGCCCATCTGCGGCCCGAGTACGCGTTCCATCGGCCGCGCTTCCGGCGCCACGACGTGAACGTCGATGGTGCGCGCCCGCAGCGACGCAGCGACTTCGAGCCCGATGAAGCTCGCGCCGATCACGACTGCGCGCCGAGCGCTCTCGGCCGCTTTGACGATGGTGCGGCAATCGGCCAGCGTTCGCAGCGTATGGACGTGCGGCAGGTCGGCGCCGGGAATCGGCAGGCGGACCGGTTCAGCGCCGGTCGCCAGCAGGAGACGGTCATAGATCAGATTCTTCCGGCCCGCGACCGCGACCTCGCGCGCTTTGACATCGATGCCGACAACCTCGGCATCAAGTTGCAGCGCGATGTCGTTGTCGGTGTAGAACGCGTCGGGGCGGAGCGGCAACCAATCCTCCGGCGCGCTGCCCGCGAGATAGTCCTTCGACAGGTTCGGCCGATCGACCGGCGCCGCCGCATCGTTGCTCAGCATGACGAGACTGCCGCCGAAGCCGCGCCGCCGCAGCATCTCGGCCGCGGCAAATCCCGCCGCCCCGCCGCCAACGATGACGATCCAGCCGGGGGCGTCCGTTGCCGTGGCGCGTTGCGGTTTCGGCTGCTCGCGCTTTTCCCTGACGAAGATCTTGCCGGCGTCCTGCTCGACCTTCCAGCAATCGACTGGACTCAGAGCGGGCGCGCGCACCGCCTCGCCGCTGCGCAGATCGAAACAGGCGTGATGCCACGGACAGTGGACGGTGTGTCCGGCCACCACGCCGTCCGCGAGCGGCCCATGGTAGTGGCTGCAATGGGCGCTGATCGCGAACAGTTCGGTGCCGACCTCGACAACCAGCACCTCCTCGTCGCCGACGTGCCCGGCAAGCCGCCCATTGACGAGAGCGCCGCGGGCTACGCCGAGGGTCAGATCGGGACCGCTATGGTGCGCTTCCTCGGCCATTGTCGCCTCCCGTCACGGTGACGCTGTCGCAGCGCGGAATCCCCCGGATCGTCACGGAAGCACCCGAATATACGACTTGCGAACGACGTAAGATGGCCTTGGTCGGGCCTTGACCGGATGGGCTGACCTGCCGCATGGAACTCCCCTAGCCGGCAAAGGTATAGCAAAGGCGTAGATCTCATTGGCGGATCGGCTCGGTTTCCAAGGGTTTTGCCGGCGACGCCGACCCGCCGCGAATGAATAAACTCGCGAGGGAGGAAAAAGATGCTCGGAGCCACTGCACTGTTACGTCGCGCTGCGGCCTCGGCTGTGTTGACGGCGGCGGCCACGCTCGCCGCTAGCGCATTGACGGTCGCCAATGCGCAGACCGCGGGCGCTCCGACCGCAATCACCGCCACGGAGCTGGAGCCGACTCCTGACCCCTCGCTGTCGTTCAACGCAATGGCCAACGCAATGGGGCTGTTCGCGAAATATGGACTCACCTATGTGGCGGGGCCGAAGCTTGGCGGCGGCGGACCGGCGCGCGTGCAGGCGGTGGTGACCGGCAATACCGAAGTGGCCACCAGCGACATCATTTCGGTCATGGGCGGCATCTATTCCGGCGCCAAGATCAAGATCCTGATGGTCATGACGCCTTACGGCGACGAGGAGGTCTTGGGCCTCAAGAAGTACAAGACGCTCAAGGACGCAGTGGGCCAGAGCTGGGGGGTTGCCAGCCTGGGCGGTGCGCAGCGCTTCAACGCGCAGATGACAGTCGAGGGCATGGGATTCAAACCCGATGCGTTCAGATGGACGGCGATATCCGGCGCCGACGCCGCGCGCCTGGAAGCCTTGGATACCGGCCGGACGCAGCTAGCGAATCTGTCGCACCTCGGCGTCATGCTCGCGCAGGCCAAGGGCTACACCAAGCAAGTGCATGTTCTGGTCGCTCACACGTCCCGCCACACTCCGCCGGTGCCGCGGCTTGTCGTGGTCGCAAGCACCGATTGGCTGGCAAGCCATCAGGCTATCGCGACGCGCTATGTCAAGATGATGCTCGATGCCAATCGTCAATGGGAGAACAATGCCGATTCGTGGGTAGCGGCGGCGGGCAAGATTTATCAGGCCGCCGGCTTGAACAACCAGCAGCTACACGAAGCCTGGAAGTTGTTCCACGATGGCGGATATTTCTCTGTCAACGGCGGTATCAACTACGCGGCTACGCAGAAGGTCCTGAACCTGTTCTTCAAGCTGCGCAGCGAAAGCGGCAATCAGTATCTTTCCAAGCCCGCCGACATCTATGATACACGCCCGTTGAAGGCCGCGCTCGACAAGATGGGCGTCGTCAAGGGCACTCCCGGTCTGCCGGACATTCCGGACTGGTACGGCAGCAAGGCCGCGGCGGCAAAATAAGTCGGCCGCTCACTGGCCCGGGCCGGCCGGCGGGCCCTTACGCGTAGGTTCGGTCCGGATCGAGTCCGCCAGCCATGCCTGAGCTTGAGTTCGTCAACCTTCGCAAGAGCTACCGCAGCCCAAGCGGCGAAGACTTGCTGGCGCTGGCCGACTTCAGCATTAAGCTCGGCGGCGGCCGTTTCGTCACGGTCGTCGGTCCGAGCGGCTGCGGCAAGACAACACTGCTGCGCATGGCGGCCGGCCTGATCCCGGCGGATCACGGCGAAGTCAGACTCGACGGCGCCGCGCTGACCGGCCCGAGCCCGAGAATGTCCATGGTGTTTCAGGCGATCGGCCTGATGCCGTGGAAAACCATCGAAGCCAACGTGGCGTTGGGCATCCAACTGCAGGTGCATCGGCCCAAGCTGACCGCAGCGGAGATGGACCGCGTCCACGCGACGCTGGCGCTGGTCGGACTCAAGGGCTTCGAGCGCTACTACCCGCATCAACTGTCGGGCGGCATGCAGCAACGCGTCGGACTGGCACGCGCGCTGGTGCGCCAGCCTGAGATACTGCTGATGGACGAGCCGTTCGGCGCGCTCGATGCGCAGACCCGCGCGGTGCTGCAGGACGAATTGCTGTCGCTATGGGGGCGCGTGAACAGCACCGTGCTGTTCATCACCCACGATCTCGACGAGGCGATCTATCTCTCCGACACGGTGGTCATCATGGGTCGCCGGCCGGGACGGATCAAACTGGTGTTGGAGGTGAAGCTGCCGCAGCCGCGCTACAGCTACGATGCGCGTGCGGAGGCCGAATTCGCGCGGCTGCGCAGCATCGCCTGGCAGAGCATCAAGGAGGAGCTATGACCGATACGACCAACCTTCTCCCGGGAACTCCGCCCAAGAACGGCAAATCGATCGCCGCCGCGATCGGCGGCAATCAGTATCTGCTGGGCACCCTCTCCGTGATTGTCTTTCTGGCGATCTGGCAGGTGGTGAGCATGAACGTGCCGCCCATCATCCTGCCGGCGCCGGCGGCCGTCTTTACCGCTTTCATCGGGCTGACCGCCACGGGGGAATTGGTCCGCGCCACCCTGCAGACCATCTGGCCGTTCGCTGTCGGCCTCGTCGTGGCCTTCGTCGTCGGGACGGTGCTCGGCCTCGTGCTCGGAATTTTCCGGCCGGCGGCCCGCGTCCTCGATCCTTACATCTTCGTGTTCTGGTCGATTCCCAACATCGCCTGGCTGCCGCTGTTCATTGCCTGGTTTGGCGTCGGCAACCTCACCCTCATCGTCTTCGTGTTTGTGTCGGCGGTATTCCCGCAATTGCTTACCGTCGAAAGCGGCGCGAAAGAGGCGGATAGCTTTCTGGTCGAAGTCGCGCGCTCGCTCGGCGGCACCAAGCGCGAAATCCTGCACATCGTGGTGCTGCCCTCGGCGCTGCCCTATATCTTCGCGGGACTGCGCATCGCCGTGGGCCGCGCGCTCGTCGGCATCATCGTCGGCCAGTTACTGATCGTGGCGACGGGCATCGGCTATATGTTTCAGTTCTACGGCGAGACGCTCTCGCTTGCCAAATACTTTGCGCCGCTCATCGTGATCGCGGCGCTGGCGGTTCTGCTCAACCGCGGCGTCAACTGGGCGGAGCGCGCCCTCATCCCGTGGAAGCAGCACGCCTTTGTGTAGCTACGCCGGGGTGGCGGTCGGATTCCAACATTCGCGTGCCGGCCGGCGTCAGGCGGCGGGACTTGCAGCAAAGCGCGGCTTGACCGCAGGGTTGGCAAGCCGCAACGGCTCGCCCTTTTCGAATTTTTGGATCTGCTCGAAACATTCGCGGAAATAAAGCTCGAAATTGTCCCACTCCGCCCAGCCGAGATGCGGCGTGCACAGCACGTTCGGCATTTTCAGGAACGGATGCTCGCCGCCCATGATCGGCTCTTCCTCGTAGACATCGACCGCGGCATAGCCGGGCCGACCCTTGCGCAGCGCGTCGAGCAAGGCGCCAGACGCCACCAGCTCGGCGCGCGCCACATTGACGAACAGCGCGGTCGGCTTCATGCGCGCAAAATCGTCGGCCCCGATGAGTCCCCTGGTCTCGCCTTGCAAACGGATACTGACCGAGAGCACATCTGCGCGCTCGAACAAATCGGCTTTCGATCGGGCGAACTCGTAGTCCGCGGCCGCGGCCTTCTCCCGCGACTTGTTCCGCCCAAAAGCCAGCACCTTCATGCCGAGGCCCTTGCCGCCCTCGGCCACCAGCGAGCCGATCGCGCCCAAGCCATAGATGCCGAGCGTCGAGCCGCGCAGCCGGTGCGACAGCGTGCACGGCCAGTCGCCGCGCTTCATGCGCCCGGCTTCCAGCGCGACGTTGCGGCGCGAGGCGACGATCAGCGCCAGCGTCAGTTCGGCCGGCGCCACCGGGGAATTGCTCGTGCCAGTCGCGACCGGAATGCCGAGTTCGGTCGCGGCGGTGAAATCGATCCGTTGCGAATTGCGGCCGACCAGCGCGATGAGCTTGCAGTTCGGCAGGCGTTCGAGCAGCGCGCGGGAGAAATGCACGCGCTCGCGGATCGATACGACGATGTCGGCGTCCCGCAGCCGTTCCACCAATTGATCGAGATCGCGGGCCGGTTCGCGATAACGAGCCACATCGTGTTGGCGGATCATGGCGAAGCACTGCAGCCGATCCACCATGTCCTGATAGTCGTCGGGAATCGCGATTTTCATTTGTTGGCGGACTTCGGTCCTCTTTCGCCGCTCAAGAAACAACATTAGCAATCAAGCGTGGCGTTGATATCGTCCACGGGGCGGCGCTTCCTCTATTTCGCTTCGACCGCGTACCCGAATCGTCTCGACAACCGGCCAAGCAATAGCCGCCACACGGCGGCGAACAGGTTGCCCGCGCCCGACAGAACCCCGGCTCCTACGCGCGCTGCGGTCCGCGTTGGCCGGCGGCAAGGGGCAGTTCAAGTCCAGCCCATTTCTCACGCACCCAAAGCGGGGCTTCGCCTGGAGGCACGCCGACGATGCGAATGCGTAGAGCACGTGCGCGCAATTTGCGCACTCCGTCCCCTGCACCTCATCGCTGCGGCGAGGATGAGGTCACGCGCAGCGAAGTCCCTGCCGGCGGCACCTACGCCGCCGCGGCTTGCGCCTTGCGCTCGAGCACGAAGTCGTAGTTCACGACATAGAACGGCTCGTTCATGATCTCGCCGCTCGGCGCCTTGCTGCCCGCCGGCAGCTTCTTGAACTCGACGATCAGGGGCTCCTTCACGCCATAGACCGCGTCGTTCTGAATCCATTTGTCGCCGGCCTGGAACAGGTGGGTGACCAGGCCGTGATAGCCCGGTGCATCGAGGGCAAAATGAATGTGGGCCGGCCGCATGTGGCTCATGTTGGTGCGGTTCATGAGTTCGCCGATCGTGCCGTCCATCGGGATGGTGTAGGCGATCGGCGCCACGGTGCGGATCAGATAGGAACCATCGCCCTGCGTACGGTAGAGACCGCGCATCCATACGCCGTCGATTCCCGGGCGTTGCGCCTCATAGAAGCCCTCGCCGTCGGTCTGCCACAGATCGAGCGCGGCGCCGACGATCGGCTCTCCGCCGACACCGTGTACCTTCCCGATGCAGAAGCAAGGAATGCCGGGCGCATTGGCGGCCATGTTGGCGCCATTCGCCATCGGCGGTGCGCCGGGGACGTGGAATGGGCCCTCGACCGTGCTCGGGGTCGCCTGGCTGCTCCGTCGATGATTGATGGCATCGACGAGCATGCTCACGCCGAGCACGTCCGACAACAGAATGAACTCCTGACGCTTGTCGTCGCACAGCTTTCCGGTGCGGGTCAGGAAATCAATCGCGGTCGCCCATTCCGCCTGGCTTGGTTCGATCTCACGGACGAAGGCGTGCAGGTGCTTGACCAGGGCCTGCATCACCTGTTGCAGGCGCGGATCGGGAATGTCGCTCCAGCGTTTGCGCACAACGTCGGTCAATGTCTGTTCGGTCACATAAACCATGGTGATCTCCTTCCAAATTCCCGAGCGGCAAAAGTCACGCGGGCGAAACCGGCGTTCCCTCGACGTCGCGCCGGACGAGCGCCGCGCCCTCGGCCATCGCTTTCATCTTAGCAAAGGCCACCTGGCGTGGCAGGTATTTCATGCCGCAATCCGGCGCAACCACCACCCGGTCCGCCGGCACGTGGCCGAGCGCCCGCCGGATGCGGTCGGCAACGATCTGCGGGGTCTCGACCGTCATATCCGCCAGATCGATGACGCCGAGAATGATGGTTTTCGAGGGCAATTGGCGCAACACCGCAAGATCGAGCCCGGGCTGCGCCGCCTCGATCGAAATCTGCTGCGCCTTGGAGTTTTCCAGTTCCGGCAGGAACGAATAGCCCGACGGTTTGTCGTGCACGACCGCGGCATAGCCGAAGCAGAGATGCACGGCGACCGTTCCGCGGACGCCGTCGAGCGCGCGATCAAGGGCCTTGAGGCCGTATTGGCGGGCCTTGTCCGGATGCTGCTGCATCCACGGCTCGTCGATCTGCACCACGTCGGCGCCGGCGCCGAACAAATCCTTGATCTCGGCATTCACCGCGTCCGCGTAGGCGAGCGCAACGGCTTCCTCGTCCTTGTAATAGTCGTCCTGAGCCTGTTTGGTCATCGTGAACGGCCCCGGCACGGTCGCCTTGACGCGGCGCGCGGTATTGGCGCGCAGCACCTGGAGGTCGCGCAGCCCGACCGGCGCCCGCCGCCGGATCGGTCCGACGATGCGCGGTACCGGGATCAGCCTGCCGCTGCGATTGATGGTGGTGCCGGGATTTTTCACGTCAACGCCATCGAGCGCGGTGGCGAAACGGTTGGAGTAGCTCTCGCGCCGTTGCTCGCCGTCGGTAATGATGTCGAGTCCGGCACGTTCCTGATCGCGAATGGCGAGAATCGTGGCGTCGTCCTGCGCCGCTTCAAGCTTGTCGGGGGCCACCAGCCAAAGGGCGTCGGCGCGCACGCGCGGCACCTGCTTCGACAGCTTTTCGCGGTCGATCAGCCATTCCGGCTGTGGGTAGGAGCCGACAAGCGAGGTGGGAAAAAGCATGCCAGACACTCTCCCGCCCTCCGCGGCATTGATCGCATCCTCCATGGAGGAGGATCTTGGGCCTACGCCTTCAGCGCCTTGGCGTAGGGATAGATGAGCTTGCCGGTAGCATCCTCCGCCGGCGTCACCACTGTCTGGTAGCTCATGCCGCGCCAAGTCTCGAGGTTCGCGGCATCGGTGATGTCGTGGTACTGCACCTGCAATTGGCGCGCCTTGACCCATTCACCTTTGCCGTCGAAACGAACGCCATCGATCATGATGGTGTTGACGGCATTGCTGTGCAGATAGGTGGCGAGCTTGCCATCGTCGAGGCTCTTGGTGCCTTCGACGGCCTGCGCGAGCACCTGCAGATAGGAATAACCCCAGCCGCCGAGATAGTAGCCGAGCGGGTCGATGCCGAGCTTGGGCGCGCGCGCCTGGTACTTCTTGAAGAAATCCGCCGCAGGCGCCATCAACTGCGGCGACGGTACCCAGTTTTCGTAGTTGACGATGCCGTTGAGCTTGCCCTTGAGCTTGTTCTTGATGGCGACGGCTTGCAGACCGACCATGGCGCCACCAAACATCTTCGGCTTCAGGCCGAGCTCGTTGGCGGACTGGGCAATGCCGACCGAACTTAACGGATATGAGCAGATCACCACCAGATCCGCATTGGCGGCCTGGATGGCGCGCACCACCGGCGAGAAGTCGGTCGCATCCGGCGGATAGGTTCTGTCGTAGACGATCTTGAACCCGTACTCTTTCGCATTTGCCCGCGCGCCGTCTGCCGCATTGCGCGAGAATTCGGCGTCCTCGGCGGCGATCGCAAGCGTCTGCGGCTTTGGATTTTGTTGTATCGCGACCTGAAAGAAGCCTTCGGTCAGGACCTGTCTGGGGTGCGCCCCGCTGGTCGGTATCCAGGCGAAGTACCGTGGGTATTTGAACGTGGCGTTGGCGTCGAGTGCAAACAGGCTGATGATCATCTTGTTCTTTTGCATCACGACGGGAATGGCGGGCGCCACCATGTTGGTCGCGTAGCCGCTGACGACCAAGTCGACTTTGTCGACATCGAGCAGCTTGGTGTAGATGCCAGGCACGTTCGATGGGTTCGACTGGTCGTCGTAATGGACAATCTCGACCTTGCGTCCCAGCAGTCCACCCTTGGCGTTGACGTCTTCCGCCCAGATCTGGGAGCCGAGCAAGGCCTGTTGGCCGTTCACGGCCAGCGGACCGGTGAGCGCCATGCCGAAGCCTATCCGGATGGGTTTGGCTTGCGCAGAGGCCCGAGCCGGGCCGAGCGCCGGCGCGATCAGGGCGACGCCGACGCCGACGTTAACGCTGCGGCGCGTGATGTGCTTCTTCATGAATGTCCCTCCCGGGCGAGGGCCGCCCTAGAGTGAGTCCGCGCTCGATTTGATCCGCCATTGCGACCCCGAGCGCGGCGAA
Source organism: Xanthobacteraceae bacterium (assembly GCA_030041005.1). Taxonomy (GTDB): domain Bacteria; phylum Pseudomonadota; class Alphaproteobacteria; order Rhizobiales; family Xanthobacteraceae; genus BOG-931. The sequence goes on from JASHOR010000096.1 coordinate 69,476, forward strand.
GGGAAGCAATCCAGCTCACCACAGGGCATTCTGGATTGCTTTGTTGCTTTGTTGCTTCGTCGTCGTTCGCGGCTAGCTTAGCGCCTTGGCGTAAGGATAAATGACCTTCCCCGTCCTCTCGTCGGTTGGCTCGAGTACGGTCTGGTAGCTCATGCCCCGCCAGGTCTCGAGGTTCGCGGCATCGGTGATGCCGCGGTACTGCACCTGCAGCATCTCCGATTTGGTCCACTCACCGTCTTTGCCGAACTTGATGCCGGACGCCATGATGGTGTTGAACGTGTGGGCGCGCAGATAATTGGCGATCTTGTCGTCGTTGAGGCTCTTCGAGCCGGTCACGCCGTCGGCCAGCACCTGCAGATAGGCGTAACCCCAACCGCCAAGGTAATAGCCGAGCGGATCGATGCCGAGCTTGGGCGCTTGTGCCTGGTATTTCTTGAAGAACGCCGCAGCCGGCTTCATCAATTTCGGCGACGGCACCCAGGTTTCATAATTGATGATGCCGTTAAGCTCGGTTTTGAGCTTGCTCTTGATGGCAGTGTACTGCAATCCGACCATTCCGCCGCCAATCATCTTCGGTTTCAAGCCCAGTTCGTGGGCGGACTGCAACATGCCGACCGAGCTGTTCGGGTACGAACAGATGACGACGACATCGGGGTTGGTGGCCTGGATGGCGCGGATAATCGGCGAGAAATCCGTCGTCGATGGCGGATACAGCTTATCGTAGACGACCTTGAAACCGAATTTTTTGGCGTTATCGCGGGCGCCATCGGCCGAATTGCGGGAGAACTCCGCGTCCTCGGCCGCGATCGCGACAGTTGCCGGCTTCGGCTTCTGCGCCGCCGCCACCTGAAAGAATCCCTCGGTAAACGACTGCTTGGGGCTTGGCCCGGCCGGCAGCATCGAGAAATATTTCGGGTAGTGGAATTGGCCGTTGGCGTCGAGCGCGAACAACCCGATGAAGACCTTGCCCTTCTGCATGACGGTGGGAATGGCCGGGGCGACCAGGTTGGTGCCGTAAGGCCCGATGACCAGGTCGCATTTATCGACATCCATGAGCTTGGTGTAGATGCCGGGGATGTTCGACGGGTTGGTCTGATCGTCGTAATAGACGAGCTTGACCGGCCGGCCTAACAGACCGCCCTTCGCGTTTGTGTCCTCTTCCCAGATTTTGGCGCCGAGCAGCGCCTGCTGGCCCGCGCCCGCGAGCGAGCCGGTCTGCGCCATGGAAAAGCCGATCGTGATGGGTTTGCCGCTGGCCGCGAAGACGGGTGCCGCAGACAATGCGGGCGAGATCAGGGCGGCGCCGATGCCGACATTCACACCGCGGCGAGTAATGCGATTGGTCATGGTTTCCTCCACAAGGCGAGTTGCCGATTTGCCCACCCCCATCGTCATTACTCGCGGCACGGGAGCGCCGGCCGCGGTCAGGACGCGGAGATTTCAGGCCTAGGATGCCTCGCTTTGGCGTCCGTGAAAAGGGAGCGCGAAGGGGCACGTGGCAATCTGCCCCGACGGGGGCCGCCCGGTCGAGGGCGGCAAGATGGCTGCAGGCGGGCTGTCACTCCCCTCCGCAGCCCCCAGCCGGTTGGCCCGGCGCTTACGCATTCTCATAAAGCGCCGCGGCGCGCACGTCGTCCTCGATCATCCGCCAGATCTGATCGACCAGTCCGACGAACTCGCCGGTTCGTTTGAGCGGCAAGCAGCGCGGCCGCGGCAGTGGAATTTTGACCTCCGCCTGCAGCCGCCCAGGGCGGCGGGCGAACACCAGAACGCGGTCGGAGAGAAAGACCGCCTCGTCGATCTGGTGGGTGACGAACAGCACGGTCTTGCGCCCCTCCTCCCAGATGCGCAGCAGTTCGGTCTGCATGATTTCGCGAGTCTGCGCGTCGAGCGCCGAGAACGGTTCATCCATCAGCAGGATTTCCGGATCGATGGCCAGCGCGCGGGCGAGATTGACGCGCTGGCGCATGCCGCCGGAAAGCTGGCGCGGATAGTAGTGCTCGAAGCCTTCCAGCCCGACGAGCTTGAGGAGCCCCATCGCATGCCGGCGCTCGTCGGGACCGGCACGGCCGGCGATTTCCGGCCCGATCATCGCGTTGGCCAGCACGCTGCGCCACGGCAACAGATTGTCGCTCTGGAATACGAAGCCGCGGTCGCCGCTCGGCCCGCGCACGGCTTGGCCGTCGAGCAGCACGTCACCCGACGTCGCCTGCTCAAGCCCGGCGACGATGCGCAGAAATGTCGTCTTGCCGCAGCCGCTTGGCCCGACGACGGAAATGAATTCGCCGCGCTCGACGGCAAGATCGATGCCGCGGAGCGCCTCCAGTTCGCCGAACTGCTTGCTCAAGCGTGTAATTGCCAGCTTGGCGGCCATGCTAATCCCGGGTCCAAGGCACCAGTCGCTGCTCCAGCCAGCCGAAGCCGGCCGTCATGACGATGCCGGCAATGGCCAGCAGGACAACGCCGGCGAACAGTTCGGGCATGTTGAAGGCGTCGGCCGACTGGCTGATCAGGTTGCCGAGCCCGGCGCGCGAGCCGAACAGTTCGGCCACGACCACACCGATCAGGCCGCGGCCGATACCGAGCTTCAGGCCGGTCAGGATGAACGGGATGGCCGAAGGCAGCGAAACCTTGGTGAAAATCTGCCGCGGCGTGGCGCCGAAGGATCGCAGCATTTCAATCAACCGCTCGCTGGTGGTGCGCAAGCCCGCTTCGGTGTTGATGGCGACCGGGAAAATGACCAGCGAGATCACCACCACGACCTTCGACCAGATGCCTATCCCGAACCAGAGAATGAACAACGGCGCCAGGGCGATAACCGGCGTGGCGTAAAGCCCCGAGACCCAGGGCTGCAGCGCGCGCTTGGTCGTCACGCTCGCCGCCATGGCGAAACCCAGTGCGATGCCGAGCGCGTCGGCGATCAGATAACCGAGCGCGAACTCTGCCGCGCTGATGCCGACGTCGCGCCAGAGTTGGCCGCTGCGCGCGAGATTGTAGATGGCTTCGACGATTTCCGACGGAGCGGCAAGAAAAAGCGCGTTGGCAACCAGGAACCGACTGGTCAGTTCCCACAGCGCCAAACCGCCGGCG
>JASHOR010000097.1 GCA_030041005.1 Xanthobacteraceae bacterium
AGGGGAACGATGCGGCAAAGGATGCCGCGAGAGTCGACCGACCCTGAAATCGGGTCCCAAGGGCCGTCATATGTCATCGCGGCATTGATATTGACGTCGAAGGCGCCGCTGCCGGGCAGCATGCTGCCTGGGCGCCACCATCCCATGCCGGTCGACACGACGCCTTCCGGCGTGCTTTCGGTGATCTTGACCTTTGCTCTGCACGAGCCGCGCGCTCCCGGCGTTTCGATGCGGACCCACTGCGCGTCGGCAACCGCCATGGCCCGCGCCGTCGTCGGATGGATGAGCAGGCGCGGGTCCGGTGAGATCTTCTTCGCCCATGGCTGATCGCGAAAGCGCGAATGATGATAGGTCTTCTCGCGGTCGCCGGTGAGGAGGGTGAGCGGAAATTGCGCTTTGATTTCGGCATCCGCGCTCTCGCGGGCCGGCGCGACATAGTTCGGCAGCGGATCGACGCCGATCGCCGCGATCGCCTCCGAGTAAAGTTCGATCTTGCCGGTGGGCGAAGGAAATTTTTCGAAGTCCTCCCATGAATAGGGAAACTGCGCGAAGCCGTCGCGACGCAGCATGCCCAGCGTCACGCCGCAGTCGCCGAGCAGAAATTCGATGAATTCGTCCTGGCTCCGCCACGGCAAAAAGTTGGCCGTTGCGGCGCCGCGCTCCTGCATCTTCGTGAGCAGGCCGCGTGCGATCTGCAAGTCATTGCGCGCCTCGCCGCGCGGCGGCACCGCCGCCTGGGTCATCGCGATCAATGGTCCGCTCGGCTGCAATCGAATTTCGTCCTCCTCGAGCGCGGTAGTCTTCGGCACCACGATGTCAGCCAATTCCGCGGTCGGGGTGAGCGTGTCGCTTGCCACCATGAGGAAATCGAGCGAGCGCAGCGCATCTACCGTCTTCGGAGTGTTTGGATAGGTGATGACGATATTGGCGCCGCTGACATACATGGCGCGTACCGGATATGGCTTGCCGGTCAGGATCGCGTCGATGGCGGTCGGATTATGACAGGCGGTCTGCCAGCCGCGCGGGCCCGCCCACAGCGGGAATTGGTCGGCGCCGAGGGTTCGCTCCTCGATCGCTCTCGGCAAGCGGAAGCGCGGATCGTGCACGACGTGCAGATTATCCAAAAAGCCTCTCGGCCTTTTGACCCGGCGATTGCCACCGGGCCGGTCGATATTGCCGCTGATCGCAACCAGGCAGTGGAAGGCGCGAAAGGTCTGCACGCCGCCGGAAAAGGCGTCGATACCGTGGCCGCTGACGAAGGTCGAGGGACCTCGCGCATAGAGGCGCGCTGCCGCCGCGATGTCGCTCGCCGGAACTCCGGTCAGCATTTCCGCCCGCTGCGGCGTGAGTTCGCGCGCCCGCTCGGCAAGCTTGTCGAACCCGTAAGTCGCGCGCGCGACGAATTCGCGGTCGTAGAGCCCTTCCTCGATCAGCACCTGCATCATCGCGAGGCCAATCGCGGCGTCGGTGCCGGGCTTGGGCCGCAGCCACAGGTCGGCGAGGCCCACCGACGGGATCCGCTTCGGATCGACGACGATGATCTGCCCCCCGCGCTTTTTCAGGTTCTTCAGCGCGATCCACTCGATCGGATCGGCGTCGTAGGAGTTGCGGCCGACCACCAGCGCGCAGCGTGCGCGGTCGACGTCTTCGCCGCGGGTAATGTCGAGGCCTGTGGCGCGCAGACTCACGGCGCGGCAGCCGCCGCACAGATCCTGATTGATCATCCAGTTCGGCGAGCCGAGCGAACGCATCAGCATGACGACGGCAATGCCGCGGCCGAAATAGACATTGTTGCAAGCGCCGATCAGCGCGAGCGGTCCGTATTGTGCGCGTACCTTGGCAAATCGATCCGCGGCCTCGTCCAACGCCTCATCCCAGGAGAGGCGCTCCCATTGGCCCTCGCCGCGCGCGCCTGTGCGGCGGAGCGGGTAGAGGAGCCGCCGTTCGGAATACGTGATGCCGGTCGAACCCTTCAATCCCTTGATGCAGAACGCGCCTTTCGACAGCGGTTGAGCAGGATTCGGCTTGATGTCCTCGATCTCGCCGCCGCGGACGTGGACGAGCGAGCCGCAATGCACAGAACACTCGCTGCAGGTCGAGGGGATGACCGTGACTTCGCCGTCCGGTATGGCTGCGCCAGTTTTCACCATATTCGTTACCGCGCCCATTGACGATCGTGATGCGATCGTCCTCGCCCCGCACTATGCCAGAAAAACGCTCAGGCCGCATCGGCCGGCGCGCGACATGCGGTACGATGCGTCCCGGCGCGCGTGGGCGCCGCGTCTGTCACGCCTTCAACTGCGCCGTATCGATCGGCAGTGAACGAATCCGCTTGCCGGTGGCGGCGAAGATCGCGTTGCAAAGCGCCGGAATGGCCGGCGGCAGCGGCGGCTCTCCGAGACCGGTCGGAGAATAATCGGTGGTCAGGAAATGCACCTCGATCGGAGCGGCTTGCGTCAATCGCAGCAGCGGGAAGGTGTCGAAATTGCCCTGCACGACGCGGCCGCCCTCGATGGTGACCTGCTGAAGCAGCGCTTCGGCGAAGCCGTCGAGGACGGCGCCTTGCGTCATGTTCACGGCGGCCGTCGGGTTGATGACGTGGCTGCCGATATCCCCGACTGCCCACACTCTGTTGATCTTGACGGCGCCGTCGCGCGCTACCGCGACCTCGACCACCTCGGCGAAGTAGCCCAGGTGGCTGTAATAGACGGCGACGCCTTGGCCGGTGCGGTCGGGCAGCTTTCGTTGTCCCCAACCGGAAACCTCGCGCACTTTCTCCAGGACGCCGCGTACACGCGCGGTGTTGAATCCGGCGCCCTTACCCGGCAGCACCTCGTCCTTGCCGAGGAGATCGATCTGAAATTGCAGCGGGTCCTGACCCGCGGCGTGGGCCAATTCGTCGATGAAGGATTGGAACACGAAAGCGAGCGCATTATCGCCGGGAGCGCGCAGCGGCCCGGTCGGCGCGACGAGCGGAATGAGGGAAGCGCCATAAGATAGGTTGGCGACGCGGTTCGCCGGAAAAGCATCCGGCGACAGATCCGCCGATGGCGCAAATTTGCCGTTGCGTCCATAGCTGACGAAATGCTGCTGCCAGGCGATGACTTTGCCGTCGGCGTCCAAGCCGGCTTTGAGGAAATGAAAGCCACCCGGCCGGTAGAAATCGTGCTGGATGTCGTCGCCGCGATCCCAGATGAGCTTCACCGGCGCGCCCACCGTTTTCGCGATCCAGGCCGCCTCGACCATGTAATCGTTGGCGAGCCGCCGGCCAAAGCCACCGCCGGAGCGCGTGATGTGAACGGTGATGTTTCGCTCGTCGAGACCGATCGCGCTCGCAACCAGCTTGCGGCCCGGTTCCGGGGCTTGCGTGGGGGCCCAAATCTCGGCCGTGCCGTTTTGTACGCGTGCGGTGCAGTTCATCGGCTCCAGCGTCGCATGGGCGAGGAACGGATAGGCATAGGCGGCTTCGATCACGTGTGCGGCTTCAGTCAATGCCTTGGTCAGGTTGCCGTCGTCGCGCAGCGTGTGCTGCGGCAGCTTGGCGGCGAAGGCGGCTGCCTCGCGGGCGAAACCGGCGCTGCTTTGTGCCGCGCCCGCACCTTTGTCCCACTCCACCTGCAACTGTCGCCGCGCCTTTTCCGCACGCCACCATTTGTCGGCGACGATGGCTATTCCGGGCGAAAGCGTGTGCGGGTCGGGGCCGCCCTCTACCACGAACGCATCGCGCACGCCGGGCAATTGCTTGATTCTGTCGAGGTTGGCGCTCGCCACCTTGCCGCCGAACACAGGGCATTTCTGGAATACGGCATAGAGCATGCCCGGCACGACCGTATCGATGCCGAACAGCGGCTCGCCCTTGACGATGCGGGGGCTGTCGACGCCCGGCGTGGAATGGCCGATGATTTTGTAGGTCGTCGGATCTTTGAGACTGACGCTGCGCAAATCGGGAACCGGTAATTTCGCGGCGTCCGCGGCGATCGAGCCGTAGGTCAGTGCGCGTCGCGTCGACGTCTGCACGACCTGTCCCGACGTGGTTTCGCATTCGCTTTCGTCCACATTCCAGCGCCGGGCAGCCGCTCTGATCAGCATCTGCCGCGCGGCGGCGCCGACCCGGCGCATCGGCTCCCAGTTTTGCGGCGTTGCCGTGCTGCCGCCGGCGTGTTGGCGTCCGTAGAGAGCGGGATCGAGCAAGGCCTGTTCGGTGCGGACCTGGCTCCAATCGACGTCGAGCTCCTCGGCGATGAGCATCGGCAGCATGGTCTTGATGCCCTGGCCGATCTCGGGATTCTTGGCCACGATCGTCACGATGTTATCCGGCGCGATGCGCACGAATGCGGACATCATCGGCCCGGCACTTGGCTCGGCGTCCCCTTGATCCATTGCTGCGGCTTTGGCGATTCCCCGGAGGCTGAACTGCAACAGAAGCCCGCCGCCCGCGGCACTCACCTTGAGAAAATCGCGGCGCGAAGCGCCGCCTGCCGCGCTGTGCCGCTTGCCTTGAGTGCATCCAACCGCCGAATCTGCCAGATGCCGTTCGCCCAGCATCGCTACGTCCCTTTCCTCGCGGCCGTTGCGCCCGACTCACTGCCTAGATTGGTCTTTGCTGCCTCTTTGATGGCTTTGCGGATGCGCAAGTAGGTGCCGCAGCGGCAGATATTGCCGTTCATCGCCGCATCTATGTCTTCGTCGCTCGGTGCCGGCGTGCGCGCGAGCAGCGCCGCAGCCGACATGATCTGGCCAGCCTGACAATAGCCACACTGCACCACGTCAATGTCGATCCATGCCTTCTGCAAGCGGGCGCCGACCGGCGCATCGCCGATCCCTTCAATCGTCGTAATCGCCCCGTTGCCGATGCCGCTGACCGGCAGCGAGCACGAGCGTACCGGCGCGCCGTTGAGATGAACCGTGCAGGCGCCGCAAAGGCCGACGCCGCAACCGAATTTTGTGCCCTTGAGGTCGATCTCGTCACGCAACACCCAGAGCAGCGGCGTGTCGGCATCGACGTCCACGTCATGCGTGCGGCCGTTGACCTGAAGCGAGAATTTCATGATCCGTTACGCCCAGCGAATGTGCCATTCGAGGTTACGACTTATTGCACGGCGGCGAAACGTTCCGGTCATCCTCTTCGCATCAAATCTTCATGACCGGTTGGGCCTCGTGGAGCGGCATTCGCACGACGGCGTGCCGAAACGAGATGCGAATGTTGGAATCGGACCGCTCGCGCTGGGCCGGACCAAGACAGGTAATTCCATTTACGCTGTTTTTATCCCGGGCACCGGCAGACAGCGCGCCGAAGAGGCCGTATCTTGCCCAGTCGGAGGACTTCAGCGATGGCAGAGAACCACGAGCATCGAGACGGCACCGCCGGCCACACCCACGGCCACGAACACGCACCGCACGATTGGCATTCGCAACACTATGTCGACCAATGGATCAAGCGCGATGAGAGCCGCGATGACGAACGTCGCCCGCGCATCAGGCAGATGGTCGAGATGGCGCGGCTGTCGCCGGAGGCGCCGCATGCGGTCCTCGACATCGGTGCCGGTTACGGATTTGTGACGGAAGAAGTGCTGCGCGCTTTTCCCAATGCGCGCGTAACACTCCAGGACTTTTCCGATCTGATGCTGGCGCGCGCCCGCGACAATCTCAGAGGATTTGGCGGCCAGCTATCGTTTGCGCTCTGCGATCTGAGTGATCCCGGCTGGAGCCGCACGGTCGGCGGACCGTTCGATCTGATCGTTTCGGCGATCGCCATTCACAATCTGCGCAAGCTTGAAACCATCGCCGCCTGTTATCGCGGTATCGCCGGACTGCTCAAGCCCGGCGCGCCGTTCCTGGATTATGATCTCTTTCAGCAATATGGCGGCATCGAAACGCATATCGGCATGATGCAGGAGGCGGGAATGAGCCGGGTTGCGCGCGCCTGGGATGACAGCCATGCCGCCATTATCGTCGCTCACGGCAAGCGCGCATTTTGAAAAGTTTTTCACTCGGCCAATGCGACCAAAACCACCTCTGGCGGTGAAGCGGGTCGCTTCACCGCCTCAAATCGGCCGCAGTGAGGCCGCGCTCGCTGACAACGCGTGTGTCGTCGTTCCGCTTAGCGGTCGACCAGCTCGAATGGCCGCGCGTGCTGCGGGGCTCTCTCCCTGTCGTGCTCTTGCGCTGTCGCAGGCAGTTGCAGCACGGTGGCACGCTGGCCGGGCATCAGCCGCGTGACCATCACGATCTGGCCGCCCGGAAATTCGAGCGCGTCGTGATGGACGTGCGGGTCGTCCATATTGACCTGGCGGAACCGAGCCACCTTGTGCTCGACGCGGGCCTTGCCGAAGAGGCTGAAAGCGCGGTCATAATGAACTTCCTCTTCGAAGGCGATCTCGGTGCCCGGCAGCAGGCAGACCGCGACGTTCGGCTCGCCGACTGCCGAGAATCCGCGGGTGATCGAGCGGGCGAAATCGGTCGAGACGAGCTTGTCACCGACTTCAGCCGGCCGTGAGGCGACGAGATGAAGACTGTAATCGCACATTGGGGGCACTCCTCTAGGGGAGCCGAAGACGGCTCCTCAGCTTTTGAACCCGCGCGTTAGCGAAATGTTCCTGCGCCGGCAGCGCTGGCTTCGCGCCTTCCGGCCGGCGCCGACAGCGGTGACTGTCGTCAACGCCACTGGATAGGTGTGGACCTGGGGAGCCCGCGAAATGGAGGAGAAGCTTTGGATTTTCGGCCCGCTATGGGGCGACGCTGGCAAGATCGCGGGCGCCGGGTGGGGATGGACCGCGCGTTAAGGGGTCACAAAAACCACGTGGCCGCATCGAGCGTCCGCGCTTTGCGCGCAGCGGGAGGCAGGCTTGCGGCGTGCGCCCGCGCTACTGGATCAACGCCGCGATACGATTGATGACTGTCTTCGGCGTCGCATAGGCTTTTTCGATCAACCTTTCGAGTTCCGGGCCGCTTTCGGGATCAAGCGAATACCTGCGTTTCTTCATCCCGTCGATATATGCCGGATCCTTCATGGTGGCATCGAAAGCGTCGCGCAGCATTTTCAGTGTCGCCGGCGGCAAATCTGGCGGGGCGATAAAGGGCCGGCCGATGCCCTGGCCGATGTAGAGAAATTCGATCGCCTGCTTGTCTTTCGGGTCGTGCGCCAGATCGACCACGAATGGCACGCCCTTAAGCTCCGGACTGGGCTTGATACCGCCCTGAAACAGCACCGAAACCGTGCCGGAAGGAATCCAGTCCGGCCGACGGGCTTTCACGCTGTCGAGACTTTCGCAAATTCCGTCCACCTCGTGGCGCTCCATGGCGAGAAATACGTTCGCGGTGGACTGGTAGCCGCCGACCAGTCTGAACTTGAAGCCGAGAATGGCGTTAAGCGCCTTCGGGTAGGCGTGGGTTCCGGTGCCTGGACCGGTATCGCCGACAATGAGCGTCTTTTTCTTCAGGTCCTGCACATTTTCGACTCCCGACGTGCGATTGGCGATGCAGATATTGGTTTCTGTCAGGGGCGTGCCGAGCCAGGACAATTTGGTCGCGTCGAACAGCGCGCCCGCTTGACCGGTCAATGGGCCGAGCGCCGCGTCGCGTGAAATCAGCGCAATGGCGGTGCCGTCCTTTGGCGCCTGGTTGTAGACGTAGCTTGCGGCGCGGAAGCTGCCGCCGCCTGGCATGTTCTGCGCCACTACGGTTGGCTTGCCCGGCAAATGGGCGCCGAAATGATCGGCGAGGACCCGGCCCAAAGTGTCATAGCCGCCGCCCGCGCCAAAGCCGATGATCAGATTCACCGTCTTGCCGGCGAACGAGACCGCAGGGGTCTGCGCAACGGCGGTCGCGGGCGCGAGCAGGACAGACCAAATGGTCACAGCGGCAATGAACCGTGCGAGGCTGGCGTTACGCTCGCTCATCGTGATCCTCCCGGGAAGGGTGCCTCTTGGCCGGCATCTTTGCTGACAGGACCTGTCGCCGAGAAAATCTAACGCGCAGGCAAGTGTGAGGAAAGGCGGCAAGGGTCTTCGCCTGCGGACCGGTTGCGAGGCGTTCGGCTGGATTTGCCTCCTCGAAGTGGATCAAGATGGCGACGGCCCAGGTGGATTGACCGCGCGGCCGTGAGAAAGATCGCGCTATTCGGGAGGTAGGTGCCCGCAACCCCCATCAACATCGAGGTGACGGCGTGGCCGCTGCCGGCAAAGCGAAAGTGAACTGCGGTGGCGGATGCCGGGCAAGCGACGTGTCCGCAAGCCAACGGCCGACTTCAGGCCGTGGTTCCTGAGAGAGGGAAGGGGGTCTTTGTCGGGCGAGGCTCGTCGCGGCCGACCGTCTCGGCGCCGGGGCCGGCCGTCCCGCACACAATTGCGCCCTCTATGGTGCGAGCGGCGTCGGGTTGTCTGCGGGCGGCTCGATGGCGAAGCTGTTGGCTGTCATGCAGGTCATGGAAAAGCTGCCGATCATGGCGACCAGGGCGACAAGGCTTTCGAGACCCATGGTTTGCTCGGCGGCCTTGTAGCTGTCGTCGGTCAATCCCTTGTTGGCGAGAAGCTGGCGCGCCACGGCAAAGCAGGTGCGCTCGCGCGCATCGGAGAGGCTCGGTGTCTGCCGCGTGTTGATGGCATCGATCACCGCCTGGTCGATGCCAAGGGCACGCGAGCGGCGCACCTGCGCGAACCACGGATAGCGCGCGTTCCAATGCCGGGCGACGGTCATGTTGACGATTTGCTGCTCGCGAGCCGACAACGGGCCCGAGGCAAGCGACCCGCGCAAATGCTGCGCGGCCTCGAACAATTTCGGCAGTCGGATATAGGCGTAATAAGGGCCGCCGACGATGCCGCTGGTCTCTTTGGCGGCGTCGTACACGCGCGCCTGTTCGGCATTCATGTCGGCCCGCTCGATGATGGCGATGCGTGGCATCCCTGTTTTCTCCTGCTGGACTTGTGCGGTGTGTCCGAAAGGCGACGCAGCTAATAAACGACGACACTGCGGATCGATTTGCCCTCGCGCATCAGGTCGAAGCCTCTATTAATGTCGGCAAGCGGCATGGTGTGAGTGATCATCGGATCGATCTCGATCCTTTTCTCCATGTACCAATCGACGATCCTGGGCACGTCGGTGCGGCCGCGGGCACCGCCGAAGGCGGTGCCGCGCCATACCCGGCCAGTCACCAGTTGGAACGGCCGCGTCGCAATCTCCTGACCTGAGCCAGCGACTCCGATGACGATGCTTTGGCCCCAGCCGCGATGACAGCTCTCCAGCGCCGCCCGCATCAGGTGCACATTGCCGACGCATTCGAACGTGTAGTCGGCGCCGCCGATCTGATCGTTCCCGCTCTTGGTCATGTTGACGAGATAAGCAACCAGTTCCGCCAGGCCGCCGCCAACGTCCTTCGGATTGACGAAGTGCGTCATGCCGAAGCGTTCGCCCCAGGCTTTCTTCTCCGGGTTGAGGTCGACGCCAATGATCATGTCGGCGCCGACCAGGCGCAGCCCCTGAATGACGTTGAGCCCGATACCGCCGAGGCCGAACACGATGGCTTTGGCGCCGGGCTCGACCTTGGCGGTGTTGATAACCGCGCCGATGCCGGTGGTAACGCCGCAGCCGATGTAGCAGACCTTGTCGAACGGCGCGTCACTGCGGATCTTCGCCACCGCGATTTCCGGCAGAACCGTGAAATTCGCGAATGTCGAACAGCCCATGTAATGGTGGATCATCTCGCCGCCGGCGGCGAAGCGCGACGTGCCATCAGGCATCACGCCGCGCCCCTGCGTGGCGCGGATGGCGGTGCACAGGTTGGTCTTGCGCGACAGGCACGACGGGCACTGGCGGCATTCCGGCGTGTAGAGCGGGATGACGTGATCGCCTTTCTGCACCGAGGTGACACCCGGGCCCACCTCGACCACGACGCCGGCGCCCTCGTGGCCGAGGATGGCCGGAAACAGTCCCTCCGGATCGGCGCCCGAAAGCGTGAACTCGTCGGTGTGGCAAATCCCGGTCGCCTTGATTTCGACCATGACCTCGCCGGCGCGCGGGCCGTCGAGCCTGACCGTCGTGACTTCGAGCGGCTTGCCGGGGGCGTAGGCCACGGCGGCACGAACATCCATTGGCATTGCTGATTCCGTCGTTGCGATAGGCTGCGACGATGACACCGGCGGCTGGAAATGGCAAACAGGGAGGCGCCATTGATTCAATCCGATCGAAAGCAGTCCGGCGGCCACTGTGTACCAGCCTGACCATTTCCGCGTCGAGAATACGGGGCAGATGCACGCGCTGATGCGGGCGCGACCGTTCGCGACGCTCATCTCTGCAGGTTCGCTGGGCATTTACGCCAGCCACATGCCCACCGTCCTCAAAGACGAGGGGCCGCACGGAGTGATCGAGTGCCATCTCGCCCGCGCCAATCCGCATTGTAAGGACCTTGACGGAAAGCAGGAGGCGCTGATGATTTTTCAGGGAGCCGAAGGCTACATCACGCCGAACTGGTATCCGTCCAAAGCGCGGCACGGCAAGGTCGTGCCCACCTGGAATTATGCGGCCGTACACGCCTACGGACGCGCGCACGCGATGCAGGACACCGAGTGGCTTCGCCGCCATGTCGACGAATTGACAGCGCAGCAGGAGCGCAACGAATCCAAACCTTGGAGACTGTCCGATGCGCCGGAATCCTTCATCGACGCCATGTTGCGCGGCATCGTCGGGTTCCGCTTCGTGATCAGCCGGCTCGAAGGCAAGTGGAAGATGAGCCAGAACCGCGAGATTGACGATCGGTTGGGCGTCGTCGCGGGCCTTGCCGACCGCGGCGGCGCCGATGATGCGGAAATTGCCGACTATGTCGCCCGGCAGATCAAGCTTGATCGCTGAGGGCGGCGCCTGCGTTCTAATCTTTTCCTGCTGATATGACGATTTGCGTCTGCGTGACGATGGCGCAGAGCTTGCCATCGCCGCGGGTGATCCGCGTCTGCCAGACCATGGTGCTGCGGCCGCGATGCAGCGGCGTGCATTCGGCATAGGCGGTGTCGCCGATCGGAATCGCGGCGAAGAAATTGGTCTTGCTCTCGATGGTCGCGGTGCGGGCGCCCTTCGGCAGATTGGCCATGGTCGCCGTGCCGCCGAGATTGTCGGCGAGCGCCATCACCGCGCCGCCGTGGAGTACGCCCATCCTGTTCTCCAATTCGTCACGCACGAACAGTTCGGCCACGACCTTCTCGCGCGAGAGGTGGGTGATCTTCAGGCCGAGAAGGTCGGCGAAAGGCGGCTGCAATTTGGCGTCATGGCGCGGCCCATCGACCATAAAGATCCCCCGGGTAAAAACGAAGAGCGCGGCCGAAGCCGCGCCCTTAAGCATTACAACATTTGCCTGCGCATTACTGCCGCGGCTGCGGGACCACGCGTATATAGGGCTTCGGCGTCTTCCAGCCGCCCGGATAAAGCTTCTTCGCTTCATCGTCGCTGATGGCGCCGCCGAGGATCACATCTTCGCCCTGTTTCCAGTTGGCCGGCGTCGACACCCGATGCTTGGCGGTGAGCTGCAACGAGTCGATGACGCGGAGCACCTCGTCGAAATTGCGGCCAGTGCTCATCGGATAGACCAGCACGAGCTTGATCTTCTTGTCGGGACCGATGACGAACACGTTGCGCACAGTCTGATTGTCGTTCGGGGTGCGGCCTTCCGATGTGCCGGTCGTCGCCGCCGGCAGCATGTCGTACAGCTTGGAGACCTTCAGGTCGGTGTCGCCGATCATGGGATAGTTCGGCGCGGTGCCGGTGACGTCCTTGATGTCGTTCGCCCATCTCTTGTGGTTGTCGACCGGATCGACCGAGAGTCCGATGATTTTTACGCCACGCTTGTCGAACTCGCCCTTCAATCGGGCCATGGTGCCCAGTTCGGTCGTGCAGACCGGCGTAAAGTCCTTCGGATGTGAAAAAAGCACCACCCAGTTGTTGCCGATCCAGTCGTGAAACCGAATCTTCCCTTCCGTCGTCTCGGCTTCGAAATCCGGGGCGGTATCATTAATCTGCAGCGCCATTGAAACCTCCGTTACCCAATGTGTGCTCCCAAACCAATGTACGAGCGTAATGGCCGTGGCGCCAGCCCTGGCGTTCCAACATCTTCTGGCAGCAAGGTGCATTCGTTCGATTGTCGAGCAAATCTCGAAAAAATCTACTATCGCAGCCTGCCGCGCGGAAAGCAGCCTTCATGGCCGTACCGTACCATTCACTGAACGTCGACTGAGAACGTTGACTGAACTTTCGGGAACTTTCCGGGTCGGTCGCGACTTTGCCGCAGGGATGCCCTGGCCGGGCCATTCTGCGAGGGGACAGTCCTTGAGCGCAAAGGTGTGAGTCGTCGCCCCCCGGACGAGGGGGTGGTCAACGAAAGCGAACCGCTCCGAGAGGGCGGCCCGCCAGACGGCTCGGAGGCGACAAAGCAATGAGCCGCAGGACATGCCTGGAGACGCTGACCGAGGCGATCGCCTCGTCGCCAATCGTCGTGCCAGCCGCACCAAACCGCCCGTGCTTGCCCGCTGGTTTCGAGGACATCGATATCGCAATCCTGGATTGGATCGTCACGCAAGCGCGTCGGGCGGGCCGCAAAGCGATCCGGATGTAACCGGCGGCTGGGCATCGACCGCCGGCGCTCTCCCACATGGAAATCGCGAGAAACTCAAAAAAAGGCGGCCCCGGAGATTGAGGGCCGCCATCGGTCAGCGACGACAACTGCGCGCTGACCATTGCTTGCGGGCGCCACTGGTTCGCTTACTCGCCCTCCGTCCCGATCGCATAGGCGGTTTCGCCGTGCACGGCGTCGTCGCCGACCTTCAGCGTCGCCTCGTCCATGCGTAGCGGCACGAAGAGGCCGATGATCTTGAGGATGATGAAGGTCATGACCGCGTTGAATACGATAATGAAGGCGGCGCCATAGAACTGCAGCAGGAGTTGATGACCGCTGTCGCCGTAGAACAGACCCGCAACCTTGACGCCGGGGGCGTCGGTGCCGGTGCCGATATATTCCAGCATGCCCGGATCGGCGAGCAGTCCCACCAGTAAGCCGCCTGTCAGGCCCGCCACGCCGTGTGTCGACAGGACGCTCAGCGTATCATCGACCCGCATCATGAAGCGGGCCTTTTGCAGCTTGTTCATCGACAGCCAGGGGAGGATGCCGGCCACGATGCCGACAATGATGGCACCCAGGCCGTTGACGTAGCCCGCGGAGGGAGTGATCGCCACCAGGCCGGCGATCATGCCGTTGACGGCGCCGAGGACCGACGGCTTGCCATAGGCCATCTTGTCCATCAGCGTCCAGACCAGAAGCCCGACCGCGGTGGCGATGTTGGTGTTAAGCACCGCGGCGCCCGCATCGGCGTTGGCAAAGTACGGATCGCCGCCGTTGAAGCCGTTCCACCCCAGCCACAGAATTCCGGCACCGACTAGGGTGACGAGCAGACTGTTGGGTGGAAAATGGTCACGGTCGGCCTGCAGCCGCGGTCCGATCACTGCCGCCGCCGTAAAGCCGGAGACGCCGGCAGCGAGATGGATGACATAGCCGCCGGAAAAGTCCGCAACCCCCATGCCGGCGAGCCAGCCGCCGCCCCACAGGCTGAACGCTCCCACGGTGTAGACCAGCGTCATCCACACCGGGCAGAAGATCATCCACGCCGTAAAGTTCATGCGGCCGAGCAGCGAGCCCGCGAGGATGATCACGGTGATGGCGGCGAATACGAACTGGAAGAACACCAGTGTCGCCATCGGAAACGCCAGCGGCGGCATGCCCGAGGCGGCGGCGGGAATGGTGGCTTGTCCGGTCGTGAACAAAGCCGAGAGGGCAAGCATCGGCTTGCCGAGGAACGGCCACATCTGCGGTCCGAACGCCATGTTGTAGTCGAACAGGACCCAGACGACGAGAACGGAGGCGAAGGCGTACATCGACATGAAGGCGGAGTTGATCGCCCACTTCTTTTTGACGATGCCCCCATAGAGCACCGTAAGGCCCGGAATGCTTTGCAGGCCGACAAAGGTTGCGGCCGCGAGTTGCCAGGCGTTATCTCCGGTGTCGAGCCATTGTGGTGATGGTAAGAGTGCCATTGTGTGTTTTCCCAAACTCCCGGCGTGCGCGGGCGAGCCAACGCTGCCTGCCGTGCACGGACGCGCAGGCAAGCATCATGGGGATCGCAAAAGTCGTGCCATCGGCTTGTCAGGGATGTTTCAAGGCAACGATGGCCATCGGGGCGTACTGGATGATGAAAGTTTGTGCATGCGCTCACAGAATGAACAGACAGTCGCGACCGCTGATCGTCGTGTGCGTGACAGTCGCAGCAATTGGCGGATTGGCGGTCGGCGCGATCTCGCCCACTGCGGCGCAGCCGCCGCGCGGCCAAGCGGTGATCACCTGCACCAATCCGTACAGCGGGGCGAGCTGGCAGATCCACGTCGATTACGACGGGAGCAAAGTCGATTCTCGCCCGGCCCGGATCAGCGATGTCACCATTTGGTGGCAAGGCGCTGATGGCCGGACTTATAGTCTCGATCGCCGGTCTGGAAATCTGACCGTGACGATTGCATCGTCCACCGGCGGTAATTTCCTTTATGATCGATGCAGCCTCGATAGATGAACCCGCACTGCGGGAAGGTCGGCTGCCCCGATGGCTGAACATGCATCAGCACGACTGCCCGGCGTCACGGCGAGCGCCGGGTTTGCCTCGGAGACCGGACCTCGCGAGCAGAACGAGGATTTTGGCGGCGCGGTTTTTGGTTCGGAACTCCCGCAGCCGCGTCGCGACGTAGTCGCGGCGATCGCCGACGGGATTGGCGGCGCCAAGGGCGGACGCGTGGCGGCCGAGATGGCAGTCCGCGGCTTTCTGGACGGCTTCTGCGACCTGCCGGAGACCATGGAGGTGCGGCGCGCCGGAGCGCAGATTCTCAATTCGCTCAGCGCCTGGATTTATGCGCAGGGTCATCGCGACGCCAAGCTGGCGGGCATGGGATGCACTTTCACGGCACTGGTTTTGCGCGGCCGCGTCGCTCACATCCTGCATGTCGGCGATACGCGCGCCTACCGGTTGCGCGGCGATCATTTGGTCTGCCTGACCATCGACCATGTACGCGAAGGCCGCGGTGGCGTTGGCCGGTCGAGCACACTCGTGCGCGCGCTCGGCGTCGAGACCGAAGTGCCGCTCGACTACGCCACGCAGCCGGTGGCCCGGCACGACCGTTTTCTATTGTGCAGCGACGGCGTGCACGCATTCCTTCCCGCAGACGCGATCGCGGACATCCTGCGCGAGCGCTCCGCATCCGAGGATTCCGCGCGCGCCGTGGTTGCCGCGGCGCTTGAATCGGGCAGCACCGACAATTGCACGGCACTGGTGGTCGACGTGGTCGAACTGCCGACTGTCGAGTCGGCCGACATCGGTGCCGCTATCGTGCAATTGCCGCTCGTTCCGGTGCCGATCGACGGCGAAACGGTGGACGGATTCGTGCTCAAGGTCGTGATTTCCGACGGTCGCTATACGCGCTTGTTCGGCGCCGTCGACGAGATCGAAGGCGGCGAGGTGGCGTTGAAGTTCCCCAAGCCGCAAGTTGCCGCCGTCGATACCTATCGCGCGGCATTCGTGCGCGAGGCATGGGTCGGTGCCCGGGTGAACAGCCCCTGGGTCGGTCGCACCATCGAGTTGCCGCCGGGACGGCAGACCTGTCTCTATACTGTGATGCCGCTCTACCAGGGCGAGCTTCTGGAGACGCGGCTTGCGCGCCGCCCAATGCTCGGCCTGGAGGAGGGACGCAACATCGCGATCAAATTGGCCCGCGCCGTGGCTTCGCTGCACCACGCCGGTATCATTCATCGCGACATCAAGCCCGACAACGTCATTCTCGAAAAGGAGGGTTCGCTCAAGCTCATCGATCTCGGCGTCGTTCGCGTGCCCGGGCTTGAGGACTTTCCGCCCACGGACATTCCCGGCACTGCCGCGTACATGGCGCCGGAAATGTTTGCCGGCGAACCCGGCAACGAGGCGACCGACATTTATGCGCTTGGCGTCACCATGTTTCGGGCCTTCACGGGCGAGTTTCCTTACGGCAATCCGGATGCGACGACGCCCGCGCGCCGCACCCGTCCGACGCCATTGTCGGCGCCGCGGCCGGACCTGCCGGCCTGGCTGCAGGCGGCGCTGGCGCGCGCGATTGCGGTCGATCCTGCGGAACGCTATCGCGACATGATCGAGTTCGCGGTGGAGATGGAGGCCGGACCGGCCCGCACGCCGCTCGCGGCGCACCGGCCGCAAACGTTCTATGAGCGCAATCCGCTCCTGTTCTGGCAGGGCGTGTCGGCACTGCTGGCGATTGCTCTCATCGCCTCGCTGTGGCTGCGGCATTAGGCCCGGCGATTGGGCTTTGGCACCGTGCCTATTGCTTCATGCACAGCGCCAGCGCCGGACCGGGCGTGTTGCTGCACGCGGCCGAATCGATGCCGCCGGTTCTCGAAATCACGATCGTCGCACCGGGGCAGGTCACCGACACCAGCCGTTCGCCCGGGTTGCAACTCAGATCGCAATTGTTGCTTGGGGCGCAGCTCTCGTGATGGACGAAATGCAGACCCGTCGATCCCATCGGACCGGGCGGACCGGTCGGACCCGCCGGACCTTGCGCGCCCTGTTTGCCAGGGGGGCCCTGCGGTCCGGTGTCGCCTTGTTGTCCTGCCGGCCCTTGCGGCCCCTGTGAGCATGCCGCCAGCGCCAGTGCCGCCGCGACAACGAACAATGCCGATGATATGCGCATAAGTCCCCCCTCCGGCGCCGGTCAGCAGTAACGTTTTCATCGGCGCGACCCAGTGTCAATGCGCGTGAGCGTTGACTTCTGCGCGACAGCGCCGCAAAGCGGAAGGGGCTGGTGCAGCGGATTTGACATTCGCTGCCTGCCCAGCCGCAAGTTCACGAAGGAAATGTCAAATCCAAAGCTCCACTAAGGCATTATAATTGCCAATGGTCCTTTGATTCTACATTCGCATCAAAGGCTGCCGAATCCCGAATGCGAATGTTAGCAGTCGGACCACCGGGCCGCGCCGTCTGACATTGGAATGTTCAAGCGCATCCTGATTGCCAATCGCGGCGAGATCGCCTGCCGGATCATCAAGACCGCGCGCCGGATGGGCATCGCAACGGTAGCGGTCTATTCCGAAGCCGACCGCGACGCGCTGCACGTCGAAATGGCCGACAAGGCAATCGCGATCGGTCCGCCGCCGGCGGCGCAAAGCTATCTCGATATCGATAAAATCATTGCCGCTTGCCGCGAAAGCGGTGCCGAGGCGGCGCATCCGGGCTACGGCTTTCTGTCCGAACGTGCGGCCTTCGCCACGGCGCTGGCAAAAGCCGGCATCGTCTTCATTGGTCCCAACCCGGGCGCCATCGCCGCCATGGGCGACAAGATCGAATCGAAGAAGGCGGCCGCTCGCGCCCGCGTTTCCACCGTGCCGGGCCATCTCGGCGTGATCGAGGACCGCAAGCAGGCCCTCGCCATCGCCGAACGGATCGGTTTTCCGGTCATGATCAAGGCTTCCGCCGGTGGCGGCGGCAAAGGCATGCGCGTCGCCTTTTCCAAATCCGAAGTCGAGGAAGGTTTCGTACGCGCGCGCTCGGAGGCGAAGTCGAGTTTCGGCGACGACCGCGTTTTCATCGAGAAATTCATTACCGATCCGCGCCACGTCGAAATCCAGGTGCTCGGCGACAAGCATGGCAACGTGATCCATCTCGGCGAGCGCGAATGCTCGATCCAGCGCCGCAATCAAAAGGTCATCGAGGAATCGCCAAGCCCGCTGCTTGACGAGAAGACGCGCGCCGAAATGGGAGCGCAGGCGGTCGCCTTGGCGAAAGCGGTCGGCTACGACAATGCCGGCACCGTCGAGTTCGTCGCCGCACAGGACCGCAGTTTCTTCTTCCTGGAAATGAACACGCGCCTGCAGGTCGAGCATCCGGTGACCGAACTCGTCACCGGCATCGATCTCGTCGAACAGATGATTCGCGTTGCCGCTGGCGAGCCGCTCAAGCTAAGGCAGAGCGACGTGAAGTTTTCCGGCTGGGCGGTCGAAAGCCGCGTCTATGCCGAAGACCCTTATCGCAATTTCGCGCCATCGGTCGGCCGGCTCGTGCGCTACCGGCCGCCCGCGGAAGGCGTGCGCGACGGGGTGACGGTGCGCAACGACACCGGCGTCACCGAAGGCGGTGAAATATCGCTCTACTACGATCCGATGATCGCCAAGCTCGTCACCCACGCAAGCAGCCGCGAAAAGGCGATCGATGCCCAGGCCGATGCCCTTGATGCCTTCGTCATCGAGGGCATTCGTCACAACATTCCGTTTCTGTCCGCGATTATGGCGCACCCGCGCTGGCGCGCCGGCAAGCTCAGCACGGGCTTCATCGCCGAGGAGTTCCCGCGGGGTTTTGTGCGGACGGCGCCGGCCGCCGCCGCGGCGCGCAGGATTGCCGCGGTCGCTGCCGCCATCGATCACGTGCTCGGCGAGCGCAAACGCAAGATCTCCGGACAATTGAATCCGGCGCTCGCGCGCGAGCGGCGGCGCGCAATCTGGATGGCCACCGAGGAAATCCGCGCCGACGTTGCCCACGACGGCGACGCCATTGCGGTAACCTTCCAGGACGGCTCAAGCCACCGCCTGCGTTCCGAGTTCAAGCCGGCCGTGCCACTGTGGTCCGGCCTGATCGACGACGTGCCGGTCAGCATGCACGTGCGTGCGATTGCGAACGGGTTCGAACTTGCCTATCGCGGCGTCGAGGTGAAGGTGTTCGTCTACACCGAACGCGAAGCCCATTACGCCCGGTTGATGCCGGCGAAGACGCTGTCCGACAGCGAAAAATCCGTACGCTGCCCGATGCCCGGTCTCATTGTCTCGATCGCCGTCAACGAGGGCCAGGAGGTGAAGGCGGGCGAGACGCTGGCGGTCGTCGAGGCGATGAAAATGGAAAACGTTTTGCGCGCCGAGCGCGATGGCATCATCCGCACGATCCGCGTCAAGCCGGGCGACAGCGTTGCCGTCGACGCGGTGATCATGGAGTTTGCGTGACTTGTCGGGGCGAGGAGTGACGCGAGCGTCACATTCCCATGCTGCACTTCGCCTATGGCTCCAACATGGACCGCGCCGTCATGCGCCGTCATGCGCCTTGGGCCACGCCGCTTGGCGTCGCTTCCCTCAAGGATCATTGCTTCATGATAACCGCCGACGGCTATGCCTCGGTCGAACCGGCGCCCGCGGTGACGGTTCATGGCGTCTTGTGGCACATCACGCCACGCGACCGGATCACACTTGATCTGTGGGAAAACGTTGCCGGCGGCCAATACCGGGCGAAGATTCAGCCGGTGAGTTGGATTGGTCGCCGCCGCCAGGCGCTCATTTATGTGGCGCGGCCGCGCCCGCCGGGACGGGCGAAGGCGGGCTATATGGAACTGGTCGTAGCCGCGGCCCGCGCATGGAACCTGCCGTTCGCTTACGTTGCCTCGTTGCAGCGTTTCCTGCCGGCGCAGACGCTCGGATCGCGCGGGCGCAAGCTCGAACCATTCGCGTTCTAGTCTCTTATGTTGCCAGTCAAGAGTTAAGAGCATAGAGAGCCACGCCGCTCAGTTTTGTGAGCGGTTTTGGATATGAACGGAAGCTGCACAGAGCCGGAGGCGAGGCGGAGACGACGGTAGATCAGACTCTTATGCGCGGGTTGGGTACCGCCTTCCGTGTTTTCGTCTCGGGG
>JASHOR010000098.1 GCA_030041005.1 Xanthobacteraceae bacterium
GCAAAACAATCTCGTTCTCGCGATGCGTTTTCGCATCCGAGCTTTGCTAACGAACGGCACGAAACAGAACCTCCCAAACAAAGCAGGGAGGTGGAGCGCCGAGAGACGCATCCATCCAATGGCCGCACCACATATCCAAGCGTCGCCGCTTGAACATGCGCAGGGCGCGGCAGCGGGCTATCGCAGACAAGCCTGCGCAGTCTGCGCAACTTATCTGCTTGCGGCGCCCGCTCGCCTTCCGGCGCTCCACCGCGGCACTCGCCGCACCGGACGCATCCAGTGTCGGCTCAGCTCCAGACCCGCGCTTCCTGAGACCCGGCCTCACCGGGCGTTATCCGGATCAGCCTGTCACAGTCTACCGAGCACCTCGGGGACCGGTCGTAGTGCCGGTCGGTCGGGGACCCAAAGCCGCCCGGGAGCGGTGTGCGAGACCGCGCGCGGGCTTCCGCGCTCGCTCCGCTCTCAAGATCGCATCCGGAAAGCGCCCTTCGGACGAGCGAGCGGCGCCGGCTTCTACTCGGCGCGCGGAAGTTGTCAAGCGTTGTCGCCGCATCAGAGCATCATGCTGATTCCGCGACGCTTTTACCGCTACCGCTGCCGACGGCGCGGCGTTCGGTGGAACGAATTCGCGCGAATCTAGGAGAGTCATCGCGAGCAATCCCGAAGGGGCGACGAAGCAATCCATAAATTCTCTGTGCTGGAGCCGGATCGCTTCGCGGAGCCTGCCATCGGACTTCGCGACTTGGCGCGGGTCCGCAGGCTCGCAATGATGGATCAACTCGAGCGGAATTCGGTCTCGCCTCCGGCTCTGTGCAGCTTCCGTTCATATCCAAAACCGCTCACAAAACTGAGCGGCGTGGCTCTCTATGCTCTTAACCCTTGACTGGGAACATAAGAGACTAGCCGGCGTTGGCGTGGTCGGGCCGCCAGCGGCTCATGCGCTTTTCCAGGAGCTGAACCAGGCCGGTCATCAAGAGCGAAAGGCCGGCGAAGATGATAAGCCCGGCAAACACCACGTCGACCCGGAAGCCGCTGGCGGCGCGCACCATGATGACGCCGAGCCCGTCCTGCGCGCCGAAGAATTCGGCCACCACGACGCCGAGAATGGCGCGCCCGATCGCCAGCCGCAAACCGACGATGATGAACGGCAGCGAATTCGGCAGCACGACGAGGCGCGCGATGTCCCACTCGTTGGCGCCGAACGAGCGCACGACGTTGATAAGGAGCTTGTCGGAATTGCGCACGCCTTCGTAGGTGTTGATCAGGAGCGGAAACAGTGCGCCGAGAAACACGATCGCGACCTTCGACCACAGCCCGATTCCGAACCACAGCATCAGGAGCGGGAGGAAAACCAGCCGCGGCGTGGCGTTAAAGGCGGTGATGAACGGGTCGAACATCGCGTTGAGCACGGTCGAGCGCCCCAGCAGGATGCCGAGCGGCAACCCGGCGGCGATCGCAAGGCCCAATCCGATGGCGAACGCGGTCGCGCTGACCCCGAGCGGCGCCCAGACCGAGCCGGTCGCGAACATGCGCCACAGCGTGCCGGCAATATGACTCGGAACCGTGAAAAACAGCTTGGTACCCGCCTTCATCGGAACGAACGAGGGCAGGAACTGCCAAACCAGCAAAAGCACGACGATGCTGCCGAGACCAAATGCCCAGGGCTCCATGCGCCGCCACAGGCTGCGCGCCGGCGCATCGCTCTCCTCGGCGCGATCGCGCGCAGCGACGACGGGGGTTTGCAGCGTTTGCGTTTCGGCCATGCTCTAACGCCCCACACGCCAAGGAAATGCGGCGCGCTCCGCCCAGCGAATGCCCTCGGTCAGAATCACGGCGATGACCATCACGGTGAGAATGCAGCCGAACATGCGGTCCATCGCAAAAATGTCGCCGAAACGGGAAATGGCAAAGCCGATGCCTTCGGAAGCGGCGAAAAATTCCCCGACCAGCACGGCGATCAACGCCCGGCCGACCGCAACGCGAGACGCCGCCACGATGTAGGGCAGCACGCTCGGAAAGATCACTTTGCGGTAGAGAGCCCACTCGCCGCCGCCGAGCGAGCGCACCACGTTGATGAGAAGGCGATCGACCGCGTGCACGCCGGCATAGGCGTTGAAAATGAAAGGGAAGACCGAAAGGGTAAAGACAATGATCGATTTGCCCCATACGCCGACGCCGAAAAAGATCACCAAAAGCGGCGCCAGGGCCACCAGCGGGCTGGCGTAGAAAATCGTCATCAACGGATCGAGCGCGTATCCCACGCGCGGACGCCAGCCCATGAGAATGCCGAGCGGCACGCCGATGATGACGGCGGCGCCGAGGCCGAGGAAGAACGGCACCGAGGAAACGGCGAGATCGTGGAACAACTCCCCGCTTTCGATCAGATCGACATAGCCGGCGGCGATCAGGCTCGGCTTGGTGATGAACAACGGGTTGAACGGCACCCACAGAAAAACTGCCTGCCAGGCGGCAAAAAACAGCACCACCGCGAGCGCCCCGAGCAGGAAGTTGCGGTAGCGCGCAGCAAAAGATTGGCGAACCGTCGTTTCCTCGGCCATCGGCTAAGCCGCAATCTCGTCCTTGAGGGTGTTCCAGATTTCAAGCTTGAGGTCGTTGAATTCCGGCGTCACCCTCATCTCGTATTCGCGCGGGCGCGGCAGCTTGATGGCGAAGATGCGCTTCGCCCGGCCCGGTCGCTTGCTCATGACCATGACGCGGTCGGAGAGATAGATGGCCTCGTCGATCTGATGGGTGACGAACAACACCGTCTTCTTCGCCTCGCGCCAGATGCGCAGGAGTTCGACCTGCATCAGATCGCGGGTCTGCGCGTCGAGCGCGGCAAACGGTTCATCCATCAGCAGGACCTCCGGATCGGTCGCCAGCGCCCGCGCCAGCCCGACGCGCTGTTTCATGCCGCCGGACAGTTCATGCGGATAATGCGCCTCGAAACCGGTCAGTCCGACCAGGGAGACGAGGCGCGCGGCGGCCGCGCGGCGCTTTTCCTTGGGCACTTTCTTCAGCTCGAGGCCAAGCTCGATATTGTGCTGCACCGTGCGCCACGGCAACAGGCCGAATTCCTGAAACACCATGGCGCGGTCGCTGCCCGGCCCGCTGATGCGCCTGCCGTGCATGAGCACTTCGCCGGAATCCGGATGGATGAGACCGAGCAGAATGCTGAGGAAGGTGCTTTTGCCGCAGCCGGACGGCCCGACAATCGACAGGAATTCCCCCTCCTCGACCTCGATATCGAAGCCGCCGAGCGCGCGCACCGGCGCGCGATTGGGCGGGCGAAAGGTCAGGCCGACGTTGCGACCCTGGATGTAACCGGTCATGCCGTTCGCCCGGCAAAGCGGCGGGATCGATCACGCATGGCGCGCATGATCGCCCAGTCTGCGCGCGCCCGCAACCCGGACCGGCGCTCGGCCAGCGCCCACCGCCGGCTACCGCGGCGGTCCGCCGCAGCAAGCGGCGCTCCGTTGCGGAGCGCCGCCGTCAGAGTCGTGTCAGAGCTGGACTTCCTCGAGTTCCCGATTGGCCGTTTCCGGACCGAGCAGGTAACCGATGATGGTGCTGATCCAGAGCACGGAAGTCGCGAGGAACGGAATGGTCGGTCCGAACACCGCAATTCCCCAACCGACGAGGTAGGGCGCGAAGATCGAGGCCACCCGGCCGCCGCCGACCATGATGCCGAAGCCGGTTCCGCGCAGGCTGGTGCGGAAGAACTCGCTCATGTAGGTGTCGCTGTTGCCCCACAGCCAGCCCAGCATGCCGATCATGATCGAACCGAACACGAGGAAGATCGTGAAGTTTCCGGTCAGCGACGCAACGATCGTACAACCGATCATGATCACAGCGCCGAGGATGCCGGACGGACGACGGCCGATGAGATCCGACAGCCCCGTGCCGACATAAGACAGGAAGAACTGCACGACGTAGAACATCATCGCGTAGAAGATGGCGTCGGTCGGGCTGGTGTGGAATTTCCGCACCATGAACGTGGTGAGAAACACCGTGATGCCCCAGTAGCCGCACGCATTCGGGATATACAGCAGCCAGCCGATGATGATCCGGCGCCACGCGCCGGGAATCGAGAAGATGTTCACGCGGGGATGAACGTAGCCTTCGTCCTTGATGTGCTGCTGGATTTCAGCCTGCGCCTGCTTGTAGCGTACCGATTCCTGAATGAGGCGGCGGAAGGCGAAGACCAGAATGGCCGGCACGATCGCAAATCCGAACGTCCACTGCCAGCCGAAGCGCGGCACGATGAAGAGCGCACAGATGGCGGCGAAGATGTATCCGGCGGAGTAAAGCGAGAACATGACACCGCCGGTGCCGAGCGCGCGGACCCGTTTTGGCCACATCTCGGCCGTGTAGGGTGCGCCCACCGCCAGTTCGCCGGCGCCGCCGATGCCGGTGAGGAAGCGCAGGCCGGTAAAGATATAGAGATTGGTGGATATGCCGCCGAGGGCGGTCGTCAATCCGTAGAGGATGATCGACCATCCGAGCGCATCGCGGCGCCCGATCCTGTCGGCAAGATAGCCAAAGCCGACCGTCCCGATCGTATAGCCGACAAGAAAGATCGAGCCGATAAGGCCGATCGTCTTGACCGTGACGTTGAGGTCGTGGGCGAGCGTCGGACCGAGCATGCCGAAGATATTGACGGCATACGCATCGAACCCGTAGCCAAGGCCCGCCGCCAGCGCCACCAGAAAGGCATCGCGGAACGGAATGTTGAGCTGGGACGATTTCGGGTCGGCGGTGCCCGGTGGAATGATCGAAGGTCGACGTCCACCACCCTCGGCCATGACTCCTTGGCTCATTCAAATCCTCCCTTGTCGCGGCTAGACCCGCTTTTCACTTATGGCCCTCTGGCACTATCCTTCGCCCAATGAATCGAGGACGCCGGAAGTACGGGTTACGGCCGTTCCCCCTGCGCGAGCGCCAGTGCGACGCTCACCGCGGCGGGCAGTATGCCATCTGGCCCGCCATAGCTGTAAAATAAATCCTGCCCATCTCATGATAGGTGGCGTCTGATTACGCTCCGCGAGCAAACACGAAGTCGCTCAATCTGCAGCAGTGAGCGTTTGATCTATCGGCAGATTAAGAGTCCCCACTTTATCCCGGCGCGCAAAGCTGTCTCGATCTGCCAGTGAGTGAGCGTTCAATCTATTGATAGATAAGAAACTTCAATGTACCCGGACGTGGAAAGGTGGCTTGTCGTCCGGGCCCGCCTTATGTATGGGCTTACACCCAACAGCGAGGTTTTGCGGCATAATCGCCTTTCGAATTCCTCAGGAGGAACGTTCATGGCAGCAAAGAACCACCGGCAATGGCTGGCCGAGCCGAACCTGAAACGGTCGGAATGGGTCGACAGCCGAATTTATTCCGATCAGGAGATATTCGAGGAAGAGCTCGCCAATATCTTCAAGAAGACCTGGATTCCGGTCTGTCATGAATCCGAACTGCCCAAAGCGTACGATTTTCGCACTGTCAGCATTGCGCGCGAGCCGGTGATCGTGGCCCGCGGTCCTGACAACGAGATCAGGGCGTTCCTCAACGTCTGCCCGCACCGCGGCATGATCATCGAGCGCCGTCCGTCCGGCAGCTTCCTGGAAGGTTCGCCCTCGGGCAACCCGAAGCGCATGACCTGCATGTTTCATGCCTGGCAATACGATATGCGCGGCAATTGCGTGTACATCAGCCGCGAGAAGGAAGGCTATCAAGAACGCCTTTGCAAGGAAGATGTCGGGCTGCGGCGGCTGCGCTGCGAAGTCAAATTCGGCGGCTTCGTCTGGGTCAACCTCGACGACAGTCCCAAGGTCTCGCTGGAGGATTGGGCTGGACCGGCGTTCGAGTGCCTGCGCAAGTCGCTGGAGGCCGAACCGCTCGAAGTCTTCCACTATCACAAGGCGATCGTGAACGCGAACTACAAGCTGTGGCACGACACCAACTGCGAATTCTATCACGACTTCATGCACTACCATAACCGCGTGACCGGCTTTAACGACGCCTATTTTGCGCGCAAGAACGAAGCGTTCGATCACGGCCACGTCGTCGTCGGCACGTTCGAAGTCAATTACGACAAATATGAAGGCTTCGAATCCCGCGCGGCGCTGTCGTTCCCGCATTTGCCGCCGAATCAGTGGTACATGATCGATCTGTTTCCGGGCATGAACTTCAACCTGCGCGGATCGGCATTTCGGTGCGATATCGTGACCCCGCTGGCTCCGGACAAGGTGATGATCGAATACCGCGGGCTCGGCCTCAAACGCGATACGGCGGAGGAACGCCGCACGCGCATCAACCACCACAACTCGATCTGGGGGCCCTTCGGCCGCAACCTGCACGAGGACCTGATCGGCGTTCAGGGTCAGGGCACGACGATGGCGCCGGGCGCCGAGCCGCGCCGCATTCTTCAGGGCCGCCACGAAGACCAGACGATCCACGACGAAAACGGCATGCGGCACTACTACAAGGAATGGGGCCGCTGGATGAATCGGACGCCGAGCGAGCCCGAAAGTCCGTTCGTGGAACAGGTATCGGTTGCCGCGGAGTAGCCGTAGTCCGACGTAAGGCGGCGGGCCCATCTTGCGGCCCGCCGGGACAGACACGACGCCGGTCGCCTCGCGGCGGGCCGTAGCATTTCCAACGGGGATTGAAAGTGGACGCGTCAGCGCTGGTTCGTGACACCATCTATCGATCGACCATCCTGCTCGATCAGCAGCGATGGGAGGAGTGGCTCGCTCATTGCGACGACCGGTTCGAGTATGCGATCCGCGCCTTCAGCCCGGAGATCAACAAGGACGTCACCTACCTCGCCCTCGACCGCGATGGCCTTGCCTCGTTGTTGAAGCTATTGCCGAAGCACAATACCGATCATTCGCCGCTGAGCCGGCATACGTCCGTCTATACGGTTGATGTCGACGAGGCGGCAAAATCGGCAAAAGCGGTGAGTTCGGTCATCGTCTATCAAACCCTCTTGGACGGCATCAACTCGCACGTCGACGCCGGGGAAAGCCGCTTGTTTATCGTCGGCAAATATCTCGATACGCTCAAGATCGAGGACGACAAGGCCAAGTTTCTCAGCCGCGAGGTGCGCATCGAAAACCGCCGGCTCGACAAGGGATCGCACTGGCCGATCTGACGCAACGCAGTGTCCGCGACCGAAATTTGGGCTGACGAGAAGACGTCTTGATGGCTTGGAAACGCATATGCGAGGCGACCGAGGTCGCCGAAAACTCCGTCAAGAAGTTCGAAGTCGACGGCGTGCCGATCCTGGTGGTGAATTACGGCGCGGGCTTCCGGGCGATTCCGCCGATCTGCCCGCATATGGAGGAACCGCTGGAAGAATCCGGCGTCGTCGCCCGATGCGTCCTCACCTGTACGAAGCATTTGTGGGCGTGGAATCTGCAGACGCTGGAAATGCAGGGCGAAACCGAAAGACCGCTCAAGACCTACGACATCAAGCACGAGAACGGGGTGATCCTCGCCGATATCGACGGTGAACTGACCTACGATTTCGACAGCGAGGACGACATGGACGACGATTTCTTCAAATAGCGGCGCCGCGGGTTTGCCATGCAGATAACGGTTCAGGCCAAAAGCGGCGAACTGACTTTCGATTGCGGACAGCACGAATCGATCCTCTATGCCGGGCTGCGGCAGGGCGTCCCTCTGCCGTTCGAGTGTGCCACCGGCACCTGCGGCACCTGCCGCGCCCGGGTGATGGCCGGCGACATCGACGTGCAGTGGAAGCAGGCGCCCGGCGCCGCCCGGCTCAAGCCGGACAAGGGCGACATCCTGATGTGCCAGACGCGGGCCCGATCGGACTGCGTCGTGCGCGTGCCCTCCGAACTTGCGATCGCGGACGCAGCGCGGCCGGCCGCGCGCCGCGGCATTATTCGCGCAATCCGCAGGCTGACGAAGGACGTCGCCCATTTCGACCTGCATTTGTCCGCGCCTATGAGTTTCCAAGCCGGGCAGTTCGTCGTCATCGAAGCTGCCGGCGTCGCCGGAGGCCGGGCCTATTCGATGGTCAATTTCGCGGCCGATTGCGAACGGCTCGAGCTCCTGATCAAGCGCAAGCCGGGCGGCCGCTTCGGCGATTGGCTGTTCGACGAACTGCAGGGGGAGCCGGCCGTGCAGGTGTTCGGCCCGCTTGGGCGCGCGGTGTTTCGCCCCGCAGAAGACAGGAACATCGCCTGCATCGCCGGCGGGTCGGGCATTGCCGGTATGATGGCGATCCTCGACCACGCCGTGCAGGCGGACCACTTCCGCAGCCACGCCGGCGCCCTCTATTTCGGCGTGCGAACGCTGGCGGACGCCTTTTATCTTGAACAGTTGTCGCGTTACGTGGCGGCTTCGCACGGCAATCTCGACGTCGTGATTGCCTTGTCCGACGAAGCGGCCGCAACCCCGCTGCACGCCGCATTCCCTCTGCTCAAGCTTGCCAGCGGCATGGTTCACGCCGTCGCGGCGAGCGAAATGGCCGCCCGCGACCGTGACGTGCTCACCTACGTGGCGGGGCCGCCCGTCATGGTCGACAGTACCATCCGCTCGCTGATCGCCGGCGGCGCCGCCATCAAAGATATCCGTTATGACAAGTTCGGCTGATACGAGCGCGAAATCCAACGTCGGCGCCACGCCATGGCGAACGGTCGGCACCTGCGGCGCGGCCGAATTGGCGAAGGCGAGATGGGAAACCATCAACCTCGTGCAGTGGCTGGCGCGCATCGCCAACAGCTACGGGAGCGACGACTCGCCGGAGCGGCGCACGGAGCTGGAATTCGACGCCGCGAATGCCGCCTTTGTCACCAGGCCGTTCGCCCGGAACATATCGCTCGGACTGCGCCTGCCGGGCCTTGAGATGCAATTTCTCGAGGACGGCAAGCCGGCGCCGCACATCTTCGACCCGCAGGAGCGTCCCGCGTCCCAAGTCGAGGCCTGGATATTGGTCGAGCTCTTGCATCGCGGCATCGATCGAGAAAAGTTCTCCAAGCGGCTGCCCTATGCGATGGCGGATTTGATGAGCGGCGACGAGCCGCAGCATTTGCCGCAATCGTGCCAGGATGGGCTCGAGGAGCTCGCTGCGTGGTTCCAGAATGCCGCCGCGGTGCTCGATGCCGCGGCGCACGCGGCAGGCGCCGATCAAGCACGCAGCGTGTGCCTGCCGCAGACGCTGGCTCTTGTCTGCGTGTCGGGTCCGCGCTCGAACCGGACCGATTTCGGGTTCTTGCCCGGCGCCGACGACAAACCCGAGCCGTTCTTTTACGCAGACGCTGCGGCGGCCGGCGGCAACCGCAGGATTCTGGAAGCGTCGAAGCTGCTCGCTGCGGCGGATCCCGCTGCCGCGGCGCTCGCCTTTCTCAGGTCCGCTGCCGGTTGACTCGTCGTGGCGTCTTCAGACGCGTTCCGCCCGCTTACGCTTGCCGGCCGGGCCATCGTAAGCCGCCGGAGAATCGACTTCCAATCGCTTGCTCAGCTCGCCCGATTCGCAGAGCTTGCGCATGATCGATACAAAGGCGCTGGTCATCGGCAACACGATTTCACCTTCCGCCCAGAACAATCCGACCGCCTGACTGATGATGGGATCGACGATCGGCAACGCGCGCGTTCCGCGATGCAGTCCCGGCAGGTGAACGAAATGCGACGGGATGATCGTACACAGCTCGGTAAACTGGACCTGGAACATCAGGTGCAGGATCGACTCCGATTCGACTTGTGCGACCGGCGAGCATCCGACGCTCTTGAACGCCTGATCGAGGAAGGACCGCTCGTGCATCGACGGGCGCAGCATCGCCAGCGGCTGCTCCGCCACCTCCTTCCAGGTAATCGTCTCGCGGTTCTGAAATTTCGGCACGTCGGGGACCAGCAGGCTCAGCCGTTCGGTAAAGATCGGCAGCGTGTTTTTGCGCCCGAGGTCCGCCTTGTTGAGATAGGTGATCGCGACATCCAGCGCGAAATTGTCCAAGCCAAGCTTCATCGCTTCGTTGCCGATGAACTGTACGTCGGCGTGAATGCCCGGATACTTGTTGCGCATCGCCTCGATCAGCGAGGGAAGCACCGGCGACATGGAAGGCATCGCACCGATGCGCAGATGTCCGGTGAGGTTTTTCTGCATCATTGCGACTTCTTTGCGCATGGCGTCGCAATACGCCAATACCGCACGCGACCACACCGCCACGCGCTCGCCTTCCGCGGTCAGACCGTGGAAACGCTGGCCCCGTCCGCGCAGAAAGATCGGGACGCCGAGTTCAAGCTCGAGCTGCTTGATTGCGCTGGACAGACTGGGCTGCGTCACATTGCAGCGCTGCGCCGCACGGCCGAAATGGCGTTCCTCGGCGACGGCGACGAGATAGCGAAACTGCCTGATGAACATGTGACCCGCTCGCGTTATCGCTTCCCGACGCCGGCATCATATTATCCGATAAATAGACGCCGTCTAAGGAAATTCCTAAGATTGTTTATTGTGGCAATTGCTCACTCTTTATACTGCATCGCAGCAAACGCAATGGCGACGATAGCGCTCCAAGCAAGCAGCGTGGGGGTCCCGTGGGAATAGTGGTGCTGACGTGGATAGGGCTGTTCGGGCTGATCTCCGGCCTGATGATCGGCTGCATCGGGATCGGCGGCGTCATTCTGGTACCGGCGATGCTGTATCTCGCGGACGTTCCGGTCCGCGTCGGGATTCCCGCGGCGATCGCCGCCTATATCCTGTCCGGAATCGTCGGCACTGCCGTTTATGCCCGCCACAAATCGATCCGCTGGAGCATGACCGGGTGGCTCTGTGTCGGCGCGGCGCCGGCGGCGTTTGCCGGCGCATGGATTGTCAGCGTTGTCGATCCGCGGATCCTCGAAGCCCTTATCGGTCTCCTCACGTTTCTCTCGGGACTGAACTCGCTGCGCAGGCGGGAAGCGATTGATGGTCATGCCGCCACTGTTTCCAACGGGGCGCTGCTGACGATCGGAACCGCAACGGGATTCCTGTCGTCCATCACCGGGACCGGCGGGCCGCTCGTGCTGGTGCCGATCTTGATGACCATGCGGCTGCCGGTGCTGACCGCGGTCGGGTTGAGCCAAGCGATTCAGTTACCGGTCGCGATCGCCGCGACGGCGGGAAATGTCGTCTATGGTCGCGTCGATCCGATCCTGGCCGGCATTCTCGCCGCGGCTTTGACCATCGGCTCCGCCGGCGGCGCCAAACTCGCCCACGTCGTACCGCGTTCGTTATTGCGGCGGATCGTGTCGGTGGTGCTGGTGCTGATCGGCTCGGTGATTCTGGCCAATGTTGGCCGGCGGCTGCTGTAATCATCGTTGCAATGGCGCTCGAACACTACCCGCTGATCGACGATTACGGCGACCCTGCAGCGGAAGCGCGGGCTTGCCGAACGGATTGCGCCCTGTTTGATTTTTCCTTTCTCGAATGCGTGCGCGTAACCGGGGCCGGCGCCGGCGGCGTCGTCGCAACCTTCACCGGACGGCCGGCGGATGCGCTGGCCGAGGGCAGGATCCATTATGCCCTTCGCGTCGGCTCGCATGGACAGGCGCTTGCCGATCTGACCGTGTGGCGAACCGGAGTCCAATCGTTCGAAGTGATGAGCGGACGGCGTAACGACATTACCGATCTGTGCGCTTATGCCGCTTCCGACCTTGATGTCCGCGACCTGGCCGGGGAAAGGGCTGTCTTCGCCATACAAGGACCCGGCTCGCTTGAGGCCCTGCGCCGCCTGGGCGATGTCGGGCCGATTGAGCGGGTCCCCTATTTCGGTTTTTGCCGCCACGCGATCGCCGGCATTCCCTGCACGATCGGGCGGCTCGGATACACCGGCGAAGCTGGTTTTGAAGTCATCGCGGCGCGCCGGGACGCCCATGATCTGTGGCAAGCACTGTCGGCGCAAGCGCGGCCCGCCGGGTTCATTGCCGCCGACATGCTCCGGATCGAGGCGGGCTTTGTCCTGTTTCAAAACGAGTTTTGCCTGCCGGTTTCGCCCGCGGAGGCCGGTCTCGGCAGATTATGCCGCTCGACCGCCCGGGCGGCGCCCCAACTCGCGCTCATCACGTTTCGGGCGGAGGCCCACGCGGTGCGCTGGCCGTGGACGCCGCCGCACGCGCTGAAGTTGCCAGTGTCGCCGGATGAAATCGCGGTGACATCGGCGTGCGACAGCATCATGGCGGGAAGCATCCTCGGACTTGGCTATGTCCGCGCCGACGCTGCCGTCGAAACGCGCCTGCATGATCCCGCAGGGACCTTCGTCAACATCGAGCGGACGGCGATGCCGTTCTACGATACGGCCAAGCAGCGACCGCGAGCGCCCTGGCGCTGATCCGGCCGGCGCATGCAGCAAGGACGCCTTCATAGTCACAAGCAAACATACGATAGGTGGTGCATATTTGACTATTGTCGCGCCGCATGCGGTTTCATCCAACTAAGAATTCTCATACGCAGACATTCCCATACGCAGACAAGGAAGCGGAGGAACGGATAATGGCAGACGCGCCGGCACGACGGAAAGTCACCATCAATACGCTGATGGCGAAGATGAAGAGGGGCGAACCGATCACGCAACTCGCCACTTACGATTATCGCACGGCGGTCGTGGCCGACCGGCTCGGCGTCGACATTCTCTGCGTCTCCGACACCGGCGGCATGATCCTGTTCGGCCACCCGAGCACCGTCACCGTGAGCTTCGACGAAGTGATGATGATGGCCAAGGCGATCGACCGCGGCTCCAAATACGGGCTGCGCATGGTCGACATGCCCTATTGGAGCTTCCACGTCTCGCCCGAGCAAGCGGTCGAGAACGCCGGGCGCTTCGTGCACGAGGCCAATGCCGAAGTGATGAAATGCGAAGGCAACAAATATCACGCCAAGAACATCGAAGCGATCGTGCGCGCCGGCATCCCGGTGCAGGGGCATATCGGCATTACGCCGATGCGCATGCCACAGATCGGCGGCTTCACGGCCCAGGGCAAGACTGCCAAGCGCGCCAAGGAAATGGTCGAAGACGCGAAGGCGATGGTCGATGCCGGCTGCTTCTCGATTTTGTGCGAAGTGACCACATCCGAGGTTGCCGAGTATTTGGCGCAGACGCTGCCGGTGCCGGTGATGAGCCTCGGCGCCGGCAATTTGGCACACGGCGTGCACATCATCTCCTCCGACCTTTTCCATCTCTGGGAGGAACACGTTCCGCGCCATTCGCGAATCTACACCGACCTCATTCCGATCATGGAGGACGTGATCACGCGCTACATGAAGGACGTGGTGACCCGCTCCTATCCGGCCGAGAAGGAAACGGTCTTCATGAGTCCGGAGGAGTGCAAGGCCTTTGCCACCGAACTGAAGTGGGAGAGCAAGCTCGAGGAGCTGCGATCCCCGCAGAAAAAGAGTGCTTGAACGTTTGCCGCGGCACTGACGCGCTTGCTGCCGTAGCCGGCCGTCGCTGTTGCACGGAGGTAGCGACAACTTCGATAGCTTGCTATCGTAGTATTCGCTCCGGGCGCGGTGACGGATCGGCACGGCCGCCAGCCGGACCTGGAATCATATCGAGAATCAAATGTCTGCTGTCCTGATCGATGGCGTAGCCGTTGCCAAATCAGTTCGCGCGGAATGCCGCGTCCGGATTTCCCGGCTGCTGCAGCGGACCGGCATAAGGCCGGGATTGGCGGTTTTGAAAGTCGGCGACGACCCCGCATCGGCCATCTATATACGGAACAAGACCAAGGCGTGCGACGAGGTCGGCATCCGGTCCGTTCCGCATTATTTCGATCGCGATTGCGATCCGCAGGCGGTGATCGATACGATCCTGCGGCTTAATTGCGACCCGTCGATACACGGCATTCTGGTGCAGCTTCCGCTGCCCCCTCAGTTCAAGGTCGCGACGATCTTGCGCAACATCAGCCCCGACAAGGACGTCGACGGCTTCCATCTCTACAATGTGGGCGCGCTTGCCGTCGGCGAGGCGATATTTCCGCCTTGCACGCCCTATGGAGTGCTCCGGCTGCTTGAGCACGAGGCCATTCCCCTGGAAGGACAGAATGTCGTCGTCGTCGGCGCCAGCAATATCGTCGGCAAGCCGATGGCGCTGATGCTGATGCAGCGGGATGCGACGGTCTGCATATGCCACGTCAAGACGCGCGATTTGGCTCAGTTCACCATTCTCGCCGACATCCTCGTCGTGGCGGCCGGACATCCGAATTTGATCCTGCCGCAAATGGTCAAGACCGGCGTGGTCGTGATTGACGTGGGGATCACCCGGCTTCCCGATGGCCGGCTGGCCGGCGATGTCGACTTTGAGGGCGTGCGCCAGAAGGCCTCGTACATCACTCCGGTTCCGGGCGGCGTCGGCCCGATGACGGTGACCATGCTGCTCGTAAACACGATCGCCTCGGCGGAACGCGCCGCGGCGAATCTGCACGTGAGCATGTTTCCCGGGCAGATTGCCGGTTCATCGGCAGTGAAAACCGCCTGAGCCATCTTTCGCCCGGCGCGGGGCGGCGCAAGTCACGTCTCGCCCATTCAACCAGGCGTCCGCTGCAATAGTGTGGCGGCGCGCTGCCGTGAGCTGGATAGTCCTTCCAGATAGCCGATCTCGATCAGGGAAAGACCAGAAGCGCCACATCGATCTGGTCGGCGAGCCAGGCGGTTGCGACGACCGCGAACAACCGCTTCTGGTAGCTCGTCATCGGCAGAGCGGCGCCAACCCGGTCAACGATAGAGCGCCAGTTCGGGCCGCGGGTCGGGGATGAAGCCGTTGCGGTTCGGCATCTTGACCCTGGGCAGCGTCCTTGCATTCATTGTTTCGGCCGGCTTGATGATGTGAGCCTGCGAAAGGACGTAGGCGACGACGCTGTAGACCTGATCGTCGGTGAGCGAGCCGGGAGACGAGAACGGCATCGCGCGCTTGACGTAGTCGAACAAGGTCGTGGAGTACGGCCAATAGCTTTCGACCGTCTTGACCGGATTCGCGCTGGCCAGCGTGCCGCGGCCGCCGATCAACTTGTCGCCGCCGATGCCCTTGGCCGGATTGCCTTGCAACTGCGACCCATGGCAGGCGGAGCAGTTTTCCGCATAGACCTTGGCGCCTTCGGCCGCGGTGCCGCTGCCCGGCGGCAGTCCGGAGCCGTCGGGCGCAATCGCGAAGTATTTGGCCAAATCGGCCGGCGCGGCGGCCGTCCCGAATCCGTAATGCGTTTGCACCTGGGCGTGCGCCGGCAGCGCGCACGCGGCGGCGAGGCACAGCGCCGCTGTGCCGGCGATCAGATCACGCGTGGACATTGGTCACACTCCCGTCAACCGCTACGGCCCAGCTCTGGATGGCGTTGAGGTGATAGATCGAGCCGAACGGGCCGTTGTCGCCGCGGATTGCGATCAGTTGCTGCAGCGTCGGCTGAATGTATCCGGTTTCGTCCATGCAGCGGCTTTGCAGAACTGCCGGCTTGCCGTCCCACATCCATGGAAAACTGAAGCGCACGGTGCACATCGGCTCGGCGACGACCTCGATCCGCGCCGGGTACCAGGTCTTGCCGGCGTCGACCGACACGTCGACCGACTGCACGCGGCCGCGCCCGCTCCAGGCAAGGCCGGTGATGTTGTAGAAGCCCGCTCCCGGCAGCTTCATGTTGCCGGACGGGAACGTGATCACCGATTTGGCATCCATGATGAAGGTGAACTGGCGCGCAATCCCGTTCCCCAAGAGATCGGTGTATTTCGATGTCTCTTCGCGCGTCATGTACGGCTTGTCGCTCACTTCGAGGCGCCGCAGCCATTTGATGTGCAGGTTCCCCTCGTAACCGGGCAACATCAGCCGCAGCGGATAGCCCTGCTCGGGCCGAATCGCCTCGCCGTTCTGGCCGTAGGCGAGGAATGCGTCGGTCAGCATCTTGTCCATGGGAATGCTGCGCGTCATCACCGCCGCATCGGCGCCCTCGGCCAGCACCCAGGTCGCCCCATCCTTGAGGCCGACCTCGCGCGCGATCGTGGCAAACGGCACGCCGACCCACTCCGACGTGCTCAACAGGCCGTGCGTGCCCTGCACGGTCTTCAATGTCGGTTTCTTCCATTCGGTGAGACCGTTGCCGGCGCATTCGATGAAATGGCGGCGAGTGACCGAAGGAAAGCGCTTGATGTCGGCCATGGTGAATATCTTGGGCGTCTCGACCATGCCGTGAACGGCCAGCCGATGTCGGCCCGGGTCGATGGTCGGAATCCCGTTGTGATCGCGCTCGTAGTGGAGCCCGGACGCCGTTACGTTGCCGAGCATTTTCTGCAGCGGGGTGAAGCTCCAGGACGTATAGGCGTTGGCGGTCGGGAAGCGCTCGCGCACTTCGGTCTCGAACTGCGAGCGCGTGCCATAGCCGCCGTCGGCGCCGATCGGCCGGCCCTGCACTTTGGTCGGGTCGGGGGGAACATCGTAATGAACGGCCCCGGGCAGAGCCTGCTGGGCCGCCGCATCGCCGCTTGCCATCGCACCGGCGGCAATCCCCGCCGCCGACCCCGCAGCCAGCAGGAACGCGCGGCGATTGGTCGCGACGCGCGAGGGAAACATGCCGTCTTTGCAGTCGCAGTCCTGTCCTTCCAGGTCGCGCCGGGCGATGAGCTTCGCCTCCGCTTTGACCATCTCATCGGCCATGCGCTGGGACTTCTCATCATAGACGATGGGATCGCGTCGCAAATTCCCCTCCCTAAAGTTGCGCGGATTGGTTCCGAACGCGTAGATTATTTTTTGTGCAGACTAGCCCACCATGAGAGGAAATTCACTCTTATGCGATCTATGAGACAATTGACGGGGCTAATGATTTTTGCGCATGTGACGGAAACCGGACGAGATTACAACCTCCGATACAACGATGATCGACAGTTTCGGCGCACCTGCCCGCATTCGCGACGCGAGACCTCGCACGATCTGCCGAGAAAAGCGTTGAGCAAACGGACGACGCCGAGAGCGGAATATGATCCGGTTTCACTCCTATAAGTTGCATGATTACTAATTATTCTATCCAAAGTTGAGAGACGTGTTCGCTGTGATGGGCTGGTATGACGATCATAAGTTGTGGCATCATGCGTACGGGGCAATCATGCTCGCAGAGGTGGACGTAGTAGGGTCGGCTACTGCGATGGTTGGCAAAGCGATCAAGATTTCTGAGATCTTGCGCCGCGGGCAAATCGGGTAGCCGGGGGCTACGGAAGCGCGCGACCGCCCAATGTCCAGTCAACACCATTACAATAACATTCCGACTGAACTTTTTCGTTCGTTCGCGGCGATAAATCGGCTTGGGAGCTTCTCCAAGGCTGCCGAGGAATTGGACCTCACGCAGCCGGGCATCAGTTCCCAGATCAAGCGACTCGAGCGTATCTTGGGCGGCGACCTCTTCGTAAAGAGAGCGCGGGGGCTCGGGTTGTCCGAATTAGGGTCGCGCATTGAGCCTTTTGCGCGCCGCGTCCTGGTGCTCAACGACCAAATCATGGCAATGGCCGGCAGGCTGCCGCGGCAGGAAACGGTCTATATCGGAATCCAGAATTCGTTCGCGCTGAAGCTGCTGGCGGATGCAGAGCACGCCTGCCGCGCATCCACTACGAAGAACTATCGATTTGTTTGCGGCAACACCCAATTTCTCACGGAGCAGTTGAGATCGGGCTACGTCGATCTGGTCTTCATGATGATCGAGACCGAGCCGCGAACCAACGTCATCGGCGAATGGAGCGAAAGGATCGTTTGGGTGTGCTCGCCGACGCTCCCGCTCAAGCACAACGAGCCTGTCCCGTTTGTGGCACGCCAGGGCGGCCGGTATGATCGCTTTGCCTATAACGCGCTGGAGGAGCGGGACATACCCTACCGCATCGCTTTTACCGCCGCCGATCTGGCGACCTTGTTGGCCGCCGTCGAAGCGGGCATTGGCGTGATGATTGCACCGGAGCGCGTGGTATCGAAGTCGTTGGCTGTCGCCCAGAACAGCATTCTTCCACCGCTTCCACATTTGAAGGTCGGAGTGTTTTGCAGGGAAGGATTCGATCTCGATCGTCATCGCTCCCTGGTCAATGCGTTCGTAAACTCCGTGCAACCGCCTGCGGCCGCGCGCGAGTAGCGCGGCGCGCTCATGATCGGGCGGATCGCACCCACGGCGCAACGATGCACCGCGGCTTGATCTAGTGTCCCGATTCCGAAGTTCGCATCATTATGCGGCACCCTCGTTTGCGAACTTTGGAATCGAAGGACACCAGCAACTTATTGATCTCGTATGGCTTTGGTTCAGAACTCCGCATGACGAGGTCGCGGCAGGAATGATGCGGACTTCTGAACCGCCACACTAGCGATCCCTCCATGACTGGCGTGCCAGCGTGGGGGCTATTCGGCCTCGCCCTGCCTTTGCGTTCTCAACCGCGGACCCTACCCGAATGTTCATGCGCATATACGGCTGCTGAGCTCCCTCCCCGAGCTCTCTGAGCTCGTCGGTCGCCAAAATGATGATGCATCTACCGACCATATCGATGAGCCCGCGGTCACGAAAATCCTGCAGCGTCGCGGTGACGGTTTGCCGACAGGACCCGATCATATTGGCAAACTCCTGATGAGTAATGTGAGCCCTCAGCTCGATGCCGCCATTTTTCTTGTGACCGCAATTCTCGGCCAGCCGCAGAAGCTGCCGCGCCAATCGTCGATCGACCCTTTGCGACGCGAGCTCGCTCACGGTGTCGCATGCCAGCCGCAGGCGAGCACCCATCAGCTTGATGACGTTCAGGCTCAACTGCGGATAGGTTTTGATGAATTCCTCGAATTTCGGGCGCGTCATTGCGTAGACGCATGACTGTTCGACGGATTGGGCAAAAATCATTTGATAGGGACTGCAGGTGATTCCGCCCATTCCGAATACTTCTCCCGGCACGCAGAACCAGTGGATGGTGGCTTCGCCGTACTCCGACAGGCTGTATATCTTCACCAGGCCCCGGCTCAGATAAAGAATCCTGCTGCCCGGATCGTTGGCAAACAGAATATGGCGCCCTTTGACGTATTCGTGCTTTTCGGTGCTGGCGAAAAACGCTCGGCAGCAATCGTCTTCGATACCTTCGAATAGATTGACCCGTTTCCAATACCACGGCAAAGCCGGCTCCATGTTGCCGGCCGACTCAAGCGAACGCCGTTCATTCAGGCTGCGCGACTCCATAGTCCGCTCCTCCCGGCTTGCGTTCACCGCGCCGAAAATCCGATTTATAGATTCTCGGAGCTTCCCGCCTCAAGTAAGGCGGCCAGGACGATGTGCCGCGCCAGGATTTCGGCACCGATGGTATGATCCAGGCCTCAAGCTCCGCCAGAATTCCCATTTCACGGGCGATCCGATATTTCACGCTGTGGATGCATTCGCGATCACCGAACTCGCATAGATTTTCACTGGTGCCGCCGCACGCGCCGTTGGCGAGGCCCTTCGGGCACGTTTCGGGACACACATACTGAGTGGCGGCCAGACGACACATGCCACACGTTTCGCAACCAAACAGCGGCGATT
The DNA here is from genome assembly GCA_030041005.1 of Xanthobacteraceae bacterium. GTDB lineage: Bacteria > Pseudomonadota > Alphaproteobacteria > Rhizobiales > Xanthobacteraceae > BOG-931. Next base: position 19,498 of record JASHOR010000098.1, read on the forward strand.
TTATTCCCCGCTCCAATCGCTCCAATAAGCGGTCCAGCATCGCGCGGCGCTTGATCGGCTTGAGCAATAACCGCAAAACAAAGGCGCCGACCCCCCGATCGAACATGGCGCGGTGCAACCGCTTCATCGCACGAAATTTCATACGCTGGGCAACCGGGAGGCGTCCACCGCGCGGACCAACGAAAAACCAGGGATTGTTGCCCGGCGCTGGCTCGGCACTGCTGCCATCGGGCAACCGCAGGCTGTCCTCCCAGGCTTTGTTCCACGTGGTCCAGTCGACACAGCGCTGCGAAAGCTCCTCGACCTTCACCTGGAGCGACGAAAGCTTTTCCGCCGAATGCAGCCCGGTGATCTGCACACCGGCATAACCACACAACCGCAAGCCGAGTATCTGCAACGCAAGGCGATGTGTGACATTCGCGGCGCCTTTGTCCGCCATCAGTCGTTCTTCGGCTTCGAGCAAGGACATGATGGAATCAGTCACTGTAACGCCGGCGAGGTTATGCTTGCGGATGTAACGCGCCCTCCCGACGGACAACGGCAAGACGTTTGCGACGAGCGGGATGCCATAGCGCCGTTCCTTCACCCAGAGCAAAGCCTCCTCATATTTGCGTATGTCGAACCCGATCTGACAGATGGCGTAATCCGCTCCGGCTGCGAGCTTCTTGCCCAGCTTGAGGTACTGGGCCATCATATCCTCTTCTCGGTATTTGAATGGGTTGACCGCCGTCGCGATCAAAAGGTCAGGACTGGCTTGCCTGGCAGCATGGATCGCAGCGACTGATTCGAGATAGCGCGAACGCCTTCCATCATTGGGAGTATCCTTGAGCCTGTCGCCTGTAACGAACAGAACATTTTCAAGGCCGTTTTCCCGAATCCGCACCAGGAAGGATCGCAAATCCTCGATGTCCCGCCCTTTGCCGGAAAAATGAACCAACGGCTGCTTTTTGCTGTGGTCCAAAAGGTGTGAGGCCGCCGCGACCGGCTCCGGATCCCGCTCGGAGATGACCCGATCGGTCACCGAAAATCCCGCGAGCATCGGATCGGCGCGCATGGCGTCGGCTATGCCGCCGAGCTTATGCAATTCGTCTCGTAGAATCTTGTCAACGGACGGAATGAACTCGACCATCCAAAAGAAATGCTGTTGTAACAGCGCTTCTCGGAGGACATTTGCGTCGCGGCACGTTCTTATTGACTCCATAATTGCACATCAGGCTTTAGATGTTTTCGTCGTCGATATAATACGCGCGATATCCTTGGCCTTGGCTGTGCCGGTCTCAAATGCCTTGAGCGCCTCTTCATAAAGCAAGCTTAGCGCCCTCTCTTTCAACTCGCCGTAAAGATCGGACGTCAGCATTCGAAAATCTCGCGGGCGCGACAGCGGAACATCGATGACCGCTTTTACCGAAGTCGGTTTGTAACCCAGAATGACGATGCGGTCGGCGAGGAACAGCGCTTCCTCTACCTCCGAAGTCACGAAGAGCGTGGTCATTTTCGTCTCTTCGAAAATATTCAAAAAATACTCCTGCATCAAACCACGGGTCATATGATCAAGGCCGCGAAACGGCTCGTCGAGCAACATCAATTTTGGCTTGTTTATAAGCGCGCGGACGACTTCGGTCCGGCGCTGCATGCCGCCGGACAATTCATCCGGGAAGCGCATTTCAAATCCCTGCAGACCGACCTTGGCGAGCAGCCGTCGCGCCTCTTCGTTGGCCTGCGCCGCCGGAACGCCCATTTGCAGCGGCCCAAAAGTGATATTGTCGAGAAGCGACATCCACGGAAACAGCGCGGTTTCCTGGAATACCACGATGCGGTCGGGGCCGGGACCGGTGATCGGCGTGCCGTCAATGGTGATCGTCCCCAGACTGGGTTTATCGTAGCCGGCAATCAGCTTCACGATGGTGGACTTCCCGCAGCCGGATGGACCGATGAGGACCGTCAGCTTTCCCGGATCGACGTCGAACGAACATTTACGCAGGACAATCTCTGGAAGATTGCCCCTGCTAAAAACCTTGCCGACTTCGTTAAGGCTCGTATGGCCGGATCCGGATGAACCGGTCACGGGCGCCCGGCTTATGCTGGTGACGTTCACGCCAACTCCCTGTCGCCCGCAGCGAACGCCTTGATGGCTTCCTCGTGCACGGCCTCGATTGCCTCGTCTTTCAGCGTCAGAAATTCGGGAGCGGAAAATAACGCCGTGTTTCGCGGCCTCGGCAAATTCACAAAGATTGTCTGTTTGATCTGACCGGGACGGGCGGTCATGACCAGAACACGGTCTGCCAGGTAAATCGCTTCCTCAAGATCATGGGTGATGAACAGGATGGTTTTTAGCGACAGGTCGAACAGTTCCAACAACGCGTTCTGCGTAACGGTTCTGGTCAACGCATCCAGGCCGCGAAACGGTTCATCCAGTAAAATAACGCGAGGATCGTTCAGCAGAGCGCGAATTATCTCCACGCGTCGGCACATCCCGGAAGACAGAGCGCCGGGATAAAGGCCCTCAATTCCGGAAAGCCCTACTTGTGCGAGCAGTTCGCGCGCCCTGGCGAGAGCCGCCTGCGGGCTCATCCGGTGCTGCGCGACCGGGCCCCGGATGAGATTTTCCTTGATCGTCGCCCACGGAAACAGCGCGCCGTTCTGGAAAACAACGATGCGATCGGGCCCCGGCTTCGGCGTGCGGCCGGGACGATTGATCCAATTGCCATCGAGATAGACGATGCCGTCCGTCAGCGTGTCAAAACCGGCAATCGCATTGAGTAGAGTGGATTTTCCGCAACCGGAGGGGCCAACGATGGCGCAAAACTCGCCGGGACGAATCTCGACCGAGCAGTCATCGAGGGCGACGACGGCTCTTCCGAACGGATCGTAAACCTTCTGCGCGTTGCGGATGGATACCCAGCCGCAACGATTAGCCACGGCGAGTTCGTGCGCCGCAAAGGTTGAAGTCAGGTGCTGCAGTAATTGATATCCCTCCCGGCCGTATTGCCGGCAGAGCAACTGGAACTTGGTGCCGTCGATGGCAAGTACCTTTGTTGCACGCTCGCAACGGGCGGAAATGACCCGCTTCGGCATGCCCTGAACGAGGGCGGCATATCCGAACAGTTGACCAGGGACCTGAACCTCCGTCGCGATCGAGAATTGCTCTTCTGCAGCCTGAACTTCGGGATGGCCCACTTTGCCATCGAGCAGGACGTAGAAGCGATCGGCGCGGTCGCCCTTGGCGTAAATGAAATCGCCCCGTTCAAAGGATCGTTCAAACGATATCTCGGCGCTTGCAGCAAGCAATTTCAGCGGCGCTTCCTTCAGGAAGCTGCATCTCCGCAGCGCCACAATCTTCTCTTCCACTGAAAATTGAGGCTCGAATCCCGAAATCATTCGATTGTTCATTGGCTAGACGGACCTCCTCCAGGGCATCGCCAGCTTGGCGATGCAGACCATGAGGCCGCTCGAAATGATGCCTGCGATCCCAATGCTCAACATGCCGACGACTATGCCGACTAAGGACTGGTTCATGTATGCATTCCAGGTGAAATAACCCAGCCCGAGTTTTCCTGCGGCCATCTCGGCGGCGATCAGCACATTCCACGTAATTCCAACACCAAGCGTCATACCGGTGAACAGTGAAGGTAGCGCCCCGGGTACCAGGATCCGCCAGAACAAACGTGACGGTGAAGCGCCCAGGGATCGCGCCGCCTGGATGTATCTGGCGTCGATGTTCTCGATGCCCGACAGCACGTTGAGAAAAATCGGAAAGAACGCCCCCAAGAACGTCAGGAACACCATCGTCAGTTCCGTCGAGGGCCAGAACAGGATGGCGAGCGGCAACCAGGCGATCGGAGGAATCGGGCGTAAGATCTCCAAGATCGGAAACCAGGTGTATCTGATTTTTCTTCTTAGCCCGATGGCAATTCCCATCGGTACAGCCAGAACGACCGCGATGAAAAATCCCGCGTAAATCCTGAACAGGCTCGCCAGCCAGCTCTGCCAGTAACTTTCTCGAACCGTCTGCTGCGCAATGCCCCGGATAACGGCGATCGGTCCTGGCAAGACGCTGATGATGCCCAGGCTGCGCAAAAGCTGCCACAACACAAAAAAAACGACGATCCCGGTCGCACCCTGCCACAGAACCGGGTTCTTGAGATTCCAGATGGCTTTCGCCCGCCACGACGGAAGCGGCACCGTTTCCGCGCTCACGACGCACCTCTGACTTGAATTTGCCAAGCCATCAGCAGATTGCCGATCTTCCGGATCAAGGCGCTCGAACAATATCCAAGAACGCCCAGAGTGATCATGCCTATGAAAATGTTCGGCAGGGCGACTTCCGTATATCCGTCAAAGATCAGAAATCCCAAACCGGAACGCCCAGCGATCAGTTCACCGCCCACCAACGCAAACCACGCCACCCCCATGGCGATCTGGAGTCCGGTAAAGATGAACGGCAATGCGCCGGGAATGACGACCCTGATCAGCACCTGCCAACGGCTGTAGCCGAGGCAGCTTGCCGCCCGGAAATACGATTGGTCAATCGACCGCACGCCGAGATAGGTATTGAGAACCGTAACAAAAAAGGCTGCGAGCAAAGTCACGAAGATAACCGGAAGCTCGTTGCCGTAGAGCAGAAGCACCGCCAACGGCACCCATGCCAGCGGCGGGATCGGGCGCAGCATCTCCACGATCGGGAACAACAGGTTCCGCGAAAGCGAACTCCAGCCGAGCAGAATGCCGAGTGGCGTGCCCAATACGACAGCGATCGTGAAGGCGGTACATACCCTCGCCGTGCTGATTGCGATATCTACGTAATATTCAGCAGTGAACAGGGAGATACCAAATTCCGGATTCCAGCTCGTCCACTGCTGAAAAAGGTATATCGGATTGGGAATAAGATTGAACCGCGGCAGCGTCAAAATACCGGTGACGAGATACCAGACGGCAAAAAAAATAAACAGGCCAATAAGCCCGAAAAAAGTCCGCTGGTCCGTCAAATAGCCTTTCAGACGAACCACGATGTTGCCGGGCTGCTTCGGCCAATCCGCAGACAGAGCGAGCTGCTGGTCATAGGGGTCGCGGGCGCCGACCTCCGCGACCTCGCCGGACGACACATTCGTGGCTCTCAAAAGCGCCATACCATAGCCGTTTGATGTTGTCCCGACCGGCGTCGTTTGCGGCGGTATCTGCAGCCTATTTTCGCGCGCTGACGAGGGCGTCGCCTTTAAACGGGTTCTGGCCCGCCTTTATCTCAAATAGTCCCTTTGTTTGATCAAGGCCAAGCTCTCGAAACGCTTGAGTGATGAGATCGGTCTGAATACCGTCCATGGGCATCTTCTTTTCCCGAACAGTCCTGATCTGGTAGAGGAACGAATATGACCGGTTCAGCAGATCCATGACCTTTGGAGTGAACACCATTTCGCCTTGCATGACAACGTTGCTTGCCCCCGTTGCCGCAGGCCGCCCTGCGTAGATCGAGTCCCATAACGTTTCTCTGCTGTACCCGGGCAATTCGCTTTTGACGTAATTAACGGTCTCAATCGGATGATCGCGCAGGAAATACAGCGCCGCGATATCCGCCTTCAGCCACGCAACAGCAGCGTCATGGTGCGCATCGACAAAATCCTTCCGCATCAACACTGTATTCGCATCGCTTTCATGGAATGCATTGGCGGAGATGGCGTATTTTGCGAAACCGTCCATGACCGCCTTGGCCGCATGCGGTTCATATAGCGAAGCGGCATCGACTTTGCGCGCCTCCAATGCGGTCACACACACTTCGGCCTGCATATATTCCCAAGTAACGTGTATGCCCAGCTTTTCGAAATCGTACCGTCCCAACCGGTCCGCACAGCTACCTTTGGGAACGGCAACAACCTTGCCGTTCAGCCACTTCGCCGCGTCCTGGATGTTTTTGAAGTCGGGCGCGTCGGAGCGAACGATAATCTCTCCGCACATCCGGCCTGGCGTCACCGTATTCACCGCGACCATCTGGATTGGCGCCAGCGCCCTCTTGGTAATCGAAACCAGCGACGGATTGTCGCCCAGATAGGCGATCTGCTGTTTATTGGCGATCAGATCGGTGATGACCGGCGGACCTTGCAGGTTCCTTACCCAGTGAACCTCGCTGCCTTTGGGGAGCCATTTTTCCCAGAGCCCCGTCTTCTTCATGATCACGGTGTCCCAGGCCCCGGTCCACGCCAGCCAATAATTGGTCGTGATGTCGACTGGCGGTCCCGGGATTTGCTTGGCCTGAGCGATAATCTTGTCGTAATCGGAGTTGTTGTAGTTCTGCGCCTGCACGCGCTGCACCGAATGGAACGCGCACAGGGAAAAACCAAGGATGGCGGCAGAAACGAGCTTGCTGGGACGCATATTTGTTTCCCTCCGAAGTTGGCGTTAGCCGACGATCTCCTTGAAGCGTCGATACTCTTCCGGCAACATGTGGAACGTGTTTTCCGAACTCGGATAAGAACCGTCCAGCGTCCGCGCCTTGTAGGCGCTTAGTGCATTCTCGATGATGGGACGCACATCGGCAAATCCTCCCCGGTTCTTCGGGATTGGAAAGGCGCTGTAGCCGACGATATCGCCGCTAATGTGATAGACTCCATCATTATGCGTCCCCCCACCGAGCGTGATGATCGGCACGGGAAGCGTGTCGGTGAGATACGCCGCAAGCTCGGTGGGAACCTGCTCCAGGATGAATGAAAATACACCGGCATCGACGAACGCCTTGGCGGTATCGACGATGTCGAGGGCTTCGGCCGCCGTCCGGCCTTTTACGCCAAAACCGCTCTGCTCGACCCTGCGCGACGCCTGCATGCCGATGTGGCCCATCACCGGAATTCCCGCGCGGACTATTTCAGCGATGTATTCGGCTGTGTATCGGTTGCCCTCGCACTTGACCGCGTCCGCCCCGCCTTCGCTGATCAATCTGCCGGCGTTGCCGATGGCCCGCTCTTTGGACGTGTGATAGCTCAGATATGGCATATGCCCGACAATGAGGCCGTATCGGGTGACGCGGCTGACGGCTCGCGTCATAAAAAGCTGTTCTTCGAATTTCACGGTCGTCGGATCGGCGTGACCAAACAGCGCCATGGGGCCCGCGTTGCCGACGATCAGAAGGTCAAATCCGACCCGATCGGCAATAGCCGCCATCGGCGAATCGTACACGCCAATCGAGGTAATGAGTTCCTTGCGCGCCTTCTTTTGCTGCAAAAATTTGAGGGTCACCTTCTTGCGAGGTGGCTCTGACATTGGACGTTTCTCCCGCCGTTTATCTCTGCGCGCTTATTCGGGCGCGCGAGCATGAGCAATCGTCATTATTGCAGGCCTCGGAAGAAATCTGTCGCCTGGACGACAAACACAAAAAGGTCCGCTTACGTTTGACCGGCATACCCGCACGATACCCGCGCGATACAGTCTCCGGTTGCCGAAAGCCTGGCACCCAACCGAACAGGAAATCCCCCGCTCAGTTCCACACCACCTCATCCAGTCCTATGAGGGGCTGCCGGTGCTCGAATACCCCTGGCGCGACCGCGACATCCCGGTCGCCGCCTGCGGCCGCATCTGCCTGCACAGAAAAAAGATCAATATCTCGATCGTGCTCGCCGGTCAGAAACTCGGCATCAAGGAAGTCGACGACGGCATTTGCTCGTCAGCTTCATGCACTATGATCTCGGTTATATCGACCTGGAGCAGAGGATGATCTTGCAGACCATCGACAATCCGTCCGGCTCGAGATTGTCACCCGTGTCTTAGGTCCGTTCCGTCACCCATGTCTGCGGGCCGGACACAAAGAACTGCATGGTCGGAGTGGCAGGATTTGAACCTGCGACCCCCTCGTCCCGAACGAGGTGCTCTACCAGGCTGAGCCACACTCCGACTGGTGCGGCGGCTTATACATTTGGCATTGCGGACCTGCAAGCTGCCTTGCAGGCTTGCAACCTGCCGGAATTACCGACCTGCAAGCCAGCCTTGCTGCCTTACCTCATCGACTTGCAAGCCGCCGGTTTTGCCGCGTCGTCTGTGCTATTTAGGCATGATGGTGCCGCAATGACAGCCCTGTTGGCGACCCGCGTGCTCAAGGCTGATGCCGCCGCAATCGGCGAGGCTGTGCGCTGCCTTGCGGCCGGCGGCCTCGTCGCGTTCCCGACCGAGACGGTTTATGGGCTCGGCGCCGACGCCACCAATGGGCAGGCCGTCGCCCTGCTCTACGAGGCCAAGGGCAGGCCGGCATTCAATCCCCTCATCGCCCATGTGCTCGATCTGCGGGCCGCGCAGGCGCTGGCGCACTTTAACGCCGAAGCGACGCAGCTTGCGGAAACGTTCTGGCCGGGGCCGCTCACGCTCGTCCTTCCCAAGGCCGATAATTGCCCGGTGGCCGACTTGGCCACGGCCGGTCTCGACAGCATCGCGGTGCGCGTGCCCAGCCACGCGGCGGCGCGGCGGATTTTCGAAAAATTCGGCAAGCCCGTGGTAGCGCCTTCGGCAAACATGTCCGGCCACGTCTCGCCGACGAATGCGGCGCATGTGCTGGCCGATCTGCGCGGACGCATCGACCTCGTCGTCGATGGCGGCGAAACGTCCGTGGGCGTCGAGTCGACCATCGTCGCCTGTCTTGAGAAACCGGCGCTGCTGCGTCCCGGCGGCGTGACGCGCGAGGCGATCGAGCGCACGCTCGGACACCCGATTGCTTCTCCGCCGCACAGCGTTGCCTCCGGCCAAGACGCTCCGCTCGCGCCCGGCATGCTGGCGTCGCACTACGCGCCGCGCACCCCGCTGCGGCTTGACGCGAGCGAGGTTGATGCCGGCGAATGTCTGCTCGCCTTCGGGCCGAAACTTGCCCGCGGCTTCCAACATGCGGCCCGCGTGCTCAATCTTTCAGAACGCGGCGACCTCATCGAGGCGGCCGCAACTCTGTACTCTTACCTGCGCGCCCTCGACGGCGCCGGCGCGACGACGATCGCGGTGATGCCAGTCCCGCGCCAGGGTCTCGGTGAGGCGATCAACGACCGGCTTTCGCGCGCGGCGGCGCCGCGATGATCGCCACGCTTGTGCTAGAATTGGCTGGCCATCATCTATCCAACGACCAAAGCCTGACGGAAGTGCCGTATGCTTGATAAGCCGGACAACACACTCGACCCTGCCCTGCTCGCGCGCTTCGCCGCGATCGTGGGGGAAAAATACGCCATCACCGATCGAGAGGCGCAGGCGCCCTATCTGGTCGAGCTGCGCGGCCTGTTCCAGGGCCACACGCCGGTGGTGCTGCGGCCTGCAAATGTCGAGGACGTATCGAAGATCCTCAAGCTTGCCAACGAAACGGGGACGCCGATCGTGCCGCAGGGCGGCAATACCGGCCTGGTCGGCGGTCAGATCCCGCTGCACAACGAAATCGTGCTCTCGCTCAACCGGCTCGACCGTATCCGCGAGATCGACCCGACCTCGAACACGCTGACCTGCGAGGCCGGCGTCACTCTGCAGCGCGCCCGCGAAGCGGCGGCCGCCGCCGACCGGCTTTATCCGCAGCTGCTTCCCTCGGAAGGCACCTGCACCATCGGCGGCAATCTCTCCACCAATGCCGGCGGCACCGCTGCGGTGGCTTACGGCATCGCCCGCTCGCATGTGCTCGGCGTCGAAGTGGTGCTCAGCGACGGCCGCGTGCTCAACGGCCTCAACAAGCTGAAGAAAGACAACACCGGCTACGATCTGAAAAATCTGTTCATCGGCTCCGAAGGCACGCTCGGCATCATCACGGCCGCGGTGTTGCGGCTTATTCCGCGCCCGCGCGCGGTGGAGACCGCCTTGGCGGGCGTGCCGTCGCCGGAGGCTGCGCTCGAGCTCTTCGGCATTGCGACCGAGCGTACTGGCGGTGACGTCACCAGCTTCGAGATCATGAGCCGGGGCGGCATCGACCTCGTGCTGCAGTACGGCGCCAACACCCGCGATCCGTTGGCCGAGCCGCATCCGTGGTACGTGCTGATCGAGCTCTCCTCGCAGCAGCGAGAGGGTACGCGCATTCTGCTGGAAGAAATGCTCGAGCAAGGCATGGAGCGCGGCCTCGTCCTCGATGCCGCGATCGCCGACAGCATCGAGCAGGGCAAGGCGTTGTGGCGCATCCGCGAATTGTTCAGCGAAGTGCAGCGTTTCGCCGGCGGCTCGATCAAGGAGGACATCTCCGTTCCGGTCGCCGCCGTGCCGGCCTTCATCAAGGAGGCAAACGAGGCCGTCACCGCGCTCATTCCCGGCTGCCGCCCGGTCCCCTTCGGCCATCTCGGTGACGGCAATATCCACTACAACGTCTCGCAGCCGATCGAAGCCGACAAGGCCGAATTTCTTTCGCGCTGGAGCGACGTCAACAAGGTCGTGTTCGCGGTGGTGAAGAAATACGGCGGCTCTGTTTCAGCCGAGCATGGTATCGGGCTGCTCAAACGCGATATTCTGCCATCGGTGAAAGACCCGGTCGCGCTCGATCTCATGCGCAGCCTCAAGCGCCTGCTCGATCCCAACGGCATCCTCAATCCGGGCAAGGTGCTGTAGCGGGGATCGGTTCGACTACTTGTTCGTTTATTTGGGCTTGCGCCTTAATTAGATTGTCAGGGCGAAATTCTCCAGCAGTCCCCGCCGGCCCGCGGCCGTGATGGTCAGGGCCCGGCTGTCGCGCCGGCGCTCGATCCATTTCAGTTCAAAACAGCGGGTCGCCAGCGCCGCGCCGACGGCGCCGCCGATATGCGGCCTTCGCTCAGTCCAATCGAGACAGGGACGGCAGAATACCCGTCGGTGCGCGCGCGCGCCGGCAAGATCGATGCCGAGCTTTGACAGAAATTCCGAGCCGTGCGGCGTCACCTCGCCTGCCTCGTCGCCCAATATGACGAATTCACGCTCGATCATACGCTCGGCAAGGCCAACGCCGAGCACGCCGGCGATGTGATCGTAGCACGTGCGAGCGTGGCGCATTTGATCGTCCAGCTTGGATTTCGGCTGAAAGCGCGGCGGGCCAGCCAGCGCGACGTTCATGATGCTTTCAAGCATCTGTCCGATATGCGGGCCGGCGAGCCGGTAGTAGCGATGGCGGCCTTGCTTCATCAACACTACGAGCCGCGCTTGTGAGAGCTTGCCGAGATGGCCGCTCGTGGTTTGCGGCGAAACGCCCGCCGCGAAGGCAAGCTCGGTTGCGGTAAGAGCGCGGCCGTCAAGCAGCGCGCACAGAATATTGGCGCGGGCGGGATCGCCGACCAAGGCGGCAACCTCTGCGATCTGCGGGGCGCTCGACATGAAGCCAATATGCGCGGAGCGCCCCGCCTTTGCCAGCACCGACACTTCGGCCGCGACCGAAACAACTCGGCTGGATATCGGCGACTGCCGCCCCGAATTTGAGGGGCACAATGGAGCTCGTCATGGCCAGCATCCCGACCGCACCGGTTAGCAAAGAACAAGCGCGCGTGTTTTACGGCTGGTTCGTTGTCGCGGCAGCCTTCGCGGTCACGTGCGTGGGATTTGGCTGCGTTTACTCGTTCACCGCCTTTGTTGAGCCGCTGCAGCGCGACTTTGGCGCTGCGCGCGGCTCGGTGTCGGTGATCTTTTCGCTGGCGGGGTTCCTCTATTTCTGTCTCGGCGGCGTGAGCGGTCCGCTCGCCGACAGACTAGGATCGCGCCGGCTGGCCGTTATCGGCATGATCCTGATCGGCGTGGGACTGGCGCTCGCCAGTTTCGCGCCCAACATGATCACGGTCTATGCCGCCTACGGGCTTGGCGTCGGGCTCGGCGTCGGTTGTTCCTACGTTCCCGCCATGGGCGCGGTGCAGCGCTGGTTTATCAGGCGACGCGGCTCTGCATCCGGCATCGCATCGAGCGGAATCGGCGTCGGCACGCTCGTCGTTCCACCGCTTGCGGAATTCTGCATCCGGACCATCGGCTGGCGCGACACCTATCTGGTGCTTGCAGGCCTCGCCGTCACCATCGGCGCGGGCATGGCGCTGCTTTTGGAAAACGATCCGAGCGTTCGCGGCCTAAATCCCGACGGCGCGATCATGGAACGGACTGCACAACCGATATCGTCGCACGGGACCTCGATCAAAGAAGCCATCAGATCGCGACGCTTCATCGGCCTCTATGCCGCCTGCCTCGCCTGCTCTTTGGCCGCCTTCGTACCCTTCGTTCACCTCGCGCCCTACGCCGTCGATCACGGTATCGCCCGATCGTCCGCCGTGCTCCTGGTCAGCGTGATCGGCATCGGCAGCACAGTCGGCCGTTTCTTTGTCGGCAGCCTGGCCGATCGGTTCGGACGCTCGCTGGCCTTGGCCGCAACCTATGCCGGCATGGCGCTTGCGCTGGTCATTTGGCTCACCTCGACGAGCTTCTGGCCGCTGGCGCTTTTCGCCCTGTTTTTCGGCATCGCCTACGGGAGCTGGGTTGCACTGCTTCCCGCCGTCGTCATGGATTATTTCGGCGGCCGCAATGTCAGCGGCCTGATCGGCATTCTCTACACCAGCGCGGGAATTGGCACTCTGATCGGACCGAGCGCCGCAGGCTTCGCCTTCGATTTCAGCCACAGCTATGTCTTGCCGATCACTGTGGGCATCTTGGCAAATGTAGCGGCGGCCGCGATCGCGGCAATCACGTCGGCGTCGCGACGCTAGAACAGCGAGGCTTGATCGCTGTCCTTATTTGCTGCTTTCCGCTTTGTCCGGCCTGCGGGCTGCGCCGGGGGTGCGACTTCAACGTTCGCGGCGGCGGGCGCAAGCAGCGCTGCGGAATCGTTGGCCACGCGGTTCACCGCCGACGAGATTTCGTAGGCCGCAAACAAATCGTCGCGCGCGGGAGCGAGCAGCGCCGCGGCGGTTTGCGCATCGACTTTGGCGCAGTCGAGCCACAAATCGAATGCTTCCGGCGGCAAAATCACCGGCATGCGCTCGTGAACGGCAGAAAGTGTGCAATTGGCTGTCGTGGTCACGATAGCGGCCGTATCTATCTCCTCGCCATTGGGGCCGGTCCAGGTCTCCCACAAGCCGGCGAAGCCAAAAGGCTCACCGCTTTTTAAATGGACGAAATAAGGCTGCTTGCGTCCGCCAGCCTCCTTCCACTCGTAAAAGCCGTCCGCCGGAATGAGACAGCGCCGCCGGCGCATGGCGTTGCGAAAAGCTGGCTTCTCGATCACCGAATCGCTGCGCGCATTGATCAACAGCGAAAACGCCTTCGGATCCTTGACCCAGGCCGGGATAAGTCCCCAGCGCATCAGCACGAATTGGCGTTTGCCTTCATGCAGCCGCACCACCGGAACTGGCTGCGTGGGCGCCACGTTGTAGCGCGGCGGAAAATTCGGCAGCTCCGGGTAGCCGAACAGGGCCCTGATCGCCGCCGGCGACGACGTGATGACATAGCGTCCGCACATGGTCTAATAACCGAGAAATGATCCTTCGCCGCAAAGTATCCAGGATCGTGGCATTGTCACCGTCTTTCTGGCCGAAATGCACCGGGAATCGATGACCAGAGAGATGTCGCGGACTTATCCGATGCGGCCGTATCTGGCGGTGAGCGCCGCCATATTCCGTGAGGGTCGCATCCTGATTGTGCGTCGGGCGCGGCCGCCCGCGCACGGCCTCTACACGCTTCCTGGCGGCGGCGTTGAGCTTGGCGAGACCCTGGAGGAGGCCGTCATGCGCGAAGTGCGCGAGGAAACCGCCCTTGAGGTCAGGCCGGTGGCGCTTGCCGGCTACCGGCAGGCCATCGCCCGCGACGCCAAGGGCACCGTCGAGCGGCACTTTGTTATCCTGCCCTTCGCCGCGCGCTGGATCTCAGGCGAAGTCTCGCTCAACGAGGAATTGGCCGAAGCGCATTGGCTCCTGCCCGACGATCTTGCTGGATTGACCACCACCGAAGGCTTGGCGCAGATCGTCGCCTCGGCCGTGGAGCGGCTGCATGCCGCCGGCTGAGCAACCAACGGACATCTCGATCATGGCGCGCCATCCCGCCCGCCACACGAACAGCCGGGTTCGATTGTCCAAACCGGCGCCTGTGCTGCGCATCTTGCTCGCCGCTTCGCTCACGCTCGCTCTTGGCGTCGGGCCGGCGCCGGCGCAGTTCTTTCAATTTCCATTCGGGCAACGAGACCAGCCCCCACAATCGGCTCCGCCGCGGCCAAAACCGCATGCTCCGGCGAAAACCCCGGAAGTGCAGCCGCCACAAGAAGCGCCGCCGCCCGATGTCACCACCCCCTATGACCCGGATTTGCAGCACCTCGCCGAAATTCTCGGCGCGCTGCATTTTCTGCGCGGCATTTGCGGATACAACGACGGGCAGAAATGGCGGGACGAGGCGCAGGCGCTGATCGACGCCGAGGCGCCTGCCGGCAAGCGGCACGACAACATGGTGGAAAGCTTCAACCGCGGCTATCTCGGCTTCCAACAGAGCTACCGGACCTGTACCCCCACGGCCAAGGTCGTCATCCGCCGCTATCTGGAAGAAGGCGCCCAGATCGCCCGCGACATCACCGCCCGTTATGCGGATTGATATCCCCGCTGATTGGCTATGCGTACCGACGCCGGCGATGTTAACCTTGCCTCAAGGTTCGACGAGGTGCCGAAAATTCCCGTGCTAACGTGAGCAATGGGCAGGGGACGCCGCCGTCGGGGGCGGTCAGGAAGCGGGCGATGAGGATGGCGACTAAGTTTTGGCCGGCGCGCGAGCCTGTGGCCGACCACGACCAAAAGCGCCTGGCGCTTGGTTATCTTCAGGATGCCTGGACGGAAGCCCGTTGCGACGGCATCGAGGGTGACTGCCTAGCGCAAACCGCGCTTTTCCTGGCGCTGGCAGAGCTGATCTCGACCTATGGCGAGGAGCCTGCCGCCCGCTATGCTGAAAATCTGAGCGCGCGAATTCGCAACGGCGAGTTCTCGGTGGAACTGTCGCGGCAATAGATCTGAGCCGCTCGTAGTCCGATTCCGAAGTTCGCATCCGCCACACTCGGCGAGCCTCGCCTTTTGCGCCCGCCCCGCGTCGGCGCCGCCCTTGAGTGCGGCCACCGGCTGCCATAGGTTCTAACGCGAACTTGGTAATCTGTAATGAAGGCTGCACTTCTTCCCGACCGCGGCGTGATCAAGGTCGCCGGCGATGGCGCCCGCAATTTTCTGCACGGACTTGTCACTGCCGATATTCTTGAGCTCAAGTCCGGAGCGGCGCGATTCTGCGCGCTGTTGACGCCGCAGGGCAAAATTATCGCCGATTTCTTCGTGACCGAAGCGCCGGCCAATAATGACGGCGGGTTCTTTCTCGACGTCCCACGCGAGCGCACGGCGGCGCTGGTCGAAAAACTCAACCTCTACAAGCTGCGCGCCAAGGTGATCGTCGAAGATCTGTCGGATATCCTCGGGGTGCTCGCCGCGTGGAACGGCAATGAGGCTTCTCAGGCAGCCGTGCCATCGGAAGACGCCCGAGAGAGGATCGGCCTGCCTTATCCCGATCCGCGCCTAGCGGCGCTCGGCATGCGCGTGATGCTGCCGCCGCATCTTGCCGCCGCGGCCGCTTCCGGGCTCGGGGCAACGCCGGTCGCGGCGAGCGAATACGAGGCGCACCGCATTGCGCTTGGCATCCCCAGCGGCGGTCCCGATTTCAGCTATGGCGACGCCTTCCCTCACGAAACCGACATGGACCAGCTCGGCGGTGTCGATTTCGCCAAGGGCTGCTATGTCGGCCAGGAAGTGGTGTCGCGGATGGAGCATCGCGGCACCGCGCGCACCCGCGCGGTGCCGGTCGATTACGATGGCGCGGCGCCCGAAACCGGCGCCGCTGTGTCGGCCGGCGATCGACAGCTCGGGCGTGTCGGCTCGGCCGCCGCCGGCAGAGCCATTGCGCTCTTGCGCCTCGACCGCGTCGCGGATGCCCTCGCCAACGGCGAAGCGCTTACCTCCGGCAACACGCCCATCCGTCTGGTCAAGCCCGATTGGGCGCGATTTCGCTTCCCGGGCGAAAGCAAGGCCGCAGAATGAGCACCGCAGTTTTGGACGACGTCGTGCGTTGCCCCTGGCCCAAGGACGACGCGCTCTACATCGCCTATCACGATCAGGAATGGGGCGTGCCCGAATACGATGACCGGGCGCTGTTCGAAAAGCTCGTGCTCGACGGCTTTCAGGCCGGCCTGTCGTGGATCACGATCCTGCGCAAACGCGAGAACTTCCGCCGCGCCTTCGACGGCTTCGTTCCGGAAAAGATCGCGCGCTATCGTGCGAATAAAATCGAACGTTTGATGCAGGACGCGGGCATCGTGCGCAATCGCGCCAAGATCGAAGGCACCGTGCTTTCGGCCCGGGCATGGCTCGAGATCATGGAGAAAGGCCCCGGCTTCTCCAAGCTGTTGTGGGATTTCGCCGGCGGCAAGCCGAAGGTCAATCACTACAAGACCACGCGGCAAGTCCCGGCCGAAACCGCGACCTCACGCGCGATCTCCAAGGAGCTGGCACAGCGCGGCTTCAAGTTCTGCGGCCCAACGATCGTCTATGCCTTCATGCAGGCCACCGGCATGGTCAACGACCATCTGATCACGTGCCACCGGCACGACGAGTGCGCGAAGCTGGCGCGCTGATTGTTTGAGCGTGGACGATGTGAGCGATTGACGCGCGCCCTTGTGGACGACGAGCGCAAAATCACTCCGCCTTGATGCCGGCGAATTGTACCACCTTCGCCCACTTGTCCGTGTCGGCGGCAATGAGCGCGCCGAATTCGGCAGGCGTATCGGAAACCGCCGTGTTGCCCATGTGATCGAGCGCCGTCTTGAACTGCGGATCGGCGACGATGGCATTGATGGCGGCGTTTAATGTATTGACGATCTCTGGCGGACAGGCCTTCGGCGCCACGACGCCATTCCAGACATAGGCCTCGTAACCGGACAGAAAGTCGCTGATCAGCGGCACGCCGGGAAGCGCCTCGGTGCGCGAACTTACCGCCAGCGGCCGCAGCTTGCCGCTGCGAATAAGCGCGATCGAGGCCGCAACATTATCGAACATGACCTGCACGCGCCCGGCCAGCAGGTCCGACAAGGCCGGCGGCGAGCCGCGATAGGGAACATGCAGCATCTTGATGCCGGCCATCATTTGAAACAGTTCGCCGGCGACGTGCGTGGCGCCTCCCGTCCCCGCCGATCCCATGTTGAGCGTGCCGGCATGCGCCTTGGCGTAGGCGATGAACTCGGGAACGGTCTTGGCGGGAAAAGAGGGACTGACCTCCATGACCAGGGGGCTGCGGCTCATCAGCGCCACCGGCGCAACGTCGCGGGCAAAGTTGAAATCGAGATCCTTGTAGATCGCGGCATTGATGGCGTTCGAGATGCCGGCGAGAAACAGCGTGTAGCCGTCGGCATCCGCATGCACCAGGGCGTCGGCGGCGACATTGCTCGCTGCCCCAGGACGATCCTCGACGATGAAGGGTTGACCAAGCCGGTCGGAAAGCTTTTGCGCAAGAATCCTGGCGAGAATGTCGCTCACGCCGCCGGCGCTGTAGCCGACGAGGATGCGGACCGGCCGCGTCGGATAATCGCGCGCCAGCGCCGCCCGCGGCAGGACCGGCATGGCAAGCGCACCCGTCGACAGGTGCAGAAAACGGCGGCGTGGAAGTTTCATGATAAGGTCCGTGCAAGTAAGGCAAGTGTTCGCGCAGCGAGAAATCGCGTAATACCTTAATCAAATTCACGATGCGATAGCCAACGTGCCGCCCGCCGCCGCCCAAAAATCGACCGAACGTGCCTGGCAGCGGATGTTATCGGGCCGGCGGCTTGATCTGCTCGACCCCTCGGCGCTCGATATTGAGATCGAGGACATCGCCCACGGCTTGGCACGGGTGGCGCGGTGGAACGGGCAGACCGCGGGTGCACATATCTTTTCCGTCGCCCAGCATTGTTGTCTGGTCGAAGCGCTGGCGCGCGAACGGATGCCGCGGCTCGACCGCGCGGGACGGCTTGCCGTTTTGCTGCATGACGCGCCCGAATACGTGATCGGCGACATGATCTCGCCGTTCAAGGCGGTGATCGGCGATGCCTATAAGGCGGTCGAGCGGCGCCTGCTCGCGGCGATCCACCGGCGCTTCGGGCTGCCGGCGCCATCGCCGCCCGAGCTGCATCAATTGATCAAGCTTGCCGACCATCAGGCGGCCTTTCTGGAAGCGACCCGGCTCGCCGGCTTTTCCGTCACGGAAGCGCGGCGCTTCTTCGGCCGGCCGCCACGCATCGCCCCCTCGACCGAGCGTGATTATCTCAAACCGTGGCCCGCCGAAACCGCGCAGGCGCGCTTTCTCGAACGCTTCAGCAAGCTCACAGGGGAATGAAAACCACATTGCATCGCTGTTAGCTCCAGGCAGCAAAGTCCGGTAAGATGCGCAGCGACTTTTCCGCATGGCATCGATGTTCGATTTGATCGTCATAATCGTGCTGGTGATGCTGGCCTTTCCGGTCATCGCCATAATTGCATTGGCGCAGGCGAGTACGCTGCGCGGGCTGTTGGTCCGTCTCGAGGCCAGAGTTGCAGCGCTGGAGCGCGTTCTGGAGCTTCGCGGCTCCACGACGCCAGAGCTGCGATCGGCAGCAGCGCCAGGGGCATCTCCGGAAATCACAACCACACCGGCGCCGCCGCAGGCGACACCACAACCGGAAACCGCTGCCGCTCCTCCTCCACCACCGCCGCTTCCACCACCGCCAGCTTCGCCTCCGCCGATCACGTCCGTTCCGCCCTCACCGCCGCCTTCCACACCGGCGCCGCCAGAGCGGCCCGGCTTTGAGGAACGTTTCGGCACGCGCTGGGTGGTCTGGGTTGGCGGCGTGGCTCTCGCCCTCGGCGGTATTTTTCTGGTGCGCTATACGATCCAGGAAGGACTGATCGGTCCGGGCGTGCGGATCATTCTCGGCGCCTTGCTGGCGCTGATTTTGGTTGCCGTGGGCGAATGGACGCGCCGCTCTGAAAATCTGTCGGGACTATACGGCCTGTCATCGGCGCACATCCCAAGCATTCTGACGGCCGCCGGCACCACGGTGGCCTATGCCACAATTTATGCGGCCTACGGGCTCTACGGATTCCTGCCGCCAGGAGCCGCCTTCGTTCTGCTCGGCGTCGTGGCGCTGCTGACATTGGCAGCCGCCTTGCTGCACGGTCCGGCGCTCGCCGGCCTTGGCGTCATTGGCGCCTATTTGGCGCCGATGCTGGTGAGCAGCACCGAACCAGATTATTGGGCCCTTTACATCTACATCGCGGTGGTCACCGCAGCATCTTTTGCGCTGGCGCGCGGACGGATGTGGCGCTGGCTCGCTGTCGCCGCGGTCGTCCTGGGCGCCGCATGGACATTCCCAGGCATAGAACCCAACGGCGTCATGGCGCTCGGTGCGCATGTGTTCAATGCGCTGTCGGGCTTCGCGCTCGCGTCGGTTCTTTTGGTTTGCGGCCTGCTCTTTGGACCGCCGGCCAAGCCCGGAGAGATCGATCACGTATCGGCGTTTTCGCTCGCGGTTTATTTGTTCGTCGGCGCTTTGCTGGTGCTGTCAAGCGGGCACGACGCGGTTGCGCTGACCGCCTTCGTCATTCTCACCGTTGCGACCGTCGCCATCGCCTGGCGTGCGGAGGCCGCAAGCGCTGCGGTACCGGTCGCTGCGATCCTGGCGATGGTGGTGATGGCGCATTGGGCGGTGCGGATGGACGTGACGTTTCTGAAGCTCCCCGGGGGGCCCGGCGAGCCGCGGAGCTACGATTTCGGTGCCCACCTCACTGTCGCCGCGGGTTGGGCGGCGCTGTTTGGAATCGTCGGATTTCTGGCGCAAGGCCGCTCGTCGCGTGCGTTGATCCCGATGTTGTGGAGCGCATCGAGCGTTTTTGCGCCGCTTGCCATGCTTGTGGCGCTCTACTACCGCATCGCCGGATTGGATCGATCGCTGCCGTTTGCCGGACTGGCGCTGCTGCTCGCCGCGGTCTTCTCCATCGCGACCGAAACATTGCTTCAGCGCGACAAACGCCCCGGCGTCGCCGCGGCAAGTGCGCTTTACGCCACTGGCGCGCTCGCCGCGCTGGCGCTGGCGCTGACCTTCGCGTTGGAAAAAGGCTGGCTCACCGTCGCCCTTGCGCTGATGGCGCCCGGTGCGGCCTGGGTTGCGCAAAAGCGGCCGCTGCCGTGGTTGCGCTGGCTCTCTGTCATCATGGCCGTGTTGGTGACGGCGCGCATTGCCTACGAGCCCCGCATCGTCGGCGACGACCTCGGCACCGCACCAATCTTCAACTGGCTGCTCTACGGTTACGGCGTTCCGGCAGTTTCCTTCTGGGTGGCCGGCTGGCTGTTGCGGCGGCGCGGCGACGATGTGCCGGCGCGCATGGCCGATGCCGGCGCGATTCTCTTCACGGTTCTCCTCGCGGTCGCCGAAATTCGCCATTACGTCACCGGCGGCGACATCTATCGGCCATCGACCGGCTTCGTTGAAATTGCGCTCTACGTCAATGTCGGCCTGGCGATGACCATCGGGCTTGAGCGGGTGCGCGGCCGTACCGGCAGCATCGCGCATGACATCGGCGCACTCGTGCTGGCGGCGCTGACGCCTATCGCCATCGTGTTCGATCTTTGGTTCGTCGTCGATCCGAGCTTCATGAGCCAGCCGGTCGGCGGTGTGTTGGTCAATCTGGTATTGCTCGGCTACGGGCTTCCGGCCGTGCTTGCCATCGCGCTCGCATTGATCGCGCGCACGACGCGGCCCCTGCCCTACCGCGTGGCGGCGGCGATCAGCGCAATCGTGCTTGCGCTGTTTTATCTCACATTGGAAGTACGGCGGATGTTCCATGGCCCGATCCTTTACGGCGCGACCAGTGACGCCGAGCAATACAGCTATTCGACCATATGGCTCATCTTCGGCATTGTGGTTCTAGCAGTCGGCTTTTTCCTGCGCTCGCAGCCGGCCCGGCTGTTGGCGCTCGGCGTGATCGCGCTGACCATCGGCAAGGTCTTCTTCATCGACACCGCAAGCATCAGCGGCATTTTCCGGGCGCTGTCGGTCATCGGCTTGGGTGTCGTGCTGCTCGGCATCGGCTGGCTCTATCAGCGTCTGCTCTATCCGCACACGCGAACCGCCGCGCTGGTGGCCGGCAGTCGCGACTAGTGTGGTGGATTTGAAGTTCCTAAGATCCGGCGGAAAACTCGAGTAGGAACTTCAAATCCAAAAAACCACACTAGAATCATTAAATTGCTAGTGTCCCTTTGATTCCGAAGTTCTCATCAAAGCGTCGCCAGCACATGCGAACTTCGGAATCGGGACACTAGAGCATGATCCGTCTTACGTCTGCCATCGCAGCCCCTTATATGAGTTGTGCACGGAGCATGATACTGATTCCATGATCCACGTTTGCTCACTTTCACGTCTGCAAGAGACGGTCGACGACACTGGCGCTCGCCATGTCATATCGCTGATCGGCGATGAAGCACGCGTCGAACGGCCGCGCGGCGTCGCGCCGGAGAATCATCTGTGGCTGCGGCTGCACGACATCTGCGCGCCTCTCGATGGCTACGTCCTGCCGGACGAGGCCCACGTCACCGGTCTGCTGCAATTCGTGCGCGGCTGGGACCGTCAGGCGCCGCTGGTCGTGCACTGCTTTGCCGGAATCAGCCGCTCGACTGCGAGCGCCTTCGCCAGCGTCTGTGCGCTCAGTCCGCATCGCGACGAAAGCAGCATAGCGCAGGCGCTGCGCCGCGCCTCGCCGACGGCCACACCGAATATCCGCATCGTGTCGCTCGCCGACCAGCTGCTCCGCCGCAACGGCCGCATGGTCGCTGCGATCGAAACGATTGGCCGCGGAGTTATGGCGGAGGAAGGAACGCCGTTCCGCCTCGAGCTTGAATGACAGAGCATGATCCCGAAAAGTGGATACCGGTTTTCGGACAAGATCATGCTCCAACAACAAGCATGATCCCGAAAAGTGGATACCGGTTTTCGGATAAGATCATGCTCCAACAACAAGCATGATCCCGAAAAAGCCCGCCCCGGACTTGATCCGGGGCGGATGCCGGTCTTCGGAAAAGATCTGCTCCAACACTAAGCCAGGCTTTATGGCTCCGGCCGCAGCGTCGCCGCCACGTCGGTGCTCGGTCGACGCGTTGGCTCGCGCCTGGTCAGCGCGGCGCGCGGATTGCGCTGGTGGAAATCGCAATAGGCGAAGCCCAGGCCTGAAATCGATCCGCGAAAACTGCGGTAATCGATCTTTTGCACGCGAAAGCAAGGCTGGATCGGCAGCCCAGGCAAGTGCGCGCATACCGAGGTGGACGTCACCCTGATGGTGCCGGGCGGCAACGTCGCAAAGCGCACCTCGCTGCTCCCCCCCGGCCGGATGGTCCCGATGATAGAGCCATCGCCGAAAATGCGGCCGATGCCGGTGGTGCCATCGAAGCAATTGTAGGAAAACAGCTTGCCGGCAATGAAAGCACGCGCCTGTTCCGGGGTCAGATCTTCGGCCAAGGCCGAGGTGACTCCCAATGCACACACAAAGGCGGCGACAGCTACGCGAAACAACATCGGCAACCCCCTACGTTCCCACCTGCGACATTAACGGAATTTCTTAACCGTCTCCTTACCATATTGCCCAGAATCGTGGCCGCATTTCGTAGCGGAATTATGCCTGACTTTATCGAATTTTGACCACGATGCGGCCGCGCACCTGACCGTCGGCGATGCGTCTGCCGGCTTCGATGACATCGGCAAGCCCGATCTCACTGGTCATTGCCGCGATCTTACCCCGGTCGAGGCCCGCTTCGAGCCGGCCCCACGCCTCTTGCCGTAACGGCAATGGGCACATGACCGAATCGATGCCGACCAGCGACACTCCGCGCAAGATGAATGGGGCGACACTGGCCGGCAAGTCCATTCCGCCGGCGAGGCCGCAGGCGGCGACTGTTCCGCCATAGCGTGTCATGGAAAGCACATTGGCAAGCGTCGTCGAACCGACGGCGTCGATGCCGCCGGCCCAACGTTCCTTGGCGAGCGGGCGTGGCGGACCGCCGAGTTCCTTGCGCTCGATCACCTCGGACGCCCCAAGACCGGTCAGATAAGCCGCTTCCTCCGGCCGGCCAGTTGAGGCCGTCACCGCGTAGCCGAGCTTGGCGAGGAGCGCGACCGCCACCGAGCCCACTCCTCCGGCTGCGCCGGTGACGATCAGCGGACCGCGCGAAGGCGTAATGCCGGCGCGCTCCAGCGCCATCACCGCCAGCATGGCGGTGTAGCCGGCCGTGCCGATCGCCATCGCGTCCCGCGCGCTCAAGCTGGCGGGCAAACGGACCAGCCAATCGCCCTTGACCCGCGCCTTCTCCGCATACGCACCAAGATGCGTCTCGCCCAGCCCCCAGCCGTTGAGGATCACCTTGTCGCCGGCCGTCCACGCGGGATGAGAGGATTCCTCCACGGTGCCGCAAAAATCGACGCCGGCGATCATTGGAAAGCGGCGCACCACGGGTGCTTTCCCGGTGACAGCAAGGCCGTCCTTGTAGTTTACCGTCGACCATTCCACGGCTACGGTGACATCACCGTCCATCAAGTTCTTTTCGTCAAAGTCAGTAAGCCGCACGGTCTGGCCGCTTTCGGCCTTATCGATGACGATTGCTTTGAAAGTCGCCATGCGGGGCTCCAATCAGGCCGGCACTGCGGCGGTGGGGGGTGCAAAGTCGAGGAACCGCCAAGCTTGCGGCCGAGGCGGCGCAGCATAATGGCCACCGCTCGCCCAAATGAAAATGGCCAACCCCCCGCCATCCAACGCATGACTGGCCCGATCGCTGGCGCATGGGTTTGCGCAATGTTATCGGACAAGCTTCCTCGCCTCCGCCGTAACAAGTCCGGCGAGCGGACCATGACGAAAATGTGACAGTGGCTGCCTGCAATGTCGCTCCTGCGCTCCGACGCCTTTCTCTCCCCGCTTGAGATCGAACAAGCCGTCACACGCGCGCTCGCCGAGGATTTGGGGCGGGCCGGCGATATCACCTCGATCGCGACTGTACCCGAAGACACAAACGGCCGCGCCGTGGTGGTGGCACGCAAGCCCGGAATGGTCTCCGGATTGCCGCTGGTGGAGGCTTCATTCCGCCGGCTGTCGCCGCAGATCGATATTGAGCCGTCGGCGCGTGACGGCGACGCGATCGCCGCGGGCGCCAAGCTGATGACCATCGCGGGCGACGCCCGAGCGATCCTCGGCGCCGAGCGCACCGCGCTTAATTTCATCGGCCATATGTCAGGCATCGCCACTGCCACAGCCGAATTCGTCAAGCGCATCGCGCACACCAAGGCGCGCATCGTCTGCACGCGCAAGACTACGCCGGGACTGCGCGCTATCGAAAAATACGCGGTGCGCTGCGGCGGCGGCTTCAATCACCGCTTCGGTCTCGACGACGCGATGCTGATCAAGGACAACCACATCGCGGTCGCCGGCGGCATCGCCGCGGTGCTCAAACGCGCCAAAGAAGCGGCCGGACATTTGGTGAAGATCGAGATCGAAGTCGATTCGCTCGAGCAGCTTGAAGAGGTGCTCAAGGTCGGCCTTGCCGATGTCGTGCTGATCGACAATTTCGATCTTGATTCGATGCGCCGCGCTGTCGAGGTGGTCGCCGGCCGCCTCGTCATCGAAGCCTCGGGCGGCATCACGCTCGCGTCCGCTTCAGCGATCGCCGAGACCGGCGTCGACTATTTGTCCTCCGGCTCGCTCACTCACTCGGTGCAGAATCTCGACATCGGCCTCGACATCGAGATGTGAAGGCGGTCATTCCGGGCTCGCGCCTTTGGCGCGCCCCGAATGACTGCTATCACAACTTCGCAGTGACGTTTTTGCTCGCAACCACCGGAGCAGGTGCAGGCGCGGCCTCCGCTTGCGGGCCCTTCGCGGCGGCGTCGGGCTTTGGCGCAGTGTCGGGTTTTGGCGCGGCGTCCGACGTCTTCGGCGGCGTGCCCCAGACCGGCTCGTAATCGCCTTTGCCCCAGGCGCGCGGCCGATAAAAGGTATGCGCACCGAGCTTGTATAATCGCGTCATCTCATGC
>JASHOR010000099.1 GCA_030041005.1 Xanthobacteraceae bacterium
CTGCGGGATCAGAGCCGGGGCGACCACCAAGCAGTCATGACCAAGTTCTCGGATTTGACGATACAGCCCGTAGCCGGTCGGACCAGCCTCGTAACAGACATGTAGTCGACCATATCGACCTGCCAATTTCTTGATGGTCCGCTCGACCGTCGCCGGCGTGTTTTCGATCTCGCCGACAAATCGCACTTCGCCCGCGCGACCGCTTCCGGCAATCGCTACCGCGTGCTTCATCTTTGCTACGTCAAAACTACAAAGGTTCCGCTATAATTCCCCATGGTCCGTCCTCCATGCGTGAGGCTCGGCTCGGCCCGTCCGAGCAACCCTCGAATTACCGCACGAAAGGGCGGACCACCGATCTCACCCGGGGAACATGACGTCTAGTGCTGGCGCTGATCGAAGCGGCGCTCGAAGACGTGCTCGGCGATGCGGTTCTTCAACATCTCGATCGAGCCGCCGGCAATCATCCACCCGCGCGTGCGCCGCATGCAATATTCGACCAGCGTCTCGCGGCTGTACCCCAGCGCACCCATGATTTGCACCGATTCGCTTGCCACCTCGAAGCCGGCCTGATTGCAGGCCATCTTGGCGATGGCAGTCTCGTAGGCGGAGGGCAGGCCGCGATCGGCATTCGCCGCGGCGCGATAGAGCAGGAGTTGCGCGCTTTCGAGCTTCACCGCCATGTCGGCGAACTTCCACTGCAATCCCTGGAACTCGCACAGCGGACGGCCGAATTGCCGGCGCGTGGCCGCATAATCGCGCGCGGCGTCGAACGCATAGCGGCCGTAGGCAAGCGAGCGTGCGGTGTTGCCCAACCGTTCGACATTGAAACCGGCCATCTGCTTTTTGAAGCCGCCCGGCCCAAGCAGGACGTTTTCCGCGGGGACGCGGCAATCGGAGAAATGCAATTCGCACCATTCCTCGCCGCTCATGAAGGCGGACGGTTTGCCGATGACAAATCCCGGCGCGCCGCGCTCGACCAGGACCGAGCCGATGCCGGACAGGCCCGGCCCGAATCGCACGTAGATCAAGAAAATCCGGGCATCGGCGCTGAAAGTGGAAAAGACTTTGCTGCCGTTGACGATGTAATCGGAGCCGTCCGGCCCCGCGCTGGTTTTAAGGTCCGTGACGGCGGACCCGGCATCCGGCTCGGTCATACCGAGACTCATGACAATGCGGCCGGCGAGAAGGTCGGCGAGCCAGCGCCGCTTCTGCGCGTCCGATGCATATTCGGCAAAGGTGCGGATCGGACCAAAATTGCCGAATTGAACCACGTCGGCGCTGCGCGGGCACGCGGCGGCGATCTGCTCGATCGCGATCACGGCGTCCATCAGCGTGCCGCCCTGACCACCGTCCTCGCGCGGCAGCGTGATCCCCATGAGACCTTGCTCGGCGATCGATTGAGCCACGTCGAAGGGAAAGCCGGGCTGATGCGCGCGCTCAAGCGCACCGGGAGCGAGTCGCTCGCGGGCGAAGCGGCGCACCTGCCCGGCAAACAGCCTCTGCTCTTGGCTCAATTCAAGGTCCATGGAAGAAAGTCCGCGTTGGGCCGGCTTCATCTATCGGGACTGCCGGCCATTCGAAGCATCGCCGCGTGTCACGACGCCGCCGCCCCCCGGTCCGGCCTCCAATTGCGGCGAAGCCTCTGATAGCATTCCGACGAACGCGGCAGGTTGACCATGCAACAGCGCAAATTCGGCAATACCGACCTTCTGGTCTCCGTCATCGGCTTGGGCTGCTACGGCATGTCGGGCGTCTATGGGCCGGCCGACGACAGTGAATCAATCGCGACGATCCAGCGCGCTTTCGATCTCGGCGTCAACTTCCTCGATACCTCGGCGAGCTACGGCCAGGGCCACAATCATCGCCTCATCGGCCAGGCAATCCGCGGCCGGCGCCACGAGGTCGTCATTCATTCCAAGAGCGGCAGCCCGCGCGACGGCAATCCGGACGGGGTGCGCGGCGGCGGCGATCCGCGCTATTTGCGCAACGTGATTGAAGACAGCTTAAGGAACCTCGGCATCGAACGGCTTGACGTGTTCTGCATGTCGCGGGTCGATCCCAACATCGCCGTCGAGGAGAGTGTCGGCGCGATGGCCGAATTCGCCAAAGAAGGCAAGACGCGTTTTATTTCGCTCTCGGAATGTTCCGCCGACTCGATCCGCCGCGGCAGCGCGGTGCATCCGCTGGCTTCACTGCAGATGGAATATTCGCTGCTTTCGCGCGATGCGGAGCAGCAGGGCCAGATCGACGCCTGCCGGCAGCGCGGCATGGCGCTGATGGCTTATGGCGTCGTGGGACGCGGCATGCTGAGCGCCGAGGTGCCGCAACGCGGGCAAATGACCGCGCAGGACATCCGCACGCGGCTGCCGCGCTTCCAGGACGAGAATATCGAGAAGAACATGAAGCTGCGTGCGGCGCTCGAAGCCCTTGCGCGGCGAAAGAATGCCACGCTTGCTCAGCTCGCCATCGCCTGGTCCATGGCGCGAGGAGCGCGCGCCGGACTGTTCATCGTTCCGATACCGGGGGCAAAATCGCGCAAGCACCTCGACGAGAACGTCGGCGCGGTGGACATCGCGCTCACGGCGGATGATCTCTCGGAAATCGACCGCATCGCGCCCGCCGGCGCCGCCGCCGGCACACGCTATCCGGCCGGACAGATGCACCGGTTGAACGTTTGATCCGCAGCAAGGCCCTAAGCGCCCGCCATTTTCTGGGTCATGGCGCGCATGAAGCGGACGGCGGCGGGGCCTTTGAGCGCGCTCGCCCACAGCTCCCTCGCCATCTTCTCGTGCAGCGCCAGCGCCTCGGGCGCCGACGTGATCATGGCGACACCGACCCGAATATTGGGCTCTTCGCCGAGGCGGAACGGGCTGAGCACCAGGATCTGGCGATCCGGCTGGCGGAAGATCTGAAAGCTGGTGTGCGGCAGCGTGTCGAGCACGATGCCAATCTGCACTCCGATCGGCTCATTCTCCATCAGGGTGATGAAATGCTCGGCTTCGGCGCGCGCCAGTGCCCGGCGCTGGCGGCGCAGCGCATCCGGCAGGTCGAGCCTGCCGACCAGGCCGTTGTGCAGAAAACGCTGCATCTCCGCGGCCGAAATCAGATTGACGATCGCCGGCTGCCGGCGCCGATAGCATTGTTTGCGCTGGCGCAGCACCTCCATCAACTCCTCGATCTGGGCAAGCGCCCGCTCGTTCTTGTCGCTCTCCGGCACGGATTCGCGCAACACGTCGCCGAGCGCGGCGTCGAACGCATCGGACGAAAGCACGTAGGAGATCGGCCCGGCGAGCACGATGATGTGCTCGGCGGTCTCCTCGATCTGCCGCATACGCTCGAAATAGCTGACCGCGGAGGCGACATATTCGACGCCGACCCCGAGCAAGGTCGGCACCGAGACCTGCAGCAGCTCGGCCAGATTCTCCAATGTCTCGATCTTGGCCAGTTCGCCCTTCTCGAACCGATAGAGCGCGGTCCGCGAAATGCCGAGCTTCTGCGCGATTTCCTCCGCCGACAGGCCGGAGCCGAGGCGGAACGCCTTGAGGCGGTTGCCTATATCGTCGAAGCGAACGGACATGTCAGGCGAGAGAGGACAGACGACGGAGGACGGATAATCGGTCCGTTGCGCTGCCGTACTTTTTCATCTGTCGTCTGTCTTCCGCCGTCCGTCCTCCGAGCGCAGGCGCTTGGCGGCATCCAGAGCGGCAATGACGATATTCTGGTATCCGGTGCAGCGGCACAGATTGCCGGAAATACCGATACGCACCTCCTGTTCGGTCGGATCGGGATTGTCGCGCAGAAACTCGATCAGCGTCGTCAATATTCCCGGCGTGCAGAAGCCGCATTGCAGGCCGTGATTGTCGCGGAAGGCCTCCTGCAGCGGATGCAGCGTGTCCGCGTTCGGCGCAATTCCTTCGACGGTCAGGATGTCATGACCATCAGCCTGCACCGCGAGCATGAGGCAGGAGCGCGCCGAGCGACCGTCGAACAGGATCGTGCAGGCGCCGCATACGCCGTGCTCGCAACCCAAATGCGTGCCGGTGAGTCCGAGTTGATGACGGATGAAATCGGCAAGCGTCACCCGCACCGGCACCGTCTCTTCGTAGCGCGTGCCGTTCACCGTGACGGCGATCTTTCGCGTTTCATTCATGGCCGCGCTCCTCCCGCGATGCGTTCATGCGCCTTGAGAAGCGCGCGACGCGGCAATACCGTCGCCAATTGCTGGCGATAGGACGCTGGCGCGTGGATGTCCTCGATGGCTTCGAGCTTGCGCAGGACCTCGCAGATGTCACGCAGCCGCTTCTCCTCGATGACCTCCCCGATCAGCGCCCGCTCGACTTCACTCGCCCGCACCGGCGCCGGCCCCATGCCGCCAAGCGTCACCGAGGCACGCGTCACCTTGCCGCTCTTGTCCTCTTCGATCAGCACCGCCGTCGAGACGATGGCAAAATCTCCGTGCCGGCGGGCGAACTCGACGAAGGCATAGCCGTGACCGGCCGGCCAACAGGGAAAGGTCGCAGCGGTGAGCAGCTCGTCCAGTTCGAGTGCCGGCGTCATATAGGCGACGGGAAAGGCGGCGAAATCGATGCTGCGGGTTCCCTTCTTGCTGGCCACGGTCACCTTGGCGTCGAGCGCGGCGGCGAGCGTGACCAGTTCCGCCGATGGATCGAGATGGCAGAGCGAACCGCCGAGCGTGCCGCGGTTGCGCGTCTGGCGATGGCCCACCTCACGGATCGCCTCGTGCATGATCGGACAGCGCACGCCGACGATCTCGGAGAATTCGAGGTCGCGCTGGCGGGTCATCGCGCCGACTTCCAGCACGCCGTCCGGCGCCTTGATGTAGCTCAAGCCCTCGACCCGATTGAGGTCGACGATGTGATCGGGCAGCACATAGCGCATGTTGAGCATGGGCATGAGCGATTGCCCGCCGGCGAGGAGCTTGGCGTTTTCGAGACGGCCGAGCAGGTCGACCACATCGGCGACGGTGCGCGGATCGTGATAGGAAAAGGGCGGCGGTTTCATCCAGGTTGCTTTATCGCGGTCTTTTGACTCTGTGCCGAAAACGGTGCATCAGTTCAAAAACATACGTCAATCCCAATCTTGATACTAGTGGAGCGGATTTAGCATTCGCTCCGCACTTGGCCGCAGACTCATGAAGCGAATGTCAAACCCAAAAGCTCCCGTAGAACTGGTATCTGCTGGTGGCCCGTTTGATTCTGACATTCGCGTGAGAGCGCACCGAACCCGCCCGCGAATGTCAGAATCGGATCACTAGCCGATGAAGCCAGCGGCCTTCCGCTACCACGCACCCAAGACAGTGGACGAAGCCGTGGCGTTGCTCGCGGAGGTGGCGCCGCTGGACGGACGCGTGCTTGCCGGCGGGCAGAGCCTGGTGCCGACCATGGCGTTCCGGCTGGCCAAACCTGCGCACCTCGTCGATATCAACGGGGTTGAGGCGCTCGATCGGCTCGCGGTCACGAACGGAAAGCTCGTCATCGGCGCCTGCGTGCGCCACGCGACGTTCCACCGCCCGGTCTGCCATGGCCCCCTTGGCCAGCTCCTGAGCGAGGTCGTGCGCCACATCGCCCATTATCCGATCCGCAATCGCGGCACGTTTTGCGGCAGCCTGGCCAACGCCGACCCGGCCTCGGAATGGGCCTTGGTGCTGGCGGCGCTTGATGGAGAAGTTGTGGCCAAAAGCGTGCAGGGCGAGCGCGTCATTGCAGCGTCCGAGTTTTTCAAGGGCATCATGACGACCGCGCTGCGCGATGACGAACTTCTGGTCAAGGCGCAACTGCCGCTGCTGGCGCCCGATACGCGCTGCGGCTTCTACGAATTCAACCGCCGCGCCGGCGACTTTGCGCTCGCTGCGGCGCTCGCCGCCTACCGCCTCGAAGACGGCAAGATCGTCGAGCCGCGGCTGGCGCTCGGCGGAGTCGAGTCAACACCGCGACGCATCGCGGAAGCCGAAGGCGTTCTGGCCGGCGCCGAACCGAGCGACAAGGTCTTCCGTGCCGCGGCGGCGGCCGCAGCGGCCGCGGTCGATCCGCTGGAGGATAGTGTCAACAGCGCGGAATTCCGTCGCGATCTCGTTCTGGCGGTGGCTCGCCGGGCATTGGAACGCGCGGCGGCATGAACGCAGGTCCACAGCGCCCCCCCTGGATCGGACAATCGGTCGAGCGTCTGGAGGATCCGCCGCTCGTCGCCGGCCGCGGCGAGTTCGCTGGCGACATCAACTTTCCGCATCAGCTACACATGCGCATCGTGCGCTCGGCCCATGCCCACGGTCGCATCGTCGCCATCGACGCGACCGCGGCGCGCGCCTTGCCTGGCGTGTTTGCGGTGTGGACAGCGGCCAACGTCGGCGACGTGCCGCCGATCGATTTCCGCGAGGGCAGCATTCCTGCGCTCGATCCGTATCGGCAGCCGGTCCTGGCGACAGGGATCGTACGCTATGTCGGCGAGCCGGTTGCCGCCGTTTTTGCCGACGATCCGTATATTGCCGAGGATGCCGCCGATCTCGTCGCGCTGGAGATCGAAGAGCTGCCGCCGCTGCTCGACGTGCAGGCCGCTCCGGAAGAATTCTCGCCCGGGCACCCCACCGAGGCGGCACTGATCCGTCAGGGCTATGGCGACGTCGGCGCCGTGTTCCGGTCGGCGCCGCATGTGGTGGCGCTGGAGCTGGCCATCGGCCGGCATTCCGGGGTGCCGCTGGAGACGCGCGGCGTCATCGGGCGCTACGATGCCTCGCGCGGTATTCTGGAGTTGCACGGCGCCGCCAAGGTGCCGCACCGCAATCAGGAACTGCTGTCGCGCATGTTGAAGATTCCGCCGAGCGCGGTCCACGTGTACGAGTCGCATGTCGGCGGCGGCTTCGGCATTCGCGGCGAGATCTATCCGGAAGACGTACTGGTCTGCGTCGCCGCCAGGACATTCAAACGGCCGGTGAAGTGGATCGAGGACCGCCGCGAGCATCTGATCGCGGCCAATCACTCGCGCCAACAAGTGCACAAGATTCGGGCGGCCGTGGACGTCGCGGGCACGATCCTGGCCATCGACGACGAATATTTCCACGATCAGGGCGCTTACATTCGCACCCACGCCATGCGCGTCGTGCACATGACGGCGGGCATCCTGCCCGGGCCGTATCGGGTGCCGGCCTATCGGGCGGTCGGGCATTTCCGCCTCACCAACAAGACGCCGGCCGCGACCTATCGCGCTCCCGGTCGCTACGAAACCACCTTCGTGCGCGAGCGCCTTGTTGACGCGATCGCCGCGCAGCTCGGCATCGATCGCATCGACGTGCGCCGGCGCAACGCGATTACTCCGGACGAACTGCCTTACAAGCGCCCGTTGGAAGCGCTGGGCGAGAACATCTACATGGATACCGGCGACTATGTCGGACTGCTCGACAAGCAGTTCGCCAGCATCGATTGGCCGGCGCTCAAAGCCGAGGTGAATAAGCGCAGAGCGGCCGGCGAACTCATCGGCATCGGCGTGGCGATGTACCTGGAAAAAAGCGGGCTGGGTCCGACGGACGGCGTAAGGATATCGGTCGACACCTCCGGCATGGTCGAAGTCGTCACCGGCGGCGCTTCGCTCGGCCAGGGTTTTGAGACCGTCATGGCGCAGGTCGCCGCCGATGCGCTCGGCGTCGATTACCGGAAATGCCGGGTCATTCATGGCCAGACCGACCGCATTGCCTTCGGCATTGGCGCGCACGCCTCGCGCGCCACGGTGATGACAGCCTCGGCGACGCACATTGCCGCACTGAACCTGCGCAAGAAAGCGCTGGACGTTGCGGCCGAATTGCTGCAGGCCGCGCCCGAGGCGCTTGATATCGTCGATGGCGAAGTCGTGCGCAATGATCGCGCCGGGGGTGCCTCGATCAGCCTGGGAGAAATCGCGCAAAACCTGGCGCCGGGCAAAAAGACTCTCGGCGGCCGCGAACCCGGACTCTCCGCCGAAGGTTGGTTCAAGGTCGATCACCAAGTCTATCCCTACGGCAACCACATCGCCGTCGTGCGCGTCGATGAAGAAACCGGCGGCGTGGCTGTCGAGCGTTACTTCATCGCCTACGACATCGGCCGCGCGATCAATCCGGCACTGGTCAAGGCGCAGATCGTCGGCGGCTATGCGCAGGGGCTGGGCGGAGCTTTGTCGGAGGAATTCATCTATAACGAGCGCGGCGATCCGCTCGCCGTCACCTTCGCCGATTATCTGCTCCCCGCCGTGCATGAGACGCCGGCGCCCGAGGTGCTGTTGCGCGAGGATTACACGACGCCGCGCAATCCGCTCGGCATCAAGGGCGGCGGCGAAAGCGGTATCACCGGCGTCGGCGCCGCCATCGCCTCGGCGATCGACGACGCCATCGGCATCCCAGGCGCGGTGACGCAATTGCCGGTCACGCCGCAGCGACTCAAGGCGATTCTGGCGCAGCGGAAGAGACAGCAATGAGGCGCGGGCTTGACGGCCCTTGTAAAGCTGCCGGCGGTCAGCCGATCACATCGCTGACATTTGAGATTTTGCCGGTTTGCACCGTGTCGTAGCCGGGAATGCCGCGGACATGGGCGGCGAATTCCTCGGACTTCAGGCTTGCGACAATGGCTTCGACGTCGGCACGCTCGAACGTCTCGCGCTTGCCGAGCAGATAATAGTCCTCAACGAACAACGGGATGAAATCGAGCTTCAGCCGTCGCGCCGCAGCCTCAATCCCAATGCCGACGTCGGCGACCCCGCTTGCGATCGCTGCAGCGACGGCAAGGTGGGTGAACTCCTCGGTGTAGTAGCCATTGATCTCGTTCGTTTCGATACCTTGCTCCAGCAGCATCCGCTGCAGCGCGAGATGCGTGCCGGAGCCGCGCTGGCGGTTGATGAAGCGGGCACCCTTGGCGGCGATGTCCTTTAGCGTGTGGATGGCGAGCGGATTGCCGGTGGGAACGAGCAGGCCCTGATTGCGACGCACGAAATGCACGACGCGCTGCGCCCGCGGCTTGAGCCAGGGTTCATATTTGCGCAGGATTTCGCGGCCAAGCCCGCCTTCAGGAATATGGAAGCCGGCGAGCTCGCAGCGATTCTTGCAGAGCGCCACCACGCTTTCGAGGCTGCCGACAAAGCGCACGTCGAGTTTCGGCCCCGGCCGCGTGCGCAGGAATTCACGCAGTTCGGCGAGTACCAGATCGTGGCTGGCAAACATGGTCAGCGCCGGATTCGGCTCGTTGAGGATCTCGCTGAGTTGCTGTTCGACCTCCGACGCCGCGCTCTCCAAATGCGGCGTGAGCCGTGCATTGATCCGCTCGCGCAGCCAGAGCAGCTTTTCGCCCAATTCGGTGAGCTTGGTGCCGCGGCCTTGCTCCTTGCTGACAAGCGGCTGGCCCATGCGCTCGGACCACGCCGTGATCAGACCCCAGGCCTGCCGATAGGGCATACCGACCTGTTCGGTCGCCTCGGTCAGCTTGCCGGTGTTCTTGATCGCCTCCAACAGCGCGAACAACTCGGGATCGACCGACTTTCGCGGCTGGTGCCCGGCTTTCCAGACCAGATCAAGATCGAGCGTAGGCCGCGGCAAAGGCATATGCGAATTTCAACATATTGAAGGTATGTGGCTTCCACATCTAATACATCGGAGAAGCCTTCGGCAATATATGTCTATTTTAGCATATTGGCGAGACCCCCGGGGGCAGGGAGAAAAGCTGTGTCCTCGTATGCGCCTTGGGATGGCGAAACCGCTCGCGCCATTATTGCCGAAAGGCAGGTAATGCAGGGGCCCCTGCTGCCGATCCTGCATGCTTTGCATGAGGAGTTCGGTTACATCGACCGTGAAGCCGAGCCGCTGATCGCCGATATCTTGAATCTGTCGCGCGCCGAGGTGCACGGCGTCGTCACATTCTATCACGACTTCCGGCAAAAGCCGGCTGGGCGGCACGTGCTCAAGCTATGCCGCGCGGAATCCTGCCAAGCCCGCGGCAGCGACGCCCTCGCCGCGTGGGCAGAGGCAAGACTCGGTGTCGCGTTCGGAGGCACCACCGCCGACGGCAGTGTGAGCCTCGAACCGGTCTATTGTCTCGGCCTGTGTTCGGTGTCGCCGGCGGCGATGCTCGACGGCAAGGTCGTGGCACGTCTTGACGAGAAGAAGCTCGACACGCTGCTCGCGGAGACCGACCGATGACCGGCCTTCGCATCTACGTTCCGGGCGACGCCGCCGCCGCTGCGGTCGGTGCCGACGATGTTGCCACCGCCATTGCGACCGCGGCCGAGCGCAGCGGGACTGCCGTCGACATTGTGCGCAACGGCTCGCGCGGCCTGCATTGGCTCGAGCCGATGGTCGAGGTCGCGACCGCATCAGGCAGGATCGCCTACGGACCCGTTGCCGTGTCGGACGCGGCGGCAGTCCTGAAGGCGGCGATTGCGAATCGCGGCGAACATCCTCTTCGTTTGGGCGATCCCGAAAGCATTCCGTATCTGAAGAATCAGACACGGCTCACGTTCGCCCGTTGTGGAATCGTCGATCCGCGCTCGCTTGACGACTATTGCGCGCATGGCGGCTACAAGGGCCTTGCGCGCGCATTGGCGATGCCAGCCACCGCCGTAGTGGATGAGATCACGCAATCGGGCCTGCGCGGTCGTGGCGGAGCAGGCTTTCCGACCGGAATCAAATGGAAGACCGTGGCCGACACGGCGGCCGACCAAAAATACATCGTCTGCAACGCCGACGAGGGCGACAGCGGCACCTTCGCCGACCGCATGATCATGGAAGGCGATCCCTTCGTGCTGATCGAGGGGATGACGATTGCCGGCATCGCGGTTGGAGCGACGCAGGGCTACGTCTATGTCCGCTCCGAATATCCGCACGCCATCGCGGTCCTTAACGACGCCATCGCTGCCGCCCGAAGGGGCGGAATGCTGGGCAAAAGCGTCGTAGGCTCACCGCAAGCCTTTGATCTTGAGGTGCGGGTCGGCGCCGGCGCCTATGTGTGTGGTGAAGAGACCGCGCTGCTCGACAGCCTCGAAGGCAAGCGCGGAATGGTCCGCGCCAAGCCGCCGCTGCCCGCGCACAAGGGCTTGTTCGGCAAACCGACCGTCATCAACAACGTCCTTTCGCTCGCCACGGTGCCGATCATTCTGGAGAAGGGCCCGGCGTTCTACAGAGACTTCGGCATGGGCAAGTCGCGCGGTACCATGCCGATCCAGCTTGCGGGCAATATCAGATTTCCCGGCCTCTACGAGACGGCGTTCGGCGTCACGCTCGGCGAACTGGTCGAGGACATCGGCGGCGGTACCGCGACCGGACGGCCGGTGCGCGCGGTGCAGGTCGGCGGTCCGCTCGGCGCCTATTTTCCGCGCTCACTGTTCAACGTGCCGTTCGACTACGAGGCCTTCGCCCAGGCCGACGGGCTGATCGGCCACGGCGGCATCGTGGTGTTCGACGATACCGTCGACATGGCGCGGCAAGCGCGCTTCGCCATGGAATTTTGCGCGATCGAATCCTGCGGCAAGTGCACGCCGTGCCGGGTCGGCTCGATCCGCGGCGTCGAGGTGATCGACCGCATCATCGCGAACCGCGACCGCGCCGCGAACACGGCGCTGCTCGAAGACCTCTGCAACACCATGAAATTCGGCTCGCTATGCGCGCTCGGCGGCTTCACGCCCTATCCGGTCATGAGCGCGCTCACCCATTTCCCCGAAGACTTCGGCGCGCCGCCGCGCCTCGCGGCCGCCGAATGAAGGAGCCTGCCATGTCGCTTACCGAAGAATTCGCCCAAGAAACCGACTACGGCACGCCGCAATCGAAATCCGAAAAAATGGTCACGCTCACCATTGACGGCAAAGCGGTGACGGTGCCCGAGGGCACCTCGATCATGCGTGCGGCGATGCAAGCAGGGACCGAAATCCCAAAACTCTGCGCCACCGACATGCTTGAGGCGTTCGGGTCCTGCCGGCTTTGCCTCGTCGAGATCGAAGGGCGCAACGGTACGCCGGCCTCCTGTACCACGCCCGTCGCGTCGGGCATCGTCGTTCACACCAAAACAGATCGGCTTGGCCGCATCCGCAAGGGCGTGATGGAGCTTTATGCATCCGACCATTCGGTCACGTCACTGGACCGCAACGCCGCGGAGAACAAATACGTCGAACTGCTCGACGTGGCGGCCGACGTTGGTCTCACCGAAGTGCGCTATGGTTTCGACGGCGCGCGCCATCCCAATTCCGGTGTCGATGCTTCCAACCCGTATTTCATCTACGATCCGGCAAAATGCATCGTCTGTTCGCGTTGCGTGCGGGCCTGTGAGGAGGTCCAGGGCACCTTCGCGCTGACCATCTCCGGCCGCGGTTTTGATTCGATCGTGTCGGCCGGCATGAACGAGCCATTCCTCGAGTCGGAGTGCGTATCGTGCGGCGCCTGCGTGCAGGCCTGCCCGACCGGCTCCCTGATCGAGAAAAGCGTGCTTGCCGCTCAAGCGGTCGCGAAGCCTGCCGATCACTCGGTGGTGACGACCTGCGCCTATTGCGGTGTCGGCTGCTCGTTCAAGGCGGAGATGCACGGCGAGGAAGTCGTGCGCATGGTGCCGTACAAGGACGGCAAGGCGAACCGCGGCCATTCCTGCGTGAAAGGCCGTTTCGCCTGGGGTTACGCCAACCACAAGGAGCGCATCCTCACGCCGATGGTGCGCGAGAAGATCAGCGAGCCATGGCGCGAAGTCTCGTGGGACGAGGCGATCGGACGCGTGGCCTCCGAGTTCACGCGCATCCAGACGATCTACGGTCGCGAGTCGATCGGCGGAATCACGTCGTCGCGTTGCACCGACGAAGAGACCTATCTGGTGCAGAAGCTCGTGCGCGCCGGCTTCGGCGTCAACAATGTCGATACCTGCGCCCGCGTGTGCCATTCGCCGACCGGCTACGGCCTCGCCAACACCTTCGGCACCTCGGCCGGCACCCAGGATTTCGACTCGGTCGAACAGACCGACGTGGTCATCCTGATCGGCGCCAATCCGACCGACGCGCATCCGGTCTTTGCCTCGCGCATGAAGAAGCGGCTGCGCCAGGGCGCCAAGCTCATTGTCATCGACCCGCGCCGGATCGACTTAGTCCGCACGCCGCATGTCGAGGCAGTGCATCACCTGCCGCTGCTGCCCGGCACCAACGTGGCGATGCTCACGGCGCTGGCGCACGTCATCGTCACCGAAGGGCTGGTGAACGAAGAGTTCGTGCGCGAGCGCTGCGAATGGGATGCGTTCGAGCATTGGGCGGAGTTCGTCGCCGATCCGAAGAACAGCCCCGAGGTGGTCGCCAAGATCACCGGCGTCCCGGCGCAAAGCATCAGGCAGGCGGCGCGACTTTACGCCACCGGCGGCAACGGCTCGATCTACTACGGCCTCGGCGTGACCGAACACAGCCAGGGCTCGACCGCGGTGATGGGCCTCGCCAACCTCGCCATGGCGACCGGCAATATCGGCCGCCCTGGCGTCGGCGTGAACCCGATGCGCGGCCAGAACAATGTACAGGGCTCCTGCGACATGGGTTCATTCCCCCATGAGCTGACCGGCTACAGGCATATCGCGATCGACAGCGTGCGGCAGATGTTCGAGATCGACTGGGGCGTGACGCTCGACAAGGAGCCGGGGCTCCGCATCAACAACATGCTCGATGCCGCGGTCGACGGCACCTTCAAGGGCATCTACATCCAGGGCGAGGACATCCTGCAATCCGACCCGGACACCAAACACGTCGCCGCCGGCCTCTCGGCGATGGAATGCGTCGTGGTGCAGGATCTGTTCCTCAACGAGACCGCGAACTACGCCCACGTCTTCCTGCCGGGCTCCACGTTCCTGGAGAAGAACGGCACCTTCATCAATGCCGAGCGCCGCGTGCAGTTGGTGCGTAAGGTGATGGAGCCGAAGAACGGTTACGAAGATTGGCAGATCACCTGCCTGATCAGCAACGCCATGGGCTATCCGATGCGCTACAACCACCCGTCGGAGATCATGGACGAGATCGCACGGCTGACGCCGACCTTCGCCGGCGTGTCGTTCAAGCTCCTGGAGGAGGTCGGCTCGGTACAGTGGCCCTGCAACGAAAAGGCGCCGATGGGCACGCCGGTCATGCATATCGGCCAGTTCGTGCGCGGCAAGGGTCGGTTCCTGATTACCGAATATATCGCGACCGACGAGAAGGTCGGCCCGCGCTTCCCGCTCTTGCTGACCACCGGCCGCATCCTCAGCCAATACAATGTCGGAGCGCAGACCCGGCGCACCGACAACGTCATCTGGCATGAGGAGGATCGTCTTGAGATTCATCCGCACGACGCCGAAGAACGCGGCGTGCGCGACGGCGACTGGGTCAAGCTCAAGAGCCGCGCCGGCGAGACGACGCTGCGCGCGCTGATCACCGAGCGCGTGGCGCCGGGCGTTGTCTACACCACGTTTCATCATCCGAACACGCAGGCCAACGTGGTCACCACCGATTTCTCGGACTGGGCGACGAACTGCCCGGAATACAAAGTGACGGCGGTGCAGGTGTCGCCGTCGAACGGCCCGTCGCAATGGCAGCAGGATTACAACAGTCTGACTCGTCGGAGCCGCCGCATCGCTCCTGCCGAGGCGGCGGAGTAGGCCTTGCTCGACCCCACCCGCCGTGTCGCGCGGACAGCCTGGCGCGCCAGTGGGCGCGCCGGCGGCGCGCGCACGATTCCAGAAGAGACTGCGGTAGCCTTCACCTACAATGGCTCGTCCTATGCGGTGATGATGGCGACGCCGCAGGATCTCGAAGATTTCGCCTTGGGCTTCAGCCTGACCGAGGGAATCATCACTTCGCCGGCCGAGATCGAGTCGCTTGAGATCGTC
The DNA here is from genome assembly GCA_030041005.1 of Xanthobacteraceae bacterium. Taxonomy (GTDB): domain Bacteria; phylum Pseudomonadota; class Alphaproteobacteria; order Rhizobiales; family Xanthobacteraceae; genus BOG-931. Next base: position 14,841 of record JASHOR010000099.1, read on the forward strand.
GAGGAGTCGATCGGCGTCGAACTGCGGATGCGGTTGACCCAGCCGCACGCCACGGCATTCCGCGAACGGCGCCGCTATCTCGCCGGGCCGACCGGCTGCGGCCTCTGCGGCATCGAAACGTTGACTGAAGCCATGCGGATGCCCACGGCTGTCGCCGATGACTCGACTTTCGCGCCCAAAGAGATCATGGCGGCGCTTGACGCCCTCCATGGACTGCAAGCCATCAATCAGATGACGCATGCGGTACATGGCGCAGCGTTCTATCGCCGGGGCGATGGGCTCCTGGCGCTGCGCGAAGACGTCGGCCGTCACAATGCGCTCGACAAGCTTGCCGGTGCGTTGGCGAGAAAGGGCATGCGCGGTCGAGGCGGCGTCGGCATCCTCACCAGTCGGCTGTCGGTGGAACTCGTTCAGAAGGCGGCGATGATCCGCATTCCGGTCTTGGTCGCGGTTTCTGCTCCGACGGCGCTGGCCGTGCGCACCGCCGAGGCGTGCGGCATCACGCTGGCGGCTGTGGCGCGCAACGATGGCTTCGAAATCTTCACCAACCCGCAGCGCATCCAAGAGCAGCAAGCCGCTCATGTCCTCGTCTGACAACACCGCGCATGGCACCAGCGACAAGCTGGTCTACATGGCCAACCAGATCGGCGCGTTCTTCACATCGCAGGATCTGGACACGGCATCCGCCAAGATCGCCGAGCACATCACCAAATTCTGGGACCCGCGCATGCGCCGCGCGATCGTCGCCCATCTCGATGCCGGCGGTGCCGGTCTTGATCCGGCGGCGCGGCAGGCGGTGGAAGCGTTGCGGCCGAGGGCGTAACGCCTATAAGGCGGACCAGTGACGCGTAATCCGCCGATTGACGAGCGCGACGCAGGGCGGCGGGTTACCCCGCTGCGCGGCTAACCCGCGCCTATGGGCTGCCGCTGGTATCAGTCCGCCTTGATGCCGGCGAACTTGATGACCTTTGCCCATTTCTCCGTCTCGGCGCGGATGAATTTCTCGAAGTCCGCGGGCGTGCCGGTGAACACACCGCAGCCGACGTCGGTGAAGCGTTTGCGCATCGCCGGATCGGCCAGCGCGGCGTTGATCTGCTTGTTGAGCGCGTCAACTACGTTCGCCGGCGTACCCTTCGGAGCAACGATGCCGTACCAGCCGTTCGCCTCGTAGCCGGGCAGGAATTCGTCCATGGCCGGGACGTTCGGCAACAACTCCTGACGCTTGGTGCTGGTCACCGCGAGCGCGCGCAGCTTGCCGGCTCTGATGTAACCGAGCGCGGCGGGCATGACCCCGAACATGGCCTGCGTGCGGCCACCGAGCAGATCGGGCAAAGCGGCGCCCTCGCCGGTGTAGATCACGTCGACCATCTTGACGTCTGCCATCATGCGAAACAGCGCGCCGGCGACGTAGAGCGGCGTGCCACTGCCGCCCGAGGCCAGGTTGACCTTGCCCGGATTGGCCTTGGCATAGGCGATCAGCTCGGGCACCGTTTTCGGCGGAAATGCCGGATTGACGACGAGCACCAGCGGAATCGTGGCAATGCTCGCCACCGGCTCGGCGTCGCTGATGAAATTGAAATTGAGGTGGTGGTAAAGCGCGGGATTGATCGCGTTCGACGACATGGCGAGAAGCAGCGTGCCGCCGTCCGGCGCCGCCTTGAGCGCCAGCTCGGTGCCGAGATTGGTGCTGGCGCCCGGCTTGTTCTCGACCAGGAAATTCTGTCCGAGCTTCTGCGACAGCCACTGCGCGATCAGCCGGGCAATGACGTCGGGCGAGCCGCCGGCCGGCACGGTGACGATCAGGCGCACCGGGCGAGTCGGATATTTTTGCGCGGACGCCAATCGCGGCAGGATCGGTAGCGCCGCGGCGGCGCCGGCCAATTGCAGCAATCGTCGGCGGCGAAGGATCATGATGAACTCCGTGGATCGCGTTTTCGATGAGGACATTCACTGCACCTTGATGCCAACAGTCTTGATCACCTTGGCCCATTTCTTGGCTTCGGCGATTTCGAATGCTACGAACTCGTTGGGCGACATCACCATCGCCTCGGAGCCAAGGGCGTCGAAGCGCGCTTTGATCGCGGGATCGACAAGCACGGCGTTGATCGCCTTGTTGAGCGTTGCGATGATGTCCGGCGGCGTTTTCGCCGGCGCGCCGATGCCGTCCCAGACAACCGCTTGATAGCCGGGCACGAACTCGCCGATGGTCGGAATGTTGGGCAGCACATGCGAGCGGGTCGCATCGGTCACCGCCAGCGGCCGCAGCTTGTTCGCCTTGATGTAGCCGAGCGATTGCAGGATCGGCGTGAACGACGCCTGCACCTGGCCGCTGAGCAGATCGGGTAGATAATTGCTGCGATACGGTACGTTGATCAGGTGAACGCCGGCCATCACGTTGAACAATTGCCCAGCCAGATCGGTGGCGGCACCGGCGCCGACCGAGGCGAAATTGATCTTCCCCGGATTGGCTTTGGCGTAGGCGATGAACTGCGGCAGCGTCTTGGCCGGCACCGACGGATTCACCACTAGCACCAGCGGCAGCTGCACCAGGCCCGAGACCGGCGCAATGTCGCGGATGAAATTGAAATCAAGATTGCTGTAGAGCGACATGTTGAGAACATTCGTCATTGTCGCCGTGAGCAGGGTGTAGCCGTCCGGCGGAGCGTGCACGACGAGTTCCGTCCCGATATTGGCGGCGCCGCCGGGCCGATTGTCGATGATGAATTGCTGGCCGAGCCGCTGCGACAGCGATTGCGCGACGAGACGCGTGGCAATGTCGGGCGCGATGCCTGCGGGATAGGGAACGATGATGCGCACCGGCCGCGTCGGATAGGCCTGCGCCGCCGCCGCTATTTGCCTGTCAAGCGCCAATGCACCGGCGGCGGTCGCCAGCCGCAGCAATTGTCGACGCGCAACCTTCATCGTCTTTCCCCTCGCTGCCGACGCCCGCACGCCGGTCAATTTGCCCGCGCCATCGGCTTTGTCACTCACCGGTCGCACCGGAGAACCTGATGACCTTGGCCCATTTTGCGGTTTCCTCGGCGAGAAACATGCCGAATTGCGCGGGCGACATCGGCATGACCCGTCCGCCCAGACCCGTGATCTTCGCCTTGAGCTGCGGATCGGCAAGGCCGGCATTGATGGCCTGGTTGAGCTTACCGACAACTGCCGCTGGAGTCCTCTTTGGCGCACAGACTCCGTCCCAGGCCGTCGCCTCAAAGCCGGAGAGGTATTCGTCGACGGTGGGGACGTTGGGCAGGACCTTTGTCCGCGTCGTACCGGTGACCGCCAGCGCGCTGAGCTGACCGGCTCTGATGAATCCGATCGCGGCCGGCACTGTGATGATGAAGGATTGAACGCGCCCGGAGAGCAAGTCCGTAAACGCGCGCGCCGGCCCGCGATACGGCACGTGAACGATGTTGACTCCGGCCATCATCTTGATGAGCGCGCCGGCAATATACATCGGAGTCCCGATCCCGGGCGAAGCCATGTCGACCTTGCCGGGGTGCACCCTCGCATAATTGATGAACTGGGGAAATGTCCTCGCCGGGAATGCTGGATTGACCAGCAATACCATCGGCACCCGGATCAATCCGGCAACCGGAGCGGTATCGCGCAGGAAATCGAAATCGAGATGGCGGTAGAGCGTTTCGTTGATCGTGTTGGTCGCGAGGCAGGTGAGCAGCGTGTAGCCGTCCGGCGGCGCCTGGATGACGGCCTGCGTGGCGAGATTGCCGGCGCCGCCAATCTTGCTTTCGATGACGACGGGCTGACCGAAACGTCGGGCGAGCCATCGCGCCATCAGCCGTGAAATTACATCCGGCGTGCCGCCGCTGCCGAACCCTTCGATGATGCGCACGGGCCGCGTTGGATAGTCGAGCGCAGCGCCCAGCGCCGGAAAAGCTCCGGCCGCCGCCGCAATGCCCGCAAACTGCAATAGTCGTCGCCGCCCGACGCTTTTTCCCCGGAGGTCAAGCACGGCATCTACGTTATGCCACGCGGCAAGGACGGGGCAACCTTTTGCCTGACGTGATCCGGCATCACGTTGTCGCAGCGCCTGAAAAATTCTGCAGATAAATGGCCTGTGAAACCGGAATTTTCCGATAACGAAAGCTCAGGACACGCGGACGTTGCAGCAATCGAAGGCCGAACGGCAGTCCGCGCTACTTCGGCGACGGATAGATCAATGCCGCTTTGGCCCGCGAGATGATGTTCGGCGGCAGCGCGTAGAGCTTGGTGATCAGCGCCTGCAGATCGCTTCCGCTCATGTAGTCGAGGTCGAGCTGCATCCGCTTGGCTTCGGCGACGACCGTCGGATCGCGGAGCGTGTCGACAAACGCCTTGCGCAAGGCGGCGACGCGCTCGGGCGGCACGCCGGGCGGCAACAGATAGGGACGGCCGAACGTGCTTTGGCTCTGGATCAGTTCCAAGACCTGACGCTCTTCATCGGTCTTGGCGAATTGCGTGCTGCGCGGCACGCCCATTTTGTCGAGCTCGGGATGGCCCTTCGCGCTCAACTGCACGATCACGTTGATGAATTTCTTGGCGAACCAGTCCGGATGCAGCGTCGGCAGGCCGCTCCAGCCGATGCCGCATGCGCCGTTGACCTCGTTGCGCTCGACCGCGACCGTGATTTCCTTGGAACCTGCATAGCCGGTGACGATGCGGAATTTGGCGCCGAGCAGATTGTCGAGCATGGCCGGCATATCGCGGGTGGTGCCGCCGGCGCTGCTGGCGCCGACGATGACCTGGTGGTGCAATACATCTGCAAACGTCTTGGCCGGGGCATCGCTGCGCAGATAGCAGATGTAGACGTCGCTGTTGGCACTGCCGACGTAGTTGAATTTCTCGGCATCGTAATGCGCCTTCACGGTTCCGATCAGCGGATCAAGCATGACGCCGGGAAAGACCGCGGCCATGACGGTGCCGTCCTTCGGAGCGACCTCGTACAGATAACCCGTCGCTTTGCCGCTGCCGGCGCCCGGCATGTTCTCCACCACCACCTCGGGATGGCCGGGGATATGCGCGCCGAGGTGGCGCGCCAGGAGCCGCGCGTAAGTATCGTAGCCACCACCGGCCGACGTGCCGACGATGATTTCGACCTGCTTGCCTTTGTAGAACTGCGCCACTGCATCCTGCGCGGCGGCGCCGCCGAGCGCGAGGCAGATAGAAACGGCCACAAGGCCTAGTCGCAACAGCATCGCGACCCTCCAGGAAGAATTCGATGGCCGGAAACGCGGCAGACGATGACGATTCCAAATTATCGCCGCAGCGGCAATGCCGCAGACCCCTGCAGCATTCGGAGTTCCGACCTTCCTAACATAGGTTAATTTCGTCGGTTAGGGCGCACCGCACCGCCCTCCTCCACCATGAACGGCAGTATTGACGGCCAAGCGTTAAGCGCGCACCGTAATACAAATACGTCGGAAAACGAAAAACTCAGTCGGAAAACGAAAAACTCAACGGAAATACTGGAGGAATATCCTATGCCGAGTGATGTCGCAGCCCCCGTCCGCGCGAGCCCATCCACTCGCTGGATCCAGTTGATCCTCGGCATCATCTGCATGGCGAGCGTGGCCAACCTGCAATACGGCTGGACGCTGTTCGTGCTGCCCATCCAGCATCAATGGGGCTGGAGCAAAGCCGAAATCCAGGTCGCGTTCTCGATCTTCATTCTGCTGGAAACCTGGCTCGTCCCATTCGAGGGCGCAATCGTCGACCGCATCGGCCCACGCTGGATGGTGCTGGCCGGTGGCGTCGCGACGTTCCTGGCGTGGTTCGTCAACTCGCACGCCACGTCACTCGGGATGCTTTATCTCGGCGGCGCCATTGCCGGTTTCGCCGGCGGCGCCGTTTACGGCACCTGCGTCGGCAATGCGCTCAAGTGGTTTCCCGACAAGCGCGGCCTGTGCGGCGGACTGACGGCGGCCGGCTTCGGTGCCGGTGCCGCCATAACCATCGCGCCGATCCGCGCGATGATCGCTTCGAGCGGCTACCAGCACACTTTCCTGGTCTTCGCCATCATCTACGGCGTGATCATCGTCGTGGTCTCCAACTTCATCAAGGCGCCGGCGGCACAGGACGTTCCCCCGCCGCAGAAGATCAAGGTGGCTCAGGGGACCGCAGATCTGCCGCCGTCGCAGGCGCTGCGCTCGCCGATATTCTGGATCATGTATCTGATGTTCTTCCTGGTCGCCGCCGGCGGCCTGATGTCGGCGGCGCAGCTCGCGCCGATCGCGCATGAGCGCGGCATCGCCAATGCCCCGATCACGATCTTCGGCATCAGCACCACGGCCATCGTGGCGGCGCTCACCCTGCACAGCATCACCAATGGCGTCGGGAGGCCGCTCAACGGCTGGATTTCCGATCACATCGGCCGCGCCAACATGATGGGATTGGCCTTCGGCATCGAAGCCTTGTGCATCGCCGCGTTCGGCTTCTTCGGCAGCACGCCGATGTCCTTCGTTATCACCGATGCCCTGGTGTTTCTGTTCTGGGGCGACATTTTCAGCCTGTTCGCCGCCACCGTCGGCGACGCATTCGGCCGGAAATACGTCACGGTCAATTACGGCATCATGTACACCGCAAAGGGCGTTGCCTCGCTCCTGGTGCCGTTCGGCAACGTGCTGACTCACGCCACCGGCTCCTGGCATGCGGTTTATGCGGTCGGCTGCGGGATGAACGTGGTGGCGGCACTGCTCGGATTCTTCGTGCTGAGGCCGACGATCAATGCCAGGCTGAAGAAACCGAGCGATCTATCGGGCCTGCAGGCGGCGAAAGTTTCGGCCGCCGAATAATCGCCCGTCACGAAGCGGCGCGCAGCGCGATGGCTTGAGCATCGCCTGCCGCTGCTGCCGGCGCGGCGCGATCATGCGGTGCGGTTTGATCACCGAGATAGCTGCCCTCGAAATCCGATAGCCGGCACAGCGCCGCGAAATCGCACAGCGTCACGTGCCTGCCGTGAAGAGCAATGAGCTTATCGTCGCGCAGCGAGCGCAGCGTCCGGTTGACGTGGACCGGGCTGAGCCCAAGCGCATCGCCGATCAGCTCCTGCGTGAGCGGCATCACAAATGACATGTCCTCGGTCCAGCCGCCGCGCTTGAGCCGCACAAACAGTTCAAGCAAGAAATGACCGACCCGGCCGTAGGCTGAACGGCGCCCGGCGTTGATAAGGTGCTCGCCGAGGATGGCTGTTTCGCCGACGGCCGCGTGAAGCAGCGCCCTCGTCAGCTTCGCATTGCGCTCCGTCATCCGATCGATCAAGGCGACCGGAACCTTCGACAGCGTGCACGGCGTCACAGTCGCGATCGAATAAAACGAGCTGGTAAACGTCAAGGACTGCAAGCCGAACAGCTCGCCCGGCAGCACGAAGTTCACGATCTGTCGACCGCCATTGTGGAGTATCTTGTAGCCGTAGAGCCAGCCGTCGTGATTGACGTACAGCGAATCGGGGCGGCTGCCGGCAATGACAACGTCAGTGCCTTTGCGGAAGCGAACGCTCTTGGTCTCACTGCCGCAGGCGTAAAGCAGTGAATCCAGTCCGGCCACGAAACTCGACGATATCGCGGTGCAGGCCGATTTGGCCGGAAGGTCCACTAGTGCGGACTCGCTGCCCGTCCACATATTCGCCCTGTTGGTGTCCTCGCCGGTCGGTTCACCCGACGCCTGTGATCTATCTTCTGTTTCTGATATAGGTTAATCAGATAGCCTTCAATTCATTCCCTTCCTTCCCGCACCTACCGCGACAAGATGACTTCCCTTGCAGACCGACACCGCGGTACGGTTCGCATGAAAGTCTTGCAAGGCCGGCTCGAATCGGCCGCATGGGGAGGCAATCATGAGTGGATCGCGCGCAAGCGCCGGCACACGCTGGTATAGCTCGCTCACCGGCGCGCAGTGGAAGGCGCTGATTGCCTCGAATCTCGGCTGGACGTTCGACGGTTTTGAGGTTTTCGCCCTCATCCTCACGATCGGTGCTGCGCTGCACCAACTGCTGAACCCTTCGCAATACCGGCTGATCCCGGTCTACGCCGGCTCGGTCATCGCCATCACGGTATTCGGCTGGGGCGTCGGCGGGCTGCTTGGCGGTATTCTCGCCGACTATATCGGCCGCAAGCGGTCGATGACGCTTACGATCCTGGCCTATTCAGCGCTGACTGGCTTGAGTGCGCTGTCGTGGAACTGGGTATCATTTGCCCTGTTCCGCTTCCTCGTCGGGCTGGCTATAGGCTCGGAATGGGCGACCGGAGCCTCGATCACGGCCGAGCTGTGGCCCGACAACGCGCGCGGCAAGGGCGGCGCTTTGTTGCAGGCTGGCTACCCGATCGGCAGCATCATCTCATCCGCAGTCTGGGTCGCCATCGGCACCTCGGGTCCCAACGCATGGCGTTACATGTTCCTGATCGGCGTGCTGCCCGCGCTGATCGCATACTGGATCCGGCGCAATATCCCTGAGTCGACGCGCTGGGAGCGCTCGAACGAGCGACGCCGGGCCGCGCACGATCTGCGGCGCCAGGGCGCGACGCTGGCGGGCGAGGATGCCGCCATCGTTCGCTTCACGCTGGTCGACATGTTTGCCGAACCGGCGGTGCGTTCGCGCCTTATTCTGACTTTCATCATGTCGCTTGCGGTCACGATCGGGTATTGGGGCGTTTCAAGCTTCGTGCCGAGCTACGTCGGAACCGTCGCGTCGGCCCAGGGCCTCGCCGCCGAGGCCCAGCGCTGGGTGGGATTGGCCGGCCTGGTGCAGAACATCGGCGCCTTGCTGGGCTTCATCAGTTTCGGCTTCCTCGCCGATGCCCTTGGCCGCAAGCCGACGACGTTCTCGTACTACCTGCTCTGCCTGGTCCTCACTCCGATCGTCTATCTCTGGGTGAAGGACATCCGCCTGCTGCTGCTCGGGTTCGCGGTCTACGGCTTTTTCATTCAAGGCGTGTTCTCGTGGACGGCGGTATGGCTGCCCGAGCTGTTTCCGACGCGGATGCGGGCGACCGCCGCGGGCTTCATTTTCAACGCGCCACGCCTGATTTCGGCGGTCGCGCCGCTGTTCGCCGGCAGCCTCATCGTGGGGCTCGGCGGCTACGGCAAAGCAGCCACCATCATTGGCATATTCTACGTTTTCGGGCTTGTTGCCGTGCCTTTCCTGCCCGAGACCAAGGGGAAACCGTTGCCGGAAGCCGACACGCTGTCGGCGGCGGAGCCGCAAACGGCTTTGCAGCAGACTGCATGACGGTTGTCTTCGCGGCCAACCCGCGGATCTATCGGGCCTGACAAATAGAGATGCCCGGCGGCCAGGCCGGGCATCGGCCCATGATCAGCCATTCGGCAATGGGCGGCTTTAGGCTGCGGTCGCAGTGAGATTGCCGAAGCGCTTGAGGTTTTCCTTCTGCTTCTCGTTGCGCGGCGGCAGCTTGAACAGGCGCGCCGCGGTACCGCCGAGAATATTGTGCTTGGCCTTCTCCGACAGGAACGGCAGATCCCAGATCGTCGACGGCAGGTCGAAGTCCCAGTGCGGATAGTCTGAGGAATACAGCAGTTGCGTCTCCGCATTGATCATGCGGAACGTCGTTTCCATCGCGCCGTAATCCTGGATCTCCATCGGCTGCGACGAGTAGTACATGTCGCGCATGTAGTCGGACGGCTTCTTCTTGAGCAGCGGCGCTTCCGACGGCCGCAGCATGAATTCGTGGTCTAGCCGCTGCATCAGGAACGGCACCCAGGCGAGACCGGCCTCGATCCAGACCACCGGCAGTTTGGGGAAGCGCTCGCCCATGCCGTTGACCACCCAGTTCGTGCAATGCAGCACGTTGTACCAGGAGAAGCCGAGCGCATGCGCCGCCATGAAGCGGTTGCAGCTCCGGTAGATCGGCTCGCCCCAGTTCGGGCCGGAATGGAACGACAGCACCAAGCCGCGCTCCTCCATCGCCCGGTACATTTTCATGTAGGCGTTGTCGTAGACCGCCATGTTCGAGCGCACAGTGGTGACCATGAAGCCGCCGACATGCTTGCGGTCACCGAACGTCTCGACCTGACGGAGCGACGCTTCGGGGTCGGAGAATGGCAGGCAGAGCATCGAGAAGAAACGGCCGTCAGCCTCCGGCATCACCTTCTCTGTGAGCCAGCGGTTGTAGGCCCAGCACAGCTCGACCTCCATCTCCTTCTGCGGATGCATGCCGATATTGAGCATGCCGGTCGGGAACAGACAGGAATAATCGACGCTCATGGCATCCATCCAACGGTGACCGAGCTGGATGTCGCGCCCCGCGCCATTCTCCGACTCGGTCTTCTCCGAGCCGCGCATGGGGTACCGGGTAACGCGGCCGCCCATATCCTGGTAGCCGACGTTCGTCGGCATGATGCCGGTGCGGTTCCGCTTGCTGCCCGCCGAAAGGCTCAACTGGCGCAGCACGTCATTTTCCATGAACGGCAGCCATTCGTTCTGGTTTTCGTTCTCGTAATGGTGCGCATCGACATCCACGATCACCATGTCGTCGAAGTTGCGCTGGTGCGCCTGCTTGCGCGCGTGCGCCAGGAGCCGGCTGGTATTGAGTTCCTCGATCGTTACGCGGCGACCGCGATCAGCGATGAGATCCATGGCGTTTCTCCGTTCCTAATCCCGTTATCCGGTCGTCATTGCGAACCAACGCACCTGCGCGAAGCCATGCGGTCCGACTAACTAACAGGCCCCGTGAGGCAATCCGGTTCTCTCCGGGCATTGGCGAAAAATTCGGATTGCCTCGTCGCTTCGCTCCTCGCAATGACGAAACTCAGCGTCCAGTCCAGCTCTGCCACATGCCGAGCTCGAAAACCGCGAGATCGGCGGCCTTTAACAACCCGCTCGCCGTGACCATCACATCGGTGGCGGAAATCGAATTTTTGGCCACCGGCATTATCTGATCGCCGGCATCGAGGCGCGCCGCATAGACGCGGCAGGCGGCTGCCATCAACTTCTGCAACGCCTCGGTCGAGAGCAAATCGAGCCTGCCGTCGACGATGCCGCGCTCGATCGCCTCGGCAAGGCGCTTGGCGTCGGCGGAGACGCCGTCCACAAGCTCGACCCTGGGCTTGGCGGACGGCCGCATCGGAGCCGGCCGCCGCGCGGTCTTGGCCGCGCTGTTCGTCGTCCTCCCCGCTGCCTTCGCCGCCCGTTTAGGCGATGACATAGAGGTCGTCTCCCTTCTGCACCGTCTTGTATTTTTTCAGCTTCATCCTGCGGTCCGACACGCACTCGCCGGTCTTCATGTCGTATTCCATGCCATGCCAGGGGCAGACAAAGTGCATCTCGTTTTCCGAGAAGAACAGGCCCATCGAGGTCTTGTCCGGCCGCAGCCGCTCTTCGACCTTGGCGATGGTCAGCCCCTCGCAGGCCGGGCCACCCTGGTGCAGGCAGAAATTGGAATAGGCGTGGAATTCGCCGTCGTGCCGAAACACGCCGATCTCGTTATCGCCGATAAAAACGATGCGGCGATCCCCATCCTTGAATTCCGAAAGCTTCGCGACGAATTTTTCCGCCATGTGCGCCGTTGTCCTCGCGTTTCCGCCCTGTGATCGGCTTTCGCTTCGTCTTGAATCGGCACTTGGCCAAGGTCTCTCTTGGCCGCCGATGAACTTCGTTACCTTCCCGGTCCGTCTTTCTAACACAGGCCGAAGCTCCGCGCGACGGGCATAAGTCGATGCCCAGCCATGCCGGCTGCGCGGCAAGGCGCCGGCACGGCTGCCGTCACGCCATCCGGTTTTCGAACTCCCCGATCTTCTCGATCCAGATTTTCACCACATCGCCGCCCTTAAGGAAGGTTCCACTCTCGGCGCCGGTCCCCGATGGCGTGCCGGTAAGGATGAGATCGCCCGGATGGAGCGTCATGTTTTCGGACAATTGTTCGATCTGTTCGGCCAGAGTGAACAGCATCTTTGCCGTATTGGAGTCCTGCTTAAGCTCGCCATTGACCCAGAGCTTGAGGCCGAGATTCTGCGGATTGGGGATGTCGCTTGCCGGCACGATCCACGGCCCGATCGGGCAGGATCCCTCGAAGGTCTTGTGCTTGGTCCAGTCCATCTTGAATGGCGAGGTGGCTGGAACCGACGGTCGCCGCCCACGATCGCGCGCGGAAAGATCGTTGGCGACCGTATATCCGGCGACATAGGCGAGCGCCTTCTCCTTCGACACGTCTTTGGCCGGCCGGCCGATGACGGCGGCAAGCTCGATCTCCCAATCCATCGCATTGGCGTAACCAGATATTTTCACTGTGGCGCCTGGATCGGCGATGGTGCGGGTCGCCTTGATGAAGTGCCAGGGTTTGAGGCCCTGCTCGTGTGGATCGGCCGGCGGCGGGTTGCCCTCGCGCGCCGCCATTGCGGCAGCGTGATCGGCGTAATTGGCGCCGGCGCAATAGATCGCAGAGGGAAAGCGCACCGGCGCCAGCAGTTTGGTCTTTTTCAGCGGCTGCCGCTTGGCCCGGCTCTTCGCCGCGCCGGAAGCGGCCTTGCGCAGTGTGCCCTCGGCCGTTTTCCAGTCCTCGAGAATGCCGATGACCGTTGCATAAGCCTGTTTGCCGGTCAGTTTGGCGGCGTCGAACACATCCTCGCCGATGATGATTCCGGCTCGCGGTCCGTCAGCCGATTTATAGGTTGCGAGCTTGTAGCCGGCGTTTCTTGCCCCTGCCATGTGCGGTTGCTCCCTGATGCGCAATTGAAGCGTCGGCGCCGACAAAACCGCGATCGCAGCCATCTGGCAAGACCGCTTCGCCAGGACCCGCCACAAGCCGGTCTTGAGTTGATCCGAGCCTGATGCTTGAGTCTGCCGGATCGAGGACAGCGCCAAAGGCGGAGAAAGAACATGATAAAGCCCAGACGAGTCGGACACGCCACCTTCGAAACACCCGATCTGCAAAAGATGATCGACTATTACACGCAGGTCATGGGACTTATGCTTGCCGAGCGCGAGAAGGACCGCGCGTTTCTCACCACGCAAATCGGCCTCCTCGCCATCCAGCTCAACAAGGGCGAGAGCGAGCGCTGCACCACGCTTTCATTCGAAGTGGCACCGAACTCCGATCTCGGAGAAATGGCGCGCGAATTGGCGAAGGACGGCATCAAAAGCGAGCTGCGCAACGACTCGGTTCCCGGCATCGGTCCGGTGCTGACGTTTGCCGACAACAAGGGAACCACGATCGCGCTGTTCAAGGAGTGGAGCTATCTCGGCAAGCATCTGCAGCCGATCGGCGTCGGTCCGCTCAAGCTCGGGCACATCGCCTTCGTGGTCGAAAGCCCGCAGCAGACCGCGGAGTTCTACGCAAAAGTGATGGGCTTTCGCGTCTCCGATTGGATCGACGACTTTTTCGTCTTCATGCGCTGCAATACCGATCACCACACGGTGAATTTCATCCGCGGCAAAAACACCAAGCTCCATCACATCGCCTTCGAGCTGAAGGACTTCATCCACTTGCAGAATTCGTGCGATCTGTTCGGGCAGAGGAAGATTCCGATCATCTGGGGACCGCTGCGGCACGGGCCCGGACACAACATCGCCACCTATCATCGCAATCCGGATGACCAGGTGGTGGAATTCTTCTGCGAACTCGATCAGATGGTGGACGAAGAGCTCGGCTATTTCGAGCCGCGGCCGTGGCACCAGGATACGCCGCAACGGCCGAAGACCTGGCAGGGCGGCAAGACCAACGTCTGGGGCCCGCCGCCCCTGCCCGATTTTCACAGAGCAAGGGATTAAGCGGTCATTGCGGGGGGGGGGCGAAGCGACGAAGCAATCCAGAATCGCGAGCGCTGCGCTGGATTGCTTTGCTTTGCTTCGCAATGACCTAGTGTCCCGATTCCGAAGTTCGCATCATTATGCGGCACCCTCGTTTGCGAACTTCGGAATCGAAGGACACTAGCAACTTATTGATCCAGTGTGGCTTTGGTTCAGAACTCCGCATGACGAGGTCGCGGCAGGAATGATGCGGACTTCTCAACCGCCACACTAATTACTATTCGCTCTTGCCGCCGAGCTGCTTGAGCTTGGCGAATACGGCATCGACGTCCAATTCGTCGCCCGGTTTCTTGGCAGACGTCGGCTCCGGTTCCTGCTTCGACGCGGTCGTGACCGATGCCGGCAGCAGCGTCGCCCCCTGCTCCTCGACCGGCACCGGCTTCTCCTTGGCGGCGCGCTGGACTTCCAGGTCGAGATCGATCTGCGAGCACAGGCCGAGCGTAACCGGATCGAGCGGCGTCAAGTTGGCGGAGTTCCAGTGCGTGCGCTCGCGGATCGCCTGAATGGTGGACTTGGTGGTGCCGACGAGACGCATGATCTGGCTGTCCTTGAGTTCGGGATGGTTGCGCACCAGCCAGAGGATCGCGTTCGGGCGGTCCTGACGGCGGGACACCGGCGTGTAACGCGGTCCCTTCTTCGGCTTGGCCTCCGGCAACCGCACCTTGGGATCGGCAATATGCAGCCGATAGGTCGGGTCGGCTTCGGCGGCGGCGATTTCCTCGCGCGTGAGCTGGCCGGTAAGGACCGGATCGAGCCCCTTGATGCCCTGGGCCGAATCGCCGTCGGCGATCGCCTTCACTTCCAGCGGATGCAGGTTGCACAACTGCGCGATCTGATCGAACGACAGCGACGTATTTTCCACCAGCCACACGGCTGTCGCTTTGGGCATCAGGGGCGCGGTCGCCATGGTAAATCTCCTTTATGCTCCGCCCGCCTTCAGGCGAAGCCCCATATCGACGATGACCGGAAAAGCTGTTGCAATATAGGCAGACGGACCCTTTGACGCAACGGTGCGGCCATTAGTCCCGCGCGGCCGTGGTGAAGTGGGGCGGCCATGGTAAAATCCCCGCACACAGAGGTGAAAAGGATTGAGAATGTCAGGATCGCTCGACGGCAAGGTTGCCATCGTTACCGGAGCCGGGCGCGGCCTAGGCCGGGTGATGACACTCGGATTGCTGCAAGCCGGCGCTCGCGTGGCCGCTACCGAACTCGACGCGCAGGCGCTTGACGAGACCGGTCAGGCTGCCCAGGCGGCCGGCGCCGAAGACCGCGTACTCGACATCGTCGCCGACATCACGCGCGACGACAGCGCGCCAAAGATCGTCCGCGCGACGACCGAGCGCTTTGGCCGTCTCGATATCCTGGTCAACAACGCCGGGATTAACATAACCTTGTTCCGCCAGCCCGAGGTGAAATACGCCGGCAAGTTCTGGGAGGTCACCCCGCAGGAATTCCGCCGCATCGTCGAGGTCAACGTCGTCGCCGCGTTTCTGATGAGCCGCGCCGCGCTGCCGATCATGCTCAAGCAACGGTGGGGCCGCATCATCAACGTGACCACCAGCCTCGACACGATGTATCGCGGTGGCATGCAGCCCTATGGCGGCTCGAAGGCGGCGAACGAAGCGCATCTTCTGGCGCTCGCGCAGGAGCTCGAAGGCACCGGCGTCACCGCCAATGTGCTGGTGCCGGGCGGCGCCGCCAACACCCGCATGGTGTCACCGGCCCAGCAGCCCGATCGCAGCAAGTTGATCGCGCCCGAAGTGATGGTGCCGCCGCTCGTCTGGCTCTGTTCAAACGAGTCGGACGGCATCAGCGGACAACGCTTCATCGGCGCTCGCTGGGACAAGAACCTGCCGGGGGCCGAGGCGGCCAAGGCAGCCGGCGCTCCGGCAGCTTGGCAGCAGCTCGGCCGGCAGGCGATCGTGGCGGATGGCGGGTCCTGAATTACCTCAGCGGTGCCGCGTTCTGATGCTGATTCACCGTTATGGCGAGCGGCACAGCGCGCTTGACAAAGTTCGGCGGGGGTTTGCGCACACGTTTGGTCCATACTGGCGTGCAGCCGGTCCGGCCGCAGACGATGGCGATCGGCACGGTGAGCGTCGCGCCGGCGCCGGTCGCACCGAATGTCGAGGGCGACAGCGGCATCATCGCTTGGGCGCGGGTGCAAAACGGTCCGCCGCAGACAATCGCCGCGATGGCGGCGGCTGCGATCGAGATCTTGCGCATTCGGTCGTCCCTATGGGTTGGCGGCGGCGCGGAAGCTTGCGGCCGCAACGGCGCCCTTGGGCAATTCGCTATGGAATTATGGTGAATGGAGCGTTAACGCCCGCTGCGACGGGTTTGCGCCGCCTCAGCTTGGCACACGGCCTTTCACCGCGTTGGCGAACGCCTCGTAGCTGATGCTGCCATCGGCTGCAGCGGTGGGCAGTTGCTCTCGCACCCGCGCCTTGAGCTGCTCAAGTTCGGCCGGCGACATTTTCCGGATCGCCGCGCCGGATGGCCCCTCTGGCACGCGGAACGAGTCCCAGAATTCGTCGAAACCGGCATAGACCACCGGGATACGGATCACGCGCGTGTCGATCGATTGCAGTCCCGCCTTCTCCCAGACGGTGCGCATGCTGTCGCTCCGCGAGACCTCGACGCCCGGCATGGCCACTGCGACACCGAGCGATTTCAGGGCCAGGTACACGGGCGCGATGGGAATGCCGCCCCCGGGGAGGTCCCACATGTAGGTGGCGATCCAGCCGCCAGGCCGCACAACGCGCTTCATTTCCATGGCGGCCTTGACAGGGTCGGGGATAAAGCTGATCGCCAGCGCCATGGCGGCAGCGTCGAAACTGTTGTCCGGAAACGGCAAGGCCTGCGCGTCGCCGACGCGAAAATCCGCCGTCCTTGTTCCAGGCCTCGTGCGCGCGTAGCTGAGCTGACCTTCGGACGGATCGACCCCGCTCACCGCAGCAGGCGCGCAGCGCGCGATCAGCACTTCGGTAGAGGCGCCGTTGCCGCAGCCGACGTCGAGCCAGCGCAACCCCTTCGGCACCGCGAGCCAGTCGAGGAATTGCTCGGCGACGGCCCGGCTCCAGCGGCCCATCCGCTTCTCATAAGCAGCGCCGTCGGAAAACATTTGCTTCGCATCGCTCATTGGCATTGTTCCTGTTCTTGCCGGATATCGACGATGTCATTCCGCCTTGACGCCGGACTGCTTGACGATCGGCGCCCACTTGGCGAGTTCGGTCTTCTGCTTCGCCGCCAAAGCTTTCGGCATCTGATATTCGACCGGCCAGATTTCCTGGCCGACTTTCCCGAAGCGGTCTTGCACGACAGGGTCGGCGAGCGCAACGCGAACGGCCGCATTGAGCTTGGCGATGATCTCGGGCGGCGTGCCCTTCGGCGCCCACAGGCCGTGCCAAAAACTCGCGTCGATATTCCTGTAGCCGAGTTCGTCGAGCGTCGGCACGTTGGGCGCCGCCCACCAGCGCTTGGGCTGCAGCACGGCAAAAGCCTTCAGTTCGCCGCTTTGTACCGCGGTCAGATAGCCCGCAGCCTGCCCGAATGCGAAATCGACGTGGCCGCCGATCATGTCCTGCAGGAGCGGCGCGCCGCCATGATAGGGAATGAACTGAAACGACGTGCCGGTCTGTTGTTCGAATACCCGCGCGGCGAGCTCCGACGGACTGCCGATACCGACCGTCCCCATGGTCGCCTTGCCGTGTTGCGCCTTGAGCCAGGCGATGAAGCCTTCGAAGTCGCTGGCCGGCAGCGACTTGCCCGAAACGATCCAGATCGGCGTGTCGGCAATGAGCGAGATCGGCGTGAAATCGTTCACGACGTCGTAGTCGAGTTTCAAGATCAACGCATTGAGTACGTGCGTCTGGGTGTGGCCGATAATCAGCGTATAGCCGTCGGGCGGCGCGTGCGCGACGCGGCCGACGCCGATGCTGCCGCCGGCGCCGCTGATGTTCTCGATGATGACGCTTTGCTTGAGCTCCGCCTGCATCCGTTCGGCCAGAACGCGGGCGATAGTGTCGGTCGGTCCGCCGGCCGGATAGGGCACCACGATGGTAATGGTGCGCGACGGATAGGTCTCCGCGGCCGCAGTGCCGACTGTAACGGCCGCGAACAAAGCCAAGACAATCGCAAAAATCTTTTGCATGCGAGATCCTCGCCACGTTGTATCGGGATTGCGAGGCGGGCCTTTCGCGTTTCTTTTGCCGTTGCCTCTGTGCCGGGATTGTATTTTGCTGCAATCGCTCTTGTCACGGGAAGAAACGCCATGGATTTCGGCTTCACCGACGAACAGAACCTGCTGCGCGAGAGCGTGCGCAGACTGATGCAAAAACACGCGCCGCCCGAATACGTGCGCCAGCACGATCGCGAGCGCACTTATCCGGAGGAGTTGTTCCAGGCTTGCGCGGCGGCGGGCCTGCTGGCCTTGCCGTTCCCTGAGGATTACGGCGGCGCCGGCGGCAGTTTGCTCGACATGACGATCGTCGCTGAAGAGATCGCGCGCGTGTCCGCCGATCTGGTGATGGCCTATACGGGCAACATCTTTTGCGGCCTCAATCTTTTGCGCAAGGGTACCGAGGAACAGAAGCGCTGCTGGCTGCCGAAGCTGTTCGCCGGAGAAATCAAGTTCTCAATCTCGATGTCGGAGCCCGACGCCGGCTCCGACATCGGCGCCATGCGCACCACGGCGGTGCGCGACGGCAACGAATGGATCATCAATGGCCAGAAAATCTGGGCGTCGATGGCGGGCGCGAAGAACAACGTCATCAATCTTTATGTGAAGACGGACCCAGGGGCGCATTACCGGCAGGGCCTGTCGCTGTTTCTGGTCGACAGCGACGCGCCGGGGCTGACGCTTCGCAAGCTTGACATGCTCGGTCGCCGCGCCACCGGTACCTACGAACTGACGTTCGATCGCGTGCGCGTGCCGCCGGATCGGTTGGTCGGCGGCGAAAACAAGGGCTGGGACGTGGTGATGTCGGGGCTGCAGGTGGAACGCGCCACCTCCAGCGCCGGCAATGTCGGCGCCGCGCAGGGTGTCGTCGATCTCGCCGTACAGTACGCCAAGGAGCGCAAGCAATTCGGCCGTGCAATCGGCGCCAATCAGGCGATCGCCCACATGCTCGCGGACATGGCAACCGAGGTCGAGGCCGCACGCACCCTGATGTGGCGCGCAGCCTGGCTCGCGAGCAATGGGCACGACGCGCTCCGCGAGATCAGCATGGCGAAGCTGTTCACCTCGGAGACCTACGTCAAGGTCGCCAACCTCGGCATGCAGGTGTTCGGCGCCTTCGGCTATTGCGCCGAGTTCGACATGGAACGTCACTACCGCGATGCTCGCGCCGCGACCATCGCCGCCGGAACATCGCAAATTCAGCGGAACCTGATTGCCAATCTGATGGGGCTGAAGCTGCAGTAGCTGGCGGCGAACAGCAGGCAGATTTGATGTGGAACCAAACAGGCGCTTTGCCGCATCCGATAACACTAATGCGTGATCCGCATTGCATCTGCGGAGCGCGCGCTTATTTTGTGCATATTAGGCCGGCCGGGCGGCTCCCCATCCCCCGACACCCCGCCGCCCGGTCCCATAAGCCTAAGTTGAGGCAACGACTCAAAGAACCCCAGGCGCGTAACCTGCTTGGGGTTCTTTTTTGTGGCCAACGTGTAACGAAAGCGTACGTTTCTGAAATTGCTTAGTATTTTACCAGATCCGAAAGCAGGCTGGCGGCCACGGTGAGCTTCGAAAGGGTCAATCCGGAACCGGCAATCTCGGCGATGGCACCGCGGATTCGCTCCACCTCGCCCTGACGCGGCTTGATCCAGGCCTCGACAGCCTCTGCACCCACCGTACCGTTGCCGACCATGGTCGCTGCCAGGCGGCGTTCCGCGTCACCGATCGAGTCCCGCGCTCGATCAAGCGCCAATCGATCAAAATAATCGGCAACCGGAATGCTGCTCGCCGCGCTGGCGATGCGGTCGAGGCGAAAGAACGCCCCCGCCGCGAAGAACGTCGCGGCAACGTCCGCGACCGGCTTTTTGGTGCGGTCGGCAACCAACACGATGTCTGGTGCGGCGGCGAGCGGACCGATATCGGCCATGCGGGCGGCAAGCGTGTCGGGAACTCCGGAACTCGCTAATTCCCTGCGGCGCGCGGCGCGCGTCTGCGATGGACCCTCGGGCAGAACGGCGTCCAGGCAAGCGGCCACGGCGGCAACGCCGTCGCGATAGTGGCTCACCGTCTCCGCCAAGCCTCTTGAAAGATCGGCATTGCGCAGGAACCACACCATCCTGTCGAGCAGGAGGTCCTGAACCGCCGCATAGAGGCCGAGCTGCACTTTTCCGGGCAGCCGGTTGTCCAATTCATCGATGGCGGTATTCAGCGCGGTCATTTCATAGCTGTCGCGGACCGCAGCGAAAGCCTTGGCGATCGCCGCCGGCCCGGCGCCAGTCTGATCCATGATGCGGACGACGACCGAAGCGCCGCCGCGATTGATCATCGAATTGGCAAGCCGGGTGGCAATGATTTCGCGGCGCAGCCGGTGATGGTCGAGCGCATCCGGAAAGCGCTGGGCAATCGCCTTCGGGAAATAGCGGGTCATTTCGCCGGAGAGATACGGATCGTCCGGTACCGGGGAGTCCAGCAGATCGTCGTAAAGCGAGAGCTTGGCGTAGGCGAGCAGGACCGACAGCTCCGGCCGCGTGAATGGCTGCGCGCGGCGGCGGCGCTCGGTCAGCGCCATGTCATCCGGCAAGTACTCGACCGCGCGGTCGAGCAGCCCGCGGGATTCCAGCGTCTGCATCAGCCGCTGCAGGAAGCCGAAATCCTCCATGCCGCGCCGCTCCGACAGCGACAAGGCGAGCGGCTGCAGAAAATTGTTGCGCAGCACCAGGCTCGCGACCTCGTCCGTCATCTGCGCCAGCAGCGCATTGCGTTCCGCCATGGCGAGGCGGCCATCGCGCAACGGGACGGACAGCGCAATCTTGATGTTTACCTCCATGTCGGAGGTATTGACGCCGGCCGAATTGTCGATGGCGTCGGTATTGAGGCGGATGCCGCGGAAGGCGACCTCGATGCGGCCGCGCTGGGTCATGCCGAGATTGGCGCCCTCGCCGATGACTTTGCAGCGCAAATCCTTGGCGGCCACGCGCACGGGGTCGTTGGCACGGTCGCCAACCGACTCGTCGGTCTCGTCTGCGGACCGCACGTAGGTGCCGATGCCGCCGAAAAACAACAGATCGACCGGCGCCGTCAGGATGGCGCGAATAAGCTCCTGCGGAGTCAGGCGCTCGGCCACGCCGAACAGCTTCTGAGCCTGCGCCGAGAGCTGGATCTCCTTGTGCGCGCGCGAATAGATGCCGCCGCCCGCCGATATCAGCGATTTGTCGAAATCCTGCCAACTCGAACGCGGCAGGTCGAACAGCCGCCGGCGCTCGACGAACGTGCGCTCGGAGTCCGGATCGGGATCGATGAAAATGTCGCGATGGTCGAAGGCGGCGACCAGCTTCATCGTTTTTTCCCGCAGCGCGCCGTTGCCGAACACGTCGCCCGACATGTCGCCGATGCCGACTGCCGTGAACGGCGTCGCGTGGATGTTGATGTCCATCTCGCGGAAATGGCGCTTGACCGATTCCCAGGCGCCGCGCGCGGTGATGCCGATCTTCTT
Source organism: Xanthobacteraceae bacterium (assembly GCA_030041005.1). Taxonomy (GTDB): domain Bacteria; phylum Pseudomonadota; class Alphaproteobacteria; order Rhizobiales; family Xanthobacteraceae; genus BOG-931. Next base: position 36,273 of record JASHOR010000099.1, read on the forward strand.
GTGGTCGTACCCCGCCGATCCGCCGGAAGCGAACGCATCGCCGAGCCAATAGTCATGGGCGATGGCGAGTTCGTTGGCGATGTCGGAGAAGGTCGCCGTGCCCTTGTCGGCCGCAACGACCAGATAAGGATCGTCGCCCTCGTAGCGCAGAACGTCTCGCGGCGGGATCACGCCGGTGGTGCCGGTGCCGATATTGTCGGTAATGTCGAGCAGCGTCGATATGAACATCTTGTAGGTGGCGACGCCTTCGGCCTGAATAGCATCGCGCGTCCAGCCCGGCTTCAGATATTTCGGGACGAATCCGCCCTTGGCGCCGACCGGCACGATCACCGCGTTTTTGACGTTCTGCGCCTTGACCAGACCAAGAACTTCGGTACGGAAATCCTGCGGCCGGTCGGACCAGCGGATGCCGCCGCGCGCCACCTTGCCGAAGCGCAGATGCACGGCCTCAAGCCGCGGCGAATAGACAAAGATTTCATAAAGCGGCCGCGGCAGCGGCATGCCATCGACCTTGCGGCTGGCAAACTTTATCGCGATGAGCTCTTTTGTCCGGCCGTCGCCGCCGAGCTGATAGAAGTTTGTGCGGATGGCCGCACTGACCGCGTTGACGAAGTGCCGCAGGATGCGGTCCTCGTCGAGGCTGTCTACTTCCCGCAATGCGGCTTCTATCGCCGCGGAAATTTCCGCCTGGCGGGCGCTGCGCTCGCTGCCGGACTGGGCAAGTCGCGGCGCGAATCGGGCGTGGAACAACGACACGATATCGGCGGCGATGGCGGCGTGTTTGCACAGCGTCGCCCACATGTAGTCTTGCGAATAGGGCACGCGGATCTGGCGCAGATAGCGCGAAATGGTGCGGATCAGCGCGACGGCACGCCAATCGAGCCCGGCCGCAAGTACCAACGCGTTATAGCCGTCGTTTTCGGCGAGCCGATTCATGACCGCCAGGAAGCAGTCCTCCAGCAACCGCTCGCGCGCGGCAAGGTCGATCGGATCGCCTGAGGCATTCTCGATCTCCATGTCGTGGAACCACACCTCCGGCCGGTCCTGCGGACGGATGTGGTAGGTGCGTTCGTCGACGACACGGAAGCCCATGTTTTCCAGCACCGGGACGCGCTCGGACAGCGAGATCGGCCGGCTGGCGCTGAAAACCTTGAGCCCGGCGCGCGCCGGGCCGGCGCCACCCTGACGGTAAAGGTCGACCCCGAGCGGATGTTCGGACGAGAGCGCGCCGAGAACGCCGATGTCGCCGACCGCCGTCTCCGGCGGATAAACTTCGCGATAGTCGATCGGAAAGGCGTCGCGGTAGCGGGCAAAGAGTGCGCGCGCCGCCTCGGGCTCGTGCATGGCGGCGATCGCCTGATCGAGGCCGTCGACCCAGCTACGCACGATCTTTTCCACCGCGCGATCGAGCGATCGCCGATCGGGGTTCGGGGTCTCGCCCTCGTAGCGTTCGATGATGAAGTGGACGCGCACCAACGGACCTTCGGGAAAGAACGGGTAGAACGCGCGAACGCGTCCTTTGTAGACGTCGGCGAGATAGTCGCCGATCGCCGCTCTCATCCGGCCGTCGTAGCGTTCACGCGGCAGGTAGACGAGGATCGAGACGAAGCGGTCGAAGCGGTCGCGCCGCGGCAGCACGCGCACGCGCGGCCGTTCGTCGAGCTGAAGAATCGCCAGCGCGAATTGATAGAGCGTCTCTTCGTCGATCTGGAACAGCTCATCGCGCGGATAAGTTTCCAGCACGTTGACCAGCGCCTTGCCGGAATGGCTGGCGGGATCGAACCCGGCACGGCGGATGACGGTGTCAACCTTGCGCCGCAGATACGGAATCGCGCGGGTGGAACGCGTATAGGCGGTCGAGGTGAAAAGACCGCAGAACCGGCGCTCGCCAATGAGCCGGCCCTCCCCGTCGAAGCGCTTGACGCCGATGAAATCCATGGCCGCGCGGCGGTGCACGCGCGAGCGGATCGCCGCCTTGGCGATGATGAGCAGTCGCGGTTCTTCCAGGAATTCGCGGATTTCAGGGGTGATGGTGACGAGCTGATTGCCGCGGCGCAGCAGCCGCATCTCGCGCGAGCGCAGGAGGCCGAGCCCGGTCTCGAACGCCGGCTGCAGCGCATGTTCGTTGTTCGTATAAGTGTAGTCGCGGGCGCCGAGCAGCGTGAAATTCTCTCCGGCCAGCCATTCGAGAAACTGGATGCCTTCGGCAATATCGGCCGCCGGCAGCGGCGGCGGGGTGTTGCGCAGGTCGGCGACGACCTCGCGGAGGCGCGCCAGCATCGGCCGCCAGTCCTCGACGCAGACCCGCACCTCGGCGAGGATGTCTTGCAGCGTCCGCACCAATTCGGCCCGCGTCGCGGGGTCTTCCAAGTCGCCGATGTGAATGTGAATGAAGCTTTCGCGTGGGCCGTCCCCCCTGTTCGTGCCCTTGAAGCGGACCAGGTTTCCGGCGGCGTCGCGTTCGATCGAAAAAACCGGATGGACCAGGAGCGAGATGGCAATGCCCCGTTCATGCAATTCGCTCGCCACCGAATCGACCAGAAACGGCATGTCGTCGTTGACGATTTCCAGCACCGTCAGGGCGCGCGCCGTGGCGGCGTTGGCGAGCCGCACCTTGGGCTGACCGGGAGCGCGTTGCGCAATGAAACGCCAGGAGGAGGCCGCGATTGCCACCAGTTCATCCGGGCTGTAGCGCTCGAGGTCCTCGGGTATCGCCCGCTCGAACAGCTCGGCCAGGAATTCGGCAGGTACGCCGGGATCGTGCAATGCCAACATCGCCGCCGCGGCGCCGACGAGCCACTCGCTGCCGCCCTTGCCGCTAATGCGGGGACTTTCCTGAACGGTCATGCTCCCCTCCGTCGGCCAGTCGATCCGAATCTTTGCGAATATTACCCACGCGGCGCGCACATCCGCTACAGCGACGTTTATAATCGCCTGCATCAGGCGTCGCCCACGGCGGCATGACACTAACGCAGAGGAAGCCGACATGGCCAAGCGCAACAACAAACGCGTTGCGGCGACCTCCGCCGCAACTGCTCGCCCCGGTGCGGCGGCTGGCGACGACACCGCGATCACCGCGCTGACGCTCGCTGCGGCACCGCTGTCACCCGAGATGGCGGCCTATTTCGCAAAATGCCAGGAAAAGCTCGGCTTCGTGCCGAACGTCCTCAAGGCCCATGCGTTCGATATGGCCAAACTCTCCGCGTTCGCGGCCATGTACAACGACCTGATGCTGGCGCCGTCTGGCCTGAGCAAGCTCGAACGCGAGATGATCGCCGTTGCGGTCTCGGCGCAGAACCGCTGCTACTACTGCCTCGTCGCCCATGGCGCCGCGGTCCGGGCGCTTTCCGGCGACCCGGTACTCGGCGAATTGATGGTGATGAACTTTCGCGCGGCGAGGCTGTCGCAGCGCGAACGCGCCATGCTCGATTTCACCGTCAAGCTGACCGCGGAGCCATGGTTGATCGGGGAGACGGACCGGGAAGCGCTTCGTCGCGCCGGCTTTTCCGATCGCGACATCTGGGATATCGCGGCCGTCGCCGGCTTCTTCAACATGTCCAACCGCGTGGCTTCCGCCGTCGATATGCGGCCAAACAGCGTTTATCACGGGCAAAATCGATAAGCGGCCTTGTGCGCCGCGGCCACTTCATTCAACCGCGGCCGCACGGTCGGCGAGATCATGGATGGCGGGCTTCTCGCCCGAGAGCGGATTGGCCGGATCCCATTGGTAGCGCAATGTCTCGAAGCGCATGGCGCGGGCATCGAGCATGACCAGCCGGCCGACCAGCCCCTCGCCGAAACCGACAACCTCGCGAATGATTTCCAGCGCCATCATCGACCCGACGACGCCGGCCAGGGCGCCGAGCACGCCGGCTTCCGCACAGGCCGGGACACTGCCGGGAGGTGGCGGCTCCGGGAACAGGCAGCGGTAGGTCGGATTGGGTTTGCCGTCGGGACCGCGCTCATGAGCGTGGATCGTGGTCAACGTGGCGTCAAAAGTGCCGAGCGCGGCGGTAACGAGCGGCTTGCGGGCGAAATAGCAGGCGTCGGAGACCAGATAGCGGGTGGCAAAATTGTCGGACCCATCGGCGATGACATCGTAGCGGCCGATGAGGTCAAGCGCATTGTCCGCGGTGAGCCGCAGACGATGCAGCTCCACGGCCACGTGCGGGTTGAGCCGTTGGATCACGGCAGCGGCGCTCTCGACTTTGGGGACGCCGATATCCGGGGTCGCATGGATCACCTGCCGCTGCAGGTTGGAGAGTGTGACGACATCATCATCGACAATTCCGAGCACGCCGACCCCGGCAGCAGCGAGATAGAGCAGCACCGGCGCTCCCAAGCCGCCGGCGCCGACCACGAGTACACGCGCGCGGCAGAGCGCGGCCTGTCCCGGGCCGCCGACTTCACGCATCACGATGTGGCGCGCGTAGCGTTCAAGTTCATCGCCGGTAAGCATGTCGGCCACGGAACTCCGTATGGCGATGCGGGTCAAGCGCCGGACCGTTCGATTGCGTTAGCGGCCGGTTCGGTTAGTTTCGACCTCCAGCCGAATGGAGCGACGAAAGTGCGGGCCATTGGTGGGTTGACGGCCATTTTGCTCGGCCTCGGCCTGATGCTCGGCTCGACGCCGGCATTGGCGCAGCCGCGGAGAGGGCAAAAGCCAGTTGTCCATCTCGCGCGCAAAGTCTCAAATAAGAAGACGGAGGCAAGAAAGCCAGGCCGCGGCGAGCCCGCGGCCGTGATTTCGAGCGCGTACGCGGCCATCCCGGCAGCCGAGCGTCGGGCCATCCAATCGGACCTGGCCTGGCTCGGCGAATACCAAGGGCCGCCCGGCGGCGATTTCGACGATCAACGCACGATCGAGGCCGTCAAACTCTTTCAGAAGGCCATTGGCGGCAAGCAAACCGGCATTCTCGACCAGCAGCAGCGCATGCGGCTTGCTGCGGCGGGAGAAACGCACGAGCAGGCGGTAGGCTTCCGCTTGATCGACGATCCCGCGACGGAATCGCGGTTGGGGATTCCGGAGAAGCTCGTCTCGCCGATCGGCTCTTCCGCCACTGGCAGCAGTTGGATTTCCGGGCACGGACAGATCCAGATAGAGGCTTTCCGCCTGAGCGAGGCGAACTTGGCGACGCTGTTCGAACAGGAGAAGAAGTCGCCGCGCGGCCGCGCTGTCGATTTCAGCGCACTCAACCCGGATTCGTTTGTCATTTCCGGCACGCAAGGCCTGAAATATTTCGTTGTCCGAGCCGAAGCCAAAGACGGCGGAGTCCGCGGCGTCACCATCCTTTACGATCAAGCGACTGCGGGCATCATGGCTTCGGTCGCAGTGGCGGTGGCCAACTCGTTCGTTGGATTTCCCGACTTGGAAGCTGTCATGGCTCCGGGGCAACAGCGCGCGGTCGCCTACAGTTCGGCGATCGTCGTGGACGGACGCGGCGACCTGATCACGGCCCGGCAGGGTGTCGCCGGCTGCGAGGCGATCACCGTGCCTGGCTTCGGGCACGCGGTACGTATTGCCGACGACGGTGCCCATGATCTCGCGCTGATCCGGCTGTTCGGCACGCGCAACCTCGCGCCGGCGACGCTGCGAGGCGACGGCCAAGGGGCCGACCTGACGCTCGTCGGCGTCGCCGATCCCGCGGCGCAAGGCGGAGGCGACGCGGTGAGCAAACAGTCGGCGCGCCTCGACGGCGATGCCGTCGAGCCTGTGCCGACAATTGGCTTTTCCGGCGCGGCGGCCATCGATGCGCAGGGCCGCCTGGCCGGCATAGTCGTCTTGAAAACGGGCCTTGACCCCGGATCGGGGACCGCCAAGCGAGAAGCCGTTCTTGTGCCGTCGGCTGTGGTGCGAGCTTTTCTCGCCGCGCACGGCGTCGCGCCTGCGGCCGAGCCGCGCTCGATCGAACGCTCCGTGATGCGGGTGATCTGCGTGCGGAAGTGATTATGCGTTATCGAATGTCGGCGGTCGCTTTTCGATGAATGCGGCCATGCCCTCTTTCTGATCGCGCGTCGCGAACAGGGAATGGAAGATGCGGCGCTCGAACCGGATGCCTTCGGCGAGCGAGGTTTCAAAGGCGCGGTTCACCGCTTCCTTGGCCGCCAGCACCGACGGCAACGACATCGACGCGATCGTTTCGGCGACTTTGAAGGATTCATCGAGGAGGTTTGCCAGCGGCACGATACGACAGACCAAACCGCAGCGTTCGGCCTCGCTCGCGTCCATCATGCGGCCGGTCAGGATCAGGTCCATGGCCTTGGCCTTGCCGACCGCGTGCGTCAGCCGTTGCGTGCCGCCGATGCCGGGAATAATTCCGAGCTTGATCTCCGGCTGGCCGAATTTGGCATTGTCTGCCGCGATGATGAGATCGCATTGCAGCGCAAGTTCGCAGCCGCCGCCGAGCGCGAAGCCGGCTACCGCGGCGACCGTCGGTTTGCGCGCGGCCGCGACGCGATGCCACGCCGCGGTGAAGTCGGTGAAATAGACGTCGGCGAAGCTCTTCTCCGCCATTTCCTTGATATCGGCGCCGGCCGCGAATGCCTTCTCGGAGCCAGTAATGATCATGCAACCGATATTCTCGTCGGCCTCCAACGCGTCGACAGCCTGCGCAAGCTCGCGCATCAGCGCGCCGTTGAGCGCGTTGAGCGCCTGCGGGCGGTTGAGGCGCACGAGGCCAACGCGGCCACGCCGCTCGACGATGATGAGATCGCTGGTCATTGCTGCTGTCCCGAGATGAAGTTCACTTCTGGCACGACGGACAATAGAAGGTCGAGCGGCCGTTCTGCACGATGCGCTTGACGGTGCCGCGGCAGCCGCGGGTCGGACATTTTTCGCCTTCACGGTCGTAAACCCGGAAGTGATGCTGAAACAGGCCGAGTTCGCCGTCGGTACGCTTGTGATCGCGCAGCGAGGAACCGCCGGCTTCGATCGCATCGGTAAGGACCGCCTTGATGCCCTCGACCAGGCGTTCGGCGCGCTCGTTGGGCACGCCGTTCTTTGCGGCGATGGTCGAGGTCTTGCGCTTGGGCGAAAGCCGCGCGCGGTGCAGCGCCTCGCACACGTAGATATTGCCCAGCCCGGCGACCACGCGCTGGTCCGACAGCGCCGCTTTCAGGCTCGTCTTCTTGCCTTTGCAGGCGCGCGCCAGCATGGCGGCGTCGAATGCGTTGCCGAGCGGCTCGGGACCGAGGCGATTGAGCAGCGGCTCGGCGTCGAGATCGCGGCGCGGCACGATCTTCATCGAACCGAAGCGACGCGGATCGTTGAAGCTCACGATCGCGCCCGACGACATGTGAAAGACGACGTGATCGTGCGCCGCGTGCTGGGCGCGCTCATGATAGTAGTTGCCCAGTCCTGGGCCCTCACCCCGAGGAAGAGACCGCAGGTCGCCCTCGAAGGGTGGCGTCCTTCGAGGCTCGCGACCTCGGGTCGCTCGCACCTCAGGACGAGGCTGTCGAGAATCGAAAACATGAAACGAACCCGACATGCCGAGGTGCATGAGCAGCACGTCTCCGGACGACAGGTCGACGAGCAGATATTTCGCCCGCCGCCCGATGCCGGCGACGGTGCTGCCCTCCAGCCGCTGTCGAAAATCCTTGGCCAGCGGCCAGCGCAGATCGGCGCGACGAACGTCCACCTTGTCGAAGCGTGCGCCTTCCATGGCGGGCGCGAGTCCGCGGCGCACAGTTTCAACTTCGGGCAGTTCCGGCATGGTCTAACCCGGCGCGCGGCCGGCCAAACATGGTTAATGTCGAACAGATAGCGCCGATAGCGCAGCCGCGCTATGTTTGGCAATCGAGAGAACCGCCCATGGCAGAGAGCGTACATTTCGGCGCGCGAACGGTGCCGCTGACCGAAAAGCAGGAGCTGGTCAACGACGTTTTTCACAGCGTCGCGCGCCGCTACGACGTGATGAATGATCTGATGTCGCTCGGGCTGCATCGCGCCTGGAAGGACGCGCTGGTTACGGCGCTGGATCCGCCCAAACGCGCGCCGTTCTCGGTGCTCGACATCGCCGGCGGCACCGGCGACGTGGCCTTGCGTGTGGTCGCGGCGGGCGGGCCGCAGACGCGAGTGGTCGTCTGCGACATCAACGCCGAGATGGTTGCGGTCGGCCGCGAGCGGGTGGAGAAGCGCACGCGGCGAACCCGGTCGTTGGGCGAACGCGCCGGAAAGGCAACAGGCGCCATCACCTTCATGGAAGGCAACGCCGAAGCGTTACCGTTCGCCGACCGCAGTTTCGACGCTGCCACGGTCGCCTTTGGCATCCGCAACGTGCCCCGCATAGAGCAGGCGCTCGCCGAGGTGTTTCGCGTCGTGCGGATCGGCGGCAAATTTCTTTGCCTCGAATTCTCCGCGGTGGACGTGCCCGGCCTCGACCGCCTCTACGATCTTTACTCGTTCAACGTCATCCCCGCGCTCGGCCGTGTAGTGGCCGGCGACGCCGATTCTTATCGTTATCTCGTCGAATCGATTCGCCGCTTCCCGCGCCCGGAGGCATTTGCCGCCATGATGCGGTCGGCTGGCTTCGCCCGCGTCTCGCACAAACTCATGACGGGCGGGATCGTGGCCCTGCATTGCGGCTGGCGCTTGTGATTTCCGGTCCCGCGCATCTTTTACGTCTTGGCCGAGCCATCTTCGTGTTAGCCCGCGAAGGCGTTTTCGGCGTCATCGACCCGGCGATGCTGCCCGCCTCCTCACGACTGGGATTGCGCCTGGCGCGACTGATCGAGCGGCCGAGCCGCGGCACCGCGGGGACACGACTGTCGGCGGCCTTGACGCGCTTGGGCCCAAGCTACGTCAAGCTCGGCCAATTCCTGGCGACGCGACCGGATGTGGTCGGCGTTGCGCTCGCCCACGATCTCGAAGCGCTCCAGGATCACATGCCGCCGTTTCCGCAAGCCGATGCCGAACGCGCGGTCGCCGCGTCGTTGGACCGGCCAATCAGCGCGGTCTTCTCGAGCTTCGGACCGCCGGTCGCCGCGGCCTCGATCGCCCAGGTTCACCGGGCGGCCGTGGCCACGGCCGGTGGACAGCGTGCGGTCGCCGTCAAGGTGCTGCGTCCCGGCGTCGAGCAGCGTTTCCACGCCGACCTGCGCGCCTTCACCTTCGCCGCGCGCCACGCCGAAAGCCTTTCCGCCGAAGCGCAGCGGCTGCGGCTTATCGAAGTGGTCGATACGCTGCGGCGCTCGGTCATGGTCGAAATGGACTTCCGCCTGGAGGCCGCCGCGCTCTCAGAAATGGCCGAGAACACCAAGGAGGATCCGGATTTCCGCGTGCCTGCGGTCGACTGGGACCGCACCAGCAAGGAAGTCCTGACGCTGGAATGGATCGATGCGACGCCGCTCTCTGACCGCGCGCGCCTGCAGGCCAAGGGCTTTGACCTGCGCCAACTTGCGCGGGCGCTGATACAGACATTTCTCCGCCACGCGCTGCGCGACGGTTTCTTCCATGCCGACATGCATCCGGGAAATCTGTTCGTTGACGACGAAGCCAAGCTTATTGCCGTCGATTTCGGCATCATGGGCCGGCTCGGCATCAAGGAACGCGTCTTTCTCGCCGAAATCCTCAACGGCTTCATCACCCGCGACTATCACCGGGTCGCGGAGGTGCACTTCGAGGCCGGATACGTGCCGGCGCACCACTCGGTCGACGACTTCGCCCAGGCGATCCGGGCCATCGGCGAGCCGATCCACAGCCGTACCGCCGAGGAAATTTCCATGGCGCGGTTGCTGACGCTGTTGTTCGAGGTGACCGGCATTTTCGACATGCGCACGCGGCCCGAGCTGCTGCTGCTGCAGAAGACCATGGTGGTGGTCGAGGGCGTGGCGCGTTCGCTTGATCCCAAGCTCGACATGTGGAGCACGGCCGAACCGGTGGTGCGCGAATGGATGACGCGGTATCTCGGCCCGGCCGGCAAGATCGAGAATGTATCGCTCGGCGCGCTGCAGCTCGGCCGCTTCGTCGGCAACGCACCCGGCCTGCTGACGCGCGGGGCGCGCCTGCTCGATCAGCTCGACGAGATCACCCGTGATGGCCTTGTCCTATCGCCGCAGACCATCGCCGAGATCGACAAAGCCGAAGCGCGCCGCGAGCGCTGGATCATTGCCGCGCTTTGGTTCATCGCGGCGCTGCTGCTGTGGCTGGTCGTCCAGGTCTGGAGGTTGCATTGATCGGAAGGAAATCAGCGCCTATCGTGGCCCGGACGTTGGCGGGGCGCCAGCGACGAGCGGCATGACGAACTGAAAGAAAGTTCAGAAATCGGCTTTGGCCGCGGGCAACACGATTGATGGCGTTGACCGCGGCATTGCAATCATAAAGCTCCTGGAACGATCGAGACTCGATGCTTCACTCCACGCGCATCCTTCTCATCATCGGCGGCGGCATCGCCGCCTACAAGGCGCTCGATCTCATTCGCCGGCTGCAGGACCGCGGCGCGCGCGTACGCTGCATCCTCACCGCTGCGGCGCAGAAGTTCATCACCCCGCTCGCCGCCGCCGCGCTCTGCGGCGAGCGCGCCTACGTCGATCTGTTCGACACCGAGAGCGAGCTCGATGTCGGCCATATCCGGCTCGCCCGCGAGACCGACCTTGTCATCGTCGCCCCGGCGACCGCCGATCTGATGGCAAAAATGCGCGGCGGCCAGGCCGACGATCTCGCCACCGCGGTAATGCTGGCGACCGACCGACCGATCCTGATCGCGCCGGCGATGAATCCGCGCATGTGGGCGGCGCACGCGACGCAACGCAATCTCGCGCAGCTTGTCGCCGACGGTGTCCGCGTCGTCGGTCCCAACAGCGGTGAAATGGCCGAGCGTGGCGAGGCCGGCGTGGGCCGCATGGCCGAGCCCGGCGAGATCGCGGCTGCCGCCGAGGAGGTGCTGCGCGGGCACGGATCGCTGTCAGGCACGCGCGTGCTGGTCACGTCCGGTCCGACGCACGAGCCGATCGATCCGGTGCGCTTCATCGCCAATCGGTCTTCCGGCAAGCAAGGCCATGCGATCGCCGCAGCAGCCGCGGCCGCCGGCGCGGCGGTGGTGCTGGTCTCCGGTCCGGTCGATGTCGCCGACCCGCCCGGAGTTTCCGTCGTCAAAGTAGAGACCGCATCGCAGATGCTGGAGGCGGTGAAACGGGCGCTGCCCGCCGACGCCGCGATCTTTGCCGCCGCCGTTGCGGATTGGCGCGTCGAGCACGCGAGCGCGAACAAGATCAAAAAACAGCAGGGCCGCGCGCAACGGCTCGAACTTGTGGAAAATCCCGACATCCTGGCGACCATCGCGGGGCGCAAGAACGGGCGGCCGCGGCTGGTCATCGGATTTGCAGCCGAGACCGAAAACGTCATCGCCAACGCCAAGGCAAAACTGGTAAAAAAGGGTTGCGACTGGATCCTGGCCAATGACGTATCGTCGCAGACCGGCATCATGGGCGGCGATAACAATGCGATTCATCTGGTCACCGCCTCGGGCGTCGAATCCTGGCCGCCGCAATCGAAGGACGCCGTCGCCCGCACCTTGATCGGGCGGCTGGCCGCGGCACTCGCAAAGGCCAAGCCGTGACCGACGATCGCGCGGTCGAAGTCCGCATTATGCGGTTGCCGGAAGCCGCCGACCTGCCGCTGCCGCAATACCAATCGGCGCTTGCCGCCGGGCTTGATCTGCTCGCCGCTGTGCCGGCCGAGGCGCCGATGCAGATCGCTCCCGGCGCTCGCGCGCTCATTCCGACCGGCTTTGCCCTCGCCTTGCCGGCCGGCAGCGAAGGGCAAATCCGGCCGCGCTCCGGCCTTGCCATCCGCCACGGCATCACGGTGCTCAATACGCCGGGAACGATCGATGCCGACTATCGCGGAGAGCTTAAAATCATTCTGGTCAATCTCGGCACCGAGCCATTCGTTGTTCGCCGCGGCATGCGGATCGCGCAGTTGGTGGTCGCCCGCGTCGAACGCGTCAAACTCACCGAAGCGCCCGATCTCGACGCGACCGCACGCGCCAGCGGCGGTATGGGTTCGACCGGTATTGCGTGACCGTCGTCGATCCCTTGCCGTTCACGATCTGGACTCTTTCAGCGCGATTCTGGTTGAGAGTAAAGTGACCCGATTCGCGGACGGTGTTCCGCGATCGACGTGCCGGCGCGGGCGGCCGGCAGAGGCAAAGGGGCATGCCGGAGACAATCCGGACAAGCGGGGGCTACGCTCATCCGCCAGAGCGCGGATTTCCCGCAATCGGCTTGCCCGCGGCTCGCTTGCTGGCGGTTGCGGCAACGGCTTGGCCCTGCGCCGCGCATGCCGCCGGACCGTCCGTCGGCGGGCTGCAGGAATTTCTGCTCGGCGCCTATTCCGGTATTGACCGGCACGACATAGCGATGCTCGTGCCGATGCTCGGGTTCGTGCTGTTCGCCGTCGTCAGCGCGATCATGCTGCTGCGCGCGCGCGCGCGGGTGGCGCGGGTCGAGGCGTCAAGCCGCGACCAGATCACCGTGCTGCGCGACCGGCTCGACCGCGCCAGCGCGCTGATCCTGTCGGAGCGGCAGGTTGTGATTGATTGGCCGGCCGGTTCCGATGAACCCAATATCGGCGGCGATCTCCAAGTCCTCGGGTTGAGCGAGCCGCACCGCGTGCTGGCGTTCGGTTCGTGGCTCGATGCCGCCACCGCAAGCGAAATGGATCACGCCGCTCAAGCGCTGAGAGAACACGGCGAGCCGTTCGCAATGACGGCGACCACGCTTGCCGGCCAACCCATCGAGGTGCAGGGCCGCGCCATCGGCGGACGCGCCGTGCTGCGGTTGAAGGACGCCAGCGCCCTGACACGCGATCTGGCCCAGGTCACGCAACGCTATCAGGCATTGCTGACCGAGGTCGCTTCCTTGCGCACGCTGATCGAAACGCTGCCGTCGCCGGCCTGGACGCGCGACGCGGTCGGGCGTCTGACATTCGTCAACTCCGCATACGCCCGCGCAGTCGAAGCGAAGGACGCAGCCGACGCCGTCATGCGCAATCTCGAATTGCTCGACAGTGCTTCACGGCAAACCATTCTGCAGCGACGCCGCGATGGCGGAGCCTATTCGGGCCGGCTACCCGCCATCGTCGCCGGAGCCCGCCGCAGTCTCGATGTGTTTGACGTGCACACCCACACCGGAAGCGCCGGAATCGGCATCGACGCCACCGAGGCGGAGACGATGCGCAACGCGCTCGCCCGCATGGTCGATGCGCATCGCCGCACCCTCGATCAGCTACCGATCGGGGTCGCCACGTTCGATGCCGATCAGCGGCTCACGTTCTACAACGCCGCCTATCGCGCGCTCTGGGATTTCGATGCCGGCTATCTCGACCAGAGGCCCACCGATTCCGCGGTCATCGAGGAGCTGCGCGTGGCGCGCAAGCTGCCGGAGCAGACGAATTTCCGCGAATGGAAAGCGCACCTGCACGAAGCCTACCGCGCCATCGAACCGCGGGAGCAGATCTGGCACCTGCCCGACGGGCGCACGCTGCGCGTGATGACGACGCCCAATCCCGACGGCGGCGTCACCTATCTGTTCCATGACGCGACAGAGCGGCTCGATCTCGAGCGGCGCTTCGAGGAACTGATCCGCGTTCAGGGCGAAACACTCGACAACCTCGCCGAAGGTGTCGCGGTCTTTGCCAGCGACGGCAAGCTGCGCCTGCACAACGCCTCGTTCGCCCGCATGTGGCATCTGTCGCCCGCGGTTCTGGCCGAGCGTCCGCACATCGAGGCCATTACCGCGCTGGGTCGCCCGCTACACGGCGACGATCCGACCTGGCAATCGCTGCGCGAGGTGGTAACGGCCATCGACAGCCGCAAAACGATTTCCGGGCGGCTGGAGCGGCGCGACGGCAGCGTGATCGACTGCACCACGGTGCCATTGCCAGGCGGCGCGACGTTGGTGACGTTCCACGACGTGACCGACTCGGTCAATGTCGAGCGGGCGCTGCGCGAACGCAACGATGCGCTGGAGGACGCCGACCGGATCAAGATCGAGTTCGTCCATCACGTGTCCTACGAGCTGCGTTCGCCGCTCACGAACATCATCGGCTTCGTCCATCTGCTCGGCGATTCCGCGACCGGCCCGTTGGCGCCGAAGCAGCGCGAGTATCTCGACTACATCACCGTCTCGTCGAACACGCTGCTGGCGCTGATCAACAATATTCTCGATCTCGCAACCATCGATGCCGGTCGCATGCAGCTCAATCTCGGCACTGTCGATATCCTTGAAACCGTGCAGGCGGCCGCCGAGGGCGTGCAGGACCGGCTGGTGGGCGCCGGACTGACGCTCGATATCCGCGCCGCTTCCGACGTCGGCAGTTTCACCGCCGATGCGCGGCGCCTGCGGCAAATCCTCTTCAATCTCCTGGCCAACGCCGTGAGCTTCTCGCCGGCGGGAGCGACCGTGACCTTGCGGGTCGAGCGCCGTACCGGCGAAGTGGTCTTCTCGGTGACCGATCGCGGGCCGGGGATTCCGCCAGAAGTGCTGGAGAAAGTCTTCAACTGGTTCGAGACGCACGCGCTCGGCTCGTACCACCGCGGACTGGGCCTGGGGTTGTCGCTGGTTCGCTCGTTCGTCGAGTTGCACGGCGGCACCGTGAGCATCGCATCGGTCGTCGGGGAAGGCACGACCGTGACCTGCACGTTCCCGGTCGGCACGGCCGCCGCGCGCACTGCGGCATAGGCTTCCGCGATAGGCGGCTCCGGTTGCCGTCTGCCGCTGATCGAGTGGGTTTGCACGCTTGCCGGAAATCCATTAGCGGATCGTCGCGATGCTTCTGACCAGTTCGGGTGCCGCTAGCTTCTCCGTGACTCTGCCGAACGAGCAGGCAACCGCCCGGTTCGCAATGGATGTCGCCTGCGCGCTCGAGCCCGGCGATCTGGTGACGCTCTCAGGCGACCTCGGCGCCGGCAAGACCACGTTTGCCCGAGCGCTCGTCCGCTATCTGGCCGATGATGCCGCGATCGAGGTACCAAGCCCCACCTTCACCCTGCTGCAGATCTATGAGCTGCCGCGGTTCCCGCTGGTCCACGCCGATCTGTACCGTCTCTCAGGGTCTGCCGAATTGTCCGAGCTTGGATTCGATGATCTTCCGGAAAACTCCGTGGTGCTCATGGAGTGGGCGGATCGCGCCGCCAGCTTGCTGCCGCCAAACCGTCTCGACATCACCTTCACGCTGGTTCCCGCGCTCGGTGCCGAAATGCGCAATGTTCGCTACACCGGTTATGGCGCATTCGCTCCGCGCGCGGAGCGCATCGCAATGGTCCGCGCTTTTCTGGACGATGCCGGGTTTGGCGAAGCGGAGCGCCAGCGCATGCAGGGAGACGCCTCGACGCGGATTTTCGAACGGCTGACGCGCGATGACGAGACCACAGTGCTGATGAATGCGCCGCCGCGTCCGGACGGACCGCCGGTGCGCGACGGCAAGCCGTACAGCGCCATCGCTCATCTTGCCGAGACGACCGTTCCCTATGTCGGGGTGGCGGCGGGTCTGCGCGAGCGCAATTTCTCGACGCCGGTAATCCTGCATGCCGACGCCGAGCGGGGGCTCATCATCATGGAGGATCTCGGCGTCGAGCGGATCGTCGAGGGCGATCCGCCAGCGCCGATCGAGGACCGCTATCAGGTTGCGCTCGACCTGTTGATATCGCTGCATCGCCGCCGCTTACCTGAAACGCTGGCGGTCGCGCCGCATCTCGAATACCGGCTGCCGCGCTACGATATGGACGCGTTTCTGATCGAGGCGGAGCTATTGCTCGACTGGTATCTGCCTTCCCTCAAGGCACCGGCGCCGGACGACAAGCGCGCGGAATTCCTCTCGCTGTGGCGCAGCGTCCTCGCGCCGGCGATAGAAACACCGCCGACCTTGGTGCTGCGCGATTACCACTCGCCCAACCTCTTATGGCTCAAGGACCGGCACAACATCGCCCGCATAGGGTTGCTCGATTTTCAGGACGCGGTCATCGGCCCGGCGGCCTACGACGTCGCCTCCCTGCTGCAGGATGCGCGCGCGGACATTCCGGAAAGCCTGGAAGTGGCGCTGCTCAGCCGCTACGTCCGCGCTCGACAGACCGACGATCGGCGCTTCGAAGCCGCTGCTTTTGCCCAGCTTTATGCGACACTTGCCGCCCAGCGCGCCACCAAGATTCTCGGCATTTTCGCCCGGCTCGACCGGCGGGACGGCAAGCCACAATACCTGCGTCATATTCCGCGGCTATGGCGCTATTTGCAGCGCTCGCTCGCGCATCCGGCGCTTTCCTCGCTGCAGTCCTGGTACGCTGCCAATGTACCGCCTGCGTGAGGAATACGACAACGCAAACGGGGATCGGATAGCGACGCGGAATGGCTGAAGCGCGACGACAGATGCCGAAGCGGGCGTTCGTGCTGGCCGCCGGTCTGGGCACGCGCATGCGTCCCTACAACGGCAACGTGCCCAAGCCGCTCGTGGAAGTCGGCGGCAAGCCGTTGATCGATCATGCGCTTGATCGTCTCGCCGCCGCAGGCGTGGAGCGCGCGGTCGTGAACGTGCATCATCTCGCCGACGCAGTGGAGCGGCATCTTGGCGCGCGCCAACGGCCGGCAATCGTCATTTCGGACGAACGCAAAAGTCTCCTTGGCACCGGCGGCGGCATCGCCAACGCGTTGCCGGAATTGGGCGATGCGCCGTTCTTCCTGGTCAATTCCGACACGCTGTGGCTCGACGGCGTCAAACCGAACTGCGCGCGGCTCGCCGATGCATTCGACGCCGCTCGGATGGATGCTCTGTTATTGCTGGCGCCGACCGCCGGAAGCATCGGCTATGACGGCGGTGGTGACTACGCCATGTTGGCCGACGGCCGTCTGCGCCGGCGCGGCGAACACGAGGTGGTGCCGTTTGCCTATGCGGGCGTGGCGATCCTCGATCCGAATCTGTTCGACGACGTTCCCGCCGGTGCGTTTCCGCTCACGCTGTTGTTCGACCGGGCGGCCGGACGCGACCGACTGTTCGGGATACGCCTTGAAGGCCTCTGGATGCACGTCGGCACCCCGCAGGCGGTCGCCGAGGCCGAGGCGGCGCTCGCCGCGGCGACCTAGTGGAGCGGATTTGACATTCGCCGCCCCCAAGCGGTCAGGTCGTGAAGCGAATGCCAAATCCAAAGCTCCACTGGCGCTTATATTTGCCAGTGGCCCTTTGATTCCAACATTCGCACAAGGACGTCCCGAAACGGGATGCGAATGTTGGAATCGGGCCAGTGGAATCTGCTAAGCATGCACGCATACCGTTCCCGCGCCGCCGGGCCGCCGTAATCGCTGTGGGAGACGTTTGCCCGATCCCATGATTATGGGCTTCCGCCTTGCGCGCTAGACGGAAGGGTTCGTGCCCGCAGCATGGCGCCACACGTCTTCACCATACCGCCGTCGGCACCGTTTTTGCCGACGCTCATCGAGGCGTTGATCGACGGCCGGCTTGGCTCTGCCGCCGCACGCGATCCCCTGGCGCTCGCTTCGGTCACGCTCTACCTGCCGACGCGCCGTGCCTGCCGGCTGGCGCGCGACGCTTTCCTCGACGTTCTCAAGGACGATGCCGCGATCCTGCCGCGCATCGCCGCCATCGGCGACATCGACGAAGACGAAATCGCTTTTGCCGAAGCGGCAACCGGCGATATCGCGGCGGAGGCGCTGGCGTTGCCCGAGGCGCTCGGCGGCCTGGAACGGCGCTTGCTCCTCACCCGGCTCGTCAGCCAGTGGGCCACGGCACCGCAACTGCGTGGCGCCGCCGGCATCCCGCTCGTCGCGCAGACGCCGGCGGCGGCGTGCGCACTCGCCGACGACCTCGCCCGACTGATCGACGACATGACCATGCGCGGCGTGTCATGGGACAAGCTCGATGAACTCGTGCCGGAGCAATTCGAAGAGTACTGGCAGCTGACGCTGAAGTTCTTGCAGATCGCGCGCGGGCAGTGGCCGCAAATTTTGCAGGAAAGACATAGCATCGAGGCGGCGGAGCGCCGCGATCGGCTGATCAAGGCCGAGGCAACGCGGCTCGCACGCAAAACCGACGGTCCGGTCATCGCCGCAGGCTCGACCGGCTCGATCCCGGCAACCGCCGAACTGATCGCGACCATCGCCCGGCTGCCGCACGGCGGCGTGGTCCTGCCCGGCCTCGACACCGATCTCGACGACGAATCCTGGCGCCTGATCGCCGGCGACACAAGCAAAGGCATCGCGCCCGCGCCAAGCCACCCGCAATTCGCCATGCAGGCGCTGCTGACGCGTATCGGCATCGGACGCGATTCGGTCGAGGTTTTGGCGCAACCATGTGGCCGCGAGCACTTGGTCTCCGAAGCGCTGCGGCCCGCGGCCGCGACCGATCTGTGGCGACGCAATGCCGCCGATCCGAGCTTTGCGGCGCAGGCGGAGGATGCGCTGAGTTCGCTCGCGTTGATCGAAGCCGCGAACGCCGAGGAGGAAGCGCTCGCCATCGCCGTGGCGCTGCGCGAAGCGGTGCAGAGCGGCAAGACGGCGTCCCTGGTCACGCCCGATCGCGCGCTCGGTCGCCGCGTCCTCGCCATGCTCGGCCGCTGGAATATCGTGGCGGAGGATTCCGGCGGCGACGCGCTCATCGACACCCCGGCCGGAGTATTTGCCCGGCTCGCCGCCGAAGCCGCGCTCGGCAGAGTCGAGCCGGTACCGCTGCTCGCCTTGCTCAAGCATCCGCTCTTTCGCCTCGGCATGAGTGACCGCGACCAGGCCGTGGCCGCCTTGGAGCGCGCGATCCTGCGCGGGCCGCGCCCGGGCCGGGGGACGGCCGGCTTGGCGCGCGCGCTCAACACGCTGCGCGAGACGCAAGCCGATCTGCATCCTTCCGATCCACGCCGCGGCTTGACTGAAGCTGACATTGACGCCGCCGAGAAGCTTGTTGCCACGCTCGGCGAGGCGTTGGCGCCGCTCGAAAACCTTGCCGGCTCCCCGCGATCGTTCGCTGCCTTTGCGCAACGGCACCGCGAGGTGTTGAGCACGTTGTCGCGTCATGCTGGCGACGAGACGGCATTCGCCCGCCCGGACGGCGTCAAGCTAGGCGAAGCTCTCGACGAATTGGCGGCAAGCGAAGCCGCCGCCGGGATGCCCGTCGAGCCGCGCGATTACGTGGAACTGTTCGCCGCGGCGCTGGCTGGCCGGGTGGTGCGCCGGCCGCCGCGCCCCGGATTGAGCGTGCGCATCCTCGGGCTTCTCGAGGCGCGCCTCACCGACAGCGACCGCGTGGTGCTCGGCGGGCTCGTCGAAGGCACTTGGCCGCCGGAGACCCGGAGCGACGCGTGGCTCAGCCGGCCAATGCGCCTCGCGCTTGGCCTCGATCTGCCGGAGCGGCGGATCGGACTTACCGCCCATGATTTCGCGCAGTTGCTCGGCGCCCGCGAAGTGATCCTCACCCGCGCCGCCAAGCTCGAAGGCGCGCCGACCAATCCTTCGCGCTTCATTCAACGTCTTGCCGCTGTCGCCGGCGACCGATGGCAAGCGGCCGTCGACCGCGGCAACCGATATTTGTGGTGGGCGCGCGAACTGGACCGGCCGGAGACGGTCAGGCCGGCAAAGCAGCCGGCGCCAAAACCGCCTCGCGCAACACGGCCGAAAGGCCTCTCGGTGACCGAGATCGAACACTGGCTGCGTGACCCGTACACGATCTACGCCAAGCATATCTTGCGTCTGCAATTGCTCGATCCGGTCGACGCCGATCCCGGCGCCGCAGAACGTGGCACGTTCATTCACGCCGCGATCGGCGACTTCACCCGGCTTTTTGCCAAGGAGCTGCCGGCCGATCCGACCGGCGAACTGATCAAGCTCGGACGCAAGCATTTTGCCGCCCTGCAGGACTTTCCCGAGGCACAAGCCTTCTGGTGGCCGCGCTTTAGCCGCATCGCGCACTGGTTCGTGCGCTGGGATCTGGAGCGGCGCGCCGCAGTCGGAACAATCGAGGCCGAGATCAAGGGCGAGATCGAGATTCCGCTCGTCGATGGCGCCTTCAGGCTGCGTGGCGTCGCCGACCGCATCGAGCGCGACGTCGAGGGTCGTTGCACCATCTTCGATTACAAAACCGGCGCCGCAAGGACCGAGAAACAAGTGCGTACCGGACTCGCGCCGCAACTCACGCTCGAATCGGCGATCCTGCGCCGCGGCGGCTTTGCCGGAATCCCGCCCGGCTCTTCAGTGGTCGACATCGTCTACGTTCTCCTCAAAGGCGGCGAGCCTGCCGGCATCCCGGAGCAGATCGCCTTCAAGGACGGTACGCCGGACAGCCAGGCCGATCGCGCGCTGGAAAAGCTCACGGCGCTTGCCAGGCGTTTCGAGGACGAGAACGAGCCGTATCGGTCGCTCGCTCATCCGATGTGGACGACCCATTACGGACCGTATGATCATCTGGCGCGAGTGCGAGAATGGTCGAGCACGGGCGGCGTCATCGACGATGTCTGGGGCGGGTCATGAGAAGTCCGGCCACCATTCCCGACACCGTCACGCGCCTGCAAACCAAGGTGTCCGATCCGCGGGTTTCGGCCTTTGTCGCCGCCAACGCCGGCTCGGGCAAGACCCACGTGCTGGCGCAGCGCGTGATCAACCTTCTCCTTGGCGGCGTCGATCCGGAAAAGATTCTGTGCCTCACCTTCACCAAGGCCGCAGCCGCCAACATGGCCAAGCGCGTATTCGACACGCTCGCCCACTGGACGACGCTGGACGACGAGGCGCTTAATCAAGCCATTCGCGAACGTTCCAACATGGCCCCCGACGCGCCCCGGCGCGCGCTGGCGCGGCGCCTGTTTGCCCGCGCACTGGAGACACCGGGCGGCCTCAAGGTGCAGACCATCCACGCGTTCTGCACGCGCCTGCTGCATCAATTTCCGTTCGAAGCCAAGGTCGCCGCCCGTTTCGGCGTGCTCGACGAGACGGAGCAGACCCAGCTTCTGGAAGAGCTGACGCTCGCTGTGCTGCTCGACGGCGCCGCCGAGCCGCATAGTCCGCTCGGCCGGGCGCTCGCCACCGCCATGGTCGCAGCCGCCGACGTGACCTTCCGCGAACTGGTGCGCGAGACGATCGGCCAGCGTGACGCCGTCACGCAATGGGTGAACGCTGCCGGCGATGTCGCCGCCGCGATCCGCAGCCTGTCGCCGGCGCTGGGCATTGATCCCTCCGACGACCGTCAAAGCATCGACGCCGAGTTTTTTTCCGACTCGTTGATCGCGCCGGCGCAATGGCCCGTTATCGCCGCGGCGCTGGCGCGAGGCTCGAAGACCGATGGCGAACGGGCACGCTGCTTCGCGGCGCTGGCGGCGCTGTCTGGTTCAGACCGGATCGACAAATACCTCGAAATCTTCTGCACCGGAGAAGGAACGCCGCGCAAATCAGTCGTGACCAGATCGATCAGAGACAAAGCCCTCGTCGAACTGTTGAACGCCGAGCAGCACCGCGTCTGCATGTTGCTCGAACGCCGCCGCGCGGTCGGCTGTCGCGACCGCAGCGCGGCGCTGCTCACGGTCGCCTACGAGGTATTGACACGGTATCGCACGGAAAAGGCGCGACGCGGGCTGGTCGACTATGAGGACCTGATTGACAAGACGCTGGATCTGCTTCGTGACGTCGGCGCCTCCTGGGTGCACTACAAGCTCGATCTCGGCATCGATCACCTGCTCCTCGACGAGGCGCAGGATACCAGCAGGAAACAGTGGGAGATCGTATCGCGGCTTGTCGCCGAATTCACCGCCGGCGCCGGAGCGCGCGCAGCCGCCCGCACCATTTTCGCTGTCGGCGACGAAAAGCAATCGATCTATTCGTTCCAGAGCGCCGCGCCCAAGGAATTTGCCGACATGCGGCGCCATTTCCAGCGCGCGCACGAGGCATGCGGCCTCGACTTCGTGTCCGGCGAGCTCGAGCATTCGTTTCGTTCGGGCGGCAGCGTGCTCGACGCGGTGGACGCGGTGTTCAAGAGCATCGCTGCGAGCGTCACGTCTGACACCGGAGGTTTTCCGCCGCACATCGCATTGCCGGGCGCGCCGCCGAGCGTTGTCGAGATCTGGGAACCGGAAAAGCCTGACGAACGCGCCGCGATCGAAGGTTGGGACGCCCCGTTCGATCGGGTGAACGAGACCAGCCCCCGCGTCAAGCTCGCGCAAAGGATCGCCCGCACCGTCCGCGCCCTGGTCGACCGCCGCGAACCGATCGGCATCGAGCGCCGCGCCGCGCGCTACGGCGACGTCCTGATCCTGGTGCGCCAGCGCGGCGAGCTGTTCGAGGCGATCATCCGCGCCCTCAAGCACGAGAATATCGAGGTCGCCGGTGCCGACCGTCTCATGCTCACCGAGCATATCGCAGTCATGGACCTGATGACGCTCGGCGACGCACTGCTGCTCGCGGAGGATGATTTGGCGCTTGCCACCGTTCTGCGCTCACCGCTGTTCGGTTTCAGCGACGAAGAGCTGTTTGCGGTCGCGTGGGACCGCGGCCGCTTGCCGTTGCGGACGGCGCTCAAGCGCAGAGCCGCGCAAGCGCGAAAATTCGCCGACGCCGTAGCCCGACTTGACCGACTTGCCGAAGCTGCGCGGCGTGAGACGCCGTTTGCGTTCTATGCGCAAATTTTGGGTGAAGGCGAAGGGCGGCGGCAGTTTCTCGGGCGGCTTGGCGTCGAGGCCAACGATGCGCTGGACGAATTTCTCAACCTCGCCCTCGAATATGAGCGGCGGCAGACCCCTTCGCTGCAAGGCTTTCTGGCGTGGCTGCGCGCAGCGCGTGCCGAAGTCAAACGCGACATGGAGATCGCGCGCGACGAAGTGCGCGTGATGACGGTGCACGGCGCCAAGGGTTTGGAAGCGCCGATCGTCATCCTGGCGGATACGATGACTCCGCCGGCCGGCCCGCGCCCGCCGCGGCTCCTCCAACTTGCGGGCGGCGCGCTGATCTGGGCGGGACGCAAGGAGCACGACGGCCCGACGGTCGCCACGGCGCGCGAGGCGGCCCGCAGCGACGCCGAGGACGAATATCGCCGGCTCCTTTACGTCGCCATGACGCGCGCCGCAGACCGGCTGATCGTGTGCGGCGCCGACGGTATGCGCAAGCGTCCGGACGGGTGCTGGTACGATCTGGTGCGCGACGCGCTCGAAGCGCGCCTGCTTGAAGAGCAAGACGGCGAGGCGAAGGTGTTGCGCTATCGCCGGGAAACCGCATCTGCAACTCCGACCAGCCTCGTGACGTCAGCGGCCGGCGTACCCGACGCTGAGCAGGCGGCGGAGGTCGAACGTACGACAAGGGAACAGACGGCTCCGGGCGAGCTTCCGCTCTGGCTCCGCCAAAAGGCTGCCGTCGAAATACCGCGGCCGACACCGCTGTCGCCCGCGGCGGCATGGGACGATGCCAGCCCGATGCGGCGCACTACGGCGTCCGCAGCCGAGCGGCTGCAGGCCCTGGAGCGCGGCCGCCTTGTTCACCGGCTGATGCAATCGTTGCCCGATATCCCGCCGCAGCGCCGCAAGGCCGAGGCTGACCGTTATCTCGCCAAGGCCGGCAAGACCATCACCCCGGAGGAGCAAGCGCAGATTGCCGGGCGGGTTCTCGGCATCCTGGATGACGCCCGTTTTTCCGCGCTTTTCGGGCCGGACAGTCGGCCGGAAGTCGCCATTGTCGGCCGCATCCCGCGCGCGGGGGCCAAGCCTGTCCTGGTCTCCGGACAGGTAGATCGCCTCGTCGTCGGGAGCGATGGCGTGCTGATCGCGGATTACAAAAGCGATCGCCGCGTTCCGGCAAGTCTCGACGAGGTCGAGCCTTATGTCGCGCAGCTCGCGCTCTACCGCGCGTTGCTGTCGCGCCTGCATCCCGACAAGCCCGTTCGGGCCGCGCTCGTCTTCACCGAGGCTCCGCTATTGATCGAGGTCCCGACCCCGGCGATGGAGAGGGCGCTCGACAAAGTGCTGAGGAACGCCCGTCACGCTCCGGTGAACGTCACTTGACGCCTGTGGAGCCGGTTCATAGGTTCAGCGCCCGCGGGCTCGAAGACCGATTGCAGAACCAGACGAGGTATTCCATGGTCGATAAGGTGACGGATGCAACGTTCGACAAGGACGTGCTGAAGGCGGGCGGGCCCGTAGTGGTCGACTTCTGGGCCGAATGGTGCGGCCCGTGCCGCATGATCGGACCGGCTCTGGAAGAGATTTCCAAGTCGCTCGACGGCAAGGTCAAGATCGTCAAGCTCAATGTCGACGAGAATCCCGGCACCGCGGCGAAATACGGCATCATGTCGATCCCGACGCTGATGCTGTTCAAGGACGGCCAACTGGCCTCCCGCCAGGTCGGCGCCGCGCCCAAGCAGAAGCTCGAGCAATGGATCACCGGTTCGGTGTGATCGACCGCAGACGTCATTGTCGAATTGGCCCGACCGCGTCGGCGCCGCGGACGCTTCTGCACTGACAATTTTGGACGTCGTGTAATTCCCGTTCCTGCGGCAACGCGGTGACGCGTGCGGACTTGTCGCATCGCGCGTTGCCAGCGCATAATGGCGCATTGCCAGGCGGCCTGCGGCATCAATCGGCCCGCGCTGCGAAGCCCCAAGCCGCGGCGTGACGGAGGAACGCGATGAGCGAAAAGATTTACGACATTCCGGCGGAGTGGCAGAAGCGCGCCTTCATCAACGACGCCAAATACCGCGAAATGTATGCCGCTTCGCTCAAGGACCCCGGCCGCTTCTGGGCTGAGCAGGCCAAGCGCCTCCACTGGATGAAATCTTTCAGCAAGGTCAAGAACACCTCCTTCGCCAAGCCGAACGTTTCCATCAAATGGTTCGAGGACGGCGCTATCAACGCAGCCTATAACTGCATCGATCGGCACCTGCACGCGCGCGCAAACCAGACCGCGATCATCTGGGAAGGCGACGACCCGAGCGTATCGAAGCGCATCACCTATCGGGAGTTGCACGACGAGGTCTGCCGCTTCGCCAACGTCCTGCGCAACCGCAACGTCAAGAAAGGCGATCGCGTCACCATCTACATGCCGATGATTCCGGAAGCGGCATACGCCATGCTGGCCTGCGCGCGCATCGGGGCCATTCACTCCGTGGTGTTTGGCGGCTTTTCGCCGGACTCGCTCGCCGGCCGCATCGAGGACTGCAAGTCGAACGTGGTGATTACCGCAGACGAAGGCCTGCGCGGCGGGCGCAAGGTGCCGCTCAAAGCCAACACCGACGCGGCAATCGCGAAGCTGAAAGACGTCAAGGTCGACTTCGTGATCGTCGTCAAACGCACCGGCGGGCCGGTCGACATGGATCCGCTGCGCGACGTCTGGTACCACGAGGCCAAGGCCGTGGTCACGGCGGACTGCCCCTGCGAGGAGATGAACGCCGAGGATCCGCTGTTCATCCTCTACACGTCGGGCTCGACCGGCAAGCCGAAGGGCGCGCTGCACACCACCGCAGGCTATCTGCTCTACACCGCCATGACGCACCAGTACGTGTTCGACTACCACGATGGCGACATCTACTGGTGCACCGCCGACGTCGGCTGGGTCACCGGCCACAGCTACATCGTCTACGGCCCGCTCTGCAACGGCGCCACCACGTTGATGTTCGAGGGCGTGCCGAACTATCCGAGCGTGTCGCGTTTCTGGGAAGTCATCGACAAGCACAAGGTCAACATTTTCTATACCGCGCCGACCGCAATCCGCGCACTCATGCAGTCGGGCGATGCGCCGGTGAAAAAAACCTCGCGTGCCTCGCTGCGGCTCCTCGGCACCGTCGGTGAGCCGATCAATCCTGAAGCCTGGGAATGGTATCATCGCGTCGTCGGCGACGGCCGCTGCCCGATCGTCGATACCTGGTGGCAGACCGAAACCGGCGGCATTCTGATCACGCCGCTGCCGGGCGCGACGCGATTGAAGCCCGGCTCGGCAACGCGACCGTTCTTCGGCATCGTCCCGCAGATCGTCGACGCCGACGGCAAGGTCGTCGACGGCGCGGCGAGCGGCAATCTCTGTATTGCCGACTCCTGGCCCGGCCAGATGCGCACCGTCTATGGCGATCACCAGCGTTTCATCGAAACGTATTTTTCGGCCTACCCGGGGAAATATTTCACCGGCGACGGCTGCCGGCGCGACGAGGACGGCTATTATTGGATCACCGGCCGCGTCGATGACGTGATCAACGTCGCAGGCCATCGGCTCGGCACCGCCGAGGTCGAATCGGCGCTGGTGGCGCATCCGAAGGTTTCGGAAGCCGCAGTGGTCGGCTATCCGCACAATATCAAGGGCCAGGGCATCTATGCCTACGTGACCCTGATGGTCGGCCAGCAGCCGAGCGAAGAATTACGCCTGGAATTGGTCGATTGGGTACGCAAGGAAATCAGCCCGATCGCCTCGCCTGATCTCATCCAGTTTGCACCCAACCTGCCGAAGACGCGCTCCGGAAAAATCATGCGCCGGATCTTGCGTAAGATCGCCGAGAACGAATTCGGCAATCTCGGCGACACGTCGACGCTGGCCGATCCGGCCGTGGTCGATGATCTCGTCAACAACCGGCAGAACCGGATGAGCGCGTAAGCGCTCGCGCGACCGGCTCGCGCGGAGCCCTTCTGCTCCGGCGGCTCGCCGCCGAAAGAAAATTTGCGAACGGTTTACCTTACGGCAGCCGCGATGCTGAGCGCGGCGCTCGCTTCGGTTATGATGGTTTACAGTTTCTGGCACGACGGAGTCGGGGGCCGTAGCCGGAGGCGAGTACACGCGTCGGGGACCTCGATCATGCAAATACGGATTTTCTTCGCGGCCGCGCTGGCGGCCTCCATGATGGCCTTTGCGCCGAGCGGAGCTTATGCCCGCGGCGAGCTGGTTACGGTGCACGACCATTATCCGGCGGGCACCATCGTGGTGAGGACCAGCCAGCGGCGACTCTATTTCGAACTCGGCAACGGCGAAGCGATCCGCTATCCGGTCGCCGTCGGCCGCGCCAACATGCAATGGTCCGGCGCGGTTTACATCGACGGCAAATACATCGAACCGGCCTGGACGGCGCCGGCCTCGATCCGCAAGGATTACAGCAAATATCCGGTCGTGATCCCCGGCGGCTCGCCGCACAACCCGATGGGCGTCGCGGCCATGACGCTGTCCGGCGGCGGCCAATACGCCATCCACGGCACCAATCAGCCGCAATTGATCGGCCGTTTCATCTCCCACGGCTGCATCCGCATGTACAACGCCGACGTCAGCGATCTCTTCCAGCGCGTCAGCGTGGGCACGCCGGTCGTGGTGACCAGGTAAACAGGATCAGGAATCAGGGATCAGGAATCAAAAAATTCCTGAAAACCTGATGCCTGGTTCCTGTCAGCCGCACCAACTCCCCCGCCTTCCGCCGTTGTAGGCGCGCGCATAGCCGCCTGCGAGCATCGCAGCCGAAACGTCGGGGGTGTTGCGGGTTGCAATCGCGGCATCAACGCGCCCGCCATATTTGTCCACGCCGACGCGCGAAACGGTGACCCCGCCCGAGGCGAGAATTTTTTGCAGCGCCGTGCGCGCTGCTTCCGCCTTGGCCAGTTCGTCTGCGCATCGCGCATGCAGCTCGGCTGCGTCGATGCCGCGCAACCGCACTTTGGTATCGACGTCCAGTCCCGGCCATACCCGCACTCGCGCCTCGAACGTGTCACCATCGATGATGCGCAACACATCCGCCGGATAGACGAGACCCGGGCTGAGCCGTCTTGCGATTGGAGCATCCGCCAGCGCCGGCGTCGCCGCCACCGCTAGCGCCAGCCGCGAAGCTGTCATGACCGGGGCGGATTCGGCCAACATGCCCGACGGGCGCAGGGTCGCCCCGACGACCATGCCAAGCGCAAATATCGCGCCCGTGCCGGCAAGCGCCCGGCTTCGAAGGCCGTCGGACAGATATCGCAGGTGTGACTGGTGGTTCACCGTATTTTATCTACTCTAGATTGTATTATTATCAATATACAATCTGATTGTAAGACTTTATTCCATTTAATAGGAATAATGTCAAGACGCTGCGGAGCCATGGCCGCCAAGGCTGGTTCACACGACCCACACGACTTTTTAGAAGTCCGAAGCGAGGCCGTTGACTTCCCAATCGCCGTAGCGGGTCGGGTCCAACCCCTTGGGGCCGCCGATTTCCTTGACCTGCCCCGCCCGCTGGCGCTCGCGTTCG
>JASHOR010000100.1 GCA_030041005.1 Xanthobacteraceae bacterium
ATCAGTCTCGAACCGCAGTCCACCATGGGCCCGCATCGGCCCCGGCTCGATGGAAGCACTGGCGAAGCGATACCAGCGGTTGCCCATCTCGGGGCGGGAAAGTCCAAAGATCTCCGCGGCAATCGAGAATTCGAAGGTGCAAAGTCCGTCATAAACTGCCGCCACAACGAGCGGGCCGGTCGTTCCGCCGATTGGCGCGATCTTGCTCATAAATGGCGTTTACGCCAATTGTGGAGACTTTGCCAGCTCGGTATTGATGGCGCTCCTGCCGACGGAGACGCCATGTCGAGCGCAGTCACCGCCATTTCCCGCCGCGCCGTCGTCCGAAGCGGAAGCGCACTTCGGCCCCGAATTTACCTTCGAGACTGATTGCTGGGATGTGCATGATGCCTTGTCCAAGGTCGCGGATCTTGTGGTGCTAGACGTGCGCAACCCGGCTCTTTTCGCCGAAGGCCATGTGCCAGCGGCCATCAATCTGCCACACGGCAAGATCGCGTCGAAGATGGCGCAGTGGCCAGCTGACACGCTTTTTCATCACGTACTGCGCTGGCCCGCACTGCAACGGTGCTGCCCGCGGTGCGCTCCGTCTCGCCAACCTGGGCCGTCCCGTGAAGGTCATGGTCGGTCCTGCAACCAGGGGATTTTCGACGGCTTGTGCGGGCGCTCCAAATCCTCAACCTGGAATGGTCTAAGCAGATGCTCACCTTCTACTACACCCCACATACCTGCTCGCTCGCCTCTCACATCGCCCTGAAGGATGCCAGCGCGGGTTACGAGCTGAGGCGAATAGATTTCGGCCTGAACGAACAGCAGTCGCCCGAATACCTGAAGATCAATCCAAAGGCGCGAGTGCCGGCGCTGGTAACGCCGCGCGGAACCTTGACCGAGACCCCGGCGATCTTGGCATTTGTCGCCCAAACATTCCCGCAGGCGGCACTTGCGCCGCTGAATGATCCGTTCGCATTTGCTGAATTGCAGGCGATCAATAGCTATTTATCTTCGACGCTTCACGTCGCGCACTCCCATCGGATGCGTGGCTATCGGTGGGCGAGTGACGCTTCCTCCTTCACGGATATGCAGCGTAAAGTGCCAGAGTCCGTCGGCGCTTGCTACGACATGATCGAAAGTCGGATGCTCCGGGGTCCGTGGGTTATGGGTGAGACCTACACGATTGGCGACCCATATCTTTTCACGATTGCTCAGTGGCTTGAGGATGACGGCGTTGATCCGAGGCGAATTCCGCGAGTTATCGAGCACCGCGCGCGCATGGCGGAGCGAGCCAACGTAAAAGCGGCCATCGCCGAAGAGCAAGCGATCTGAGCCGAGACGATCCCTGCACCTTCGGTCACATGATGATTTCTGTTCTCACCGCATTAAGCGATCCAGAATATTTCGTGCCCCCTATGGGGCAGCCTAGCTTTCTGTCGGGCGGCTGAGCTTTTGCACATCGAGATCCGTAATCGCTAACGTGTGCTCGGCAATTCGGTGCCCTTGAGTGGCCGAATATGGAGAAAGAGCGGCGCGACCAATGTGTCTTCAAACACCTGCTCGGCCTTACCCGTGTTGACATCGAAACTTTCTGCATTGGAACGAGCACTCGGTCGCGAGTTGCACTATTGCTCAATAAGCGCGGCAGTGGTGGTGGACGATCTTCGATCCGAAGGTGGTGGCCGATCTTCGATACGAAAGCACGCCATTTTTCCCGATTGAGGATCATCATGCCGACTGGCAAGGGCTGGGAAGGCTCTCCGCGCTGCCAGATTATCTCGTGAAGTTATCTCGATATTCACGAGGTGACGGACCAACCAATCGGTGAAAGTGGTGAGGCAATGTTCCCACACTGTCGCCGATTGGCGTGATCTTGCTCATAAATGGCGTTTACGCCCAATTGTGGAGACTTTGCCAGCTCGGTATTGATGGCGCTCCTGCTGACGGAGACTATCTATGTCGAGCGCGGTCACCGCCATTCCCGCCGCCCCGCCGTCCGAAGCGGAAGCGCATTTCAGCGCCGAGTTTACCTTCGAGACTGATTGCTGGGATGTGCGCGATGCTTTGTCCAAGGGCGCGGATTTTGTGCTGCTAGACGTGCGCAATCCGGCTCTTTTCGCCAAGGGCCATGTGCCAGGCGCCATCAGTCTGCCGCACGGCAAGATCGTCGCCTCGAAGATGGCGCAATGGCCAGCTGACACGCTTTTCGTTACGTACTGCGCTGGTCCGCACTGCAACGGTGCTGCTCGCGGTGCGCTCCGTCTCGCCAAGCTGGGCCGTCCCGTGAAGGTCATGGTCGGCGGCGTCACTGGATGGATAGACGAAGGCTTTGAGCTGCGGATTGAACACGCGAGTACGACGTGAGCGCAACGTCATGACGAACGCATCACGAGTGCAAGCGACCTGATTGTTCGACCGATGATATCGCCGCTCGCCAGTGATCCGGCTGCCGACACAGAGATGGGAGGCGCAGAGTAAACTTGCAAAGCCTGTCCGACATGGAGATCCGTGATCTGATGTATCTGGAAGCTCCGGCGGCAGCGGGAAACCTCACCCATGCCGCCAAGTCGCTCGGGATCAACACCTCCACGATCAGCCGTCGCGTCGGTCGATTTGAGGACGAGACTCGGCCTTGCATTGTTCGAGCGGGGCCATTCTGGGGTTCGCCTGACCAGCGGCGGCAGGGCGGTATTGCCCCACATCCAGCGCGCTTTGGCCGAGCCCGACGCGATCAGGCACGCCGGCGATCAGAACGGCAACGGCATCGTGGGCGAAGTCCGCCTTGGGGTGCGCATGCCGCCGATCGGCGAACCGCTGCGCGGCCTGCTGACCGGATGGCGCGCAAAGCATCCCGAGGCCGTGCTCACGATCGCGGAAATGAACGAATGGGAGACCCAGGCGGCGATCCAGGAGCGTCGTG
>JASHOR010000101.1 GCA_030041005.1 Xanthobacteraceae bacterium
GGAAACGCGCGGGCTCAATTGGCCGTCGAGGGCATCCGGGAAGCGGTGGACTGCAGCGCGCGTATGCGATCGGCCAACGTGCTCCTTTGCTCGGCTGCGGGCTCGATCCTGGCCGGACCGGCCTCTCCGCGCTGATCGTAGCGGCCGGTCGCGGGGCCGCCGTTGGTCTCTCGGCTCCCGGCATGCGACACATCGTATTCGCCGGTGCCGAGCAGCATCTCGATGGGCGAATCCGGTCCTTCCAGGGCGGCCGTGAGACGCGCGACCTCGGCGGCGACATCGTTGATCCGTTCGCGCAGCAGCGCGTTCTCCACCCGCTCGGATGCCCAACTGGCTTCCGCCTCGCGCTTCAACTCGGCGATTTCAGCCTGAAGTTTCGTGCGCTCGGCAAGAGCGGCGGCGAGCTGGCTCTCAAGCTCGGCGACGTCGGATTTGAATTTCGCCGCTGCGCCGCTGCTGCGCTTGCCGGCGGCGGCCAATTCGGCGCGCAAATCGCTTTCGACCTTGCGAGCGGTTTCCGCCTCGCCGCGCACCCGCTCGATCTCAAAATCCCGCTCGGCAAGCAGGCGCCCTTGGTCGCCGAGACGGACTTCCAGCTCCTGGGTGCGCTTGTTGAGAAGCTCGGTTTCCGTGGTTTGGGCGATGAGCTGACGTTCCAAATCCGCGGTGCGCGTGCCGAGATTTTCCACCTTGCGGCGCGCGTCGTCGAGGTTGCTCACCGCGGTCGCCGAATCGCTGCGCTCGCGCGCAAGTCTCTCTTGCGCCTCGTTCATCGTGCGTTCGTAATCGGCAACGTTGACCTTCATGGCCTCAACCTGCGTGCGCAAGGCGGCGAGTTCGACCCGCTGGCTGTCGGCTTGAATCGACTGGTCGCCGAGTTCGGCGACAAGCTTGGTCAGCTCCGCCTCCTTGTCGGCGAGCGCGCGCTCGGCGTTGTGCAGCGCGCTGTTTTTCTGCCCGAACTCTTCTTCCGATACGCGCAACTGATCGGCCAGGGCCTTGTCGCGCGCTTCCAGCGCAAAATATGCCGCGACCTTCTCGCCCAATTCCTTCTTCAGCAGATTGACGGCTTCGGTCTTCTTGCCAAGCTCGGCCAGTTGCGCCACGGTCTTGGTCTTCATCTGCTCGACACTCAATTCCAGGCGCCGCGTCGACATGGCGAACTCGGCGCGCAACTGATCCTTGTCGGCGCGGATTTCCGCCATCGTCAGCGGAGTGGCCGCTTCCAGCCGCCGCATGGTGAGCCGGACCGCGCGGTTGTGCACGAGCGGAACGAACATGAGAGCGAACAGGCCCGCGACGAGAAAGCCGATGCCGAAATACATGATCTGTTCGACCATGACGCTACACCTCCAGCTCTCCCTTGGTTATCTCGGCTGCTGGCGGGCAGGCGGGAGAAGGAGAGGGACGGCATCACTCTGCCACGCCGGCCGTGATCCTACCATATTCACAGCCCGTTAACCTAAATTGACGACATCGAGCCGCCGCGCGGCTGGTCCACCTTGCGACGGCGGGCGGGCTTAGCGGTAGATCAGAACGGATTCCAGGTGGGGCGCGCGGTGAACTTCAAGTAGCCGAGGTTGGCGCCGAGCCGCAACCCAACGCCGGACCGGATCGGCACCAGCACGATGCCGTTGGCGACAAGTGCCGTCATGCCCAAACCGCCGACGAAATAGGCAGACCCGTCGATGCCGCCGAAACGATTGTAAATCGCGTCCGTGCGCGGCAGATTGTACACCAGCATCATGGTGCGGGCGCCGTCGGCACCGGCGTCGAATCCGAGGGTCGGGCCCTCCCAGAACACGCGCCGGTCGCCGGCGTTTTTGGTGTATAGCGTACCGTCGCCATAGCGCAGGCCGCCGACGAAAGCGCCTCCGGCCTCCTCGCCCAAAACGTATCCGTTGGGCAGGCCCCACTGGCTGCAGGCCTTTTGCACGATCATGGCGAGCTCGCGCGAGACCCCGCCAAAGAAGTGGTGTCCCGCCTCGATCAGTTCGTTGACTGAGAATTGATCGTCGCGCGGTGGGGCGGGCGGAGGGTAGTACGGAACGGCCGCAGGCGGAGTCGGCGACGCCGGTTGCGCCAGGGCGGAAGAGGTGAGCAGGCCGGCCGACAGCAGAGCGGCCAATCCGAGCTTGGCGACTGAGTTCATCGACATCCCCGACCTTAACGCCTTGCTCATAGGCCCGGTCTAAACCCGTAAGCGTTAAGTCTTTGCGAAGCTTGCGGTAAAGTTCTTGCTAACGCTTTGGCCACAGCGCTTGGCGCTGCTCTTCGCAAAATCGACTCGAATCATTGTCCACCTTTGGTCGAAACTGTGACGGCACCACGGCAGAAACAGAAGCGCTCCGCCATCTACTGCGCGGCGTTGGCCGGCGTTGCGATGGTTCTGTCGGCGATCGCGGTTCCGGCGCGTGCCGGTTTGACGCAGCGAATCGTGGTGGACTGGCACACCGGGCTGGCAATCGGCGGCTACGACCCGGTTGCCTTTTTCATCGACGGCAAACCAAAGGTCGGCAGCGGCAAGTTCGAATTGAGCTACGGCGGTGTCATCTGGCGCTTCTGCAACAGCGGCAACCGCGCTGCGTTTGCCGAACGCCCCGAGGTCTACATGCCGCAATACGGCGGCTACGATCCGGTGGATATCGGGCGCGACCTCGCGGTGGCCGGCAATCCGGCTCTTTGGACGATTGTCAACGAACGGCTTTTTCTGTTCTACGACGCGGCTGACCGCAGCAAATTCCTGTCCAATTCGGGCCGCTTCATCGCCGCAGCACAGCGAAAGTGGCCCGACGTGATGGCGACGCTGAACCCGTAAATCTCGTGTCCCGATTCCGCAATTCGCATCATTATGCAGCACCCTCGTTTGCGAACTTCGGAATCGAAGGACACCGGCAACTTATTGATCTCGTGTGGCTTTGGTTCAGAAATCCGCATGACGAGGTCGCGGCAGGAATGATGCGGACTTCTGAACCGCCACACTAGGGTATTGTCGCATCTGCGGAAGCGATAAAGGCCGGGATGAGAAGCTCCGGCGTCCCATAGCGAAGCGGTTTGCCCTCCGGGGTGACCACCCGTCCACCGGCTGCTGCGACAATGGCATGACCGGCGGCCACGTCCCAATCGCGGGTCGGTCCGAGACGCGGATAAAGGTCCGCCGACCCTTCGGCGAGACGGCAGAATTTCACCGCCGATCCGCTGGCCTCGGTCCGCGATTGTGGCAGGCCGTCGAGATACGCCTGGGTGCGCGTGTCGAGATGCGAGCGGCTGACCATCACCACCGTGCCGCTTTCAGGCCGGCGCCTGCCATGGATGGCACTCGGCGGCAGATTGGCTCCGTCAGGCGAAAGCGCCACGCGTTCGGCACCGCTTCCCACTATGCCGCGCCAGAGCAGCCCGAGGGCCGGCGCGGCTATGAGGCCGAGGATTGGGGCGCCCGACGACATCAGCGCTATGTTGACCGTGTACTCGTCACGGCCGGCAATGAATTCGCGGGTGCCGTCGAGCGGGTCGACGAGGAAGTAGCTCTCGCTGGCGGTTGCCCGCGGCTCTGCCTGTTCCTCCGAGATCACTGCAAGCGCCGGAGCGATATCCGTAAGGCCCTGGCGTATCGTCATTTCGGCGGCGAGATCGGCATCGGTGACCGGTGAGCCATCCGCCTTGCGGCGGACGGCCCCGTTGCTCGCCGCCTGGCGAATTGCTCGTGCTGCGCGCGCCGCGAGTGCGGTCAGCGGCTCGATGAGTTGGGCGCATGTCGCAGCGTCCAGCGGGGGCATCCGTGGCTCCTGGCGCATCCGGCAGCGGCGCGAGCCGACCGGCGAGGGGATGCGCTTTACCACGATCAGGCGGGCCGGGCACGGTTGCCGAATCGCGCGTGCTGTGACACCCACGGCGCTGTCCCGCTTGCCCGGAGCTTCACATGTCCGGTCCGTCCGCCTCCGGCCCCCTGACGCTCAGTGCCCTCGACTTGGCCGCGCTCTTGTGCTCGCGCGTTTGTCACGACCTGATCAGCCCGGTCGGGGCCATCGTCAACGGCATCGAAGTTCTTGAAGAGGACAAGGACGAGGAGACGCGGCATTTCGCGCTCGAGCTGATCAAGAAAAGCGCGCGACAAGCCTCGGCGCGGCTGCAATTCTGCCGGTTGGCCTTCGGCGCGGCGGGGTCCGCGGGCGCGCAGATCGAGACCGGCGACGCGGAAAAGGTGGCGCGTGGGCTGCTGGAAGACGACAAGCTGAAAATTGTGTGGAATTTGCCGCGGGAATTGAAGCCTAAGAATCAGGTAAAGCTTTTACTCAACATGTTGTTGGTCGGCGCCGGCGCGATCCCGCGCGGAGGCACCCTTACCGTCGATCCGATCGCCGAAAGCGCCTTCCGCGTCGCCGCGTCCGGATTGAACGCCCGCCTGACGCCGACCACGGCGGGGCTCCTGGCAGCAAGCCCGCCCCAGAATGTGGACGCCCACGGTATTCAGCCCTTTTACACCGGGATATTGGCGCGGGATTGCGGGCTTGCCCTGACGGCAGCCGCCGAAGGCGAGACGGTCGTGGTGACCGCCGGTTGACGCGGCCAGGCGCCGGAAGAGGCGGTCACGGCGGTTCCCGCAACACAAATTAAACCGTTTGGCAACAGACTGGACGGATCCGATCAGGCGCGCTGCGCCTGGCGAGCAAGGCGCGCGGGCGCGCGCTTTGCGGCAGAAGTGCATGGAATGCGTACGCCATCCGCAAGCCGGTGGCGACAAGGCGTGTGAGTATGGACGACCTGTTGCGCGAGTTTCTGACCGAGACCCATGAGAGTCTCGATCGGGTGGATGCCGAGCTGGTGCGCTTCGAGCGCGAGCCGAACAACGCCAACATTCTCGGCAACATCTTTCGCCTCGTTCACACCATCAAGGGCACCTGCGGCTTTCTCGGACTTGCCCGTCTCGAGGCGCTGACGCATGCAGCCGAGACGCTGATGGGTCGATTTCGTGACGGCATGCCGGTCACGAGCGAGGCGGTCACGCTTATTCTCGCTACCATCGATCGCATCAAGCTGATCCTCGATCAGATCGAGGCCGGCCAGATGGAAGCCCAGCAGGAGCCGGAAGACGCCGATCTCATCGAACATCTCGGCCGCGCGACGCTGCCGGACCACGACCCATCGCCGCCGGGCCGCCGCGAAGCCGTCGACAAGCGCGAAGAGAATGATGCGCCCAAGCCGGCTCAGCCGCAGCGGGTTGACGAGGAAATCGGCGAACGGATCGCCAATAATTCGATCAGAGTGAGCGTGGGCACGCTGGATCGCCTGATGACCACTGTTTCGGAGTTGGTGCTCACCCGCAACCAGCTCCTGGAGATCGTGCGTCGGCATGCGGATTCGGACTTCAAGGTGCCGTTGCAGCGGCTCTCGAACGTTACCGCCGAGCTGCAAGAAGGCGTCATGAAGACGCGCATGCAGCCGATCGGCAACGCGTGGCAGAAGCTGCCGCGTATCATGCGCGATTTGTGCGCCGAACTGGGCAAGGACATTGAACTGAAAATGTACGGCGCCGAGACCGAGCTGGACCGTCAGGTCCTCGAACTGGTCAAGGATCCGCTCACCCATCTGGTACGAAACTGCGCCGATCACGGCATCGAAAGCGCGTCGGAGCGCATTGCGGCGGGGAAGCCTCCCAAGGGCTCGATCCGTCTTTCCGCCTGCCACCAGGGCGGCCACATCATCATCGAGATTGCCGACGACGGGCGCGGCCTCGATCTCGCGCGCATCCGCGCCAAGGCGATCGAAAGCGGGCTTGTTGGCGAAAAGGAGATTGCCGCCAGGTCGGACGCCGAAATATGCAACTTTATCTTCAGGCCGGGCTTCTCCACCGCCGATCATGTGACCGGCATTTCCGGTCGCGGCGTCGGCATGGACGTCGTACGCAGCAATGTCGAACAGATCGGCGGCACCATCGACCTGCAGTCGGCTCCGGGCGCGGGCGTCAAGTTTACCATCAAGATTCCGCTGACGCTCGCCATCGTTTCGGCATTGATCGTTGAGACGAGCGGCGAGCATTTCGCCTTCCCCCAGCTCTCCGTGCTTGAACTCGTGCGCGCCGACGGCAGCGGCGGGCACCGCATCGAATGGATCAAGGAGACGCCGGTCCTGAGGCTGCGCAACAAGCTGCTGCCGCTCATCCATCTCAAGCAGGTGCTCAAACTCGGGGAAAGCGGCAGCGACAAAGGCTTCGTCGTGATTACTCAGGTCGGCAGCCAAACCTTCGGCGTCGTGGTCGACAACGTCGTCCATACCGAGGAAATCGTGGTCAAGCCGATGTCGTCCAAGCTGCGGCACATCGCGGCGTTCTCGGGCACCACGATTCTCGGCGACGGTTCGGTGATCATGATCCTCGACCCGAACGGCCTTGCGCAGGGGCTCGGCCGCGCCGCGCAGGCGGCGCGCAGCGAGTCGTCCGAGCCGCAGGATGGCGAAGAATCGTTGGACGACGAGCTTGTTTCGCTGCTCGTCTTTCGCGCCGGTTCGCATCACCCCAAGGCAGTCCCGCTTTCTCTGGTCACCCGTCTCGAGGAGATCGATTGCCGAAAGATCGAAATCGCCCACGGCCGTCATTTGGTGCAATACCGCGACCGGTTGATGCCGCTCCTGCGCCTCGACACGCAGTCGGACGTGAAGCAGGTCGGCGCGCAGCCGATCCTGGTGTTCTCCGATCACGGCCGCTCGATGGGCCTCATCGTCGATGAAATCGTCGACATCGTCGAAGATCGGCTGAACATCGAGGTGGTAAGCGAGAGTCCCGGCATTATTGGCCATGCCATCGTCAAAGGCACCGCGACCGAGATCATCGATATCGGTCATTTTCTGCCGCAGGCTTTTGCCGACTGGTTTCGCCGGCGCGAGGTGTCCTCCGGGCGCCGCCCGCCAAGGGTGCTCCTGGTCGACGATTCCGCCTTCTTCCGCGACATGCTGGCGCCGCTCATCAAAGCGGCCGGCTGCCAGGTGTTGGCGGTCGGATCGGCAGCCGAGGCGCTCAAGGCGCTGCATTCGGACAAGAGCTTCGACCTTCTCATCACCGACATCGAGATGCCGGAGATGGACGGATTTGAGTTGGCGCAAGCATTGCGTGCCGCGCCGGGTACCGCCGAACTTCCGATCATCGCCATCACCGCCATGGTGTCGGCGGATGCAATCGAGCGCGGGCGCGCGGTCGGATTTCGCGACTTCGTCGCGAAATTTGATCGTGCCGGGCTCATTGCCGCGATCAAGGACCACGGTGCCGACATGGAACGGGCGGCGTGACGATGAAAGAAGAATCGCAACTTACCGAGTACGTCACGTTTACGACCGCCGGGCAGATTTTCGGCGTACCGATTGCGCGCGTGCAAGAGGTGTTTCGACCGGCGCGGATCACGCGCGTGCCTCTTGCCGGTGGACAGATCGCCGGCGTCCTTAATCTGCGCGGACGGATCGTGACCGCGATCGACATGCGCAGCCGGCTCGGCTTGGGCGCGGAAGACCCGGGACGGGCGCCGATGGCGATCGGAATCGATTGGGGAGCGGAGTCGTTCGGTCTCTTGGTCGATGCGCTCGGCGAGGTGCTCAAGCTTCCAGACGGCGAACTCGAGCCCAGCCCGATCAATCTCGACCGCAAGCTCGTGGAGGTTTCCGCCGGCGTCTATCGGCTCGACGACCAGCTTCTGGTCGTTCTCGACATCGAGCGCGTACTCGCGTTCGACGCTGAATACGCGATCGCGGCGTGACCCGAAATGTGATGAAGGACAGACGCAACTCAGATCAAAGCGGGTTCGGCCCGCATACAGCCCAGGACGGTGGATGCCATGAAAACATGCTTGGTCGTCGATGACTCGAGCGTCATCCGCAAGGTGGCGCGTCGCATACTCGAAGGGCTCGACTTTCAGATCGTGGAGGCCGAGAACGGCGAGGAAGCGGTCGAATCGTGCCGGAGAAATTTGCCGGACGCCATTCTGCTCGACTGGAACATGCCGAAAATGGACGGCTATGACTTCCTGCGTGCGCTGCGTCGCCTGCCAGGCGGCGACAGGCCGAAGGTCGTGTTCTGCACCACCGAAAACGATGTGGCGCACATAGCGCGGGCGCTCCATGCGGGCGCCAACGAATACATCATGAAGCCGTTCGACAAGGAGATCGTTGAAGCCAAGTTCCAGGAAGTCGGATTGATCTAGCGGCAGCCGGAGCGGTTCCGGTCAGGGTGTAGCCACCGTCAGGTGGGCGTCAAAAGAGTTCGCGTGCCATGAGTCCCGTCGTTGCAGCCGCGCGTCCAGAGCCGTCCGCCCAGCGGCCGATCCGCGTTATGGTGGTTGACGATGCCGTCGTCGCACGCAGCATGATGACGCGCTGGGTCGAAGCGGAGCCGGACATGAGTATCGCGGCGACGCTGCGCAACGGACGCGAGGCGATCGAAAAGATCGAAGCGAGCGCTCCCGATGTCGTCCTGCTCGATGTGGACATGCCGGAGCTCGATGGCATTTCTGCGCTGCCGCTGCTCTTGGGCAAGAAGCGCGATCTTGTCGTCATCATGGTCTCGACGCTGACTCGACGCAGCGCCGAACTGAGCTTGCGAGCGCTGGCCCTTGGGGCGACCGATTACATCCCCAAGCCGGAAAACAGATACGAAGTGATGACTTCGGCGAGCTTCCGCCGCGAATTGATCGATAAAATCCGCAGTCTTGGCCGTCAGCGCGTGAACGCGCGCGATCTGGCGCAGGCTTCTCCGGTGGCCTGCGCGCCGCTTCCGCGTGGCCGCTTGTCCGCGGTTGAGCGCCTGCCCGAGTCGCCCCGCGCCGATGAAGCCAAGATATCGTTGCGCCCATTCCCGTCCGCAGTGCCGCGCGCACTGGTCATCGGCGCCTCGACCGGAGGGCCACAGGCGCTGATGGCTTTGTTCCAGAGACTGACGGCGGCGATCGACCGCGCGCCGATGCTGATCACCCAGCACATGCCGCCGACCTTCACGGCGGTTCTGGCCGAGCATCTGCAGCGGGTCAGCGGTCGGGGCGCCCACGAGGCCGAGCATGACGAGCCGGTGCTTGCCGGTGGCGTTTATCTGGCGCCGGGCGGCCGCCATATGCGCGTCGTCCGCGATGCCGGCGTCGTCCGAATCGCACTTGGCGATGACGCGCCGATAAACTTCTGCAAGCCGTCGGTCGATCCGCTGTTCTCTTCGGCGGCGGCGGTGTGGGGGGCGGCCGTTCTGGCGGTCGTTCTCACCGGCATGGGCTCCGATGGGACGCGCGGGGCGGCCGACATCGTGGCCGCCAACGGCGCAGTGATCGCGCAGGATGAAGCCAGCAGCGTGGTCTGGGGCATGCCGCGCTCGGTCGCTCGCGCCGGTCTCTGCTCCGCCGTGTTGCCGCTTGATCAGATTGCCGCGAAAGTTCTTCGTTTACTGACGGGGGTGCGCCAGTGACGCCGCTTGATTACGATTATTTGCGTAAATGTCTTAAGCAACGGTCTGGCTTGGTGCTGTCCGCCGACAAGCAGTACCTGGTCGAGAGCCGGCTCCTGCCGGTGGCGCGACGGGCCGGACTAGCCAATCTCGCCGCGCTTGTGGGGGCGCTCAAATCGTCCGGCGACGACGTGCTGATGAACTCGGTCGTCGAGGCCATGGCCACCAACGAGTCGTTCTTCTTTCGCGACAAGATACCGTTCCAACAATTTCGCTCGGTCGTGATGCCCGTGTTGCTCGCGGCGCGGAACAAGGGGCGCAAGATCCGCATCTGGTGCGCCGCCGCCTCGACCGGCCAGGAGCCTTATTCGCTCGCCATGTGCCTGAAGGAAATGGGACGGGAGATTGACGGCTGGCGCATCGAGTTGCTCGCTACCGACCTTTCCGGCGGGGTGTTGGAAAAGGCGCGGCAAGGCCTTTACAGCCAATTTGAAGTGCAGCGCGGGCTGCCGATCCAACTCCTCATCAAATATTTCTCGCAGTTCGGCGAGCTATGGCAGATCGCTCCCGAGCTCCGCGCCATGGTCAAATTTCAGCAGCTCAACCTATTGTCGGACTTTTCCCGACTGGGAGTTTTCGATCTGATCTTCTGCCGCAATGTGCTGATCTATTTCGACCAAAGAACCAAGATAGACGTGCTTGAACGGCTGGCGCGGGCGACCGCCGTCGACGGCTATCTGGTGCTTGGCGCGGCGGAGACGGTGATCGGCTTGACCGATTGTTACAAGGTGACCGGCAACATGCACGGTCTATACACGCTGAACCTGCGACCGCTGCGCCCCCTCGGGTATAGACCGGCGGGCGGGCCGCCGCGCCTGGTTGCCGTTAACGGCGGGCGGTGACGCGTGCCGGCCCGCTTGGGCGGCTGGGACGCAGACGCCGCGCGGGGCGCGTGGCAGAGGGAATGAAAAAAGCCCCGGCGGCGCCGCCGGGGCTTTCCCCGATCCCCCTCACGAAACTCATGCCGAAATCTTGGCCTCGTCGTCGCTCGGCTCGCGCAGCACGTAGCCGCGGCCCCAGACGGTTTCGATGTAGTTCTTGCCACTGGACGCGTTGGCGAGTTTCTTGCGCAGCTTGCAGATGAAGACGTCGATGATCTTCAGCTCCGGCTCGTCCATGCCGCCATAAAGATGGTTGAGGAACATCTCTTTCGTCAGCGTCGTGCCCTTGCGCAGTGAAAGCAGCTCCAGCATCTGGTATTCCTTGCCGGTCAGATGCACGCGCGCCTGGTTCACTTCGACCGTCTTGGTGTCGAGGTTGACGACAAGATCGCCGGTCTGGATCA
This sequence comes from Xanthobacteraceae bacterium, assembly GCA_030041005.1. Taxonomy (GTDB): domain Bacteria; phylum Pseudomonadota; class Alphaproteobacteria; order Rhizobiales; family Xanthobacteraceae; genus BOG-931. The sequence continues at coordinate 10,752 of JASHOR010000101.1, forward strand.
CGGATTGGGCGTGGCCTTTGGAGCGGCGCACGATGGCATGGATGCGCGCCACCAGCTCGTCCTTGTGGAAAGGCTTGGTCATGTAGTCATCGGCGCCAAAACCGAGACCGCGGACCTTGTCCTCGATGCCGGCCAGCCCGGAAAGGATCAGGATCGGCGTCTTGACCTTGGAGACGCGCAAACTGCGCAGTACCTCGAAGCCCGACATGTCCGGCAGGTTCAGGTCGAGCAGGATGATGTCGTAGTCGTAGATTTTGCCGAGGTCGATGCCTTCCTCGCCGAGGTCGGTCGTATAGACATTGAAGCTCTCTGACTTGAGCATCAATTCGATCGATTGCGCGGTGGCGCTATCGTCTTCAATCAGCAATACGCGCATGCCATGCCCCTTCCTCGCCGCGCGGGCTCAAGGTCGGCACGCCGCAATGGCGGCCCCAAGAATGCGCCCTCGAAGACAACGCCCTCGAAGAAACTGATTCGAAACGCTAACGGTGCTATGGTTAACAAACCATGATTCTTGCGCGCAAGCGGTCTCTAGGCAAAATCCCTCGAATCGCCTTAAGATATTGCGCGATAGTGGTTTTTCCGCCACGCTGCCGTTCATGTTCGAGTTTAAGTTACGGCGCTAACTGATTCAAACGACTCGCCCGCCATGACGGCCGACGAGGCTCCTTGGCCCCAAGGACGACAGCGCAATGATTAACGGCCCGAGTAAACAGGCGATTAACAAGACGGGCTTGGAGGTAACCATTTCTGCGCTGCTGCGGCGGTGCGATGGCGCGGCGAAGGTAGCGGCATGAAGGCGCTCGCTGAACAGATTAACGAACTCGACGGCGTCGAAATCTATGGCCGGGTGGTCGGCGTGCGCGGCCTTATGGTGGAGGTGGCCGGCCCACTGCATGCGATGTCGGTCGGCGCCCGCGTCATCATCGAGACTGCGGCCAGCAATATTCCCTGCGAGGTGGTGGGCTTTACCGGATCCAACGCACTGCTGATGCCGTTTGCGCCGCTCGACGGCGTGCGGCGGGGCTGTCGGGCAATCGCGACTGCAGTGCCGGGCGCGGTACGGCCTTCGACCGGCTGGCTCGGACGGGTGGTCAATGCGCTGGGCGAGCCGATCGACGGCAAGGGCCCGCTGCCGCTGGGGCCTTCGCCCTGCTCATTTCGCAATGCGCCGCCGCTCGCGCACACCCGGCGGCGGGTCGGCGCGCCGCTCGATCTCGGCGTGCGAGCGCTCAACACCTTCCTGACCTGCTGCCGAGGCCAGAGGCTCGGCATTTTTTCCGGCTCCGGCGTCGGCAAGTCGGTGCTGCTGGCAATGCTGGCGCGGAACGTTTCGGCCGACGTCAGCATCATCGGGCTGGTCGGCGAGCGCGGCCGTGAGGTGCAGGAATTCCTCCAGGACGATCTCGGCGCCGCGGGCCTCGCCCGCTCGGTCGTTGTGGTCTCGACCTCCGACGAGCCGGCGCTGATGCGCCGGCAGGCGGCTCACGTCACGCTTGCGATCGCCGAATATTTTCGCGACGAGGGCAAGGACGTCCTGGTGCTGATGGATTCGGTTACGCGCTTTGCCATGGCGCAGCGCGAGATCGGATTATCGGCGGGCGAGCCGCCGACCGCGAAGGGCTACACGCCCACGGTGTTCACCGAGTTGCCGCGGCTCTTGGAGCGCGCCGGGCCCGGCTCCGAGCGGCAGGGCACCATCACCGGCATATTCACCGTGCTGGTCGACGGCGACGACCACAATGAGCCGATCGCTGATGCGGTGCGCGGCATTCTCGATGGTCACATCGTGATGGAGCGCGCCATCGCCGAACGCGGGCGCTATCCGGCCATCAACGTGCTCAAATCCGTCTCGCGAACGATGCCGCGCGCGGCCGATCCGGATTTCCTGCCGGTGTTGACGCGGGCCCGACAGGTCATGGCGACATACGCGGATATGGAAGAGTTGATCCGGCTCGGCGCCTATCGCACCGGCACCAGCGCCGACGTGGACGAGGCCATACGGCTGCACCGCCCGCTCGAGGCGTTTCTGGCGCAAGGTAAGGAAGAAGCAACCAGTTTGGCGGAAGGATACCGCCGATTGGCCGAAATTTTGGCCGTCGAGGAAACCGAACGCTAACGTTATCCGTGGCACGATTGGCACTTGCGCGCTGTGCACCGCCCGCCTGTCCAAGATTGTCACCGGAGCGGATGGCTGGGGGCTGCGTCAGGTCGATCCCGCGGCTTCGGGGAGTAACAGTCGATGAAGTCTCGCGACACACTCATTCGCTTGAAAAAATTCCAAGTCGACGAAAGACGGCGCAAAGTCGCCCAGATCGAGTCCATGATCGCCGAGTTCGAGCGCATGGCGATCGATCTGGAGCGAGAAATCAAGGTCGAACAGGACCGCGCCGGCATTCACGATCCCGGCCACTTCGCCTATCCGACATATGCAAAGGCGGCGATTGGCAGGCGCGAAAACCTCAAGCGCTCGGCCGACGATTTGCGCATTCAGCTCGAAGACGCCAAGCTGGCGCTGGCCGATGCCTTCGATGAACTCAAGAAGGTCGAATTGCTTGACGAACGCGATCAAGCGCGCGAACGCGAGGCGGAAAACGCCGCTGAGCAGGCGGAGCTCGACCGAATCGCGCTGACGCGTGCGCGGGGTGAGGTTCCGGCGTAGGTCGGCGTCTTGCCGGCGGGGTCTCGGTCGGCCCGGGCGCTCGGGCAAGTAAGCCGACACCAGCCTTCTTCTCTTCGATTTGTCCAGTTAACTCTCGACGGACGCCCGGTTCCGTGGCGATAATCGGCTTGCGGGGGCGAGCGCCCCCCTCGAATGGCCAGGGACCGCAATGTTGACCCAGGCAGAACTCGTCTGGCTGCTCGCAGCCGTCGCCAAGGGCGATCACGCTGCATTTGAGCGTCTCTACAACGCGACTCGCGCGAAGCTCTATGGCGTACTGCTGCGCATCCTGGGCAAGGCCGAGCTCGCCGACGAGGTCATGCACGAGACCTACCTCAAGGTGTGGAGCCTTGCCGGGACGTTCGATCCCACGATCGCGAGCCCGATCACCTGGATGGTCGCGATCGCGCGCAATCGGGCGATCGACATTGTCCGGCAAACGCCTGGCTTTTCGGCTGAGGATATTTCGGAAGCGATGAGCGCCACGGTCGCGGCCGATGCTCCGCCGCCGCTGGCGCGGCGCGAAATGACGGAGGGACTGCGCAGGCTGTTGTCCTGTCTCGGTAAACTCGACCCGGAAAAGCAGCGTATCGTACTGCTCGCCTATTACAGCGGTTGGAGCCGCGAGCAGTTGGCGCATAAGCTCGATATCCCGGTGAATACGATCAGGACATGGTTGCGCCGCTCCTTGCTTGAAATCAGTGAGTGCATAGGGCGCTGAACATGACCGCGAAAAAGCCAAATCCGCGCGTCATTGGACGGCCTTCGGTTCCGTACCCTTCAGGCGCGCGAATCGTAGTGGCGTGAGGCTGCAATGGACAACGACGATCTCGACGCGCTCGCCGCTGAATACGTGCTTGGCACGCTGGCCGCAGACGAGCGCAACCATGCCGAGGCACTGATCAACGTCGATCCCGGATTTGGCGAGACCGTGCGCCAATGGGAGCGTCGGCTGGGCGAACTCAACGTAATGGTCGAAGCGGTCGAGCCGCCAGCCGAAGTCTGGGACAAGATCAAGTCAGGCGTCGGCGCTCTCCCGCCCGCTGGCGGCGTAAGCTTGGCGCCAACCGATGCGCCAACCGGGACCGCTGCCAATGCGGGGCCGGAAACCGGTTTGGCGACGAAATCCGAACCCGGCGCCGCGGCCAAAGGGCCGGAATCTGTCGGGGCCGCCGGCGTCATTGGCTCGTCGCCCGAAGCCTCGGCGGCGACCGCGGCGCAAGCGAAGCCGGAATTCGCTCCACCGCCCGCCGAATTTCCCTCGGCGCCGGTGCGACTGGCGCCGGCCAAGACGGAGCGCACGTTCGATGCGCCCTTGCTGGCACGCCGGCTAGGGCGCTGGCGAGTCGTGGCGGCTTTGGCCTGCCTGCTCGCGGTCCTGCTGGCGGCGTTCATCGTGCTGTCGCAGGTCGATCCTGCGCTCATTCCACCGGGTGGATTCCACATTCCGCAACTGGTCGCGCAGCAGACGGCTCCGGCGCAACCGGTAGCGGCGGCGCCCGCCGGGAGGTTAGTGGCGGTACTGCAGCAGGAGCCGTCGTCGCCGGCGTTTTTGCTGACCATCGACCCCGCAAGCAGGACGCTGACCGTGCGCACGATTTCGGCCCAGGCGCAGGCGGGCCATAGCTACGAATTGTGGATGATCGCCCCGCACTCCGCGCCGCGTGCGCTCGGCTTGGTCGGTGGGCAGGAGTTTACGCAAACCCCACTGCCAGCCGGTCTCGATCTCGGGACGATGCAGGCCGCGACTTACATCGTCTCCTTCGAACCCGCCGGCGGTTCGAAAACCGCGGCCCCAAGCGGGCCGATCCTCTTCACCGGCAAGCTGGTCGAATCGACGCCGTCCGCCACTCCGCCGCCAAAGACGTGACGCCGCGGCCTGGAGTTGGCGTGGAATCGGGACACGAGTGTGGCGGTTCAGAAGTCCGCATCATTCCTGCCGCGCCCTCGTCATGCGGGCGGTGATAACGCGTGATAACGGTTGATCGCCGGCCGGGTTCCGGTAAGCAGCATGGGGCAGGGCGGGGCGCGTTTCGCCGGCATCGCAGGCCCATGTCGGGCCCATGTCAGGCCCATGGGAGGGGGATTGAATGGATCGCCAGATCGTCGCCGAGCTTGCGCCTACGGGCGTACTTCGCGCCGGCATCAACATGAGCAACTTTCTGCTCGTCACTGGCAAGACGGCCTCGGGCGACCCGCAGGGAGTCGCGCCCGACATGGCTGCCGAGATTGCGCGGCGGTTGGGCGTGACGGTGCGCTACGTACAGTTCGAACGGCCCTCCAAGCTTGCCGAGGCTGCCGGCACCGACGCGTGGGATATCGGGCTTATCGGCGCGGAGCCGGCGCGTGCTGAAAAGATCGCCTTCACGCCGGCCTATTGCGAGATCGAGGCCACCTACCTGGTGCCGCCGAATTCGCCCTATCAGACGGTAGGCGACGTCGACCGGCCCGGGGTACGCATCACGGTGAGGCGCGGCGCGGCCTACGATCTCTGGCTCACCGCCAACCTCAAGCACGCCACGCTGTTGCGCTCCGATTCGGCGGATGGCCCATTCAACCAGTTCGTCGCCGAAAAGCTCGACGCCTACGCTTCATTGCGCCCGCAACTGCTCGATGACGTGAAGAAGCTTCCCGGCTTGCGCATCTTGCCGGGCAATTTCACCACGGTTCAGCAGGCGATCGGGACCGAGAAAAAGAACACGGCCGGCGCCGCGTTCCTGGGCGAGTTCGTGGCCGAAGCGAAGAGATCGGGGTTGGTCGCGCGCCTGATCGAGAAGCACCGCGTGGCGGGTTTGTCGGTCGCGCCGTGAGCCTGGTTCGCTCCCGGCGGACCATTTGGCTCAAATGCTTGCCACGGTCTTGAGTCGCGCCCGCGGGTGGATTTCCGATTGCGAGAGCACGCTGGTTTGGGCGCGGAAGCGCTCGATAATGCCGCGCACGAAGGGGCGAATGCCGGGGGAAGTGACCAGCACGGGGGACTCGCCGTCCCGCCCGGCGATCTCGAATTTCTCGCGCACGGCGTTGATGAATTCGGTGAGCTTCGAAGGCTGCATGGCGAGGCTGCGTTCGTCGCCCTGGCCGACGATCGACTCGGCAAAGACCTGCTCCCATCTGGCGGTGAGCGCGATGATCGGCAGGTAGCCGCCGGCGCTGCTGTGCTGCGCGCAGAGCTGACGCGACAGCCTTGCGCGCACGTGCTCGGCCAAGCCCATCGGGTTGCGAGTCGCGGCGAGCCCGTCGGCGATACCTTCGAGGATGGTGGCGAGATCGCGAATCGAAACCCGCTCGGCGAGCAGGATTTGCAAGACCCGCTGGATGCCGGAGATCGTGATCTGCGAGGGCACGATGTCCTTGATCAGTTCGCTCTGCTCCTTCGGCAATTCCTTGAGCAGTTTCTGCACTTCGCCATAAGACAGAAGCTCCGACATGTTGGCCTTGATCAGTTCGGTAAGATGCGTCGCCAGCACCGTGGCGGCGTCAACGACGGTATAACCCTTGACCGAAGCCTCTTCCTTGAGCGCCGCTTCGATCCAGGTGGCCGGCAGGCCGAAGGTCGGCTCGGTCGTGTGCACGCCGGGCAGCGTCACCTGGTTGCCGGCCGGATCCATGACCATGTACTGGCCGTGCCACACCTTGCCGGTGCCGGCCTCGACCTCCTTGATCTTGATGACGTAGGCGTTGGCGTCGAGTTGCACGTTGTCCAGAATGCGCACCGCCGGCATGACGAATCCCATTTCGACGGCGAGCGAGCGGCGCAGCGCCTTGATCTGCTCGGTCAGCCGCTCGGAACCGTCCGGCGCGTTGACAAGCGGCAACAGCGCATACCCGAGTTCGACCTTGAGATCGTCAATTTTCAACGTCGCCGACATCGGCTCCTCGGCGGGCGGCGGCTTGGGTTCGCCCTTGGCGGCCTCGGCGGCGGCGGCGGCCTGTTTGCTGCGACGGTCGACCAGATAGGCAAGCGTGGCGGCACCGCCGCCGAGCGCAAAAAATGGGATCATCGGAATGCCGGGCAACAGACCCATCGCCAGCATGACGGCAGCCGACATGCCGAGCGCCTTCGGATATCCGGAGAACTGACTCAACAGGGCCTTGTCGGCGGCGCCGCTCACGCCGGCCTTTGACACCAGCAGGCCGGCGGCGGTCGACACGATCAACGACGGAATTTGCGTGACCAGACCGTCGCCGACGGTGAGCAGCGTGTAAGTGTGGGCGGCATCGGCGAAGCTCAGGCCTTGCTGCACGATGCCGATGACCATGCCGCCGATGATGTTGATCATCACGACCAGAAGACCGGCGATGGCATCGCCGCGCACGAATTTCGAGGCGCCGTCCATGGCGCCGAAGAAGCCGGATTCGTCCTCCAGGTTCTTGCGCCGCCGCCGCGCTTCCTTCTCGTCGATCAGCCCGGCGGAAAGGTCGGCGTCGATAGCCATCTGCTTGCCCGGCATGGAATCGAGCTGGAAGCGCGCGGCGACTTCCGCGATGCGTCCGGAACCCTTGGTGATGACAACGAAATTGACGATCACCAGAATGGTGAAGACGATGATGCCGATGACGAAGTTGCCCGCCATGACGAAATTGCCGAACGCCTGGATCACGTGCCCGGCGGCGGCAGTGCCCTCGTGGCCGTGGGCGAGGATGAGCCGCGCCGACGCGAGGTTGAGTGCAAGGCGCAGTATCGTCGAGATCAGCAGCACGGTCGGGAAGGAGGAGAATTCCAGCGGTGCCTGAATGAACAGCGCAGTCATCAGGATCAGGACCGAGAAGGTGATCGAGATCGCCAGCGAGAAATCGAGCAACAGCGGCGGCAGCGGCAGGATGAGGACCAAGAGAATGGCCATCATGCCGACGGCCAGCACGATGTCGCTGCGCCGGAGCATGGTGCCGAGGTCGGCAAGACGCGACAGCGCCGTCTCGCCACCCTGCGCCGTTGATGCGTCGCTCATGACGGCCGACTGGCTCCGCCTACTGCGTTCGCGCGGTTCAAAGCTGTGCGCCGCGGCTGGCGGGCCGCCGGCACGGAAGAGCGGAGCCGCGCTCGTGTCCAAGGCTGGGCCTCAAGAGCGTTGGAAGTCCGCAGTGGAACGATTACGCCTCCCCGGCAAAATGTGCCCGGTATATGGTTACCGGGACGTTAACGGGGCCGGCGCGGTCCCGAGGTCGGCCGGCCGTCGACGTGCCTTGGCGGCGATCGCAGGGGAGGGATCATGATCTCGCTTGGTCGTATTGCGTTGCCGGTCGCCGGCGTTCTGGCCTTCGTGCCCTCGATGGCGCTGGGCAGCGGCATCGATGCCGGTCTGTGGAAGATCACCACGATCGTCGAGACCGGCGGCAGGACCGGTCCGCCGCGCCATACCGAAAAATGCATGACGGCGGACCAGGTGCGGGATTTGTCCACGACATTCTCGCCGATCGCGACCACGATCAATTCCGCCTGTGCTCCCATCGAGCGCAGCTTCGACGGCACAAATTTGAAGTGGCGCCTGGTCTGCAAGGGCCAGCTCGACATGGAGCTGACCGGAGCGTTCAACTTCGACAGCCCGCATCACTACACCGGTACGGTGCAAAGCACCGCGTCGATGGGAGGTCAGCCGATACCGGGTTCGAAGAACACCGTCGAGGCGCAGTGGGTATCGGCGTGCCCGCATTAGTTCGACTATCGATCTTTCCGTGAAGTGAGCCTCGCAACGCCGCGACCTCTGCGGCCGTGCGCCCACGGCGCAAGGCGATCACAGCCCCAGATAGAACTTCTTGATCAGATCGTTGTTGTTGAGCTCGTCGGCCGAGCGCCCTTCGAAGGCGATCTTGCCGTGGACGATGACATAGCCGCGGTCGGCGATGCGGATCGCCTGGTTGAAGTTCTGTTCGGCCATCAGCACGGTGAGCGCGTAGCGATGCTTCATCTCGTTGATGGCCTCGATGGTGCGGCTCACCAGGATCGGGGCAAGGCCGACCGACGGCTCGTCGACCAGAAGAATCTTCGGCGCCAGCATCAGCGCGCGGCCGAGCGCGAGCATTTGCTGCTCGCCGCCGGACATGCTGCCGGCCAATTGCCGGCGACGCTCGGCGAGTCGCGGGAAGGTTTCGAAGCAGATTTCGAGGTTGCGCGCGAGCTGCGCACGGGCGGTGCGGCGGAAGGCGCCCAGCAGCAAATTCTCCTCGACCGTCAATTTGGGAAACAGGCGCCGCCCTTCCGGAACGAGCGCGATGCCGAGATCGACGATTTCCTCGGTCGTGAGGCCGGTCAGATCGTGGCGAACGCCCTCGATCTCCGCGACGATCGATCCCGTGCTCGGCCGCACGATTCCCATGACGCATTTCATCAAGGTCGACTTGCCATTGCCGTTGGTGCCGAGCAGCGCCACGGTCTCGCCGTTGCCGACTTCGAGCGAGACGTTCTCGATCACCCGCACCGCGCCGTACGCGGCGTCGATGCCCGCAATGGTGAGGCTACTGGCCAAGGTACGCCCTCTCGACCTCCGGATCGCGCATGACGTCTTCGGGCTGTCCGTCGGCGATTTTGCGGCCGGAAACCAGCACCACCAGCCGGCGCGAAAAGCTCATGACCGCGCTCATGATGTGCTCGATGAGAATGACGGTCACGCCCTGCTCGTTCAAACGCACCAGCAGCGCCAAGATGTCCTCGATCTCCGAGTGGGTGAGGCCCGCCATGGCCTCGTCGGCGATCAAGAGCTTCGGCTCCGCCGCCACGGCGCGCGCCAGTTCGAGCTTGCGCATTTCGACCTGGGTGAGGTCGCTCGGCCGTCGCCGCGCCTTGGCCTCAAGCCCGACCTCGCGCAGCAGGCCATGGCAACGCTCCTCGATCTGCTCCGCCGCGTGGCGGGTGCCGCGCGCTTCGACCGTGTAGAGCAGCGGGATGCGCACGTTCTCGATCAAACTCATGCTGACGAATGGCCGCGGCAATTGGAAGCTGCGAGCCAGTCCGAGGTGAGTGCGCCGATGCGCCGGCAGCCGGTCGATCTGGCGGCCGTCGAAGCGCACCGAGCCCTGCTCGTTGCGCAACGTGCCGCAAATGCAGTTGACCAGCGTGCTCTTGCCGGACCCGTTGGGTCCGATGAGGCCCAAGCGCTCTCCTGCCGCGACCGAGAGCGAGATGTTCTCAAGGGCGACAAAGCCGCCGAAGCGCTTGCCCAGATTATCGACTTCAAGCAACTCGCTCATGACGGAGCTTCCGAAGTCGGACTGGATTCGACTTGTGGTGCCGGCGCCTCAAGCCCGGTGCGGCGGCGACCGACGAAGTCGTCGTCCTTGTGCTGCAGATACTTGTGCGCCAGTCCGACGATGCCGTTCGGCGCGAGGATCACGAAGGCGACGAGCAAGGCGCCGACCAGCAGCAGATTCACCGCCGAGGAAATCGTCACAATGATGATCTGCTGCAGCGAGCCGAGAAGGAGGGCCCCGATCAACGGACCGACCCAGGTCGAAGTGCCGCCGATCAGCGGCATGGCGATCGCATTGACGGCGTAATCCAGCGCGAACGTCGGTTGCGGTTGCAGGTAGCCGATATAGTAGGGAAACGGCGCGCCGGCCATCCCCATCAGCGCACCGGAAATCGTGGTCGCGATCAGCTTCAGCCGCAGCGTCGGCACCCCGGCCGCCTCGGCGGCGAATTCGTCGTCGCGAATCGTGGCAAGCCCATAGCCCAGGCGCGAGCGCTCGATCAGCCGCGCGATCGTCAGCGAGGCGACGGCAAGCAGCAGCATGATCAAGAATAAATACCTGATGTAGCTTCCGAACGGAGCGATGGTCTCGGGACGTATGATGAAGGCGCCGCGCGAGCCGCCGACGAAGTCCCAGTTGACGACGAGCGTCTCCAGAACCACGGCCATCGCCAGCGTCGCGATGGCGAAGAAAGCGCCGCGCAGCCGCAATGTCAGGTAGCCCATTCCCAGCCCGACCACCGCCGACACGGCGCCGCCGACCAGCATCAAGACCGGAATCGGAACGACGTGCGGAAACGCGTTGGTGTCGATCAGGGTATAGATCGTGACGGTCGAATAGGCGCCAAGCGCAAAGAACGCGCCGGTGCCGAAATTCACATAGCCGCAATAGCCGCCGAGAATGTTCCACGCGGTCGACAGCACCACATATTGCAGCACGACATAGCCGGCGAAGAAATAATAGTCGTTGCCGAGGGTCAATGCCGCGGCGAACGCGATGCCGCCGATGACCAGGCAGATGAGGAAGAACGGGATTGTGCGCACGCCTTACCGCCCCAAAAGTCCCGCCGGGCGCACCGCCAGCGTCAGCAAAAGAAAACCGAACGATACCGCCGGAGCCCAGGACGGGCCGTAAAAGGTCGCGGTCAGGCTTTCGATGACTCCAATCAGGATGGCGGCGATCACGGTGCCGGGCAGGCTGCCCATGCCGCCGAGCACGCAGATTGCAAAGATTCGTCCGATGTAATCGCGTCCGACCGAGGGCTCTACCGGCTGAATGATGATCAAAAAAGCGCCGGCGAGCGATGCGGTCGCGATCGAAATTGCGAACGCGATGCGCTTGATGCGAACCGGGTTCACCGCCATCAGCCGCAGTGCGAGCTGATCCTGCGCCACCGCCATGATGGCGCGGCCGACGAAAGTGCGCGTCAGCACCAATTGCAGGCAGGCGATCAGCGCAAGCGAGACCAGGCACGGCGTCAGCAGGCGCAGCGGCAGATCGACATCGCCGAGATGCCAGGTCGGGCCGATATAGGCCGCGCTTACGTCGCGATAATCGACCCCGAAATAGAGCACCAGCGAGACTTCGGTGATGAACAGGAGCCCGAAGAAGAAGGCCAGTCCGCGCAGCGATTCCTGCCCGCGCTTCTCGAAGGCGACATAATAGATCTGGTAGACGGCGGCGCCGAGCGCATAGAACGCCGGCAGGACGATGATGGCGGCAACGATCGGATCGATCCCGAATTTGCTGTTGGCGACGTAGGCGGCGTATGAGCCGAGGATAATGAAGGCGGGATGGGCGAGGTTGACAATGTCGAGAATCCCGAACGACAGCGACAGGCCTGAGGTCACCGCGGCGTAAAAGCCGCCGATCAGGATGCCTGAGATGATGGCATTGCTCAGGAGGTCGAACGAAAAGATCATCGCCGCTGTCCCGCCCCGGCGCGAGTGTGCAGGAAGCGCCGCCACTTTGCCAGACGAAAAGCACGTTGCGGCTGTGGCGAGGCAACCTGCCGCGGCTTGCGTCCGCAGCCGGTCGTTGGACGAAGCGCCCGCGGCGCGCCTAAAGCGAGGCGATGAATTCTACCATGCGCCGTCGCTGTTCCGGGTTCGGCAGCGCCCCGCGCATGGCGCCGAGATTGTCGGTCATGTGGGCGGCGTCGGCGGTGCCGGGAATGACCGCGGTCACCCGTGGATCACCCAAGAGATATTTGAGAAAGAACTGCGCCCAGCTCCCGGCAAAGCCGTTTGCCCATTCGGGCAGGGGCTTGCCGCGCACGGCTCGGAACAATCGCCCGCGGCCGAACGGCAGCGCGGTCAGCACTCCGGCCTTGCTGTCGGCGGCGAGCGGCAGGATGCGCCTTTCGGCCTCGCGGTCGTCGAGCGAATAGTCCACCTGCACGAAATCCGGCTTTTCGCGCGTCAGCACCGCTTCAACAGCCGGGAAGGCGCGATGATAGGTCGAGGTGATGCCGATGTAGCGGCACAAGCCCTGCGCTTTCCACTCCCGGAATTGCGACAGCGATTGCTGGGGATCGTCAACATTGTGCAGTTGCAGGAGATCGACTTTCGCGGTCTGCAACCGCGAGAGCGAATTTCTAAGCTCCGCCCGGTCGGGCGCCTCGAGCTTGGTGGCGATGAAGAGTTTCGTGCGCAGGTGAGTTGGCGCGGTCACGTGGCCAAGGACGCGCTCGGCGTCGCCGTAACTCGACGCGGTGTCGATGAGGCTGCCGCCTTGAGCGAGCAGCGCATGAACGACCGCCGCGGCTTTCTGCCGTGTGGCCGCATCGTCGCTGTCGAAGACTTCGGCGGTACCAAGTCCCACCGCGGGCAGCCGTTCGCCGCTGCTCGGGATGGCGCGCGTGATGATCGGCGCTGCGGATTGCGCCACGGCGGGCGAGAATCCGGCGGCCATTGTCGCCGCGGCTGCCGGCAATATCGCGAACGCGCGCCGGCTCAATCGTATGCTCATGTCATTCTCCGTCCGCAGGCGCGATCAGTGCTGCGCGCCGCTCCTGTGCCCGTCCCAGGGCCGCCGAGACGATCAGCCACACGGCCGCGACCGGCGCCGCTACAAGCGCGATGGCCCCGAGCTTGAGGCCGATGACTTGCAGGCTGTCGAAGACCCAACCGTACAGCGCGTCCGAGCCGCGATAAATGACCACATCGATGAGGTTCTTCGCCTTGTATTTCTCTTCGCGTCCGAGCACGGTGTAGAAGACTTGGCGCGCCGGATTGGCGAAAGAAAAGTGGAACCAGCGCTGGGTCACCTGGATCGCCAGCACGACCGCGAGCGTCGGCAGCAGAAAAACGACGATGAATCCTGCGACGTAGATCGCCGGCAATGCCGCGGCGGTGAGTCCGGTCCCGAAGCGCTTGAGCAATTGGCCGGTGGCCACGATCTGCGTCGCCAACGTCAATAGGTTGACCGCGAGGTCGATGGCGGCAAAAACCCGCGTCTGCGCGCCGGCGCCGTGCACGTCGGCGGCAACAAGATGAATCTGCTCGAAATAGAGGATGGTCGCGCAGAACGACTGCAAGCTGATCCAGGCGGCGATGCCGATCAGGTATGGCGAACGGATGAGTTCGGGCAGCGCCGCAAAGGCGCCGCCGCCGAGACTTTGCGATTGGGTTTTCACGTCCGTTCGCGCGTTTGCCGCATGCTCCAGCCGCAAGACGCAGAAAATCGCCGCTTCCAGCAAAATGATCGCCGGGATCAGAAGATTGACCGGCCCGAGCGGCACCGACAGTCCGATGGTAATGACCGGACCAAGCAGCGCGCCGGCGGTGCCGCCGGCGCCAATGAAGCCGAACAGCCGCTTGCCCTGATCGGCGGTGAACAGGTCGGCCATGAACGACCAGAACACCGCGACCGCGAACAGGCTGAAGACCGCGACCCAGACGTAGAACACGCGGGCGATCGTCGCAGTGCCGACGTGCAGCGTCAGCAGGATCCAGAACACGGCGAGGTTGGCGGCGAAGAAGTGATAGACCACCGGGATGAACCGCGCGCGCGGCAGGCGCGCCACCAGCGCGCCGTAAAAGGGCTGCGCCACCAAGAGCGTCACGAAGGTCGCGGTGAAGAGCCACGGCAGGTTCCGCACGCCGCCGGCGATGCCCATCTCGTCGCGCAGCGGACGCAGCACGTAATAGCCGGCGAGCAAGGTAAAGAAATAGGCGAAGGACCACAGCGCGGCGGTGCGCTCCTGCGCCGTCGCCGGCACCGCCTGCGCAATCCAGCGCCGCAACGAGCCCAACCTGCCGGACCGCTCGCCGGCCATTTCGTTGCTCATCGCGGCAGGGACAGCTTCTGCTTCAGCTCGGCCGCGGTCACCCGCTGGCCGTAACCGGGACCGCCGCGCTGGAACAGTTTGGCGTCGGCGAGCTTGCCGACCACGACCGGGTCGAAGCCGGCGTCGCGAACCAATTGCGCGGCGACGCGGACCGCTTCGGCATCATCGCCGGCGATCGGCACCGCGAGCTTCGGATCGGGACGATTGGCCTGATCGGCGAGGTATTTGTAGCCCATGGTGTTGAACGCGCGCACGATGCGCACGCCGGGAAAATATTTTTGCGTGGTGACGCCGATGCCGTTCTGCTCGACTTCCTGGGCGATGGCGCCGTCGCGCGCGGCAACGGCGTTGCAGGTGTCGAGTACGATCTTGCCTTTGAGCTGCGTGGCGTAATCGTGGCCGATCTGCGGGATCGCGCCATACGGCACGGTGAGCAGGATCGCGTCGCCGAATGCGATCGCTTGCGGCACGGTGCCCGCCTGCGCCAGCGGTCCAAGCCGCGCCACCAAATCGTGCAGATCCTCGGGATGCCGGTCGGAGAAGAACACCCGGTGCCCGTTCTTGACCCACAGGCCGCCGATGGTGCTGCCGATATGCCCGGCGCCGATGGTTCCGATCGGTATTTTGCCGCCCGCGGTCTGGGCTCGGCTTGCCGCCGGTCGCAGCGCGGCGGCGAGCATCAATGCGCCGCCGGCGGTCAGCACGGCGCGACGGTTGCAGCAGGTGGAATCGCGCTTGCTCATTGGCATCTCCTTTTCGTCCCTGCGCGAAGATGCGACAGGTGCGAAGATAACAACACCGTGCGCGGGCGTTCGCCAGCCGAACTCATTTTCAAATTTGCGTCACCCGCAGCGCGGGAAGGAGCGCCGACGGCTCGCTCCCTGTTCCGCCGCGATGCGTTGTAAATTTCGCGTTTACGCAGGCGGCCTTTGCCCCCTACATCGCGCAATGTCGCCGAGCCTCCCATAAAGGGATGGTCAAAAATCTCGTTCTTGCAGCACATATCTCTTCCTCCAACGGAGGGCGAAGCAAAGCAATCTCGTTCTCGCGGCGCGATTTTTTCCGCGCGCGCGAGCTTTTTCCCAGCATCTTGTCTGACTGCTTCCCCTTTCGCCATTCCTACCAAAAGGAGGGGAAGCGGAACGCCGAGAAACGCATTGTTTTTGACCGCGTCATGCGGGCGGGCGTTACCGCCCGTCCGCGCTCTGGACGCGGGGCGCGCTCAAAGCCGGAGCGCGCTCGCCTCTCGGCGTTCCACCGCGGCTCTCGTTGGGCGGTTGTCACCTCCCAACTCAGCTCCAGGCCATGCTTCCTGGGACCTGGCGGACGTGCGATCCTGTTGGCCGCCGACCGAGGCGAAGATCGCAACGCTGCTGCGCGGGCGTTACCCGCGCCCACCTGTCCCAGTCCAGGGTCTCAACACCCGCACCGGCCGTAGTACCGGAGCGCTGATGCCCAAAGCCGCCCGGGAGCGGGTTACAAGCCCGCGCGCAGGCGCCGCACTCGCCCCGTTCCAAGGAGTGTCCTCGCGAAGAACGTCCCTTAGCGTGCGGGCAAGACGCGGCTCCTCTAATCGCTGCGCCGCGCTTGTCAATCGTTGTCGCGCTATCGGCGACTTATTCCTTGATTTTCCGGCGCTTTTCGCCTCGGCGCTTTCGACGGGCAGGAAGCGAGCGCCGCGCATTTCGCGCGAATCAACGAATCTTCGCGGCGCGTGCGGCGCGCGTTGTCGTTATATTTGGTCACTCACGTCGTCATGTCCCAATGCGTCGCCGGGAGCGGCGGGCGCCGTCCACCACATCAGGACGGACTGTTTTGCGCCGCAACAAAAAGTCGATCTCCGGCGGTTGCTTGTCGCGCCCGATCTCACGCGCGTGCGTTTTCGATTGCGAGGGCCGCTAACAGCGGTCCTAGCTGTTCCTCATAGACGCGCCAGCGGCCGATCGCACTTTTGTAAATCGGCTGGCGCACTTGCGTGGCGCTGGCGGTACGCACCGGCCGGTCGGTCTCGTGGAACGCGAGGCAGCGGTCGTCCCATGGCAGGCCGCAATGAGCGATGATGCGCCGTGCCTGACCTTCCAGGTCGGCGACCACCTCCTCGTAACGCACGTCGAGAATGCGGCCAGCCGGCAGCACGCAGCGCCAATGCGCCATCAAGTGCTCGTAGCGCTTGTAATAACGGCCAAGCTCGGCGAGGTCGTAGGTGTGGTTCTGCTCGGCGGAGAACAGTTTGGAGAAGCATGAAATGCAGGTGTCGACCGGATCGCGGATGATGTGAATGATCCTGGCGTTGGGCAGCGCGAGGTGGATCAATCCGGCGAAGTAATAATTCGACGGCATCTTGTCGGTGACGCGCTGGGCGCTGGGGTCGCCGCGCTTGGCGGCGAGCTCGCGCACCAGGGCGAGATAGCGCGCGCCGATCTGGCGCAGCGCGGCGCCGTCGAGCGCCGGAACAAATTCGGGATAAAGCAGCGTGTTGCCGCCGGGCCCGCGCGCGGTGAGAATGACGTCATTGAGCGTCTGCAATTCGCCGGCGCCGTGCACCAACGGGTGGCTGGCGAGGATCTGCTCGACCAAAGTGGTGCCCGAGCGCGGCATGCCGATGACGAAGATCGGCAGCGCCGCCGGATCGCCACCGCCTGACGTCCTGGCGATCAGCTCGCGCGTGAATATCGCCTCGATGCGTTCGAACTGCGCGAAGGTGGATTGTTCGTCGTAAGCGATCGTTGCGCGCTTGGCGGCATTGCCGGCGAGCAGGTGCCGGAATGAACGCGAATAATCCTTCAGGTCCGCATAGGCCTTGCCGAGGCCGAAGTCGAGCTGCATGCGGTCGGTGTTTGACAGACCGTCGGGCTTGGCCGCCAGCGCTTCCATGGCGGCGAGGTGCTTGTCGCCGGGCGCAAACTTCTTGGAGTCGGCGAGGTTGACGTAGACGCCGGCGGTGTCGGGATCGAACCGCAGCGCCTGCAGATAGGCGTCCTTCGCCTCGCTAAGCTTGCCGAGCTCTTTGAGCACGTTGCCCATATTATTGTAGGCGTCGGCGAGATCGGGCTTGAGCGCCAGCGCGCGGCGATAGTAGGCCAGCGACTCGTCAAGCTCGCCGCACTCGAAGGCGACGCGGCCCATCAGATTGACCGCCTCGTAATTGTCGGCGTTGAGCGAAAGCGCACGCCGGCAGGCCGCCGCCGCTTCCTCGATCTTTTTTTGATCGAGCAGAATCGTCGCGTAGTGGACGTGAAATTTGTCGCTGCGCGCCTCGATGACCAGTGCGCGGCGCATCAGCTCGGCGGCCTCGTCGATCCGCTCGAGGTCTTTCACCGCCAGCGCCAGATTATCGAGCGTGTCGGGATTGTTGGGGCCAAGCTCCAGCGCCTTGCGATAGACCGTCTCGGCTTCCTCCGGCCGTTTCAGTTCTCGCAGGCAGGTGCCGAGATTGTTCCAGGCATCGGCGAAACTCGGCTGCAATTCGATGGCGCGGCGGTAGGACGGCTCGGCATCGGCGAAGCGTTTGAGCCGCTGCAGCGCATTGCCGCGATTGGAGTGTGCCTGGGCGAAATCAGGCTCGAGCGCGATGGCGCGCTCGTAATGCTCCAGCGCCTCCTCGAACTTGCCCTGGTCGAACAGCGCAATGCCGAGATTGCTGAGGACGCCGGCGTAACTCGGATTGAGCGCGAGCGCGCGGTGGCCGGCGGCGATCGCCTCGTCGATGCGACCGGCCAGCCGGCACATCTCGCCGAGATTGGCGTGATAGAGCGCGACATCCGGCTTGAGCGCGGCGGCGCGGCGGACGTGCTCGATGGCCTCATTCAGCTTGCCGGATTGGTGCGCGATGAGGCCGAGCATGTGCTCGGCCTCGGCATTGTCCGGCTGCGCCGCGGCCGCGTGCCGGGTCAGTTCGTCGGCGTCGGCCAAAAAGCCGTGGCGGCGTTTCTGCTCGGCGAGAAGGAGTGCTTGCCCCGGATTGACCGCTTGTACCGGCGGCGCCACCGGCGCTGTGGCGCGCGCGGCTTCGGCGGCAATGATGGCATTGGCGTCGGCGGCGCGGCGCTCGCCTTCTGCCTTGAACGGCATCAAGTGTTCCGCGTCGCCCTGCGCGGCGGCCTTCAATTCTTTCGCCATCCGCGCGATCACGCCGGTCCAATCGTCCTCGCCGCGGTTTTGGCGGAATAACCACATGGTCGGGTACCAGTGATTGTCCTCGCGATGAAGCATCCAGCGCCAATCGGTCACCCATGGCAGCAGCACCCAGACCGGCTTGCCCAACGCGCCGGCCAGATGCGCCATCGAGGTGTCGACGGTGATCACCAGATCAAGCGCGCTCACCGCGGCCGCGGACTCCACAAAGTCGCCGAACGAGGACGACAGATCCCCGATCTTGATCTTGCTGGTTTTCAGCGTCTTCAGATAGGCGGCGCGCGGCCCGACTTGCAGGCTGGCGAATGAGACGCCAGGCACGGCAAACAGCGGCGCCAACAATTTCAGATCGACCGAGCGGCGGTGATCGTTGACGTGTTCGGGATTGCCCGCCCAGACGAGCCCGACTTTCAGCCCGCTCATGCCGGCAAGCCGCTTGGTCCAGCCCGTTACAGCCTCGGCGGGCGCGCGCAGATAGGGCACCTGCGCCGGGATGGTTTCGAGCCGCGTTTTGAACAGACGCGGCAGGCTTAGCAGCACGGCGTCGCATTGATAGGGCGCCGGATCGCCGCGGTCGCCCAGAACGGTGACGCCCGGCAGGCTCTCGCGCAGCAGCGTCATCAACTGCTGGTGCACGCGCACGGTGACACGGCCGGCGCGCGCGGCAAGGAGCGGCAGGTAGCGCGCGAACTGCAAGGTGTCGCCGAAGCCCTGCTCGGCCTGCACGTAGATGTGCTTGCCGGCGAGGCTTTCGCCCTGCCAGGGAATTTCGGGAAATTTCGGGCCCTTGCGCTCGGTGGAGCGCAGCCGCCACTCGTACTCGTCCCAGCCTTCGCCAAGCTCGCCGCGCATGAGCAACAGAATGCCGAGCCCGGAATGTGCGTTGGCGTGATGCGGCGCGAGCGCGATGGCGCGGCGCAGCGCCGCGATGCCTTCGTCGAAACTGCCGCTGTGGTGCAACGTGGTGCCGAGATTGGCCCAAGCGTCGGCGTAGTTGGGATTGAGCTCGATGGCGCGCCGGTAGGCGGCAATCGCCTCGTCGAAGCGCTTGAGCGCGTGCAGCGCGTTGCCGAGATTGCTGTGCGCCTCGGCGAAGTCCGGACTGGCCGCGATCGCCTTGCGCTGCGCGCCCGCGGCCTCTTCGTAATCTTTCAGCTCATAGAGCGCGACGCCCAGATTAGAGAGCGCCATCGGCATGTGCGGTTCGATATCGAGCGCGCGGCGCGCCTCCTGCACCGCCAGCTTCGGCCGGCCGGCAAGCCTATACATTTCGCCGAGATTGGCGTGGAACAAAGGCACCTGCGGCGCGAGCCTGGTGGCGCGCTGCACGCGCTCGATGGCCTCGCCGAGTTTGCCATTCTGGTGGGCAATGACGCCGAGCAGATGCTCGGCTTGCGGCGAATCCGGCTGCGCCTGCAAAATTTGGCGGCAGACCGCCTCGGCTTCCATCAGCCGTCCCTCGCCGCGGCAGCGATCGGCGTAGATCAAGGCGTCGCCGATCGGCATGACGCCGGAATTTTGCTGCCCCGCGAGCCGGTTCATGACCGGTTCGATAGCATGGGCGTGCCGAGGCGGCTACAAATCCACCCCATCGGCGCAGATCTACGCCGGCACCGATCCGTAGGGGCGCCCACGTGGCCCCCTTTTGGTTGCGAGGACAGGGGGGCGGCTGCCCGCGCCGCGGTCCGACTGTGGTCGTTCCGCAACACGTAGCAAATATCTGGCGAAAGGCGCGGAAATGCAGGGGATTCTCCCGCCCGCAATTTGCCGCGTCACATGCCGCACCATAAACTTGGCTTAGCCCAGTGTCTCGCCGGGGTGGGCGTGCAGGCGGACGAGGTCGGTTGCAGGGCATGGACAGGGCGGGGCGCAGCAACCGCGGCAGGCTCCGCCTGGTGCTGACATCGAGTTCGATTGCGGCGCTTCTGGTCGGCGGCGGCGCACCTGCGGCGCTGGCGCTGGAGATGTGCAGCACCACGCAAAACGGTGGAACGGTCGGCTCGGTGAGCAACGGCTCGGCGGCCGGCATCTGTATCCTGGTCGAAAACGGAGCCGACGTTACCGGTAACGTCACCAACCAGGCGGGCGGGATCCTGACCCCCGCCGGCAGCGGTACTGGCATCCTCATCACCGGCAGCACGATCGGCGGCGCGATCAGCAACGCCGGCGCCATCTACGCCAATGCTACGCTAGAAAATGGCATAGTCGTAAACAATAATGCGGCCGTTTCCGGCGGCATCGACAATTCCGGCACAATCTCCGCCAGTGCGGCCGGCATCTTCGTCGAGAACGTTTCGACCTTCCTCGGCGGCATCAGCAACAGCGGGCTTATTGCCGCGCGCACGGGCATCGCGGTCGGCGCCGGCGTGTCAAGTTTCTTCGGCGGCATTACCAACAGCGGCACCATCGTCGACGCCATCGGCGGCGGGGGAATTCGCGTCGGCGGTACTCCGGAAAATCTTATTGCGACCTTCGCCGGCGGCATCAGCAATTCCGGCACGATTACTGGAAGTTTCGCGGGCATCTACGTCGATAATGTCTCGAACTTCTCCGGCGGGATCAGCAACAGCGGTACGATTACGGCGATTGGCTACGGCATCGCGCTCGCGCAGGAACCTGTGACTATTTCGACATTTCTGGGCGGCATCAGCAATAGCGGCCTGATTGCTGCGGGGTACGGCATTTTGGTCAGCCAAGGCGTGAAAAGCTTCTTCGGGGGGATCAGCAACAGCGGAACCATCCTGGATTCCCCTGGCGGCTTTGGGATTCGCGTGGCGGGGGTGGGCGAAAATTTTATCGCGACCTTCGCCGGGGGCATCGGCAACAGCGGCAGCATTATCGGCAACGTGGCCGGCATCTCCATCGATAACATCTCGAATTTCTCCGGCGGCATCAGCAACTCGGGCATGATTTCCGGGAGTGAAGTCGGTATCCAAATCGGTTCGGCAGTAGGGGCTGTGTCGACCTTCTCGGGCAGCATCAGCAACACCGGTACGATTTCCGCCGCCACCGGCATTATTGTCGAGGCTTCGGGTCCGATCGGCATTTTCGATTCAGGAGTGATCGACGGCACCGGCGGCACTGCGGTCGATCTGAGATTCAACTCCTCCGGCAATACCTTTACGCTCGGGCCGGGCTTCGGTATCACCGGCAATGTGCTGGGCCACATCGGCGGCGGCGACACCTTCCAGCTCGGCGGCAGCGGCTACGGCAGCTTCGACCTTTCTTTGATTGGCTCGAGCCAGCAATATCAGAACTTCACCGCCTTCAACGTCGTCGGCGGGGTATGGGACACCAGCGGCACTTTCGACATCGGCCAGCCGCTGACCTGGAGCGCCATGGGCGGCACGCTCGCCGGCGCCAGCACCTTCGGCACCAACGCCAACCCGGTTTCCATCGCGGTCGCAGGCGGCGCGACGCTGGAGCCCGGCGCCGCCGCCACGCCGAGCACGCCCTATGGCAGCCCCGGCACGTCCATGACCATCACCGGCAATCTCGCCTTCCAGTCGAGCGCCGATTATCTGATCAATCTCAATCCGCAGCTCGCCTCATACGCCACGGTCAGCGGCACGGCCTCGCTGGGCGGCATCGTGGTCGGCAATGTGACGCCGGGAAGCTACAGCGGCGGACCCAACGGCACCAAATATGTCATCATCGATGCCGGCGCCATCGCCGGGAGCTTTGCCGGATTCGAGAGCATCAATGCGCCCGGCTTCGCCGGCACGCTGACGGAAGTCGGCGATCCGCAAATCGTTCTGCAGCTTGTCTCGAATCTTTCCGGCACCAATCAGAACCAGCAGAACGTCGCCGCCGTAATCAACAATTATTTCAACAACGGCGGCACGCTGCCGGCCGATTTCTTCCCGCTGTACGAACCGAACGGCGGCGGCCTGCTGTCGGCGCTCGACGGCGAGGACGCGACCGGGGCGCAGACGAGTTCGTTCCAGTTGATGAGCGAGTTCTTGAACCTCATCAGCGGGCAGGGTTTTGGCGACGGCGCGGGGAATGCGGGTCAGGTGTTCGACTATGCGCCGCTGGTGACCAAGGCGGGGCCGCTCGGTCCGGCGACGTTCGATCAGCGCTGGCACGCCTGGGGCGCGGGCTTTGGCGGCGGCAGTTTTGCCGACGGCGATTCCACGACCGGCTCCAACGCCATCACCGCCACCACCTACGGCTACGCCGGCGGTTTGGATTATCGGCCCGACCCCGACACGCTCTATGGCTTCGCTCTGGCCGGCGGCGGCCTGAACTGGGGCCTGGCCAGCAATCTCGGCACCGGGCGGAGCGACTCGTTCCAGGCCGGCGTCTATGGCCGGCATTATGTTGGACCCGCCTACATTGAAGGCGCGCTCGCCTTCGGCAACAACTGGTTCTCCACGAGCCGCGATGCGCTCGGCGAGCAGCTTACCGCAAGTTTCCAGGGCCAGAGCTACGGTGTGCGCTTTGAAGGCGGCTACCGCTATGGCTTCGGGCCCCATGGCGCCATCGGGGTGACACCCTATGCGGCGTTGCAGACGCAATGGCTGCACACGCCGGCCTACAGCGAGAGCGGCGGCGCGCTGGCGCTCGCCTATAATTCCAAGACGGCGAACGACACCCGCAGCGAACTCGGCGCCCGCTTCGACGATCTCACTACGCTCGGCAACGATCAGCCCGTGCTGCTGCGCGCACGGCTTGCCTGGGCGCACGACTTTGTCAGCACGCCGTCGCTCGGCGCCGCGTTCGAATCGCTTCCCGGTTCGAACTTCACCGTCAACGGCGCGCCGATCCCGCACGACTCGGCTCTCACCTCGGCGAGCGCGGAATGGTGGCTCCAGCCGAACCTGTCGCTGACCGCCAAGTTCGACGGCGAATTCGGCTCAGGCGCGCAGATCTACGCCGGCACCGGCGAACTGCGCTATCGGTGGTGACGAACGGCAAGTTAGGCCCCCAAGGAACGTCACCTCGCCGTTTTTCACCACCGCGATGGCGAGGCCCGGAATCTTCCGCTCGTCCATCACCTTCGCGACGAGACGTTCGATCTCGGGAATGAAGCCCGAGATCGACTCGCTGCGCGCGCCAGACCGGGATGCCATCGAAACGAGTCCTGATGGCGAAGATTATATCCGCTTTGCGACGAACTGAACTCCAAAGAAGCGGCTTGTATGCGACGTCAAGCGTGGCTCTTCAGCCCGAATCCGACGAAGATCCAACCGATGCCTATGATGAGGAGGTCGACGCCCAGCAACACTCCGAGAACGAAAAGGCTCGAGACTGGCCAATGCGCAAGGATTATAAGGCCGAGCAGAAGCGTTATGACACCTGAGAGGACCACCGAGGTCCACGAGATTCCCTCGCGCATGCTGAAGGCCAGGATGATGCGCATCAAGCCGGAGACGACGAGTGCAATGCCGAGCAGCAAGGTGAGGACCGCGGCGGCAAGCAGCGGGTTTTCGAACGTGACGAAACCGGCAACGATGTACAAAAGGCCGAGGAGCAGCCAGACCAGAAATTTGCCCCACGACTTGAATCGAAAGGCATTGATTACTTCGGCGACCCCCGAGATCAGCATCATGATCCCGACCACGAAGACGGTGACTTTCGTGGCGAAAACAACGCTCGACAGGGCGATGAGGCCCGCGATCGCATAGATGACGCCGAGCGCGATGATCCAGCCGCTCTTGCTGCGCAGCGGCTCAACGGCCCGGCGATCCGGCATTTGCGCTTGAGATACACTGGTCATGGCGGCTTCTCCCGATTTCCGATTGCATTGCCGCGCAGTTTCCCAGACAAGCAAAATCGTTCTGCTCAGATAGTCCGGTTCCCGCTCAGCATGCGGCGCTGCGATCCGGTCACTGACAAAGGAAAACCAGCAATTATCGCGAAAAGTTCCGGATTTTTCTGTAGGGATTCGCGCCGGCAGCTCAGGTTCCAAGCCGCGAGAATTAAATTTCGAGCCCGCGGCATGACGTAAATCGTTCCTGAACCGGGCGGATCGCCCTTTCCCGATCGCGGGATGCCCTTGCAGAACAGGCTGTTTCGGGGCTTTGCTTGATTTCGACTGCGGGGAGACGCTTCTCGGGAACCTGTCCTCGCCGCTGCGGGTCCGGTTCCATCAGCCGTGGCCGCTCTTCGCAGCGTTTCGGCTGGCCTGCGGCCGAGCGGTTTCGGCATTCAGAACGATCCCAAGACCGTGCCGAGCCCGATGACCGCAATCAAGGCGAGCGCAGCGCTGATGATGCCGACCATGATGATGTCGAAATAGCTCTCGCGATGGCTCGCTCCACACAGCGCCAGGAGTGTCACCACCGCGCCGTCGTGCGGCAAGATGCCGAGCGTGCCGGCGCCGATCATGGCAACGCGGCGCATCAACGCGGGATTGATGTCGATCTGCGATGCGATGGTCATGTAGTTATGACCGAGCGCGTCGGTCATGAGCAGAGCAAGATCGATCAGAACCGCGTCCGCCGTCATCGTGCGCTCTTCGCTTCAGGTCCTCGTTGCCTCTGATCGCGACCGATGCAGGGCAGTCAGTCGGGTCGGTTTGGCCTCCAAGAGAGCAAAGACCATAATCTCGGGGTTGTTTCCGCAGTCCACATGTGCGCCGGCCTCACCCTTGACCTCGGCAGGGTCGTCCATGACTATTTGCAATCACTCACCCGGAGAGTCGTCCCGTCCGAAAGCGAAGATCGGGGCGATCTGAGCAATTGTGCGGTTAGCAACCGAAAAGGACCTACAAGACATAGCCACTCTCTCGTAGGAATCCAGTTTCAAAGACGGAGGTTGGGACTATGTGCCTGCGGCGCGCCCATGACGGCGATACGATCCCCGTCGCTGCAACGCCGCAGCTATTCTCCGGTTCGTGGAGCGGCCGACGTCCTTTTTTCGCTGCTTTGGCCGCGCTCGCCGCAATGAGTCTCGGGGGCTGCGGTTCTCGAAACACGTTCGTCCCTCCGCCGCCTCCGAAGGTCGTTGTCGCGCAACCCCTGCAAATGCCGGTCACCCTGTACCTTTACCTGACCGGCAACACCGCGGCATACAGAACAGCCAATCTGGTCGCGCGCGTCCAGGGCTACCTGGAATCGATCGATTACAAGGATGGCGCCGCGGTCAAGAAGGGAACGCAGCTTTTCGGCATCGAGCGCGACACCTATCAGGCCCAGCTCGACCAGGCCAAGTCCCAACTGGCAAAAGACCAGGCAGTGCTTGCGCAAGCGCAGGTCAACCTCACCCGCTACCAGACATTGGAACAGCAGAAATCAATTGCAGCGCAACAGGCGCAGGACCAGGGCTTCGTCGTCCAGCAGGACAAGGCCACCATTGGCATCGATCAGGCCAACGTCGACACCGCCAACATCAACCTCGGCTTCACCACGGTCACGGCACCCTTCAACGGCATCGTCACCAACCATCAAGTCGATCTCGGCAATCTCGTTGGCGCATCCGGGCCGACCACACTCGCAACCATCGTTCAGACCGACCCGATCTACGTGAATTTCACGCTGAGCGAGCCGCAATTCCTGGCAATCCGCAGAAGCAACGCCAAGGCCGGACTTCCGATCGGCACGGCGAATCTGACGTACCTTTCGACCATCCCGATCCAGATCGGCTTGCAGGACGAAGACGGCTATCCTCACAAAGGCCATCTCGACTACGTCTCGCCGCAGGTCGACCCCTCGACCGGTACGGTGGCCGTGCGCGCGATATTCGAGAACAAGGATAACGCGCTGCTGCCGGGCCTGTTCGTGCGCGTCCGCGGGCCGGTCGGGCATCAGGACAAGGCGCTGCTGACGCGAGCGGACGCGATCGGGACGGACCAGGAGGGAAGTTACGTGCTGGTGGTGGGCGCGGACAATGTCGTTCAGCGCAAAACCGTCAAAACCGGACAAACGCAGGGTCAGCTCGTGATCATCGAATCCGGTCTCGATCCAGGCGATTGGGTGGTGATCGAAGGCACTCAGCAGGCCTTTCCCGGAGCCAAGGTCGCGCCGCAACGAACCAAGCTGAGTTCGGTCGAGGCCGGCTCATCAGACGACGCCAAGACGAGCGCTCCCAACCCGATGCCGAAATGAAAGGTCGCGAGGGCCCGGCATGATCTCGCGTTTCTTTATCGATCGACCGGTGCTCGCCAACGTGCTGGCGCTGGTTTTCGTGCTGATCGGTCTGGTCGCGCTCCTGCAATTGCCTACTGCCGAATATCCCAATGTGGTCCCGCCGACCATACAGGTCACGACGCGGTACCCGGGCGCGAGCGCTCAAACGCTCGTTGATACGGTCGCCCTGCCGATCGAGCAGCAAGTCAACGGCGTAGCGGGCATGCTCTACATGCAGTCCACGAGCGCGAGCGACGGCACCTATAACCTGACCGTTACCTTCGCGATCGGCACCAACCCGGACGAAGCGCAGATCCTGGTTCAGAACCAGGTCTCCGCCGCCCTTTCGTCGTTGCCCGTGGCTGTGCAAGCACAGGGCGTCAAGGTGGCAAAACAATCGAGTTCTTTTCTCGAATTCATCACGCTGTCGTCGCCTGACAGTCGCTTCAACAGTCTGTTTCTGTCGAACTACGCCGTCATCAACCTGCAGAACGAATTGGCTCGCCTCAAGGGCGTCGGCGCCGTGACGATCTTCGGCGCCGGTCAATACGCCATGCGGATTTGGATGGACCCGAACCTGCTGCAGACGCGCGGCCTGACGCCCCAGGACGTGATCAACGCGATCCAGGAGCAGAGCCAACAAGTGACCGCCGGCCAGGTCGGTTCGCCGCCGGCGCCGAAGGGGCAGAATTTCCAATACACGCTCGACATCAAGGGTCGCCTCGACGATGTTGCGGAATTCGAGAACATCGTCGTCAAGGCCGCCGGCGCGAATGGCGGACAGATCACCCGCATCCGCGACATCGGCCGCGTCGAGCTGGGTGCCCAAACCTACAGCCAATCCTTCGATCTCGACGGCCGGCCGGCCGCCGGCATCGGCATCTCGCTTCTGCCGGACGCCAACGCCATCGCGGTCGCCGACGAGGTCAAGGCGAAGATGGATGAGCTCGCCAAGAGCTTTCCTCAGGGTCTTGTCTATCAGACGCCCTACGACACCACGAAATTCGTCCGAGCCGCGATCGACGAGGTCTACAAGACCCTGTTCGAGGCCGCGGTCCTGGTGCTGATCGTCATTCTTGTTTTCCTGCAGGATTGGCGGGCGATGCTCGTCCCGGCGACAACCGTTCCGGTGACGCTGATCGGCGCCTTCGCCGCGATGGCGGCGTTTGGATTCAGCATCAATCTCGCGACGCTGTTCGCGATCGTTCTGGCGATCGGCATCGTTGTCGACGATGCGATCGTCATCGTCGAGGGCGTCTCGCGCTATATCGAACAGGGCATCCCTGGACGCGAGGCGGCGGGCAGGGCGATGGACGACCTGATAGGTCCGGTCATCGGCATCACGCTGGTGCTCATGTCCGTGTTTATTCCGGCCGCCTTCCTGCCGGGGCTGACCGGCCAGCTCTACCGGCAATTCGCGCTTGTCATCGCCGCCACCGCTTTCATCAGTGCGATCAATGCCGTGACCTTGAAGCCGACGCAAAGCGCGCTGTGGCTGCGACCGCCGAGCCCGCTCGAGCGGCGCAACCCGTTCTATCGCGGCTTCAACGCCGCCTTTGGCGCCACCGAGCGGGGCTACGTTCGACTCGTCGGCGCGATGACAGGCCGCAGCACCGCCATGGTGATCGTTGCGCTCCTTCTCGTCGTCGTTGCGGTTTGGGGGTTGGCGCGGGTGCCGACCGCGTTCCTGCCGGACGAAGACCAGGGCTATCTGATCGTCAGCGCGCAACTGCCCGACGGCGCCTCGAAGGAGCGTACCGACGCGGTCATGCAGCAGATATCGGCGATCGCCAAGAAAGTGCCGGGCGTCGAGAATGTGATCACCGTCAGCGGCGTTTCCATACTGGACAACTTTGCCAGCCTCGCCAACGCGGGCGTCGCCTTCGTCGTCCTCAATGACTGGGACGTGCGCCTCAAGCAGAAGGGACAGGATCTGCGTTCGATTGCCCAGAATCTGAATCGCGCTCTGCATGGAATAACGCAAGCCGCCGCGTTCGCGCTCGCCCCGCCCCCGATCCAGGGCATCGGCAATGTCGGTGGCTTCACGATGCAGGTCGAGATCAGGAACGGCAATTTCGATTACGCGCTGTTGCAGAGTCTGACGAACGCCGTCATCAGGGCCGGCGATGCGCAATCGGCCTTGCGGGGGCTGGCCACGACCTTCCGGGCCAACGCTCCCCAGCTCAACGTCATTGTCGACCGCACCAAGGCCGAGACGCTCGGCATCACGGTCGGCAACGTGTTTTCCGCCCTCTCGACCTATGTCGGATCGAACTACGCGGCGCAGTTCAACAAGTTCGGACACGTCTTCCAGCTCTATACGCAGGCGCTGCCCCAATACCGGGCAAGCGCCGACGACATCCGCAACCTCAAGGTCAGGGCAGGCAACGGAACGATGACGCCGATCGGAACGGTGGTCGACGTCAAGGAGGTTCAAGGTCCCTCGCTGATCAGCCTTTATAATCTTTATCCGTCGGCGACGGTCGTCGGCAGCTCGGCCCCAGCCTTCAGTTCGGGCGAGGCGCTCGACATCATGGACCAGATAGGCCAGCACGTACTGCCGCGCGGGGCAGGGTACGAATGGACCGCGATGTCCTACCAGGAGAAGGCGGTCGGCTCGCAGATATATTTCGTTTTCGGCCTCGCGCTGTTGCTCGTCTATTTCGTGCTGGCGGGCCAGTACGAGAGTTGGATCTTGCCGCTGGCCGTGATCTTGGGCGTGCCGCTCGCGCTTCTCGGGACTGTCGGTGCGCTGACCGCTCTTGGCGCCGCCAATAATCTCTATACGCAGATCGGCATCATTCTCCTGATCGCGCTCGGCAGCAAGAACGCGATTTTGATCGTGGAATATGCGCGCCAGAGACGAGCCGAGGGGATGGAGATCGTCGCTGCGGCGGTGGAGGGAGCGAGACTCCGGTTCCGGCCCATTCTCATGACCTCCTTCGCCTTTATTCTGGGCGTCCTGCCGCTTGTCGTTGCGACCGGCGCGGGCGCCGGCGCGCGGCGTTCGATCGGCCTGCCGGTGTTCAGCGGCATGATCGCCTCGACGTGCCTGGTCGTCGTGTTCGTTCCCTCATTCTATGTCGTGATGCAGCGCCTCGACGAGCGAAGGAGACGCCGAGCCGCGCGGAATGGCGCGGCGTCCGCTCTCGCTTCGGACGGCGCAACCCCAAGGCCTTCGGTGTAAGGCTCTGAAGAAGCGCGATCTGCCGTGGCGGTTTGCGGTCTGCGCGGGCGATGAAATCCCGCTTGCGCGGAAATGAGCGGAACAGGTGCTGACTTATTAGATCCGCAGCGCCTCTTCGGCGTGCGTATAGGGCAGCTTCAGCGCATCGGCGACGGCGCGATAGGTCACGTGGCCGTCGTGCACGTTCAGCCCGCTGCGCAGGTGCGCGTCCGCGGAAAGCGCCAACCGCCAGCCCTTGTCGGCCAGTGCGAGCACGAATGACGTGGTCACGTTGCTCAAGGCAAACGTGGACGTGCGCGCCACCGCGCCCGGCATGTTGGTCACGCAGTAATGAACCACATCATCGACCGCGTAGGTTGGGTGCGAATGGGTGGTCGGCCGCGATGTCTCGGCGCAACCCCCCTGGTCGATGGCGACATCGACAATGACCGAGCCGGGCTTCATGGCCCTTACGGTCGCCGCCGAAATCAATTTCGGCGCGGTCGCGCCGGGAACAAGCACGGTGGCGATCACCAGATCGACGCGCCGGCAAAGCAGTTCGATCACGTCGGGCGTGGAGAATAGCGTACGCACGCGGGTGCCGAGCTGGGCGGCAACGCGGCGCAGCGCCTCGGGATTGCGGTCGAGCACGGTCACGTCGGCGCCCATGCCGGAGGCGATCAGCGCCGCGTTGGTGCCGGCGACGCCGCCGCCCAGGATGAGCACGCTCGCCGGCGAGACGCCGGGCACGCCGCCCAGGAGCACGCCACGCCCGCCATTCTCCTTTTCCAGGCAGCGCGCTCCGACGTGCGGCGCCATGCGCCCAGCAACCTCCGACATCGGCGTCAGCAGCGGCAAGGCGCCGTTCGGTCCGGTAACGGTCTCGTAAGCGATCGCGGTCACCCCCGAAGCCAACAAGTCCTCGGTCTGTTCGCGATCCGGCGCGAGGTGCAGGTAGGTAAAGAGCACCTGGCCGCGGCGGAGCTTCTTTCGCTCGGCAGCGAGCGGCTCCTTCACCTTGACGATCAATTCGGCGCGTCCGAACACCGTGTCGGCACCGGCGACGATTTCAGCGCCGGCGGCACTGTAATCGGCATCGGGCAGGCCGGCGCCCGCTCCCGCGCCGGTCTCGACGATGACGCGATGGCCTTTGTCGCCAAGTTCACGCACGGTCGAAGGCACGATGCCGACGCGATATTCGTTGTCCTTCGTTTCCTTTGGCACGCCCACGAGCATGGCGGTTGCTACGGCGCCTCCATGCCCACGATCTCGATGCCGAAACCGGACAGGCCCACGAAAGTCATCGGGCGCGACGATGACAAAAGCCGGATCGAGTTGACGCCGAGATCTTTGAGGATCTGGGCGCCGAGCCCGACTTCGCGCCATTGCCGGCTGCGCGCCTCTCCCGATGCGGTCTCGTCGGATTTCGGTATGGCGACCACCGGTACGCCGGCGGTGCCGTCGCGCAGCACCACCAGCACTCCCCGGCCTTCGGCCTTGAAGCGTGCCAGCGTCTTGCGGATCAAGACAGCGCCGCCGAACACGTCGGCGATGATGTCGGCGCGGTGCAGCCGCGTGAGCACGTTGTTGCCGTCGCCGATCCGGCCATGCACGAAAGCCATGTGATAGACCGGATCGAACGGGGTGAGAAAGGCGTAGCCGGTCAGCGTACCGATCTCGGATTCGACCGGAAATTCTCCGACCCGCTCGATCAGCTTGTCGCGCGCTTGCCGGTAGGCGATCAGCTCCGCGATCGTGAGCCGCGGCAGCTTGTGGCGCTCGGCGAAGGCGACGAGTTCCGGCCCGTGCATGACCGTGCCGTCGTCGTTCATCAGTTCGGCAAGGACGCCGATCGGCGGCAGACCGGCGAGCCGGCAGAGGTCGACGCAGGCCTCGGTATGGCCCGAGCGCATGAGCACGCCGCCTTCCTTGGCGATCAGCGGGAATACGTGGCCGGGCCGCACGAAGTCGGCGGCGCCGCTGTTGTTGTTGGCGAGCGCGCGTACCGTATTGGTGCGTTCCTCGGCGGAGATGCCGGTGGTCAGCCCGTGACGCACGTCGACCGAGACAGTGAAGGCGGTCCCGAGCGGCGCATTGTTGAGCGCCACCATGGGATCGAGGTGCAGGCGCCGTGCCTCCTCGGGCGCCAGCGGCGCGCAGACGATGCCGGAGGTGTGGCGGATGATGAACGCCATCTTGTCGGGCGTGCAGAGGCTCGCGGCGACGAACAGATCGCCTTCGTTCTCGCGATCGTCGTCATCGGCGACAATGACAAGTTCGCCGCGGGCGAAGGCGGCGATGGCGGCGCTGACTCGATGGTGGGTGTCGATCATGCGGTTCCTATGACGGCCATGCCGGCGGCTCCCCGACCTGGCCGCGTTGGCGCAAATAATGGTCGGCGATCACGCAGGCGACCATGGCCTCGCCGATCGGCACGGCGCGGATGCCGACGCAGGGATCGTGGCGGCCCTTGGTTGATATTTCGGTGTCTTTGCCGTGACGGTCGACGGTCCGGCGCGGGATAAGGATCGAGGAGGTCGGCTTGACCGCAAAGCGCGCCACGATCGGCTGGCCGGTGGAAATGCCGCCCAAAATGCCGCCGGCATTGTTTGACAGAAACACCGGTTTGCCGTCGTTGCCCATGCGCATCTCGTCCGCGTTCTCCTCGCCGGAAAGCTCGGCCGCGCCGAAGCCGGCGCCGATTTCCACGCCCTTGACCGCGTTGATGCTCATGAGCGCGGCGGCAAGATCGCCGTCGAGCTTGCCGTAGATCGGCGCGCCAAGGCCGGGCGGCACGCCGTCGGCGACGATCTCGATGACTGCGCCGGTCGATGAGCCGCGCTTGCGCACGCCGTCGAGATAATCTTCCAGCATCGCGGCGAGTCTGGCGTCCGGACAAAAGAACGGATTGCGCTCCACCTCGGCCCAGTCCCAGCGCGCGCGCTCGACGCGGTGCGGACCCATCTGGATGAGCGCGCCGCGCACGCCAAGCCCCGGCACGATCTTGCGCGCGATTGCACCGGCTCCCACCCGCATCGCGGTTTCGCGCGCCGACTGCCGGCCGCCGCCGCGATAGTCGCGCAGGCCGTACTTGATGTCATAGGTGTAATCGGCGTGGCCGGGACGATATTTGTCCTGGATGTCGGAATAATCTTTCGATCGCTGGCCGACGTTCTCGATGACGAGCGCGATCGGCGTGCCGGTGGTCACCTGCCTGCCGCTTGCCTCGTCAACAAACACGCCGGAGAGAATCTTCACCGCATCCGGCTCCTGGCGCTGCGTGGTAAAGCGCGACTGCCCCGGCCGGCGCTTGTCGAGGTAGGGCTGGATGTCGGCTTCCGTCAGCGGAATGCGCGGCGGGCAGCCGTCGACCACGCAGCCGATCGCCGGCCCGTGGCTTTCGCCGAAGGTCGTCACCCGGAACATGTGGCCGAAGGTGTTGAAGGACATGGTTTTGCGACCTTTACGCGCAAACGGATGCTGACCGGAGGCGCTCGGCAAGGCGCCCCCGGTTGTTAGCCCGCGGATTCCAGCGGGTCAAATGCGCGCAGCGCCGGTCCTCGTGCGGCGGTTCGGAAGTCCGCATCATTCCTGCCGCCACCTCGTCGTGCGGAGTTCTGAACCAGAGCCACACGAGATCAATAAGTCGCGAGTGTCCTTCGATTCCGAAGTTCGCAAACGAGGGTGCCGCATAACGATGCGAACTTCGCAATCGGGACCCTAGGCGTAGCGCGCCAGGCGACCGCCGGCGAAAACATAGACAAGGCCATGGGCGATCTCGGCGTAGGCCGCTTCCTCCTCGGGCAGGATGCAGAAATTCGCCATGAGCGCGCGGGCAACGCCGCCGTGCGCGACCATGACGGTGTCGCGCGTCACGGCTGCGTACCAGGACGCGACGCGCCGGGCGACGTCGCGATAGGATTCGCCGCCCGGCGGCTTGAATCCCCACTTGTCCTGTTCGCGGAGCGCCAGCGCCTGCGGATCGCGCGCCTGGATTTCCGCCAGCGTCGATCCTTCCCAAGCGCCGTAGGAAATCTCCTTCAGCCGATCGTCGAGGCAGGAGGCGGCAGGATCGAGACCCAGCGTCGTGCGAACAACCAGCATGGTCTGGCGCGCGCGCTGCAGCGGGCTGGACACGTAGTCGTAATCTTCGGCCCGGCGCCGTTCACGCGCAAACAAATCCCGGAGCAGGTCGGCGCAAACCTTGGCCTGTTCGCGGCCGCGGGCGTTGAGCGACGTCTCGTATTGCCCCTGGAGGCGGTGCGTGACGTTGAAATCGGTTTCGCCGTGACGGAGAAAATAAAGGATCGGCATTTCGTCGAACGCTTGAAATCAGCGGTGATAGATCGAAAACGATGGATCGGACATCGGTGCGCGGAAATCGGGTCGGAAACGTCCGGAACGCGGCTATTGATCCGGCTTTCGATCTGCGCCTTCCATCCGCTGTCAATCGCCGTTGTCTGTCTTGCCCACCACGATATCGGTCGCATCGGGATGCTTCATGCCGACGATGTGGTAGCCCGCATCGACGTGATGCACTTCCCCGGTCACCCCGCGCGACATGTCGGAGAGCAGATAGGCGCCCGATTCGCCGACCTCATCGATGGTCACGTTTCGGCGCAGCGGCGCATTGCCCTCGTTCCATTTGAGGATATAGCGGAAGTCGCCCACCGCCGAGGCGGCGAGAGTCTTGATCGGTCCCGATGATATGGCGTTGACGCGGATGTTCTTGGTGCCGAGGTCGGCGGCGAGGTAACGCACGCTCGCCTCCAGCGCCGCCTTGGCGACGCCCATGACGTTGTAATGCGGCATCCACTTCTCCGACCCGTAATAGGTCAGCGTCAGCAGCGAACCGCCCTTGGGCATCATTTTTTCGGCCCGCTGCGCAACCGCAGTGAACGAATAGCAACTGATCAGCATCGTCTTGACGAAATTCTCGGCCGTGGTGTCGACGTAGCGGCCGTCGAGCTGGTTGCGGTCGGAAAATGCGATGGCGTGGACGAGAAAATCGATGCCGCCCCAGGTGGATTGCAGGTTCGCGAACACCGCGTCGATGCTTGCCGGAACGGCGACATCGCAATCGCCGACCACGAGCCCGCAGACTTCCTGCGCCAGCGGCTCGACGCGCCGCTTGAGCGCCTCGCCCTGATAGGTGAAAGCCAGCTCCGCGCCATGGGCGCGGCAGGCCTTGGCAATGCCCCAGCCGAGCGAGCGCTGGTTGGCCACCCCCATGACCAGGCCGCGCTTGCCGCGCATGAGGCCCGTTGCTTCAGG
Organism: Xanthobacteraceae bacterium; assembly: GCA_030041005.1. Taxonomy (GTDB): domain Bacteria; phylum Pseudomonadota; class Alphaproteobacteria; order Rhizobiales; family Xanthobacteraceae; genus BOG-931. The sequence continues at coordinate 45,536 of JASHOR010000101.1, forward strand.
CATTACGCTGAACCTTGTTCGACGCTATCGACAACAGGCTCCCCCTGGGTGACTCCTATGGCATAGGGCCGCCCGGCCCAGCAAGCGCGGACCGCTTTGCATCTGCCGTACATTGCGGAATAGTCGGCGCTTGGCGGTGTTGTTTTGGCTGCGGGCGGCCGCTAGTGGTCCGATTCCAACATTCGCATCCCGTTTCGGCACGCCCTCGAGCGAATGTCGGAATCAAAGGACCGCTCGTGTCCCGATTCCGAAGTTCGCATCATTATGCGGCTTCTATTATGGCTTTGGTTCAGAAGTCCGCATGACGAGGTTGCGGCAGGAATGATGCGGACTTCGAAACCGCCACACTAGCAACGGCGGACCCTGAAAACCATCGATGCCGCTGGAGCGATCGGTTGAGTGAATTTCGCAGGCAGATCGAGCAGGCTATTCCGGCGCTGCGCCGCTATGGGCGCGCACTGACGCGCAACGCCGAGACGGCCGACGAGATCGTGCAGGACACCCTGGTTCGGGCGTTGCGCTCCGAGCACCTCTTCCGCGGCGGCGACGTGCGCGCCTGGCTCTACACGATCCTGATCAACGTCAACCGCAATCGGCTGCGCTCGCTGTCGCGCCGGCCGGTGCTGGCGTCGATCAGCGAGACCGACGCCGTCACCGGCAGCGTGGAACTCGACGGTCGCGACATTGCGCGCGCGCTCGACGAATTGGCCGAGGAACCGCGCGCGGCTTTGCTCCTGGTCGTGCTCGAGGGCCTCAGCTACCGCGAGGTCGCCGAAATTCAAGGCGTGCCGATCGGCACGGTGATGTCGCGGCTCGCGCGCGCGCGCACGCAGATCAAGTCCTTTCTCGACGGCGAGCGCCCGCCGCTGCGCCGTGTGAAATGATGAAGAGAAACGACGATGAATGATCGAGCGCCGATCGTGTCGGAAGACGAACTCCACGCCTATGTGGACGGCGAACTGCCGGCAGAGCGCCGTGGGCCCGTCGAGGCTTGGCTGGCTACGCATCCCGACGATGCAGCCCGCGTGAGCGCCTGGCGCAGCCAGGCCGATCTCATTCGCGCACGCTACGGTGCAATCGCCCAGGAGCCGCCGCCAAGGGACCTCGACGTCAGCCGGCTGCTGCGGCGAAGGTGGATCGGCCGTGCGGCGGTCGCCGCCGCCGCCGCCGCCATCGTCTTCTTTGCCGGCGGCTTCGCCGGCTGGATTGCACGCGGCGCGGAAGTTTCCCCGCGCTCCGATTTGCGGCGATTCACCACGGACGCGCTCGACGCCTACCGGCTCTACGTCGTCGAGGTCCGCCATCCGGTCGAAGTCCCGGGCGACCAACGTCCGCATCTGGTGCAATGGCTGTCGAAGCGGGTCGGTTCGCCGGTGCGCGCGCCGGAATTGGACAAGTTGGGCCTCAAGCTTGTCGGCGGCCGGCTCTTGCCCGGCCCGACCGGCGCAACGGCGTTCTTCATGTATGAGGCGCCTTCGGGCGAACGTTTCACGCTTTATTGCGGACACACTCATGATCCGGCGAGCGCGCTGCGCTACATCGCCAGCGATCGCAATGCGGCCTATTACTGGGTCGATGGCAATCTGTTCTACGTGCTCAGCGGTCCGGCCGAACGCGAACGCCTGCATGCCATCGCGCAGGCCGCTTATGAGCAGATCGACGCCCATACGCCGCCGCAGGGCGGCTGAGGCGAGGCGTGCGGCGCGGTCTGTTTTGGGTTAGCATGCGCGATCACCTCGAAGTCAAGAGGCCGACGATGAGCATGATGTCCGCGATCGATGCCACGACCGCTGCGGCGCACGCCTTGCGCTTTCGTCCACTGAGCAAACATATCGGTTGCGCGGTGGAGGGCATCGACCTGCGCGACGAGGTTCCGCCGGCAGCCGCCAAGGCGATCTACCGCGCCTGGCTCGATCATGCGGTCTTGCTGTTCCGCGATCAGGATTTGACGCAGGAGGACCTGATCCGCGTCACCGGCATTTTCGGCGAATTCGCGCCGCTCGGCCGGCCGAAGCACACGCTGCCGAGCGGATTTTCCAAGCTCCTGCCCAACATCATGCTGATCTCGAACATCCGCGAGAACGGCCAGACCATCGGCGCATTGCCTGACGGCGAGATGATGTTTCATCACGATACCATTCATCGCGACGAGCCGCATAAGGCGACGCTGCTCTATTCCGTGGAGATTCCGACCCATGGCGGCGACACGCTGTTCGCCAGCGGCACCGCCGCCTACGACGCGCTCGAGCCGGCGATGAAACGAAAGCTCGACGGCCGAAGAGCGGTCAATTTTTACGTGTACAATTCAGTCAAGCGCGACGACAAGCAGGCGGTGGACGCCACCAGCCAGGCCGTGCATCCGGCGGTGCGCACGCACGAGGAAACCGGCCGCAAGGCGCTCTATGTCAACCGGCTGATGTCGGTTCGCATCGAAGGCATGGAAGAAGCCGAGAGCGAAGCGCTTCTGAATGCTTTGTTCGATCATTCGGAAAGAGCGGAATTCGTCTATACGCACGTCTGGCGCAAGGGCGATCTGATTGTCTGGGACAATCGCTGTTCGAGCCACGCGCGCACCGATTTTCCCTCCGATCAGCGGCGGCTGTTGTTGCGCACGACGGTCAAGGGCACCTGCCGGCCGTACTGATTTGCGTGTGGCGCGTCTCCCGCAAGCGGCAGAGGGGAATCTCACATATCCTTGCGCGGATCGTAAGGTTCGTCCGACCGCCACTTTTTCATCAGCGCATCGAAATCGGCGTCGGTCTTCTCGGGCAGCAGGATGCGGATGGTGGCGAGCAGGTCGCCCTTGCCGGACTTCGCCGGAAAGCCCTTGCCGCGCAGCCGGAACGTGCGTCCCCCGTTCGTTCGAGCGGGCACGGTCAGCTCGACATGGCCGTCGAGGGTGGGCACGCGCACCTTGGCGCCCAGGGCCGCCTCGTAGAGCGTGATCGGCAGGTCGAGCTTCAAGTCGGCGCCGTCCAGCGTGAACAGAGGATGCGGCGCGACCGACACGGTGATCAGAACATCGCCGGTGCCGCCCTGGCTGGGCATGCCTTGGCCGCGCACGCGGACCTGCTGGCCGGTCGCTATGCCCGGCGGGATTTTCACGTCGATGTCCTTGCCGGTCGGCAGCCGCAGGCGCCTGGTGACGCCCTTTGCCGCCTCGGGCAGCGTGATGGTGGCTTCGGCATGCACGTCGGCGCCGGAAGCAAAATCCTCACCTTCGAAGCGGGTACGGCCGCCGCGCCTGCCGGCCGCGCCGCCGAAGGCCTCGCGCAAGATGTCCTCGAACCCGGTGAACCCGCCGCCGCCGGCGCCGCCCGCGCCGCCGCGTCCGCGCCGGGTCGTGCGGGTAAAGCCCTCCGGCCCATAGCTGAAGGTCTCGAAATTGCCGTCGCCGCCGGCAAACCCGCCGCCCGGTTGCGCGCCGGCGCCGGCGCCGAACCCTTCGAAGCCGTGAAATCGCGGCTTGCCTTCGGCGTCGATCTCGCCGTTGTCGAAGGCCTTCCGCTTGGCTTCGTCGCCGAGAATCTCGTGGGCGGCGTTCAGCTCGGCAAAGCGCCCGGCCGCTTTGGGATCGTTCTTGTTGGCATCGGGATGCAGCTTCTTGGCAAGGCGCCGATAAGCGCTCTTGATTTCGCCTGCACCCGCCTTGCGATCGACGCCCAAGACCTCATAGGGATCGCGCATTTCCCCGCGGACTCCGAGTTCCTTTGCACATCGGGCCGGCCCCGCCCGCCCATTTCAGTCAAACTCGTCTCAAATGTGGGCGTAAAGACGCCTGATCGCAATCGGCTTGGCGATTGCGAGCATTTCCACAAGCCTAAAGGGCTAACCCGACTTGAGCGGCTTCAGGCTTTTGACTTGCCATTCGCCCTGCGCGGTCCGGCAGGCCGAGCCCTGCAGCCACGCCTGCGAACCCCCGTGCGCATAGCTCGCCAGAAAATCGCGGCACGGCAAGCCGCCCTCGCTGTACGAGGCGGCAAGCGGGGTGATATTGCCGCCGCCGCCGGTTTGCGGGTTTTGCCAGGGCACGCTGTTACCCTTGGGGCCGTGCGCCAGAACGTCAACGGCGGCGGCGCGCGCATAGGCGAGGTCGGCTTCGGAGAGTGCGACGCCGGCGGCCTGATCGGAATGCTGGCCTTGCGGGCCCAGCGAACCGGTCACGTCCGCGTCGGCATTTGGCTTGGAGAACATCGTGTCGAGCTGATAGGAGCAGCCGGCGCAGGTCAGCGCCCCAAAGAGGACGGCCGCGACCGCCAGCCCGCATCGCCGCTGACATGGGCGTGGCGCTGCGGCTCTACTATATAGTGGCCGGCAACGAGCCCGCCGGCCGACCCACAGATCCACCTGGATACTCCGAAGCAGATGTCCGACGCAGCGCCCATTGAGCACCAAGGCTGGTTAACGGGCGGTGACTTCACCGCGGCCGACGAGCCGTTTCGGCTGTTTGCAACCTGGTTCGCCGAGGCCAAGCGCGCCGAGCCTGTCAATCCCGACGCGATGGCGGTAGCCACCGTCGACGCCTCCGGTATGCCCAATGTCCGAATGGTGCTGCTCAAGGGCTTCGACGAGGGTGGTTTCGTGTTCTACACCAACCTCGGCAGCGTCAAGGCCGACGAGCTTGGCGGATCGGCGAAGGCGGCGCTGACGTTCTATTGGAAGTCGCTGCAGCGCCAGGTGCGCGCCCGTGGCATTGTCGAGCCGGTGTCGGCCGAGGAAGCCGACGCCTATTTCGCCACACGCTCCCGCATGGCGCAGATCGGAGCCTGGGCGTCAAAGCAGTCGCAAGCCCTGGAAAGCCGCATGGCGTTCGAGAAGGCGATCGCCCGCTATGCCGCGAAGTTCGCCATCGGCACGGTGCCGCGCCCACCCTTTTGGTCGGGTTACCGCGTGGTCCCGGCCGAGATCGAGTTCTGGCAGGAACGGCTTTACCGATTGCACGACCGCATCGTTTTCAGGCGCGACGGCACCGCTGCGCCGTGGAGCAAGACGCGGCTCTATCCGTGAGGGTCGATTCCATGCGCGCCTCCCTTCCTTTCGTCATTGCCGGGCTTGACCCGGCAATCCATACTGTGCCTGCGCCTGCATGGCATTCGCGCGCTCTCGCTTGCGGCAGATCAGCATGGACGCGCGGGTCATAGGCGAGCGAAGCGACGCCGTTCTTCGAACGACTATGCCCGCGCATGACGAGTGAAAAGGGCGTCAGGTAAATCACATGCCTCCGACCAACCAGCCGCATCGGACGTTGCTTCTCACCGGGGCGAGCCGCGGCATCGGCCACGCGACCGTCAAGCGCTTTTCCGCAGCCGGGTGGCGCGTCATCACCTGTTCGCGGCATCCGTTTCCGGAAAATTGCCCGTGGGAGGCCGGCCCGGAGGATCACATTCAAGTGGACTTGGCGGATCCCGAAAATACCGAGCAGGCCATTGCGGAAACCAAACGCCGATTGCACGGCGAACTGCACGCGCTGGTCAACAATGCGGCGATCTCGCCAAAGGCCGACGGCGGAAGGCGGCTAAGCTCGATCGAGACTTCGCGCGACGATTGGCACCATGTGTTTCAGGTGAACTTCTTCGCTCCGATCATGCTGGCGCGCGGCCTGCTCGACGAGCTGAAAGCCGCCAAAGGCTCCGTCGTCAACGTGACATCGATCGCCGGTTCCCGGGTGCATCCGTTCGCCGGCGCGGCTTACGCCACGTCCAAGGCGGCGCTCGCCGCGCTCACGCGCGAGATGGCGGCGGATTTCGGCCCGTTGGGCATTCGCGTCAATGCCATCGCCCCCGGCGAGATCGCCACCGCGATGCTGTCGCCCGGTACGGAGAAGATCGTCGAGCATATCCCGATGCGCCGGCTCGGCACGCCCGACGAGGTGGCGAAGATCATCTACGTGCTGTGCACCGATACGTCTTCCTACGTCAACGGCGCGGAGATTCACATCAACGGCGGTCAGCACGTGTGATGATGCTCTCACCGGGTCTTGAAGCGGCGGCGCCGCGCGCGCCCATCCTCACAAGGGCGGAACGCCGTGATTTCTTGAGAGGGTCTGCTCCTCGCGGTACCAAGGCAAAAGGAACCGCCGCAAGCGCATGAAGATGCTGTCGAACAACAGTCCCGGCAGGCTCGCGCTGGTCTCGCGCGCCGCGCTCGATCGCGAGGGCAGAATCCTTTACGTGGGGCATGGCATCTACCGCGGCGATGCCATCGTGATGGAGATCGAGTTGCGCTGATCGGCAGTCGCCTTTGCCGCGAGGCCCCGATGCGCATCGCGAAAAAGGAATTTGTCCGACTGCCGCGACGTCGACATCACGGCCGTTCCAGCGGTCGCGCGGCGTCACCCATGCAGGAAATCCAAAACGGCGGTCTCGGCCAGCACGGCCGCGGGAATCGAGTGGCGCGCGGATCGGGCGCGCTCTTCGTCGCTTTGCGTCGCCTGCAGATAGGCGCCGAGATGGCGCGCGCGTTCGATGATTTTCCTGCCGACCGGCAGGCGCTCGGCTTCGAACCGGCGCAGCGCGGCTTCGACGTCTTCGCCGTCAAGCGCCTGCGCCAGAGCCGCCGCGTCATCGGCCGCCTTGGAGACGCCGGCGGCGACGTGCGGCCGCGCCACGAAGGCGGCATCGCCTGCGATCGCCACGCGGCCGAAGGCCATGCGGGGGCTTTCCAGATCGTAGATCGGCTGCAGGATCGGCTCGTCGATCAGAGCGACGATGGCGCGAAGTTGCGGCGGCAGCAGTCGTTCGGCCGCCGCGCGCATGGCCGCGGTGGCTTCGCTGCGAATGAGGGGAGGCGGTATCGAGATCGAATGGGTGGTGCCTTTGTCGTCGGTCAGAAGCCACGGCAGTTCGGTCGCTTCGTCGGCCGGCCGATACCAGACGACGTTGCAGCGGCGATGACCGGTCCGCAGATCGCCGTTCGGCCCGGCGACCGGATAAAGCAGGCATTGCTCCCCGGGCGGCAGGCAGAACGTCATCGATTCGAACAGTTCGCGGTGAATGTCCGGCGGGATCGCGCTTTCCGGCAGCAGCGCGCGCCAGGCGCAATAGCCGGCATAAAGCGGCGCGATCTCGGGCAGGCATTGGCCGCGAACGGTCGAGCGCAAACCGTCGGCGCCGACCAGCACGTCGGCCTCCATTGTGCCGCCGTCGTAGAAGTGCGCGGTGACGCCGGCGGCGCTCTGCGTGAAGGCTTTGAGCCCGCGGCCGCGGTGATAATGCGCCGGCGCGAAGGCGTCGCGCAGCACGCGGTAGACACGCTCCCACGCCGTCAAGACTTGCGGGCATTCGGTGACCAGGGCGATGCGGCCATCCCGTTCCAGCAGCTTTCGCGTCCTCGCCAGCACGCCCAGCTCGCGGGTATCAAGCTCGAGCGCAACAAGCCGCGCGATCAGCTCGGGCTGCGCCACAATGCCGGCGCCGCGGCCGGCTAGCTCGCTTTCCACCCGCTCGAAAACATCGACATGCCAGCCGCGTCGTTGCAGCATGACGGCTGCGAGAAGTCCGCTCATGGAGCCACCGATCACGAGCGCGCGGCGTTGCCTCGTCATGTCGAATGGTTCCAGCCGTTTCGTCCGCTATTTCAAAAGCCGCGGTGGTTTTCTATATTGTGCTCAGAATTTCCGGAGGAACGCTATGGCTTTGACCATGCTGGACAAGACCACCGACCGCGCCGACACCTCGGCGTGGCCGCCCGCCATCGCCGCCGAGTTCGACCGCGAGGAGCAGAACCATAACGGCTGCGTCGGCTCGACATTGTTGTCCGAGGACGACCGCGTGCGGGTGTGGATCATCCGGCTGGCGCCAGGAGAGCGCATTGGTTTCCACCGCCACGTGCTCGACTATTTCTGGACCTCGGTTTCGGGCGGCAAAGGCCGCCAGCATCTCATGGACGGCACCACGGTCGAATTCACCTACAGGCCTGGCGAGACACGCCACGAGACCTATGGACCGGGGCAGTACAAAGTCCACGACCTGCAAAATCTCGGCGACAAGGAGATGGTCTTCATGACCATCGAATTCCTCGACAGCGCCAACAAGCCGCTGTCCATTCCCGACAGGGTGCGCGCCGCGGCGTAGTCGTCGCTTCGTCATTTGCGAGCCAGCGGACCCGCGCGAAGTCGCGCGGTCCGATGACAGGCTCCGCGAAGCAATCCGGCGGAAGATGTGCCAGAAGCGGAAGCTTGAGAACAGAGAGCCACGAAAAGCGGAAAGATCGATAAGAGAGAGTCACGAATACGTTTTGGCGAACTTCCGCTCACGGCCACGAATCCAGCCCGAGCAACTTTCGTCCTAATTCTGTCAGCATGGCCGGCGGCCATGGTTCGATACGATCATATCCAGGACGGCTACGCCACCAAGGGACGCATCGTCCAGTACGCCACGATTCGACAGCGGCGTGGCGTAGCCGGTCGTCGGAAGGACCCATCAAGACATAAAAGGCAATGCGGGGCCGCGTTGACTCATTCTTCGAATTGCTGTGCGCGAGACGCGAATCCCACACAATCAGATCGCCAGCCTTTGCAGACACGTGGATGATTTCGCGCCTCGTTGTATCGGCGAGCCAATCTTCTTCACCATCGGCAGAAATGATCGGCTGCCGGGGCCAGGCATCGAGATTACGGTAGAGCGACGGGACGCAGCGGAATCCACCTTGATCGCGCTCTGTATCGGTGAGCGCCAATACGCCTTGAAACATCCGCTTCTCGGCGTCCCAAGGATCGTGATCCCAATGAATCGCGCCTGGTTCTGCGTAGCCCGGCTTCCAGGGCGGCGTGAACCGACACGAATCCAGCGATACGCATAGTTTCTCGGTGCCCCACAGTGCAGCCCATATCTGATGCAGATTGGGGTGTTGCCGAATGTCCCATTGCGCCTGATGCCCCCAGACGGGCACAAGATCGTGCATCTCGCCGCCGTAAGCGTCCCAGCGCGACGGATCATTAACCGGAACGCCGAGGTCGTTTTCCAGAACCTCAACAAGACGACTGCAAAGTGAGACGGGTACGGCTCCATTCACCCGAACCCATCCCGACTTGCGAAGTTGGTCGATCTCGATCGAAACATTCACCGGAATAACGGCCGCCTATACGTCGCGACGAACAACAGACCCTAGTGTCCCGATTCCGAAGTTCGCAGCATTATGCGGCACCCTCGTTTGCGAACTTCGGAATCGAAGGACACTAGCAACTTATTGATCTCGTGTGGCTTTGGTTCAGAACTCCGCATGACGAGGTCGCGGCAGGAATGATGCGGACTTCTGAACCGCCACACTAGAACGCGAAAATGACCGCTTTGGATCATTTTCGACCGATTCAGCCGTTTTGCCAGCCGGTTGATGTTACCGCTCCAGCCGCGCAACGATTTCGACGTGCTCGGAATAGCGGAATTGATCGACGGGAGCGACTTCGCTGACGCGATAGCCGCCGTCGACCAGGATGCGCATGTCGCGGGCAAACGTCCCGGCATTGCAGGAGACCGCCACGACGCGCGCTACGTCGCTGGTTGCCAGTTCGCGTGATTGCGCCTGCGCGCCCTGGCGCGGCGGATCGACGATGACCGCGTCGAAGCGGTTGAACTCGGACGCTGTGAGCGGGCGACGAAACAGATCGCGCGCTTCGGCCTCGATCGGTTTGAGGCCCGCCGTCGTCGCCGCGGCGCGCTTGAGCGCGGCGATCGCCGCTTCGTCGCCGTCAACCGCAAACACGCGGGCGCTTTCGGCGAGCCGCAGTGCGAACGGTCCGACGCCGCTGAAGAGATCGGCGACGTGCCTGGCGCCGTTGCAGGCGGACAAGACGAGTTGCGCCAGCGCCGCTTCGCCTTGTGCTGTCGCCTGCAAGAAGGCCGCCGGCGGCAGCGGCACGGCGGCTTTGCCGATCCGCAAGGTCGGCGTGCGCGCCAGCGCGACCAGTTCGCCGTGGCGCGTCAGCCGCGCCAGATTCTGTGCCGCTGCGACGCGGGCGAGCGCCGCGATCAGCGCCGGCTTGAGCGGGCCCGAGCCGCGCACATCGACGTCAAGGCCCGCATCCGTCGCCGTCACCGCAATGTCCAGCGGCTTGTCGGTAATGTTCAGCGCCTCGGCGATCGCCCGGGCCGCGGCCAAGGCGCCGTCGAGGCTTTTGGCCAGCACCGGGCAGCGGTCGATGGAGACGATGTCGTGCGCGCGCGCCGCGGCGAAGCCGACCTCGATCGCTGCGCGCGTTCCGCGCCGGGCATGGAAGACGGCGCGACGGCGGCCGTCGCCGTGCGCGTCGATCAGTTCGCCGACGGCAGTGTCGATGCCCACTTGCCGCAAAGCCTCGACCACCAGGGCGCGTTTCCAGGCGCGATAGGGCGCGCTCTGCCAATGCTGCAAGGCGCAGCCGCCGCAGACGCCGAAATGCGGACAGATCGGCGCCGCGCGCTCGGCGCTTGGCTGTTCGATGTCCAGCAATCGCCGCCGATCGGGATGGCCCGGCCAGGCCTCGACCTTGACCGCTTCGCCAGGGAGCGCGCCGGGCACGTAGATCGGTCCGCCGGGCCCGTCGGCGATGCCGTCGCCGCGATGGCCAACGCGCGCGATCGCGAGGCGTTCAGCCACGCTCGGCCTCGATGAAGAATTCGCGGTTGCCGTCGCCGCCGGAAATGGGGGAGGGGACGATGCCGCCGACGCGCCAGCCGCGCGCCGAGAGAAACGCTTCGAGGTCGGCGCACGCGGCGGCGTGGACGCGAGCGTCGCGGACGATGCCCTTTTTGATGTCGCGGCGCGGGGCTTCGAATTGGGGCTTGATCAGCGCGACCAGCGTCGCCTGCCCGTGCAGGAGTCTTTCGATTGCCGGCAGCACCAGCTTCAGCGAAATGAAACTCACGTCCACGGCGGCGAAGTTCGGCAATGCGGCAAATCGCGATGGATCGAGCGCGCGGATATCGGTCTCTTCAATGGAAGTGATTTTGTCATGGCCGCGCAAGCGTGGGTGAAGTTGATCGCGCCCGACATCGACCGCATAGACGTGGCGTGCGCCGCGCAGCAGCAGCACCTCGGTAAAGCCGCCCGTCGAGGCGCCGACATCGAGGCAGGTGCGGTCCCTCACGTCGAGCCCGAAGTGAGTGAGCGCCGCGGCGAGCTTGACGCCGCCGCGCGATACGTAAGGGTGCTCGGGTTCGGCTTCGATGATCGCCGCGTCGGAGATTTCTTCCGCGGCTTTCCGTACCGGCGAACCGTCGGCGCGCACGAGGCCGGCGGCGATCGCCGCCTGCGCCCGGGCGCGGCTTTCAAAGATGCCGCGCGCGACCAGAAGTCGATCGGCGCGTTGTTTGGTCATTTGCTTATTCTCCCCCCGCACAGCGGGGGAGAAAATTGGCTCACGACCTGACGAGCTTCACCGTCTCGCCGCGCAGATTCTGACCGAGCGCCTCGAACGCCTTGGCGACAATGCCTTTGGCGTCGAGACCGGCCTTGGCGTACATGGCGTTCGGAGAGTCCTGATCGATGAAAATGTCGGGCAGCACCATCGCGCGCACCTTGAGGCCGCGGTCGAGCGCGCCGTGCTCGGCGAGCGCCTGCAGCACGAATGTGCCGAAGCCGCCGATCGAGCCTTCCTCGACGGTGAGCAGCACTTCGTGCTCGCGCGCCAGCCGCAGCAAAAGATCGACATCGAGCGGCTTGGCGAAGCGCGCGTCGGCGACCGTGGTCGACAAGCCGTAGGTCGCAAGCTCGTCGGAGGCTTTGAGGCATTCGCGCAATCGTCCGCCATAGGAGAACAAGGCGATTTTGGTGCCCTCGCGTACGATGCGGCCCTTGCCGATTTCGAGCGGCTTGCCTTCTTGCGGCATCGGCACGCCGAAACCCTCGCCGCGTGGATAGCGCAGCGCCGAAGGCCGGTCGTCGATCGCTACCGCGGTCGAGACCATATGCACCAGCTCCGCCTCGTCGGAGGGCGCCATCAACACGAAGCCGGGCAGGCAGCCCAGATAGGCCACATCGAACGCGCCGGCATGCGTCGGCCCGTCGGCGCCGACGAGGCCGGCGCGGTCCATGGCAAACCGCACCGGCAGCCGCTGAATGGCAACATCGTGCACGACCTGATCGTAGGCGCGCTGCAGGAACGTGGAGTAGATCGTCGCGAACGGCTTGAACCCTTCGGTCGCAAGCCCTGCCGCAAAGGTCACGCCGTGCTGTTCGGCAATCCCCACGTCGAACGTGCGATCGGGAAATTCCTTCTGAAACAGGTCGACCCCGGTGCCCGACGGCATCGCCGCGGTGATGGCGATGATCTTGTCATCCTTGCGCGCTTCCTTGATCAAACTCTCGCCGAACACCTTTTGATAGGCCGGGGCGGCCGCCTTGGCCTTGACCTGGGCGCCGGTAGCGACATCGAACTTGACCACGCCGTGATACTTGTCGGCGGATTTCTCCGCCGGCGCGTAGCCTTTGCCCTTCTGCGTCACGACGTGAACGAGGATAGGCCCGTTCTTCATGTCGCGGACGTTCTTGAGCACCGGCAGCAGGTGATCGAGGTTATGGCCGTCGATCGGCCCGACATAGAAGAAGCCCAGTTCGTCGAACAGCGTGCCGCCGGTGACCAGCCCGCGCGCGTATTGCTCCATAGCCATCGCGCGGTGCTGCAGCGTCTTGCTCGGCATGTTCCGGGCAATGCGCCGAAAAATGCTCCGCAGGCGGTGATAGCCGCGCCCGGAGACGCGCCGCGCCAGATAGGCGGACAGCGCGCCGACCGGCGGCGCGATGGACATGTCGTTGTCGTTAAGCACGACGATCAGCCGGGAATCCATCGAACCGGCATTGTTCATGGCCTCGTAGGCCATGCCGGCCGACATGGCGCCGTCGCCAATGACGGCGATGACGTTGTTCTGCTTATGCTGCAGGTCGCGGGCGACCGCCATGCCGAGCGCCGCCGAGATCGAGGTGGAGGAATGCGCGGCGCCGAACGGGTCGTAATTGCTCTCCGCCCGTTTGGTGAATCCGGAAAGGCCGCCGCCCTGGCGCAACGTGCGGATGCGATCGCGGCGGCCGGTCAGAATCTTATGCGGATAGGCTTGATGGCCGACGTCCCAAACCAGCCGGTCGGACGGCGTATTGAAGATGTAATGCAGCGCTACCGTCAATTCGATCACGCCGAGCCCGGCGCCGAGGTGGCCGCCCGTCACTGCCACGGCGTCGATCGTCTCCTGCCGCAATTCGTCGGCGACTTGCCGCAATTGACTCTCGTCAAGGTGTCGCAGGTCATCCGGGGTCTTGATGAGATCAAGTAAAGGAGTTGCTCGAACAGTCACGCTAAGCTCCACTAATCTATCGGCGCAACGGCTTTTATTGCGTTATGTGCGCGCCCAGCTACCGGCCGGAAGGGAAAATTCCGTTAAAGTTACACCACTCCGGCCCCGGGGTGCAATTTCAGGGCACTTCCGGACGGAACGCGCGAACCCGCCGTCGGGTTCATACCTTGATCAGACCCCGACAGGGACCCGAGTTTCCATAATGGTAGGAAGCCGGTTCAGTGTTTGCCACCTTGATGGAGGAAAAATGACGAGGCGGCGGTCAGGATCCATCACAAAAAAGCCATTTGGACCGGATTGAGGCGTCATGGCGCTCGAAACTTATCGCAGGAAGCGGCAATTCAGCATAACCCCGGAGCCGCGCGGTCGGATTGGGCGGGGCGGCGGCAGCCGGTACGTGATCCAGAAGCACGCTGCGCGCCGGCTGCACTATGACCTTCGGCTCGAACTCGACGGAGTGATGAAAAGCTGGGCGGTGACCCGCGGCCCTAGTCTTGACCCGGGGGAAAAGCGCCTCGCCGTCCATGTCGAGGATCATCCGGTCGAATACAACACTTTCGAAGGCACGATTCCGGCCGGCGAATACGGCGGCGGCACCGTCATGGTCTGGGACCGCGGCCGTTGGACTCCGCAGGGCGATCCGCACGCGGGCTATGCCAAGGGGCATCTGGTCTTTGACCTCAACGGCGAAAAGCTGCATGGCCGCTGGCATCTGGTGCGCATGCGCGGGCGCCCGAACGAGCGCCACGACAACTGGCTGCTGATCAAGGCCAAAGACGAGGACGCCAGCACCACGCGCGACATCCTTGAGGAAGAGCCGCTGTCGGCCGCGACCGGCCGCTCGATCGAAGAGATCGCCGGTGGCAAAGGTCGCAAGCGCGTCTGGCACAGCAACCGCGCCCGTGGCGGCAAGCCCGATCCGTCGCGCCAGTCGCAAAGCGCGTTCAAGGAGGAACTGCGCGCCTATGCACAAAAGGGCGCGCCGGCCAAAATCCGGCCGAAAGCGAGGCCAAGACGCTCGACGCTGAAAAGCGCCAGCGCGAAGGTCAAATCCGCGGCCAACGGCGCGGTGGAGAAGAAAGTGCGCAAAGCGGCTGGCCCGGCGACTGCTGCGGGCCGCGCGCGGCTGCCCGATTTCATCCCGCCGAGCCTCGCGACTCTTCGCGCCGCGGCGCCGAGCGGGCCGCAATGGCTGCATGAGATCAAATACGACGGCTATCGCATCGAGGCGCGGCTCGACCGCGGCAAGGTGCGATTGCTCACCCGACATCAGCAGGATTGGACCGCGCGGTTTGCGACCATCGCCGAGGCGGTCGCCGCGCTGCCCGCGGAGACTGCAATATTCGACGGCGAACTGGTCGTCGAGGACCAGAAAGGCATTTCAAATTTCTCGCTCTTGCAGACCGATCTGAAGAACGGTCGCAACGACCGCCTGGTTTATTGGGTGTTCGATCTTCTCTATCTCGACGGCCGCGACTTGGCGAAAAATCCGCTGGTCGAGCGCAAGGCTGCGCTGGCGCGGCTGTTGCGCAGCGCGCGCACCGGGCCGGTTCGCTATGCCGGACATTTCGACGAGGAGGGGCCGCTCCTTTTCAAGCATGCCTGCGCCATGGGCCTCGAAGGCATCGTTTCGAAGCAGCGTGACGCACCGTACCGCAGCGGCCGCTCGGAAAATTTCATCAAGACCAAATGCCACAACGAGCAGGAATTCGTCGTCGCCGGCTTTTCGCCATCGACCGCGATGCCCGGCGCCGTCGGCGCGCTGACGGTGGCCTTCCACGAAAACGGCGCGCTCCGATATGCCGGACGCATCGGCACCGGCTACACGCGCGCCACGGCACGCGAGCTTTGGCAGCGGCTGCAGAAGCTGCGGATCGAACGGCCGCCGGTCGCGCTGCCGGCGGACGAGCGGCGCAAGAACGTCATCTGGGTGAAGCCGCAGCTCGTTGTCGAAGCCGAATTTCGCGGCATCACGCACGACGGATTGCTGCGGCAGGCCTCCTACAAGGGACTGCGCGAGGACAAGCCGGCGCGCGAGGTGGTGCGCGAAACTCCGCTTTCCGCGGCGGCATCGGCGCGCGCCCAGCCGGTGAAGAAATCGACGGGAAGCGCAGGCAAATCGCGAGCGGCGCCCGGCGGGCGAAACGCAGCCGCGCCGGCCTCCGTCGGCAAGGTGCGGCTGACCCATGCCGATCGCGTGTATTGGACCGACGTCGGCGTCACCAAGCAGGATCTCGCCGAATACTACGTGTCGGTCTGGCCCTGGATCGAGCCGCACATTGTCGGCCGCGCGCTGTCGCTGGTTCGCGCGCCGGAGGGCGTCGGCGGCGAGAGTTTCTTTCAAAAGCATATTGCCGCGACGATAAAATCGTCGCCGCTTCGCCAGGCCGTGCCGGGCAAGGACCACGACGTGATTGCGATCAAGACGCTCGACGATCTGATTGCGCTGGTGCAAACGGGAGCGCTGGAGATTCATGTCCGCGGCTCGCGGCTCGACAGCCTGGAAACCTGCGATCGCGTGGTTTTCGATCTCGATCCCGGGGAGCGCGTCGGCTGGGATGAGATCGTCGCCGCCGCGCGCGAGACGCGCGACCGGCTGCAACAGGAAAAACTCGAAAGCTACGTGAAGCTTTCGGGCGGCAAGGGTATCCACGTCGTGGTGCCGATCGACGACACCGACTGGGACACGGTGAAGGATTTCGCGCAAAGAGTTGCGCTGCGCATGGCTGCCGACGACCCGCGGCGCTACGTCGGCAAGATGACCAAATCGCTTCGCGACGGCCGCATCTTCATCGACTATTTCCGCAACTCCCGCGAGGCGACGTCGGTCGCCCCCTATTCGACGCGGGCACGCGCCGGCGCCCCGGTGTCCGCGCCGTTGTCATGGGATCGGCTCGCAAGCACCACCGCCGCCAACGAGTTCACCGTACTTAATCTGAAGAAGCATTTCAAAAGCGATCCCTGGCACGACATCGGCAAGGTGCGGCAACGGCTGCCGACAAGATAGACCGCGCGACTGTCATCCGTTGAGCAACGGGCCTATAATTCATGTATATGACGCTCGATCCGCTGCTGATATCGCGTCTGCAATGGGCCTGGGTGGTCTCCTGGCATATCCTGTTGCCGGCCTTCACCGTCGGACTGGCCTCCTACATAGCCGTTCTCGAAGGTCTCCATTTCTTTACCGGACGCGACGTCTGGTTTCGTCTGTCCGGATTTTGGACGCGAATCTTCGCGGTATCGTTCGGCATGGGCGTCGTCTCCGGCATCATCATGCCGTTTCAGTTCGGCACCAACTGGAGCCGCTTCAGCGAAGCGACCGCCGACGTGCTTTCTCCGTTGATGGCCTACGAGGGCCTGACGGCCTTCTTCCTGGAGGCGTCGTTTCTGGGCGTGCTCCTGTTCGGTCGTCGCCTGGTGCCGCCCTGGGTGCATTTTTTTGCCGCCCTCATGGTTGCGTTCGGAACGCTGTTTTCGTCGTTCTGGATTTTGGCGACCAACTCGTGGATGCAGACGCCGGCCGGCTATAAGATCGTCAACGGTCGTTTCGAGCCGGCCGATTGGCTCGCCATTATCTTCAACCCCTCCTTTCCCTACCGCCTCGCGCACAATGTGACGGCCTTCTACATCACGACCGCTTTCGTCGTGATGGGCGTGGGCGCCTGGCTCTTGCGCCGCGGTCGGGCCGTGGACGACGCGCGCGTCATGATCCGCATGGCGCTCAACCTCCTCATCGTCATCGTGCCGCTGCAAATATTTCTCGGCGACCAGCACGGACTCAACACGCTCGAATACCAGCCGGCGAAAATCGCCGCCATCGAGGGCCGTTACGACACCGAGCGGCCGACGCCGCTCACGCTGTTCGGCATTCCCGACGACGCCGATGCCGCGATGCACGACGCCATCGAAATTCCCGATCTCGGCAGCCTCATTCTCACGCATTCATGGAACGGCGAGATCAAGGGCTTGAAGGAATGGCCGCCCGACCAGCGTCCGCCGGTGGCGCCGCCGTTCTTCGCCTTCCGCATCATGGTCGGAATAGGCCTTATCATGCTGGCGGTGGTGATCGTCGGCCAAATCCTGCAACTGCGCCGACGGCTTTGGGATTCGGTATGGTTCCTGCGGCTGTGCCAAATCGTGGCGCCGTTCGGCTTTCTCGCGGTTCTGGCCGGCTGGATCACCACCGAAGTCGGGCGCCAGCCCTGGACCGTTTACGGGCTGCTGCGCACGGCGGATTCGGTTTCGCCCTCGCTCACCGGAGCGAACGTTGCCGTCTCGCTTGCGCTCTATATCATCGTTTATTTGATCATGTTCCCGACCGGCATCGCGTTCATGCTCGGACTGGTGCGGCGCGGCCCGCAGGAGGCGGCCGAACCGCAACAGGTCGAGAGCGGCCGTCCGAACCGGCCGTTCGAAGACGCCGCGCGCGCCGGCGCGGACGCGTAGCGGATAGCGCCATGGTTCTCGATCTGGTGCCGCTGTGGACCGTGCTGCTCGGGCTCGCGGTGTTCTATTACGTGGTGTTCGACGGCTTCGATCTGGGTGTCGGCATCCTCTATGGCTTCGTTGCCGATGAGGAGCGGCGCGGCATCGTGATGAACTCGATCGCGCCGATCTGGGACGGCAACGAAACCTGGCTCGTGTTCGGCGGCTTGGGCCTGCTTGCCGCATTCCCGATTGCCTTCGCCATCATCATTCCGGCGGTCTATTTCCCGATTCTGATCATGCTGCTGGCGCTGGTGTTTCGCGGCGTCGCATTCGAGTTTCGCTTCAAGCATGAAGCGTTGCGGCGGCTCTGGGACCGCGCCTTTCACGGCGGCTCGATCGTGGCCACCTACGCGCAGGGAGTCGTGCTCGGCACCTTCATTCAGGGATTCAAGGTCAACGGCCAACAATTCGGCGGCACGTCGCTCGATTGGGTGACGCCGTTCGCGCTTCTGGTCGGGCTTGCCTTGGTTTTCGGCTACAGCCTGCTCGGCGCCGGCTGGCTTGTGCTCAAGACCGAGGGCGCGCTGCAGCAGTGGGCGCGCCACGCCGGCCGCATTGCGCTTGTCGGGGTCGCCGTGGCCATTGTGGGGGTGAGCATCTGGACGCCAATGGCGAACGCCCGCATCGCGCAACGCTGGTTCACTTGGCCCGACGTCGCCTTGCTGTCGCCGGTGCCGATCATCACCGCTCTGCTCGTGATCGGCGAGTGGTTTGCGTTCGCGGGCCGCCGGGAGCTTGCGCCGTTTCTCGGCGCGATCGGGCTGTTCTTGATGTCCTTTATCGGCATCG
This sequence comes from Xanthobacteraceae bacterium, assembly GCA_030041005.1. Taxonomy (GTDB): domain Bacteria; phylum Pseudomonadota; class Alphaproteobacteria; order Rhizobiales; family Xanthobacteraceae; genus BOG-931. The sequence goes on from JASHOR010000101.1 coordinate 64,075, forward strand.
CCGTCAGCGTGTGGCCGATGATCGTGCCGTATCATTACACGCTGTGGCAGGCGGCCTCCTCGCCCAGCACGCAAGCGTTTCTTCTGATCGGCACGCTGTTTCTGCTGCCGGTCATCCTCATGTACACCGCCTGGTCCTATTGGGTTTTCCGCGGCAAGGCGCGCGGCGACATCGGTTATCACTAACGGCGCTTGCAGGACGCGTCACATAACTCATGCGCCTGCCTTCCGCCTCATGCCCGGCCGCCGCGATCCGCGTGGCGGCCGCTGCGCAGCCGATGCCACGACCTCAGCCGGCCAGCCTGAAGCGCTCGTCCTTCGGCTCGAAGCGAGCGCGAAACGCTTCGGCGTCCATCGGGTCTTCGAAACAATAGCGCACGAACGCCGCATAATCGTCTTCCACATACATGTCGAACTTGCCGACATGGCGGATGAGGAAGTCCATGATCTCGCTGTCCTCGAACAGCCGCCGGCGCGGCAGGGCCACCTGATAGGGACATTCCTCGTCGAGCTTGCGCAGCCACGCGCATCGCTTGTCCGGGTCCATGATTGCTCTCCTTTGCCTGGACGCAGACGGTGTAGTGTTCTCTTTTTGTTCTTGTTTGTAAAGCCACAAAATCGAGGGCTTTTTCGGCCCGTGAGCCCGAGGGGTAGTGTTGGTCCCGCGGGGACGGCCGGTGACTAGCGCGTTCGCGCCCGACGCGGCGAATCGGTCGGGGAGGGTCCGATACGATGCTAGTCCACGTCCAGCGGTTCGGTGCCGGTGGGCTTGCCCTGCGCATCGAGCGTGATCTTTTCCACCCGCGCTTCAGCCTGGCGCAGCAGATGCTCGCAGCGGCGCTTGAGCGCCTCGCCGCGTTCGTAGATCGCGACCGATTCCTCGAGCGGCACGCTGCCTTCTTCCAGCCGCTTGACGATCGATTCCAGCTCCGCGATGGCGCGTTCGAACGGCATTTGCTCGATTTCGTCGGCGTTCTTGTTGCCGGGCTCGGCCATGACACTCTCTCCAAGTCGGACAATGTGGGCGCGCTCGTGCTGCACGCAATCCGCGGTCGGTCCGCGCGCGGCGCTCCGCGGCGATCTCTCAGCCTCCCATCAGCGCCAGCACGTGCGCTGCGGCCGAACTGCCGAGCGCCTGCAGATCGTAGCCGCCTTCGAGCAGCGAGACGATGCGTCCGTCGGCACATTGGTCGGCGACATCCATGATTTTTTGCGTGGCCCAGACGAAATCGCTCTCCTCCAGATTGATGTTGGCGAGCGGATCGCGGAAATGGGCGTCGAAGCCTGCGGAAATGATGATCAGCTCCGGGCGGAAATCACGCAGCCGCGGCAGCACGCGCTCTTCGAAGGCGGCGCGGAAGACCGCGCCGTCATCGCCGGGACGAAGCGGCGCGTTGACGATGGTGTTGTGCTCGCCGGATTCGCCAACCGCCCCGGTGCCCGGGAACAGCGGCATCTGATGCGTCGAGCAGTACATCACCGATCGGTCCGACCAGAAAATCTCCTGCGAGCCGTTGCCGTGATGCACGTCGAAGTCGATGATCGCGACGCGGGCAATGCCGTACTGCTTCTGCGCATAGCGTGCCGCAATCGCGGCATTGTCGAAGAAACAAAATCCCATCGGCCGCGCGGTCTCCGCATGATGGCCGGGCGGGCGCGTGGCCACGAAGGCGTTTCGAGCCTTCTTGGCAACGACCTCGTCGACCGCCAGGATCCCGCCGCCGACCGCGCGCAGGGCCGCCTCGAAACTGCCGGGCGACATCGAGGTATCGGCATCGAGTCGCACCAGACCCTCGCGCGGCGTGGCGTCGCGAATCTCCTCGATGTAGTCCATCGGATGGCAGAGCGCGACGGTTTCCAGCGCCGCGAGGGGTGCCGTCACGCGCACAAGCGGCTGGAATTTTTCCGCTTCCAGCGCGCGGTCGACCGCGCGCAGGCGATCCGGACGCTCGGGATGACCGGCGGGCGTCACGTGGTTGAGACAGGCGGGGTGGCTGATGAGCAGGGTTGGCATCGACGCAATGTAGGCCCGGTTGAGCGCGAGCGAAACCCGTCATCGCCGCTTGATGGCCGAGAAAAATGTCCTCGTGTCCCGATTCCGAAGTTCGCATCATTATGCGGCACCCTCGTCGGCGAACTTCGGAATCGAAGGACACTGGCAACTCATTGATCTCGTGTGGCTTTGGTTCAGAACTCCGCATGACGAGGTCGCGGCAGGAATGATGCGGACTCTAGCTCAGCGCCGCATCGGCGCCGAGCAGGCCCGGCGCGCCTTCGATGATGGTCCGTTCGATCGCGGCGCTCTGTACCGCATAGTTCTCGGCGAAGAAACGCGCCAGCGCGACGCGCGGCGCCGCCTCGTCCGTGAGCCGCAGCGCCGCGACCGCCTGTTTGGCCAGGAGGCAGCCGCCGGTGGCGATGCCGAACAGCCGCAGATAGGGGCTGGCGCCCGCGAGTGCCGCGTCGGCCTCCTGGTCCGGCCGGCCGAGCATCCACGCGGTGGCGCGCGCGAGACATTCGACGGCGTCCTCGAGCCGCACCGCAGTCGCGCCGAGCGTCGGATCGTTGTTTGCCTTCACCGTCTCGACGATGGCGCGCAAATCCGCAAGATGCGCGTTTACAGCCGCGCCGCCTGACAGCGCCAGCTTGCGCGTGACCAGATCGATTGCCTGGATGCCGTTCGTTCCCTCGTAGATCGCGGCGATCCGGGCGTCGCGATAGAACTGCGCCGCGCCGGTTTCCTCGATGAAGCCCATGCCGCCGTGCACCTGCACGCCGAGCGAGGCGACTTCGATGCCGATGTCCGTCGCGTAGGCCTTGGCGACCGGCGTGAGCAGCGAGGCGAGATCGTACGCCGCCTTGCGCGCGGCCGGGCCGGCGCTTCGTTCCGAACGGTCAAGCGCGATCGCGGTCGCGTAGCAGATGGTGCGCGCAGCGGCGGTGAGCGCGCGCATCGACAGCAGCATGCGGCGCACGTCGGGATGGGCGATGATGGCCGCCGATTGGGTCGCCGGCATGCCGGCGGTGCGGCCCTGACGGCGCTCGCGCGCGTAGGCCAGCGCCTGTTGCGTGGCGCGTTCGGCTACGCCGACGCCCTGCACGCCGACCGCGAGCCGCGCGCGGTTCATCATGGTGAACATGCAGGCCATGCCGGCGTTCTCCGCGCCGACGACGTAGCCGACCGCGCCGTCGCCGTCGCCGAGAATCATCGTGCAGGTCGGCGAGCCGTGGATGCCGAGCTTGTGCTCGACCGAATGGGCGCGGATGTCGTTCCTAGCGCCGAGCGAGCCATCCGCATTGAGCAGAAACTTCGGCACCAGAAACAGCGAGATGCCGCGCGTGCCGGGCGGCGCATCGGGCAGCCGGGCGAGCACGAAATGCACGATGTTGTCGGTGAGATCGTGCTCGCCATAGGTGATGAAGATTTTCTGTCCCTTGAGACGGTAGGAGCCGTCGCCCGCGCGCTCGGCGCGGGTGCGCAGCGCGCCCACGTCGGAGCCGGCTTGCGGCTCGGTGAGCTGCATGCTCCCGGTCCACTCGCCGGACACGAGCTTCTTCAGATACGCGCGCTTGAGCGCTTCGGAGCCATGGGCATGAAGGGCGTCGATCGCCGCAATGGTCAGTAGCGGACCGACGGCGAACGCCATGGCGGCCGCGTTCCACATTTCCAGACACGCCATGTTGAGCGTCTGCGGCAGGCCTTGACCGCCCCATTCGACGGGCGCGGCGAGACCATTCCAGCCGCCGTCGCGCCAGCCGTCATAAGCTTGCTTCCAGCCGGGCGGCGTGGTGACGGCGCCGTCCTTGAACGGCGTGCCGCAGGTGTCGCCGACGCGGTTGAGCGGCGCGACCACCTCGGCAGCGAAGCGGCCGGCTTCGGAAAGCACGGCATCGACATCGTCCATGGTCAGGTCGCCGAACAATCCTTCCGCGATCGCGGCGGGAAGCCCGGCGCCGTATCTGAGCGCGAAGCCGATATCGGCAAGCGGTGCGCGGTAGATCATGGACGATCTCCTTGATCGAATGCTCTGCAGCAACTGGCGCTGGCACGCATCTGATTGCTCACGCTATCGGCGATTCTGCATTGGCGATGGTCACGCCAATTGAACATGACTATACTGAACCTAACCAGCCTAACAGCAATCCATACGCGGTTCAGGCTCGCGGGGCGTTTCCTGCATCGGAGCGCTCAAGCAGCGGCAACGGCGCCCCGCGTGGATTTCACCCTCATTCACTTTAGCATCCGCGGTCGCGAGGCAGGCAATTCATGAAAATTGGCGTCCAACTCAATCCGCAGGTTTCCATCCAGAAGCCTGGCCACACTCTCATGCAGACCCTGATCGAGCAGGTCCGGGTTGCCGACCAAAGCGGCTTTCACGGCTTTTCCATGGGCGAACACTACAACATCCCCGGACTGCAGCGCCTGCATCAGGTCCCGGCGCTGGCTCGGCTGTGCGCCGAGACGACGCATTGCGAGGTCGGCACCGCGATCACTTTGCTCGGGCTTCGCGATCCCGTCTCCTTGGCCAGCGAGCTTGCCAGCCTCGACGTGCTCAACGGCGGCAAATCCTTCGTCGGTTTCGGGCTCGGTTACCGTAATGAGGAGCTGAGCGCGTTCGGCTTGACCAAGGCCCAGCGTCTGCAGCGCTTTGTCGAAGGAATCGAGATCTTCAAGCGGCTGTTGACCGAGGATCATGTCAGCTTCGACGGCAAGGAATATCGGCTCAAGGATGTGACGGTCGACCCCAAGCCGCTGCAGAAGCCGCGCCCGCCGATCTGGATTGCCGCCAATTCCGACGCGGCCGTGGAGCGCGCCGCCAGGTTCGGCGACGGCTGGATGATTGGCCCGCACTCGGCGATCGCCGAGCTTGAGCATCAAGTGCACCTGTTCCGCGCCGCCTGGAAGAAGAACGGCCGCTCCGGCACGCCGGATCTTCCGATCATCCGCGAGACATTCGTGGCCGCCGATCGGGCTGAAGCCGCCGCCAAGGCGCGCCCGTGCCTTGAGGAGCTTTACCGTTCGATCTACATCAAATGGAAACAGAACGAAGCGATGAGCGATCCCAACGAGCTGAGCTGGAATTTCGACCGGCTGGCGAACGACCGCTTCATCCTCGGGGCTCCGCAAGAGTGCATCGACCAGATCAAGGAATACGAACAGCGCCTCGGCGCCACTTACATGCTGGTGCGATTCGACTGGACGCCCGGACTGCCCCAGCAGGAAATCCTCAAATCCATGCGGCTGTTCGGCGAGAAGGTAATCCAGAAACTCTAGTGTCCCGATTCAGAAGTCCGCATGACGAGGTCGCGGCAGGAATGATGCGGACTTCTGAACTGCCACACGAGCGTGAGGACCGAAGGTAATGCGTCATCGCAGTACGACGATCAACGAAAGACTGACCGCGTTCGGGGCAAAGCGGCGCGCGTTCGCACGCTGCATCGTTGGGCTCGCGGCGATGATTGCTGCCGCTGCTCCGGTATCCGCGAAGTCCGGTTTCCCCAACCGGCCGGTGCGGATCATCGTGGCCTTCGCGCCGGGCGGCATCACCGACATCATCGCGCGCCTGGTCGGTCAGAAACTCAACGACGCCACCGGGGAGAGTTTCGTGGTCGAGAACCGCGGCGGCGCATCTGGAGCGCTGGGGGCGAAAATCGTTTCAGACGCCGCACCTGACGGCTACACCCTGCTGGTGACGACCACGGCTGTCGCCATCAACGCGACTGTGGTGAAAGGCGCCGTCGATCCGCGCACGCAATTGACGCCGATCGCGATCGCGGCGACCGCGCCGATGATCTTCGCCGTCAACCACAGCGTTACCTCGCCAAATTTGATGGACTATGTGCGCCGCGTGAAAAAGGGACGCGTCACGTTTTCGTCCTCGGGAATAGGGACTGCTGAGGATTTGACCGCCGAATACATATTCAAGGCTGTGCCCGGGATCAACGCGACGTCCGTGCCCTATTCGGGCGGCGCCGACGTGCTCAATGCGGTGCTCGGCAATCAGGTCGATCTCGCCGCAACCACGGTGCCGCCGGCATTGCCGTTCCTGAAGGGCGGTTCGCTCCGCGTCCTTGCGTCGGCGTCGCATCGGCGGCTGGCGATGCTTCCGGATGTTCCAACACTCGGCGAACTTGGCTTCCCCGATCTCGAAAATCCTTCCTGGATCGCTTTCTTTGGCCCGCCGAATCTGCCCGGCGATATCGCCGGGAAGCTGAATTCAATGATCAACAAGGCGCTGGTGCGGCCCGACGTTACCGCCCGCCTTACCGCCCTGGGATTTCTGCTACAGCCGCAGGGGCAGGCCGAAACCGTGACTGCGATGAAGCAGGAAGCCGCCAAATGGAAGGAGATGGTGGAGAAGACCGGTTTCAACCCGAACTGATCCTGGTCGGTGGAATGAACACGATATTCGAGCGCAGCCCGACTTCCCGCAGGAAGACCGTCGCCGAGAGATCCGTCACCCGGCTCGAAGATTTGCCGATCGTGACCGGGCGCAGCCGGTTTGCGGCAAGCATTTCCTTCCCGCACGAGCTGCACATGCGCGTGGTGCGTTCGGCCCACGCTTACGGACGCATCGTTTCGATCGACGCCGCTGCAGGCCGCGCCGCGCCAGGCTGTTACGCGGTTTGGACGGCAGCGGACGTGGCCGATATCCCGCCGATCGATCTTCGCGCGACCGAAATCAAGGGGCTCGATCCGTATCGGCAGCATGTGCTCGCCGGCGAATTCGTCCGCTATGTGGGAGAGCCGGTCGCGCTGGTGTTCGCCGAGGATGCCTACCGCGCGGAGGACATCGCCGATCTGGTCAAGATAGACATTGCTGAACAGCCTCCGATCCTGTCGGCTCTCGATCCGCCCGGCCGATTTTCCGGCGCGCTCACCACCGAGCCGACAGTTGTTCGCAAAGAATTCGGCGACGTGGACGCCGCATTCTCCAATGCCGATACGATTGTCGCGCTCGAACTCTCGATCGGCAGACACTCAGGGGTTCCCTTGGAAACCCGCGGCGCGATTGCCCGCTACGATGCCGGGCGCGACATCATCGAACTGCACGCCGCAACCAAACGGCTTCATCCCGCCCGCGACCTGATCGCAAAATTGCTGCGGCGCAGCCCGTCGTCGGTTCAGTTATACGAGTGCCACGTTGGCGGAGGCTTCGGCATTCGCGGCGAGGTCTATCCGGAGGATGTTCTGGTCTGCGCCGCCGCACTGCGGTTCAAGCGGCCGGTGAAATGGATCGAGGATCGGCGCGAGCATCTGATCGCCGCCAATCATTCGCGCCAGCAGCATCACCGGATTCGCGCCGCGGTCGACGCCGCGGGCCGCATCTTGGCGATTGATGACGAGTTCTTCCTCGATCAGGGGGCCTACATCCGCACGGCGGGCGCGCGCGTCGCGGAATGGACGGCAAGCATGCTGCCGGGGCCGTACCACGTCCCGTCCTATCGCGTCGCCGGTCATTTCCGCCTCACCAACAAGACACCCGCCGGAACCTATCGTTCTCCGGGCCGCTACGAATCGACGTTCGTTTGCGAGCAATTGATGGACGCGATTGCCGACAGGATCGGCATCGATCGAATACAGGTGCGGCGCCGGAATCTGATTGCCAAGTCCGCCATGCCCTATGTGCGCCGGCTGTCCGGCAATGAAGCCGAGATCGTGCTTGATTCGGGCGATTATGCCGGGATGCTCGACAAGGCGCTCAAGCGCGCGAAATGGGACAGTCTTCAGGCCGAAATGAAGGTGCGTCGCGAGGCTGGCGAGGCCGTCGGCGCTGGGCTGTCTTTCTTTCTCGAGAAGAGCGGACTCGGTCCGGTGGACGGCGTTCGAATCAATGTCGACAGCAGCGGCGCCGTGGTCGTCACCACCAGTTCGGCTTCACTCGGCCAAGGAGTCGAGACCGTCATTGCACAGATTTGCGCCGATGCCCTCGGCGTCGATTATCGCAATGTCCGCGTATTGCACGGCAGGACCGATCTCATGGAATGGGGGTTTGGCGCCCATGCCAGTCGCGGCACGGTAATGACTGGTTCGGCGACGCATCTTGCCGCCTTGAAGGTACGCGCCAAAGCGCTGGCGATTGCCGCCGCCGAACTGCAGGAATCGGACCCGAGACGCTTGAGCATCATCGACGGCCGCGTCATGCGGGGCGACCAGCCCAATGGCCCTTCCATCACCCTCGCCGAGATTGCTGCCGCGCTCAGCCCGGCTGCGGCAATCAAGCGCGGCCAGGATCCCGGGCTAAGCGCCGAAGGCATCTTCGCCGCCGATCACATGACCTATCCCTACGGCGTGCACATTGCTGCGGTGACGATCGATCGGGATACCGGGAGAGTCACTGTCGATCGTTATCTCGCCGCCTACGATGTCGGGGTCGCGGTCAATCCGATGCTGGTGGAAGGGCAGATGGTCGGCAGCATGGCGCAAGGGCTGGGCGGCGCGTTGTTCGAGGAATTCACCTACGATGACGCCGGCACGCCGCTGGCGGTGAATTTTGCCGATTATCTGATGCCGACCTGTCACGACGTTCCGCACGTCGACGTGCTGCTGACCGAGGATGCGCCGAGCACGCTCAATCCGCTCGGCGTCAAGGGCGCCGGCGAAAGCGGCATCACCGGGGTTGGAGCGGCGCTCGTCTCCGCCATCAACGACGCGCTCGGTGCGCCCGGCGCCGTGACCGCGCTTCCGGTCACGCCGGCGCGGCTGAAGCGGATCATAAATGAGCTTCCCTCCGATATCCCTCGCGCTCGCCGCTAAGTTCGGCGGGGCCGTTCGCCGGCAGCGGGCGGCGGGATGCTGTCGGGAACGAAAAAATCGGGCGCCAGCTCCTGCGTCGGGTCGACGCGATAGCGCGCGAAATCGGTCACCCCGCGTTCGTACAGGAAGGTGTCGTCAATGAGAAAGCGGCCGGTGAATTCACGCGCCGGGCTTGAGAAAATCGCGTAGGCCGCGTCCGCCATGATCTCGGGCTTGCGTGCCTGGCGCATTCTTTCATCGCCGCCAAGGAGGTTGCGAATTGCCGCGGTGGCGATGATGGAGCGCGGCCACAGCGCGTTGACCGCGATGCCGTCGTTGCGCAATTCGCCGGCAAGACCGAGCACGACGAGGCTCATGCCGAACTTGGACATGGAATATGCGGTGTGCGGCGCGAACCACTTTTCTTTCATGTCGAGCGGCGGCGAGATCATCAGGATGTGCGGATTGGCCGCCTTGCGCAGATAGCCGACGGCCCATTTGGAAACGACGAAGGTGCCGCGGGCGTTGATCTGGTGCATCAGATCGAACCGCTTCATGTCGGTATCGACGACGCCGGTCAGCGAAATCGCGCTGGCATTGTTGACCACGATATCGATGCCGCCGAATGTCTGCGCGGTCCGCTCGAGCGCGTCTTTGACCGTTGCTTCGTCGCGCACGTCGACGACGAGCGGCAGCGCCCGGCCGCCGCTTCGCGCGATGTCGGCGGCGGCGGTGTAGATGGTGCCGACAAGCTTGGGATGAGGCTCTGCGGTCTTGGCGGCGATGGCGATATTGGCGCCGTCGCGCGCGGCGCGAAGCGCAATCGCAAGGCCGATGCCGCGCGAGGCGCCGGTGATGAACAATGTCTTTCCAGAGAGCGACATGGCATTCACTTCTTGCGCGACAGGAACGCGGCAAACGCGGCGCGCGCCTCGTCGGACTGCAGCCGCTCGCGAAAATGCATGGTTTCGGTATCGATCCGGCTGACCACATCGTCAAGCGCGCCGCGCAACAGCGCGCGCGACACCGCGACGGCGCCCGGCGGCAGAGCCGCGATCTCCTGCGCCGCCGCGAGCGCAACCTCATCGACGGCGGCGGCATCCACCACCTCGTTGACGAGACCGGCCTCCTTCGCCGCTGCGGCCGACAGCGGCCGACCCATGACCAGGAGCGCAAACGCGCGCGCATGGCCCATGCGCATCGGCGCCAGCAGGCTCGATCCGGCTTCGGGAATGAGTCCGAGCCTGGAGAACGGCGTGGCCAGCGTCGCGGTCGTGGCGGCGACCACATAGTCGCAGTGCAGCAGCATCGTCGTGCCGATGCCGACCGCGAGGCCGCCGACGGCGGCGACCAGCGGCTTGCCGTTGCGCGCCAGCGCGTGGAGAAATTCGACCGTCCTCGGCCGCAATGCGCCGCTCTGCGCGCTTTCCAGAAATTCGCCGATATCGGCGCCGGCGCAGAACGCCCCGGGCGCGCCGGCGAGCATGATGCAGTGGATGTGCGGGGCGGCTGCGGCCTCGCGCAAGGCCCGCGTCATCGCTGCATACATCGGCTGCGTCAGCGCGTTCTTCTTCTCCGGCCGGTTGATCCGAATGACTCGTACCGCGCCGTCGTCGGCGATCAGGACTTGGTCGGTCATGGTCTCCCTCCGATTGCCGGTCCGGAACGCGGCATCGACAGCTTTTGCGGTACTATAGGAGAGAGTGGGGCGACGGAAGCATGCGCGGGGCGATTTTCGCTGCGATCCGGCCAACATTGATCCGGCGACCCGGCGTCGCTATCTTGCGGCGGCCGACGGCGCGCTCTGCCCGGCGGCTCCTCGTGGGGCGGATTTGACATGCGCTACTCCCGAAGCCGCTGGCTCGTGAGGCGAATGCCGAATCCAACGCTCCACGAGCACTTATGTTTGCTGGTGGTCCCTTGATTCCAACATTCGCACGATGGCGTGCCGAAACGGGATGCGAATGTTGGGAATCGGACCACTCGTCAGCACTTTGGGGCGTAGCCAAGTGGTAAGGCAGCGGATTTTGATTCCGCCATTCGGAGGTTCGAATCCTCCCGCCCCAGCCAAAACTTCTGTTGGAAAAATAGACACTTAGAGAGCGCGGAAACGTTCTCCGACACCCATTTTATGTTGCGTCATGTTGCAAAAAATTTCCAAGCAATTTCAATGGTCACCAAGGAGTGCCGGCAGCTCCACGCAACATGGATGCAACATGAAGCGAGGAGCGAAAGAGATAAAAGCCCGCGCAAGCTGAGAGTGCATTTCACTCATGTCCGTCGCTCTAAACCGGCTTGCTAGTTTCGCCACGATTTCAAACCCGACCAAGTTCGGCCGGCCGACTCAGTGACAATGATCCAAGGCGTTGGGTTTGCTTTCACAGAGTTTCCAGCGGCCTTCGCTCGCCTTAGGACTTCGGATCGGTCGATGTCGGCATCGGCCATGTTGTATTCGGCGGTCGGCAGTCGATTCTTGTCTCCGTCGCTGCCCTTGATCCAGCGAACGAAGCCCTCGTACTCCATCGCCGCATGCAGATTGGCATAGTCGTCATCATTCGCGCCATGAAGTTCAACTCGGACGGTATAGTTCGTCATCTTTTCTTCCTCTCATTTTCCTATGTTACGCAGGTCAA
>JASHOR010000102.1 GCA_030041005.1 Xanthobacteraceae bacterium
AGATGCCGGATCTGCCGGAGCTCGAGAGTTTCTTCACCGGATTGCCGACCGCCGTGGTGGTGGACCATATGGGCACGCCCGACGTTAAGAAAGGCGTCGATGACCCGGACAACCAGCGCTTCCACCGCCTGATGGACCGGCACAAGAATTTCTGGGTCAAGGTGACCTGCCCGGAGCGTATGAGCCTGGTCGGGCCGCCCTACGATGACGTAGTGCCGTTCGGCCGCGCGCTGGTCGAGCGCTTTCCCGACCGCGTCATCTGGGGCACCGACTGGCCGCACCCCAACATGAAGAGGGAGGCGCCGGACGACGGCGTGCTGGTCGATTACATCCCCAAGATCGCGCCGACCGCGGCGCAGCGCCAGGCGCTCCTAGTCGACAACCCGATGCGGCTTTATTGGACTTGATCTAAAGGACCTCATCCTGAGGCGCGCGCCAAAGGCGCGCCTCGAAGGATGCAAGCCGAGGCGCCGGGGCCTCGCCCTTCGAGGCTCGGCGCTATCGCGCCGAGCACCTCAGGGTGAGGTCAAAAGTTCAATGCCGGTCGCCGAACCCCGCGCGCGTGAGCCGGTGGATTTGAAGTTCCTATGACCCAGCCGTAATCTTGCGTAGGAACTTCAAATCCAAAAACCGCGCTAGAACTAATAATATTTCCAATGTCCCTTTTGATTTCGAAGTTCGCATCTGAGTGGCCGGGGGCATTTGCGAACTTCGAAATCGGGACATTGGTGTCATGCCGATCGAATCCGCGGTGAAGCGCATGCCGCTCGGCGACGCGATACACCCCCTGCTTCACCGGCAGGCGTCGGCGTCGATGTAGATAGCGACCATTTCTGACAGAAGCGGCCTGTGCTAGCCTTCGAAGGGTAAGACGGCGATCTTATAGTCCACTGTTGCTTTCGATGGAGAGCAAAAACCCGATGTCCGCAACGCGCACGACGCTGCTGGTCGGCACGACCAAGGGCGCCTTTCTGCTTTCCGGCGGCAGCGACCGCAGCGGCTGGGCGATTGGAGGTCCTTACTGTAACGGTTGGCCGATCAATCACATGATCGGCGACCCCGAGAGCGGCACGCTATGGGCCGGCGGCGGCGGCGATTGGCATGGCGCGGGCGTCTGGCGCAGCGAAGACGGCGGCGCGACCTGGAATGTGACCCGTCTCACCAGGGGAACAATGGACGATTGGGCCGCCAAAGATCCCAATCTCGCAAAGATGATCGGCTGGAGCGAAGCGCCGCTGCCGTTCGCCGACACGTTCGCGCAAATCTGGTCGCTCTCCTACGCGCACGGTACGCTGTATGCGGGCACCAAGCCGGCGAGCCTTCTCGCCAGCACCAACGGCGGCAAGGATTGGGTGAAGCTGCACGGCCTGACCGATCACCCGTCCGCCGGGAGTTGGACGCCCGGCGGCGTCGGGTTGACGCTGCACACCATCATCCCCGATCCGAACAACCGGAAAAAGCTCTGGGTTGGAATCTCGGCGGCCGGCGTGTTCGCCACCGAGGACGGCGGGGCCACATGGGAGCGCCGCAATCGTCTCTCGAACGCGGAAGCGGTCGGTCCCGCCGAGCATCCGGCCGGACCGCGCAATGGCGAGACCGGGCACTGCGTGCACAACATGATCCGCGCGCCGGGCACAAGCGACGTGCTCTACCAGCAGAACCATTATGGCGTCTGGCGCTCTGCCGACGGCGGCCGGAGCTGGAACGACTGCACCAAGGGCTTGCCATCGACCTTCGGCTTTCCCATCCGCGTTCATCCGCGCGATCCGGACACGATCTGGACGCTGCCATTGAACGGCGACACGGCGGGACGTTTCCCGCCCGACGCCGCTGCGGCGGTGTGGCGCTCGCGCGACGGCGGCCAAAGCTGGCAGGCGATGCGGCAAGGCCTTCCGCAGAAGGGCTGTTTCTTCACCGTGCTGCGCCAGGCCATGGCCGGTGACGAGCGTGACCCGGCGGGAATTTATTTCGGCACCAACAGCGGCTCGATCTTCGGCAGCATCGACGAGGGCGAGACCTGGCAGGAGATCGCGCGCCACCTCCCGACGATTCTGGCTGTTGAGGCGGTGGAGTTGGGATGAGGCGCTACCATAGAGACAATCATTGTCCGCTGTCGGGCGCCTTGCTGTAGAACCAGCACCCCATGCGATAACACCAAGCGAACGGACCACGACAATCGGCCTTGAACGCCAGCTCGCAGAGCAGATACCCGATCGTGTCAAAGAGCTGACCGCGATATTTTAATCTTGCTTCCGGCATCGAGAATATTCTCGCTGTCGTTTCACGCGGCCGATTTATTTTTGCCGAGAGCGCGGCGGACGGCCTTCGGTTCGGCCTTGATGATCTCGATCAAAGTGCGCGCGGCGCCGGACGGCCGCCGCGTGCCAAGCTCCCACTTACGCACGGTGCCGACGCCGGTTCCGATGATGGCGGCGAACTCGCGCTGCGACAGGCCAAGCTTATGCCGGGCTTCGCGCGCGTCGGTGCGGCTCGGCACCACGCGGTGCACGATCACATCGGCCTTCTGACCGCGGGCATATTTCAGGGCCTCGTTCAGGCTGAGCAAAATGTCGTCGGCCAGCCGCCGTTTCACCTTCTTCGCCATTGATTTTTGATCTCCTGTACAAGTACCGCGAATTTCCTTTTTTCCTGCCCGCTCAAATCGCCTTTTTCGTTCTTGGCATAGAGCGCAATGAGAAAGATCGGATAGTCCGCGTTATGGAAATAATAGATGACGCGGGCACCACCCCGCTTGCCGCTGCTTCCACGCCCGACGCGAACCTTGCGCAAGCCGCCGGTGCCAGGAATCAGATCACCGCAGGTCGGCTCATAGGCGATCAGGTCAACGATCGCGTCCTGTTCGGCGCTGCTGAGAAACTCATCCGCACGGCCCCGATAGCCGGGCAGTTCGATCACCGATACCGGCGGTCGGCGCATGTGGACTTGTACCCCAAAGGGGTACTAGTGTCAACTCGCACGCAGACGACCGCGACCCGGCGGGAATTTATTTCGGCACCAACAGCGGCTCGGTGTTCGGCAGCCTCGACGAGGGCGAGACCTGGCAGGAGATCGCGCGCCACCTGCCGACGATTCTGGCTGTTGAAGCGATCGAGCTGAGATGACGCGCGGCGACAATCGTCACATCTGGCCTTCGGAAACCCCTCGGCCGTCATGGCCGGGCTTGTCCCGGCCATCCACGTCTTGCTTTAATCGGTTGATGAGAGGCGGCTGGGTTTATTTCATGACCAATCGTCGCGACGGCATCTTATATGTCGGCGTCACCAGCAATTTGCCTCGGCGGGCTTTCGAGCATCGCGAGGGGTTTGTTGAGGGATTTACAAAACAACACGACCTGAGGCGATTGGTTTATGCAGAGCGCTTTGACGACATTCGTTACGCGATTCAGCGTGAAAAGACGATCAAGCACTGGCCGCGTGCCTGGAAGGTCCGCTTGATTCACACCATGAACCCGAATTGGGATGATTTGTACGACACGCTTATTTGAATACGTCGTCATGCCCGCACTTTTTGCGGGCATCCACGTCTTTTCGTCCGACGCAAGGAAGAAAGTCGTAGATGGCGGAACAAGTCCGGCCATGACGCCATAAAGAGTCTTTCGATTACGATGCCCCTGGGCGCATGCCGCGCAGCGACGGGGATCGCAGATCTGGTTGAATCATTTGGGACAGCCCCAGTCAAGTTTCGCTCAGGAGCTTGATTGACGAGAGCGTCAAAATCTCAATACATTCCAACCCCGGTCTGTCAGCGATGGCCACCTTGGTTGATGGCGCCAGTATTTATTTGCTGCCTGTATCCAAGTATCATTAGTGTTGGGCAATGGATCAATCAGATTGAAATCCGTTCTGTGTGAAGCTAGTGACGGATCGGTAATTTCCGCTCGATAAACAACCCAGCCCTTAGCCATCCGTTCAACGTAAAATTTTGCAGCTTCAAGATTCTCAAAGAGGAAATTGCAGAACAATCTTGATGGAACGGCAGCGAAACTATCAACACGAACCAATTCGTACGCGATTTCTTTGCCCCACCGGCGATGGGCGACTCCGTCCTGAAAAATCCTACGACCGAAGCGGCCAGGTTCGATGACAGTCCCAGAGGGGATGCCAGATTCAGAGCAATGGAACAGAATTTTTGAATTGATCAATCAAACCCGCTCCACGAAACTATCCACCACGCGCTTCTGGCCGGCGCGGTCGAACTGGATCGTCAGCTTGTTGCCGTCGATGGCGATGACGTTGCCGTTGCCGAATTTCTGGTGAAACACGCGGTCGCCCAGCGTGAAGGCCGAGACGGTGCCGGTGGATTTGGCGATGAGTTCGCCTTCGATGGTGAGCGGCAGGCGGGGCTTGCTTCCCCTGGAGTGCGGTCCCCCCTCACCCGCTGCGGCGCGACCTCTCCCCCCAGGGGAGAGGTAGAGATTATCGGCGGCGTCCGTGTCCAAGCCTGAGTGCCGCGCCTCCTCACCCGGCCGCGCGTTGCGCGGCCACCCTCTCCCGCCAGGGGAGAGGGAGGAATCCCCCTCACCCGATCGCGCGTCGCGCGATCGACCCCGGGTCGAGCCCGCGGCAGGCTCTCTCCCCGCTGGGGAGAGGTGATGTGAGGTATTGTCGGTGTCGTAATAGTCGCCGTCATCGTCGAAGCCGCCGCGGTTGCGGCGGGTCTGCGCGCGCTGCCAGCCGGGAGTGCCGTAGTTGGAGCCGAACGAGGTGGCGGCGTCAAAGCGCGAGGCGCCATAACCGCGGTAGCCGCCGAGCCCTCCGAAGCCGCCTTGCGACTCGGTGACCTCGACATTGCCTTCCGGCAGCTCGTCCAGAAAGCGCGACGGAATATTGGTCTGCCACAAGCCGTGGATGCGCCGGTTGGTGGCGAAGTAAATCTTCGCCCGTTTCTTTGCGCGCGTAATGCCCACGTGCGCGAGGCGGCGTTCCTCTTCGAGGCCCGAGCGGCCCGCCTCGTCGAGCGTGCGCTGGTTGGGAAACACGCCTTCCTCCCAGCCGGGCAGCAACACGGTGTCGAATTCGAGCCCCTTGGCCGAATGCAGGGTCATGATGTTGACGGCATCGGTCTCGGCGCCCTTCTCGTTGTCCATCACCAGCGAGATGTGTTCGAGAAAACCCTGCAGGTTCTCGAATTCCTCCATGGAGCGTACGAGCTCCTTCAGGTTCTCCAGGCGGCCGGCGGCGTCGGCCGAGCGGTCCCTCTGCCACATCTCGGTGTAGCCTGACTCGTCGAGAATGATTTCGGCGAGCTCGGTATGCGGCAGCGCCTCGCGCTGCTTGCGCCAGCGCTCGATCGAGTCGAGCAGGCCGCGCAACGCGCCGCGCGGTTTTGGTTTCAGCTCGTCGGTTTCGATGACGGTGCGCGCGGCTGCGGTGAGCGGCACGCGGCGCTTGCGCGCATGGTCATGCAGGAGCTGCACGGTGGCATCGCCGAGCCCGCGCTTGGGCACGTTGACGATGCGCTCGAAGGCAAGATCGTCGGCCGGCGAATTGACCACGCGCAGATAGGCGAGCGCGTCGCGGATTTCGGCGCGCTCATAGAAGCGCGGGCCGCCGATGACGCGGTAGGGCAGGCCGAGCGTGACGAAGCGATCCTCGAACTCGCGCATCTGGAACGAGGCGCGGACCAGGATGGCGATCTCGTTGAGCTTGTGGCCGGCCCGCTGGAGCTGCTCGATCTCCTCGCCGATGACGCGCGCTTCCTCCTCGGAATCCCAGGCGCCGGTGACCGAGACTTTCTCGCCAAGCTCATCGTCGGTGCGCAGCGTCTTGCCGAGGCGGCCTTCGTTATGGGCGATCAGGTGCGCGGCGGCGGCGAGGATATGGCCGGTGGAGCGATAATTGCGCTCCAGGCGGATCACCGTGGCCCCGGGAAAATCGTGCTCGAAGCGCAGGATGTTGTCGACCTCGGCGCCGCGCCAGCCGTAGATCGACTGGTCGTCGTCGCCGACGCAGCAGATGTTTTTGGCTCCGCCCGCCGCAGCGAGCTCCCTCTCCCCGCGTGCGGGGAGAGGGTTGGGGTGAGGGGGCGTAGCCGCAGCCTCTGCGCGTTCGGCCGACTGCTCAGGCAGCTGAAGCGCCCCCTCATCCGCCGCGCTTCGCGCGTCGACTTCTCCCCGCGCGCGGGGAGAAGTGTTTTTTTGCGCCAACAGCCGCAGCCAGAGATATTGCGCGACGTTGGTGTCCTGATACTCGTCAACCAGGATGAATTTGAAGCGCGACTGGTACTGCCGCAGCACTTCCGGCTGCTCGCGGAACAGCCGGATGTTTTCCAACAACAAATCGCCGAAGTCGGCGGCGTTGAGAATCTTCAGCCGCTCCTGATAGGCCTTGTAGAGCTTGAGTCCCTTGCCGTTGGCGAAGGCGGTCCCTTCGCCGGGCGGCACCCGCTCGGGCGTGAGCCCGCGGTTCTTCCAGCCGTCGATGAGCGAGGCCAAGACGCGCGCCGGCCAGCGTTTCTCGTCGATGTTCTCGGCTTCGATAAGCTGCTTGATGAGCCGGATCTGATCGTCGACATCAAGGATGCTGAAATCGGTCTTCAGTCCGACCAGCTCGGCATGGCGGCGCAGGATTTTTACGCCGATCGAGTGAAAGGTGCCGAGCCAGGGCATGCCCTCGACGACGTGACCGACGATGTCGCCGACCCGCGCCTTCATCTCCCGCGCCGCCTTGTTGGTGAAGGTGACGGCAAGAATTTCGCCCGGCCGGGCGCGGCCGAGACTGAGGATATGAGCGATGCGCACGGTGAGCACGCGCGTCTTGCCGGTGCCGGCGCCGGCCAGCACCAGCACCGGGCCGTCGAGCGTCTCCACCGCGAGCCGCTGCTCGGGATTAAGCCCGGCGAGATAGGGCGCGCTCGACCCCGCCGCGGCGCGCGCCCGCGCGGCAATGCCGCCGGCAGCCGGCGCCGGCGGTTCGATCGGTTCGAATTGATGCTTCAGCGGTTCAGTCAATGATCGCGGTGCCAGTGATTCTCACCGATAGAACATGGCATTTGCGCGTGGCATTTACGAGGCTTGGACAACGCGTAGGGCGGGTTGGCCCAACGGGTCCGGCCCGAAGTGGCCGGCCCGATGAAAGGCCTCCGGCGTAACCCGCCGGCTCCAGGCGAAGACGGCGGATTACCCTGCCCTGATCCGTCCTACTGCACGACCACTTCCGCGATCAGCCCGGCGTCGTATTGAGTGAAGAACAGGCGACCGTCGCTCATCGCCGTGATGCAGCGCGCGCCGCTCGCCGGCGTCGGGATGTCGTATTCGCCGCGCACGCTGCCGTCGGGCGCCATGCGGCCGATCTTGTTGGCGGCGTTCGCCGTGTACCAGAGGTCGCCATCGGCGCCGACCGCGACGCCGCGCAGCGAGGCATTCGGCGTCGGCACCTTGTGCTCGGTGATATGGCCGTCGCGATCGATGCGGCCCAGCGCATTGGTCGAGGTTTCGACGAACCAGATCGCGCCATCGGGGTGCGCAGCCATGGCGCGCGGCTGGCTGTTGGGGCTCGGAATGGGAAACTCGGTGACCTTGCCGTCGACACTGATGCGGCCGATGCGGTTGCCGGCGGCTTCGGAAAACCACAGCGCCCCGTCGCGCACGGCAATCGACAGCGGCCGCGCGCCGAAAGAGATGCCATCGCCGAATTCGGTGATGTCGCCGGCCCGCGTGATGCGGCCGATCTTGCCGATCTCGGACTCGGAGAACCAGATGTTGCCGTCGGGGCCGAGCGCGATGCCGTCGGGTCCGGCATAGGGCGAGGGCAGGTCGAACTCCGCGATCTCGCCGCGCGGGGTGATACGGCCGATGCGGTTGGCGGTCTTTTCGCAGAACCACAGATTGCCGTCGGCGCCCGTGGCGATGCCGATCGGCATCGCCGTTTTCGCCGGCAGCGCGAACTCGGTGAAGGCGCCTCGGTCGGGGTCGAAGCGGCCGATCTTGGCGGTGCCGCTCTCGCAGAACCACAGCGCGCCGTCCGGGCCTTGCACGGCGATGTAGGGCCTGGATTCGGCGCTCGGAATCCGGTGCTCGCGGATGGTGACCTTCGAAGAGAATTTTGTTGCGGTATTCATATCCGCTCAGGCAGGTTGAACATCGGTTTGCGCGAAATCATCGCCCTTGAACAAGACCGGCGCCTCTACCATAAAGGCCATGAGGCCGCCAGATCGCAGGCTCAACGCGCCATGGCGATGCGGCGGCCGGCGCCATCAGGCACCGGCAGGTTGCCGTGCGCGGCTTTCATGAGCGCAAGCCGCTCCTTGACGCGTTCGGGAAACGGTGCGGTCTTCTTCGCCTGCATATCGACGTGCAGCGCCAGGTTCTCGGAGGTGGCGGACAGCCAGCCTTCCTCGGCGTGATGGAGCTGCTCGAAATAATGCAACCGCTTCGTGTCGTAGTCGAGAAGCTGAAAGCTCACGCGCACCGGGTCGCCGGCATTGAGTTCGCGCAGGTAGCGCACGTGCACCTCGGCGGTGAAGCAGGAATGGCGCTGCCGCTCCACATAGGCAAGGCCGCAGCCGAGCAGTTCATAGACCTCATCGACCGCGCGATCGAACAGCACATTGTAGTAGGCCATGTTGAGATGGCCGTTGTAGTCGATCCAGCCGGGCTCGACCCGCATCACCGAGGACAGGAACGGCGCCGGCATCGTGGGCGGCGGATCGTGGCGCTGCATGACGCCGACTGTTGCGGATTCTCTGCCGCGTGCGCAAGGCCCGGCCGGCGGCCTTGACCTGCGCCGGCCGTGCCGCCACGTTGGGTCGGACGCGAGGAAACGCCGATGGTTCTCGTCGAGGCGCCGGAACGGACTGGAGAGGAGCGCAACGCCGCCGAAAGCGTCGTAGCCGCGCTCGCCGCGCGCTTCGGCAACCGGCTCGCCACCGCCCGGTCGGTGCGCGAGCAGCACGGCAACACTACGACCTGGATCGAGAACCAGCCGCCGGACGCGGTGGTGTTTGCGCAGGCGACCGAGGATGTGCAGGAGGTCGTGCGGCTGTGCGCCAAGCATCGCGTGCCGGTGATCGCCTTCGGGACCGGCACTTCGCTCGAGGGCCAGGTGAATGCGCCGCGCGGCGGCATCTGCCTCGACTTCCGCGACATGAATCGCGTGCTTGAAGTCCACGCCGAGGATCTCGATTGCGTCATCGAGCCGGGCGTCACCCGCAAGCAGCTCAACGAATACCTGCGCGACCGGGGCCTGTTCTTCCCCATCGACCCGGGGGCCGACGCGTCGCTCGGCGGCATGGCGGCGACTCGCGCGTCGGGAACCAATGCGGTGCGCTACGGCACGATGAAGGATAATGTGCTGGCGCTCAAAGCCGTGCTCGCCAACGGCGAGGTGGTCACCACCGCGCGGCGCGCCAAGAAGTCTTCCGCCGGCTACGACCTCACTCGCTTGATTGTCGGCTCCGAGGGCACACTCGGCATCATTACCGAACTGACATTGAAGCTCTCCGGCATTCCCGAGGCGATTTCATCGGGCATTTGTCCGTTCCCCTCCGTCGAGGCCGCGTGCAACGCCACCATTCTCGCGATTCAGTCCGGCATTCCGGTGGCGCGGATCGAACTCCTCGACGCACTGCAGGTGCGCGCCTCCAACAATTACTCGAAGCTCGACCTGCCCGAGACGCCGATGTTGCTGCTCGAATTTCACGGCTCGCAGGCGAGCGTCGCCGAGCAGTCGGAGCGCTTCGGCGAGATCGCCAGGGACCTCGGCGGCGGTCCGTTCGACTGGGCGACGCGCGCGGAGGATCGGACCCGGCTCTGGCAGGCGCGCCACGACGCCTATTGGGCGCAATGCGCGCTGCGGCCGGGGGCGCGCGCGCTGGCAAGCGACGTCTGCGTGCCGATTTCGCGGCTGGCCGAGTGCGTGACCGAGACGCAGCGCGATATCGCGGCAAGCGGTCTGCTCGGCCCGATCGTCGGTCATGTCGGCGACGGCAATTTTCACGTCGGTGTCCTGGTCGACCTCAACGATCGCGACGAGGTCGTGCGCGTCGAGGCGTTCCTGGAGCGGCTCGTTGACCGGGCGCTGGCGATGGACGGCACCTGCACGGGCGAGCATGGCGTCGGCCAAGGCAAGATGAAGTACCTCAAGGCCGAACACGGCGAGACGGCGCTCGATGCCATGCGCGCGATCAAGCGCGCGCTGGACCCGCTCGACATCCTCAATCCCGGCAAGATCGTCAGCCTCTGATCCTGACGCAGCCTTGCAGGCCGGGACACATATTCGCCCCGAACCCGTTCCAAATGGAGCCGCTGAGAACGCCGCCGGCAGTGGCCGGAAGAGGGGGAAGGTGCGAGCCGCTGCCGCATGATCTCGTGTCCCGATTCCGAAGTTCGCATCATTATGCGGCACCCTCGTTTGCGAACTTCGGAATCGAAGGACACCAGCAACTTATTGAGCTAGTGTGGCTTTGGTTCAGAACTCCGCATGACGAGGTCGCGGCAGGAATGATGCGGACTTCTGAACCGCCACACGAGTGTCCCGATTCCGAAGTTCGCATCATTATGCGGCATCCTCGTTTGCGAACTTCGGAATCGAAGGACACTAGCAACTTATTGAGCTAGTGTGGCTTTGGTTCAGAAATCCGCATGACGAGGTCGCGGCAGGAATGATGCGGACTTCTGAACCGCCACACGAGTGTTGCGGCACCACTATAACAGAGTCCGATCGGATTGAATCGTCATTGCGAGCGGAGCGAAGCAATCCAGCGCCGAAGAAATCAGATTCTGGATGGCTCGTCGCCCCGCTGGGGCTCCTCGCAATGACGACGTAAATGGCTGTACGATCGGACCAAGGTCTAGTTGGACCGTGAGTTCCTGCAAGCGGTCAATTGACGCGCGGAGACGCCGTGCAGAACACGCTGCTCGGATTGGCGATCGCGATCATCCTGGCGATCGTTGCGGCGCTGGTGGCGCCGCTGGTGGTCGATTGGAACCATTATCGCGCATCCATCGAAGCCGAGGCGAGCCGCCTCACCGGCTTGAACGTGCATGTCGGCGGCCGGATAGACGCCAGCCTTTTGCCGTCGCCGACGATCACGCTGCGGAACGTCGAAGCGGGCGACGGCGCCCAGGGTCCGCACCTGCGCGCCGGCACGCTCAAGCTCGAACTCGCGCTCGGCCCGTTGCTGCGCGGCCAGCTGCAGGCCACGCAGGTTGAGGTCATCGATTCGCAGATCAGCCTGGCCGTCGATGCTTCGGGCGCTATTGCATGGCCGACGCCGTCGCCCTCGTCCGATCTGCAAACGCTGTCCATCGCGCACCTGGGCGTCGAGCGCGGCACCATCATGCTAACCGACGCGGAGTCCGGTTCCCGGTTCGTCCTGCAGAACCTGCGGTTCAGCGGTGAGGTCGCCTCGTTTGCCGGAGCGTTCAATGGCAGCGGCGCGGTGGTGGTCGGCAATGAACCCTACGCCTATCGGCTGTCCGGCAGCCGGGCAGGCGACAGTATCGATATCAGGCTCGGCGTCGATCCCGCCGATCGGCCGCTGACCAGCGAGTTCGACGGCAAACTCGCTTTCGCTCACGGGGTGCCGCAATTCGACGGCGCGTTTGCGATAGCGCGGCTGGTCGGGGCGGCACTGGCGAACGGCCGGCGCGTCGTCAGCGAGCCTTGGCACCTCACCGGCAAAATTCGTGCAACACCGCAGAAGGCATCTCTGCGGACTCTGATTTTCCGCTACGGCCCGGAAGAACGCGAGATGGATTTCGGCGGCAGCGCCGATTTCACCTTCGGTTCGCAGCCGCGCCTTGCCGGAAAAATTTCGGCGATGCAGGCCGATGTCGATCGTGCGCTTGCCGCTCCTGCGTTGACGGATCGTCCGCCGCTCGCCCTGCTCAGGAGCTTCTTGCAGTCGTTCGTCGCCGCGGCAACGCTGCCGGTGCCGGCGCAAATCGGCTTTCGCATCGATGAACTCATCGTCGGCGGCACGGCGCTCGATTCCGTTACCGGCGAGCTGGGATTTGACCGGTCCGGATGGACTCTCGATCACTTTCAATTTCATGCCCCGGGATCGACGCAGGTCAGCCTCAGCGGTCGGCTCACGGCCACGGCGCGGACCTTTAGGTTCACCGGCCCGGCCGCGCTTTCC
Organism: Xanthobacteraceae bacterium; assembly: GCA_030041005.1. GTDB lineage: Bacteria > Pseudomonadota > Alphaproteobacteria > Rhizobiales > Xanthobacteraceae > BOG-931. The sequence continues at coordinate 12,103 of JASHOR010000102.1, forward strand.
TCCGCCGATCTGGCAATGCTGCTGGCGTGGCTTGACGGAAACGGCGGCAATCATGCGTCGGGCGAAGCCAAGACCTTCAGTGCACAGGGAATCGTCACTCTCGCCAGCGAGCGGATGGCGGTCGACCGGCTGACGGCAACGCTCGATCAGGAGAAGATCGACGGGCACCTCGCGTACACGTGGCCCGTCAACAAGCAACCCGCCGGCCTCGACGCCGAAATTCACGCGGCCGATCTGGACATCGACGCGCTTACGGCATTCGCCAGGTCGGCGTTCGGCGGCAAAGGCCTGGTGCTGCCGCGTGACGCCACGCTCGTTCTGGACCTCGGCAACGCGACATTCGCAGGCACGGACGCGCAAAACGTCAAAGCCCAGGTCAAGCTCGGCGCCGGACGATTACAGATCGATCATCTTTCGGTGGGCGACATCGCCGGCGCCAAGCTCGATCTCAGCGGCAGGATCGACGAAATGGCGTCGCAGCCGCAGGGGCAGGTGACGCTCGATCTCGACGCCAGCGCGCTGGATGGACTGCGCGCCATTGCGGACAAGCTCGCGCCGGGGCGGGCGGATACGCTGCGCCGCCTCGCCGGCCTGTTGGCACCCGCCAAGGTCCATGCCGTGTTCAATGTCGGGCAGGCGGCGCCGTCGAGCACGACAGCCGAGCTTCGCGTCAGCGGCAGCCTCGCCGCCATGCGAGTCGCCATCGACGCGAAGGCGAGCGGAGCGGTTTCGGACCTTGGCGCCACCACCCTGCAAGTAGACAGTCGCCTGGATGCCGACGACGGCACCGCGCTCATTGCGCTAATGGGCCTCGATCGTGTCTTGGCGGTCGATCAGCTTCCCGGGCAATTGACTCTGACTGCCGCGGGGCGGCTCGACGGCGACATTCGCGTCGACAGCAAGCTCGAAACAAGCGGCTTTGCTTCGGCGCTTGCCGGCATTGTTCGGCTGACCGGCGATCAAAGGCCTTGGGCGAAACTGCACCTGCAGACGGCGGCTGGCGATCTGCGGCCGCTGCGTCAGGCGATGGTTGGACAACCCGGGGCGGCCATTCCGATCTCCGCGCAGGCCGACCTGCTGGTCGACGGCGCCAAATTCTCGTTCACCAATATCGCCGCCACGGTCGGAAAGAGTTCGGTGCACGGACATGTCGCGGTCGATTGGGCAAGCCCGATGACGCTTGCCGGCGCGATCGAGGCAGACGATGTCGACGCCCCCGCTCTCATGGCCACGGCGCTCGGATTGCCGGGCGAGACCGCGGGCAGCGGCTCGATATGGTCGACCAGGCCGATCGGTTCCGGCGCGTTTGCGGGCGTCAACGGCGCTCTGAATTTCAAATTCGATCGCGCGCAATTGACGCCGGCGCTGGTTGCCGAGCAACTGACCGGCGTTGCCCACTTTAGCCCGGCAGCGATCGGCGTGGACAATATTGAAGCCGGCGTTGCGGGTGGTCACCTGGGCGGCACATTGAAGTTTCGCCGCAATGCAGACGGTCTGGGCGCCGATGCCAAGCTTGATTTCTCCGACATTGACGCCGCCAGCCTTGCCGGGTCGAGCATGAAGCTGAGCGGTGGCCGGCTGACGCTGACGCTTTCGAGCGATGGTTTCGGCGCGACCCCGGCGACCCTCATCGGCTCCTTGCACGGCAAAGCGTCGGTCGCGGTCAACGGCGCGCAATTCGCCGGGATCGATACCGCGGCTTTTCGCGCCGCCCGACAGGCTGCCGGCCGGAGCGAGCCGATCGACATGAACAAGGTTCAGAACGCGGTAAAGGCCGCGCTGGCGAGCGGCCAACTCACCATCGCCAAGGGCACAGCAGACCTCGCAATCGCTTCGGGGCAGATCGATTTCAATCAAGTGGCGTTGCAGTCCGAGAACGGGGCCCGGCTTTTGCTCGCCGGCGCCATCGATCTTGACAACGCCGCGATCAATATGCGGCTCACGCTTTCAGAACCGCCGCCCGCGAGCGCTCTGATCAGTCTGCGCCCCGAGCTTTCGATCGATGTCAAAGGGCCGGTCGCAGCTCCCCAGCGCACGCTCGACATCTCGGCGCTGTCAAGCTGGCTCACCCTGAGCGCGGCCGAACTGCAGACCCGCCGCATCGAATCGATCGAAGCCAGCCAACGCGAGGGCGCGGCCGGCGTGGCCGGTCATGTGAGATCACCGGACTTCCATCTGCCCGCATCGGGGACGGTGGTTGAATCGGCGATGCCGCAAAATCTGCTCTCCGCGCCGATTCCGGGGACGGGGGATTTGGAGCGCCTCGTGCAGCCAGTAGCGCCGCCCGCAGCGCCACCCCCAGTGCCACAGCAAAATAGCCCGGCCTCGGCGGCGCCCGACAAAGGAACGTCGGCAGCCGGTCCCGCGCCGGTCGCGTCCAGATCGCAGCAAGTCTCTGGCTCAAGCCCCGGCAACAAGGCGACAACGAGCAGTGTGATCCAACGTCTGCTGCGGTCCATGCCGGCGGCCGGGGTGCCGGTCATTCCGCGCGATTGACATTAAGAAGGCTTCGCCGTTGCGCGCGCGCTTCGGTCTATTCCGACCGTGACAGCGAGGCGACCGCGGCAGGCGCCGCCATCATCGCCGCGCGCGCCGTCTGCACGCGTCCGGCGGGCCGATCAGTGCCGTCGCCATGGTGATCGCCGCCCGCCTGGAAATGGTCCAGCACGAACAGCCGGATCGCCGACGACAGATTGCCGTGCTGGCGCTCCGAATCAATCGCCGCAACCAGCGCCGACAACGTCGTCCGCCGCTCGGCGGCGATGTCGTTGAGCCCTTTCCAGAACGGATCCTCGAGGCTGACGCTCGTCTTGTGTCCGGCGATCACGATCGAGCGTTTGATGACCGGCGATTTCATGGGCGGTCTTTCCTTTCGATCCTGTGCTGCTCGAGGTCGCGTTTGGCCTTGTCACTGTTCGCCCGATGCAGCTTCGTTTCCGCCTTCGGACGACCATGAGCAAGCCGGTTCTGGGCTGCTTCCTGCTCGGAGCGACGCCGCTTGGCCTGCTTGCGCGCGGTGCGGAGATTGACAACGAGACCCATGTGATACCTGAGCAAAACTCGAGTGAGACCCAGTGAAACCCGAGGGTAACCGGCGCGCAGTGTGCCGATACCGCCGGCACGGGGCAAGACACGGTTCCTTGAATCAGGCGGCGACTATGGATGGCACGCCGCGACCGCTGCAACGGCGGGCCGGTCCTTAATCTGCAATTCCGCAAGTAGAGTTCCGACCGGAACCGGTTCTGCCGGCCGCGCATCCGCGACAATACTGGGCCGAACCTTACGGCAGGTTATGCGGCAGGGCGTGAATTTCGGCGGAGTTGAGGGGACTATTCTTGGCGATGATTTGGCGCCATGGCGCGGGCGGCCGCCACTGTACATGCCGGCGTCGGCAAAATTCGAGACTGTGGCTGACCCCTGCAACTCGATCGGTTGCCGTTGCGGAAAGCGTTCGACCCGCGGAAACGCCGCGTCATCCCGGTCACGCTTGCGGGCGCGTCATGCGTTCGGGCTTCACCAGCCGGTCGAAGTCTTTGCCGGAGACGTAGCCGAGCTTGACCGCCTCTTCGCGCAGCGTCGTTCCGTTGTGGTGTGCGGCCTTGGCAATCTGCGCCGCCTTGTCGTAGCCGATGCGCGGCGCCAGCGCAGTGACCAGCATCAGCGAGTTCCGCATCAATTCCCGGATGCGCGGCTCATTGGCGCGAATCCCGACGACGCAATGATCGGTGAACGAGTTGGCGGCGTCGGCCAGAAGCCGGATCGATTGCAGCGCCGCATAGACGATCACCGGCTTGAACACGTTAAGCTCGAAATGTCCCTGGCTCGCGGCCACCGCAATAGTGGTGTCGTTGCCGAACACGCGGCAGCAGACCATGGTCAGCGCTTCGCATTGGGTGGGATTGACCTTGCCGGGCATGATCGAGGAGCCCGGCTCGTTCTCCGGCAGGATCAGTTCGCCAAAACCAGAGCGCGGACCGGAGCCGAGAAAGCGGATGTCGTTGGCGATCTTGAAAAGGTCGGCCGCCAGCGCGTTCAACGCGCCATGAGCGAAGACCAGCGCGCCGTGCGAGGCGAGCGCCTCGAACTTGTTCGGCGCGCTTACGAACGGCAGTCCGGTAAAGGCAGCGACTTTCCGGGCGAAGAGTTTGGCGAACCGGCGCTTGGCGTTGAGACCGGTGCCGACCGCCGTCCCGCCCTGCGCCAGCGGATAGAGCGCCGCAAGTCCGGTTTTGATGCGGGCGATGCCCGAGGTCACCTGCGCCGCATAGCCGGAGAATTCCTGGCCCAGAGTCAGCGGTGTCGCGTCCTGCGTGTGCGTGCGGCCGATCTTGACGATGGACGCGAACGCCCTGGCCTTTGCTTGCAGGGCGGCCTGCAAATGCGTCAAGGCGGGGAGAAGTAGGTCGGCGATCTGCTGCGCGGTTGCGATATGCATCGCCGTCGGGAAGGAATCGTTCGACGACTGACTCATATTGACGTGATCGTTGGGATGGATCGGCGCTTTGGCTCCCAGGGCGCCGCCGAGCTTTTCGTTGGCCCGGTTGGCGATCACTTCGTTCACGTTCATGTTGGTCTGGGTGCCGGAGCCGGTCTGCCAGACCGAAAGCGGGAATTGATCGTCCAGCTTGCCGTCGATGATTTCCTGGGCCGCTTGCACGATCGCCTTGGCGCGGCGCGCATCGAGCGAGCCAAGTTCGCGATTGGTCTGCGCTGCCGCACGCTTGACGATGGCGAGCGCCTTGATCAGCGGCAGCGGTATGCGTTCGTCGCCGATCTGGAAATTAAGGCGCGAGCGCTCGGTTTGCGCCCCCCAATAGCGGTCGGCGGCAACTTCGATCGGGCCAAACGAATCGGTTTCGGTGCGGGTCTTCATGAGGTCAGAAAGCGGAATGCCGACGTCGAAGCGAATTCAGGCGTCCGGCCGCGGCGACGAATCCGGTTTCCGTTTTCCGAGTTCCGATTGCGGAACTCATTTCTTCCTGAACCGATCCAGGCTCACGACCTCGCCGCCTTTTTCCGACGAGCCCTGTTGCATCGCCGCAGCGGGCGGCAAGGTATCTGGCTTTTTCGATTCCGCGGCCGGCGAAGGAGCGTGAGGCTTCTCAACCAGATGCAACCCAGGCTCCTCAACAGTCCTCGGCGCGCTCTCGGCTTCGCTCGCCGGCTCGCCCTCGATCGACTGGAACTGGAAGCCGAATTGCACCGACGGATCCACGAAGGCCGTCACCGCTTCGAATGGCACGGTGAGCTTCTCCGCGACGCCGCCGAACGACAGGCCGACATCGAAGGCGTCTTCGCGCACGGCCAAGTCCCAGAACTGATGCTGCAGGATGATGGTCATCGTCTGCGGATATTGGGCGCGAATCCGGTCCGAAAGCCGTACGCCGGGCGCGCCAGTCGCAAACGTGATCTTGAAATGGTGATCGCCCGGCAAACCCTTCTGCGCGGCGTCGGCAAGCACCGTGCGCACCACGCCGCGCAAGGCGGCCTGGGCAAGAATGTCGTAGCGGATCAGATCTTCAGACATGTTGGATGACGGATGAAGAGGACGGGCGACGGGCGATATTGATGATATCACTCGATTCTGTCGTCTGCTATCCGTCGTCCGTCCTCTGAAAAGTGGAGGCTTCTGTTGCCAGGTGCCTCCGAACCCCGCCTGGCGCTGCTAAGACGCCAGGGCTTTAATCGGTCTTTCGAGCTGCATTACGCAGCCAGAGCAACCGGAGCATAGTTGTCGTTGGCAACTATGAGTTTGGCCCGGTAACGGCGGAACCATGCCGAGCAAAAGCGCGCCCTTTACGCCCTCGTCGATCCTGTTTCGACCCCGTAATCAGGGATCAGGTGATCAGGAGTCAGGGATCAGGAAGAATTTTCGTTTTAGCGTCCTGATGCCTGACTCCTGAAAACCCGACTCCTGGAATTGGTGGAGTCGCCGGGTACTGCCCCCGGGTCCGAAAGGTTTATTACGACGGCCATTTATCGCCATAGCCGGCTTGCGCCGGCACCGTTGAATATAGGGGCAAATGGTTGCCGAAAGAAGAGCGGAAAGCACCGATGAAACTCATTTCCGGCGGACAATCGGGTGTCGACCGCGCCGTGCTCGACCTGGCGCTTGCCCGCGGCATCGCCTACGGCGGCTGGTGTCCGAAGGGCGGCTGGGCCGAGGATTGTCCCGACCCGCCGGGGTTGAAGGCGAAATACCCGGATTTGCAGGAGACGCCGCTCGCCGATCCGGCGCAGCGCACCGAGTGGAACGTGCGCGACGCCGACGCCTGCCTGATCGTCGTCGGCGCCGCCGGGCGCGAAGTCTCCGCCGGAACGATGCTGGCAAGCGATCTGGCGCATCGTTATCGCAAGCCGCTCTACGTGGCCAACCTCGACGACGCCGACGTGCTCAAGCACGCCGGCCTCTGGCTCCGGGTGCAGCAGGCAAGGCATGGCGCCGCGCTCAAGCTTGCGGTCGGCGGTCCCCGCGAAAGCGAGGTCCCGGGAATTTATCAGCGCGCGACGGCGTTCATTCGCGCGCTCATTGATTAGGAGCGCGGTCGAAGGATTGGGGGGTGATCGACTTCTGCTGAGTCCGATCCCCCCGCCGGACCGCTATTGGCGACGATCCTTGCTTGCGTACGCTGCGCCGGCCGCACATTTGGCAGCGAGAGCCTGATCCGTTGAAGTGGAATCGATTGACTGTGCGGAAAATGCCTTCGATCGCAGCGGCAGCCAAAATTTCCGGGAAAATCGCGATTTTCTCGGAAAGTAGCGACCTTTGCGATCGAAGGCGCGCCGAATCGCAGCCTTGGTTCTTTCCGACCGGAATCCGCTTTAAGATTACTCTGAGTCGGCTATAGGGGTAGGGCGAAGCCATGCGCCAGTATCTCGATCTGATGGAACGCGTGCTCGAGGAGGGCGTGGAGAAGCGTGATCGCACCGGCGTGGGCACGCGGTCGATTTTCGGCCATCAGATGCGCTTCGATCTTTCCCGCGGCTTTCCGCTCGTCACCACCAAAAAGCTGCACGTCAAATCCATCATCTACGAACTGCTCTGGTTTCTGCGTGGCGACACCAATGTCAAATATCTCAACGAACACGGCGTCACCATCTGGGACGAATGGGCGGACGATGACGGCGACCTCGGCCCCGTTTACGGCCGGCAATGGCGGTCGTGGCCGGCGCCGGGCGGACGTCAGATCGATCAGATTGCCAATGTCCTGGCTGAAATCCGCCGCAACCCGTCCTCGCGGCGGCTGATCGTGAGCGCGTGGAATCCGGCCGAGATCGACAACATGGCGCTGCCGCCTTGCCACTGCTTGTTCCAGTTCAACGTCGCCGAGGGCGCGTTGTCCTGCCAGCTTTATCAGCGCTCGGCCGACGTGTTTCTCGGCGTGCCCTTCAACATCGCGTCCTACGCGTTGTTGACGGCGGCGGTGGCGCACGTGACGGGCCTCAGGCCCGGCACCTTCGTTCACAGTTTCGGCGACGCGCATCTTTATTTGAATCACATCGAGCAGGCGCGGCTGCAACTCACGCGTCAGCCGCGTCCGCTGCCGACGCTGCGGATCGATCCGGCTGCGAACGATCTGTTCGCGCTGCGCTACGAGGACTTCGTGCTCGAAGGCTACAATCCGCACCCCCATATCAGGGCCGCGGTCGCGGTTTAGCGCCTCCGATTCTCCTTCAAGCGCGCGGATTCTACGGCTGGAACAAGCGATATTGGTAGGCAACCTTGATGGGCCGCTCGGGCGACGCGAGCCTGGCACGATCGAACGCATCGAACTGCCGTGCAAGCCAATGCTTTTTGGCCTGTGATTCGGTCGGGCCGTCATCGACCTCGATCGAGCGGACAAGCTTGGCCTTCCGTTCGAGCACCGTAAACCTGGACGGGTAATCGTCACCGGAGCCGGAAGGCAAAAGCTGTGATTCCAGCGTTCGCCACTGGCGAGGATCGAGGTCGTATTCAAAGACGGTATCATTTGGCTCCCGGCGGATTGCCTCTCCCGTGAGCACCTCGGTCAGATAGACCTTGTTGCAAAGATCGCCGAACGCCCGGTACATCTCGGCTCCGCCGATGACGAACACATCGGATTGATCCTTGGCAACCGACATCACGTCGGCAAAGAACAGCGCGCTTTCGCAATCCTCCGCCCAAATCCGCATCGTTTCCCCGTCCTCCCAGATGCTGCTGCCATCATCGAACTTGGCCGTGCGCGACAGGATTATGTTCACGCGTTGCGGAAGGGGACGCCCGACCGAGACGTAGGTTCTTCTCCCCATGATGATGACGTGATGGAGCGTTATCGCCTTGAAGCGTTGCAGATCGCTGCGCAGGCGCCAGGGCAGCGTGTTGTCGCGGCCGATGATGCCATCGGGCCAACTGCGGGCCACGACGTAGGAAATTGACGGCAGCTCGATTTGCACCGGACCGGGCCCTCGCATAAATGCGCCGGCGGCACGATATCGGGCCCGTGGCGCCCTCTACAAGCTGCTCCGTCGGCCGGAACACGGCAGCCGCGCTCGCTTTCCATTGCGCGCCGGACCGACTACCCTGCCGCCCGTCCGCAACGCACGCTACGTTGCAACAGATGCCGCAGTCCCCTATATCCCCGCGGAGCCGGGGCGGCGCGGCGGCCGGTTCGCCGGCATTCAGGAGAGAATTTGATGCCGTGGAGCAACCAGCCGGGGGGCCCCTGGAGTTCGGGGCCGCGCGGGCCTTGGGGCTCGGGTCCGCAGCAGCAGGGTCCGCGGCCGCCCGATCTCGAGGAATTCCTGCGCCGCGGCCAGGACAAGCTGCGCCGCCTCCTGCCCGGCAATTTCGGCAACCGCTGGATCGCGTTGATCGCGCTCGTGGCCGTCGCGTTGTGGGGATTCTCCGGCTTCTTCCGCGTCGAGCCCGACGAGGTTGGCGTCGTGCTGCGGTTCGGAAAATATGTCCGCCAGGTGCAGCCCGGCCTCAATTATCATTTGCCGTACCCCATCGAGACCGCGCTCACGCCGCCGGCACTGCGGGTGAACAAGACCGACGTCGGCATGCGCCTGACCGCGAACGGCGAAGCCGACGTTCCCGAGGAAAGCCTGATGCTGACGGGTGACGAGAATATCGTCGACGTCGACTTCTCGGTGCTGTGGAAGGTCAAGCCGGATGGCATCGGCGATTATCTGTTCAACCTGCAGAACCCCGAAGGCACGGTGAAGGCGGTGGCCGAGAGCGCCATGCGCGAGGTGATCGGCCGTTCAAACATCCAGCCGGTGCTGACCGGCGCGCGGCAGACCATCGAGACGGCGGTTTTGGACCTGATGCAGAAGACGCTCGACTCGTATCATGCCGGCATTTTGGTGCTGCAGGTCCAGCTCCAGAAGGTCGATCCGCCGGCGCAGGTGATCGACTCGTTCCGCGATGTGCAGGCCGCCCAATCGGATCTCGTGCGCCTGCAGAACGAGGCGCAGACCTATGCGAATCGGGTCGTGCCGGTGGCGAAGGGGCGTGCCGCCAAAATCATTCAGGACGCCGATGCCTATCGCGCGCAGGTGATCGCCAACGCCAAGGGGCAAAGTTCGCGCTTTCTGCAGGTTTACGATCAATACAAGAAGGCGCCCGATGTGATTCGCCAGCGCATCTATCTCGATACGATGGAACGTATCCTGGCCGGGACCAACAAGACATTCATCGATACCGGAGCGCACAGTCCGGGCGTGGTGCCTTATCTGCCGCTCAACGAGCTCGCCAAGTCGCATCCCGCGCCGCCGGCCAGCGCCTCACCGACGGGAACCAAGCCATGAGACCGGGCCTTACCGGCGGTGTCATCGCCGTCATTCTGCTCATCGCAGTGGTCGTCGGTTATGGGACGTTTTTCACCGTCGACCAGACCAGCCAAGCGCTCGTGGTGCGGCTCGGAAAGCCGATCCGCGTCATCACCCAGCCGGGACTTAACATCAAAGTGCCGTTCATCGACAGCGTGATCTACATCGACAAGCGCATTCTCGCCGTCGAATCGCCGTCTCAGGAGGTGATTGCCGCAAGCGAGGACAACTCCAACCTCGGCGCCCAGGCCGGAGAACGGTTGGTGGTCGACGCCTTTGCCCGCTACCGCATCGCCGATCCGCTCAAATTCTATCAGACGGTCGGTCCGGTCGGCGCCAAGTCGCAACTGGCCGTCATGCTGAATTCGACGTTGCGGCAGGTGCTGGGCCAGGCGACGCTCGCCGACGCGGTGCGCAACAAGCGCGAAGAACTGATGGGACAAATGCGCCGTCTGCTGGATCAGAAGGCTCACGATTTCGGCATCCACGTGATTGACGTTCGTATCCGCCGCGCCGACCTGCCGGAGCAGAACAGCCAGGCGATCTATCAGCGCATGCAGACGGAGCGCCAGCGCGAGGCGGCCGAGTTCCGCGCCGAAGGCAGCCAGAAGGCGCAAGAGATCAGGGCGAGGGCCGACCGCGATGTCACGGTCATCATAGCGGACGCGAATTCGAGCGCGGAGACCATCCGCGGGCAGGGCGACGCCGAAAGCAACGCCATCTTCGCCAAGGCCTATGGGCAAGACCCGGGCTTTTTCGCCTTCTATCGCTCGATGCGGGCTTACCAACACAGCATGCAGCACGACAACACCAATCTGGTGCTGGGACCGGAATCCGATTTCTTTCGCTATTTCGGCAATCCGTCCGGACGTGAACCGGTGCAGGCGGGCGTAACGCCGTCACCCAGCCAACCAGCCGCGCGAACCGGCGCCTTGCCCGCGGTTCCCGGAGGCGCGGATGCGCGGGCTGCTGCCGTCGTGCCGCAAAAATAAACGTTGCCGGTTTGGAACCGGCAACGGCGTGCGCCGAGCTGCACCTCGCGTCCGATTGCGGGTTCGCATCATTGCGCGGCGCCCGCGTCGGCCGGTTTCGGACCGAAGGGCACCGGCAACTTATTGATCTCGTGTGGGTTTGGTTCAGAAATCGGCATGACCGGTTGACCACAAGAGTAATGCGGACTTCTGAACCGCGACGCTGGCCGAGGCACAAAAACTCTATGATTTGTTTACGGGCGCGAGCGTTGTCGTCGCCGGAACGGAGAGCAGATCGAAAGCGAGTCGCTTTTCCGCCTAAAATCTCCGGTTCCTTATGACTGTCTTGGCCGGTTATTTCCTTGCGTCCCGAACGGGACGGGAGCACGCTGGTAAATGAGGCTTTCCAGGAGCGCTGACACCATGTCTCGCCGTTTTTTCTTTGGTTATTTCCATCGCGCCGTGCGCTGCGATGCGACGATCGTTGCGCTCGCGGCGGCGATCATGATCCTGCCGACGGCGGCGGCTGACGCGGCGACTGCGGCGACTGCGGCGGCTCCAGCCGCCACCGTGCGCGGACCGCAGAACATCGCCGACGTTGCCGAGCAGGTGATCGGCGCCGTCGTCAACGTGTCCACCTCGCAGAAGGTCGACCCGCACATTGGCGATATCCCCGATCTGCCGCCCGGCTCGCCGATGGAGAAGTTCTTTCAGGACTTCTTCAAGCATCACAGAGGCGAAGATGGCGATTCGGATGAACCGCGGCGCATCAACTCGCTCGGTTCCGGCTTCATCATCGATCCGGCCGGCCTGATCGTCACCAACAATCACGTCATCGACGGCGCTGACGAGATCAATGTCATTCTCAACGACGGGACCAAGCTCAAGGCGGATCTGGTCGGTAAGGATGCCAAGAGCGATCTCGCGCTGCTGCGCGTGCACTACGACAGGCCGCTCAAGTTCGTGAAGTTCGGCGACTCCGACAGGGTGCGGCTTGGCGAGTGGGTGATCGCCATCGGCAACCCGTTCAGCCTCGGCGGCACCGTGACCGCCGGCATCGTGTCGGCGCGGCATCGCGACATCAATTCGGGGCCGTACGACAACTACATACAGACGGATGCGCCCATCAATCGCGGCAATTCGGGCGGCCCGTTGTTCGACCTCAACGGCGAGGTGATCGGCATCAACACCGCGATCATTTCGCCTTCCGGCGGCTCGATCGGAATTGGTTTTGCGATACCCTCGGACAGCGCGGTGCCGATCATCAGTCAGCTACAGAAATACGGCGAGGCAAGGCGCGGCTGGCTCGGCGTGCGCATCCAGGAGGTGACTCCAGAACTTGCCGACAGCCTCGGCATCGGCACCGTGCGCGGCGCGCTCGTCGCCGGCGTCGACGACAAGGGTCCGGCGAAGCCCGGCGGCATCAAGCCGGGCGACGTCATCGTCAAGTTCGACGGTCACGACGTCAAAGAAATGCGTGATCTGCCGCTGATCGTTGCCGACACGCCGGTCGGCAAGCAGGTCGACGTTGTCGTTATCCGTCAGGGCAAGCAAGAGACCCACACGGTGCAGGTCGGCCGCCTCAAGGACGACGAGAAGGTGGCCGAGGCGGAGACAAAGAAGGAAAGCTTGCCGGAGCACAAATCCGTCGTGCAGAAGACGCTGGGGCTCGAATTGTCGAGCCTCACCCAGGACATGCGGAAGAAGTTCAATATCCGCGACAGCGTCAAGGGCGTGCTGGTTACCGGCGTCGATCCCGGCGCGGCCAGCGATGTGCCGGACAAGCACCTCTCGGCCGGCGATGTGATCGAGCAAGTGCAATATCAGGCGGTCGGCACGCCGGCCGATCTGCAGAAGCGTGTCAACGAACTCAAGTCCCAGGGCAAGAAGGTCGCGGTGCTGCTGGTCTCGAACGGAGACGGCGAGACGCGCTTCGTGGCGCTCACCTTGAATTGATCGCAGACACGAAGCCGGCGTAAGCCGAGCGACATGCGGGAAACGGCCTCGATGGCCGCGGCCGCGCTTCGCTGTTCATCTTGGCGCTGACCCGGGCCGCGTCAACCTCAATCCAACACGTGGCTCACCAGGCCGTCGGCGAGCTTCGGCTCGAACCATGTCGATTTGGGCGGCATGATCGCGCCGGCGTCGGCGACCGCCATGAGGTCGTGCATCTGCGTTGGGAACAGCGCGAAGGCGATCACCATCGCGCCGGATGAAACCAGCCGCTCAAGCTCTTCGAGCCCGCGACCGCCGCCGACAAAGTCGATGCGCTTGTCGGTGCGCGGGTCGATGACGCCGAAGATCGGCTCGATGATGTTGCGCGTCAAAAGCGTGATCGGCAAACGGCTGATCGGGTCGCCGTCCTGCAGCACGTCCGTCGCATCGCCGCGGAGGGCAAGGCGATACCAGCGTCCATCGAGATACATGCCGAGGTCAGTGGTGCGATCCGGCCGCACCGCCCGCCCGCTCGGCTCGACCGAATAAAGCTGCCGCAGTTCCTCAAGCAGCGCCTCCGGGGTGCGGCCGTTCAAGTCCCGCAGCACGCGATTGTAGTCGAGGATGGTCATCTCCGCCTGCGGAAACAGTACGGCGAGGAAATAGCCGGCCGCGCCGTCGCCGCCGCGTCCGTTGGCGACGCGCCGCGCCGCCGCGGCGCGGTGATGGCCGTCGGCGATGTACAGCGCCGGCAATGCGCTCACCGCTTGCGTCAGTCTTTCGATCTTCGCCGCGTCGCCGACCGGCCAAAGCTGATGACGCACGCCGTCGGCGGCCGTCACGTCCGCCGCTGCGGCGCCGCCGGTTTCGCGCGCGAGCATGGCGTCGATCTCCGGCGACGTTGGATAGGCGAGCATGACCGGGCCGGTCTGCGCGTTGACCGCCTCGATCTGGCGCACGCGGTCGTCCTCCTTGGCCGGCGTTGTCAGCTCATGCTTGCGGATGCGATTCTTCTCGTATGCCGCAAGCGAAGCGACGGTTGCGAGCCCGGTCTGCGCATGGCCGCGCCAGGTCAGCCGATACACGTAGTAGCAAGGTTTCTCGTCGCGGATCAGAACGCCGGCGGCGATCATGCGCCGCAGATTGTCGGCAGCCTTGGCGTAAACCGCGCCGTCGTAAGGATCGGTCGAGGGCGGCAGGTCGATCTCGGCCTTGGAGACGTGGAGGAAGCTCCAGGGTTTGCCTTGGGCGCGCTGGCGCGCCTCCGCGCTCGAGAGCACGTCATAGGGCGGCGCCAGCACTTCCGCGGCCCGCCCCGACGCCGGCCGCAGGGCCCGAAAGGGTCTTATCAAGCTCACGTAGCCTCACTCGTGGGATTCGCGCTTGGACGCGGATCATGCACCCCTTGCGAGTTTTAATTCGCCCGAAAACGCACTACGTCAACCCCGTGAGCCAACCGACGATCATTCTCATTGCCGGGCCGACGGCGAGCGGCAAATCGGCGCTGGCGCTGGCGCTGGCGGAAAAGCTTGGCGGCGCCATCATCAATGCCGACTCGATGCAGGTCTATCGCGATCTTCGCATCATTACTGCGCGACCGAGCGAGGAAGAGGAGCGGCGCGTGCCGCACCGGCTCTACGGCCATGTCGATGCGGCGGTGAATTTTTCCGTCGGGCAATGGCGCGCGGAGGCTGCGGCCGCGCTTGCGCAGACGCAGCGCGCGTCGCGCGCGGCGATTCTGGTCGGCGGCACCGGTCTTTATTTCGATGCGCTCACCCGCGGGCTCGCCGCCGTGCCGCCGGTCCCGGCGACGATTCGCGAAGAGGTGAGGGCGCGGCTGGTGAGCGACGGTACCGCCGCGTTGCACGCCGAGCTTGAACGGCGTGATCCGGCTGCGGCTGCACGCTTGATGCCGGGCGATCGCGTGCGGATCGCCCGCGCGCTCGAAGTGGTGCTGGCGACTGGGCGTTCGTTGCTCGATTGGCATGAGGCGAATGGGCCTGCGGGCGTGGACCCGTCGAGGGCGGTCAAAATCTTTCTCGCGCCGCCTCGCGATGCGCTGCTGCGCCGGATCGACGCGCGCTTCGATGCGATGATCGCTGCCGGCGCGCTTGATGAGGTGGCGGCGCTGGCCGCGCGCAAGCTTGCCCCCGACCTGCCGGCGATGAAGGCGCACGGCGTGCCCTGGCTCATTCGCCACCTCAGCGGCGAGATTGGGCTCGAAGCGGCGACCGAGGGGGCAAAGCGCGACACCCGCCGCTACACCAAGCGGCAAGCCACGTGGTTTCGCAATCGCCTGCCCGAATTCGTCTGGGTCGAGCCGGAGCGGGCGCTGGATGAGATCGAGTTGCAGCGCGCATCGCTGGCGCGGTGACACCGCCGCCGCAGGCACGGCGGTTCGGCGCGCACGGGCGCACCCGTCTGGATAGCGGCTTGCCGGCGCGGTAAGACTATGCCGATCGGCGGCAGCGAGGAGATCGCGACATGTTCCTGCGCAATGGCTGGTACGCGGCGCTGTGGTCCCATGAACTCAACGACAAGCCGATCGCCAAGACTTTCCTGAACGAGAAGATCGTGCTGTTCCGCAATGCGCGTGGCGCAGTCGGCGCACTGGAGGATTGCTGCTGTCACCGCGCGGCGCCGCTGTCGCTCGGCGTGATTGCGGGCGATCATCTCGCCTGCGGCTACCACGGGCTGAAGTTCGACGCGGCCGGACAGTGCGTCGAGGTTCCGGGCCAGATGCAGGTGCCATCCGGCGCCAAGGTGCGCAGCTATCCGGTGGCGGAAAAGTGGAACGTCGTCTGGGTCTGGATGGGCGATCCGGCGAAGGCCGAGGCCGGCAAGATTCCCGACATGCCGTGGCTGTCGGAGCCGCAATGGACTGCAACCCCGGGGCGGCTGCACGTGAAATCGAATTACCAGTTCATCGTCGACAACCTGCTCGACTTCACCCACGTCGCGCACGTGCACAAGCGCACGATTGCCGGCGACCCGCGCGAAGCCACCGAGCCGCTGAAGGCCGAGCGGCTCAACGACGGCATTCGCGTCAGCCGCTGGCTGCTCGACGTTCAACCGCCGCCGCTGTTCGCCAAGGCGGGAAATTTCGACGGCAACGTGGACCGCTGGCAGCTCGCGCGATGGCATCCGCCCGGCGTCGTCTATCTCGACGTCGGCTGCGCCAGGTCCGGAACCGGCGCGCCGGAGGGCGATCGCAGCCAAGGCATTTCGATCTGGTCCTCCCACCTGGTCACGCCCGAAACCGAGCGCAGCAGCCATTACATGTTCTGCTTCTCGCGGGACTTCAGCCTGGAAGACGCCGAGACGTCGAAGCTGCTTTACGAAGGATCGCGGGCGACTTTTCTCGAGGACGTGGACTTCCTCGAGGCGGTGCAGGGCAACCGCGTCGACGGTTCGCTGGACGGCCTCATTCATCTTGGTGCCGACGCCGCGCAGCTTCAGGCGCGGCGCATGCTCGGCAGCATGATATCGGCAGAGCAGGCCCGGTAAGCACGCAGATTAGGCTCCGCGAAGCAATCCGGAGCCCCAAATACTGAATTCTTGGGTTGTTTTTGGGTTGCTTCGTCGCCCTTCGGGCTCCGCGCAATGACGGCGCAATCTACTGGTTCGACATGTACTGCATGCCGGCCGAGTAGCTGGCGCCCCCGATCACGCACGGCACACCGAGTTCGACCTGGCCGGCGGCGGCGGCCACGATGCAGCCGACCGCGAGCGCGCCCTCGCCGATCTCGCCCATGCCGGTCAATTCGCGCTTCGAGTTCGGACCTTTTTGCTTCAATTGTTCTATCTCCGCCAAAGACTGCTTGCGCATGTCGGCGGTATCGACGTCCTCCGCCGTCTGGATCACGTCTTTGAGCACCTTCGCGGTCTCTTTCGGTTGATACTTCACCGCCCATTTGAGCATGGACAGGAGCTGGAGGTCGCGCACGGCGTTGCTGGCGAGCGTGAACTTGGCGGCGCTGCCGGTGGTCAGGTTGTCGACGCTGTCCCTGTCGTCGGCGAGCGGCAACAGTCGAATGATCTGCCCTATCGGCTTGTAGGTGCCGGTAGCGAGATAGTAGCCCCACAGTACGTCGATCAATTGCGGGCTGGGATCAAGCGCGACCTTCTTCTTGCTCGGGCCGCCGATCTTGAGGGCGATTTTGATCTTGTCGAGCACGCCCGGCTTATGGGTCGGGTAGGCGATCTGATCGAGCGTGGGAAGCTTGCCTTCCAGATATCGATTGATCATGTCGCGGCGTTCCGGCATGCGGTCGGCGAAGGCCGTCAGCAGGTCTTTCCAGTTCGGCAGGCCCGAATAGGCGATGGCGCGCACCAGGACCCAGCGGTCCGCCGGCGCGATCGTCACCATCTTGGCAATAAGAACGTGGGCGCGCGCCGGGTTGGCGCTGAGCACGCCGGCGATGAAGCCGATATAGGCGCCGCAGGTTTCGGAGTCTTTGAACGCCTGCAGTTGACTGAGCGCGTTCACCAGAAGCGGAAGGCGGTCGGGCTCCGGACGGTGGCGATAATCATTGATCCACCTGAGAATCGCTTCGCTCGAGGGCGGCGCCGCGCCGCCGCGCGCCGCTGCTGCAGCGGGCTCGGCCAGCGCGAGCGCGACGGCAAATAACGCGAAAACCCACTTCATTGCACCGCGCAATCGAGCCATGTCTTTCCTCCGGCGCATCTCTCCTCCGGCGCAGAAGCGACGGCGCTCGGCCATCGCGCGTCCGTTGTGTCTCGGTGCGGAGTCGAACAGGCCGGACCGGCAATTTGCGGGCCTCCGCGTTGCCAAAACGCGGCCGCGTTGTGACACTTGCCGGTGCTTAACAAATGCGGTTTTGCGCCATTTGCCGATTTCAAACGCTTGTTTGAAGTGATGAGGCGCCGGTCATGCCGGATTCCGGCCGCAATTCTCGCCGCCCTCATTGCCATATTCCTGCGCCGCCCGCGGCGGCCGGCGGCGGATCGATCCGGGCGGTCCGGTGGCGCTCGCCGGCGTGGCCCGGCGCGCGGATGAAGGCTCGCCGCGGCACGCTTGGGTTCATTGCGCTTGACCGAGCTTGGGCCGATGCATATAAGAATGCTTCCAAGCAAAAGGGGCGCGTCTCGTGCGCAGTTTGGTTACCAAATCGCTGATTCTCGTAGGAAGGCGCACCGCCGTGGGTGGATGATCCACCCGCGAGAGGCGGCGGTGCGCTACGTAAGGGGCCCTTGAGCCCCTTTTTTGTTACCCGCATGTCCTGATTGAGGACCTCGATGTCTGATCGAGAACTGAGCAACCAGGGTGCGATCGAGGAAAGGCCGGATCGAGGGAAGTGGAGCGGACGATGACTGAGATGACCGGCGCGGAAATGGTGATGGCGGCGCTTGCCGATCAGGGGGTCGAGCACATTTTCGGCTATCCGGGCGGCGCCGTGCTGCCGATCTACGACGCGCTGTTTCAGCAGGACAAGGTGCAGCATGTCCTGGTGCGCCACGAGCAGGGCGCGGTTCACGCCGCCGAGGGCTATGCGCGCTCGACC
Source organism: Xanthobacteraceae bacterium (assembly GCA_030041005.1). Classification (GTDB taxonomy): domain Bacteria; phylum Pseudomonadota; class Alphaproteobacteria; order Rhizobiales; family Xanthobacteraceae; genus BOG-931. Next base: position 30,329 of record JASHOR010000102.1, read on the forward strand.
GGCAAGGTCGGCACGGTGCTGGTCACCTCGGGACCGGGAGCGACGAACTCGGTCACCGGCCTGACCGACGCTCTTTGCGACTCGATCCCGCTGGTTGTCATCACCGGGCAGGTGCCGACGCATCTCATCGGCAACGACGCTTTTCAGGAATGCGACACCGTCGGCATCACGCGGCCCTGCACCAAGTACAATTATCTGGTCAAAAGCGTTGCCGATCTGCCGCGCGCGCTGCACGAAGCGTTTCACATCGCCGCCAGCGGCCGTCCGGGGCCGGTCGTGGTCGATATCCCCAAGGACGTGCAATTCGCCAAGGGCGAATATGCCAAGCCGAAGGAATTTCAGCACAAGGGCTATCGCCCGAGAGTGAAGGGCGATCCGGACAAGATCAGACAGGCCGTCGAAATGATGGCGGCGGCCAAGCGGCCGGTGCTCTACACCGGCGGCGGCGTGATCAATTCCGGCCGCGCGGCCTGCGAGTCGCTGCGCGAGCTTGCCCGGCTCACCGGTTTTCCGGTGACCTCGACGCTGATGGGCCTCGGCGCCTTTCCGGCGGCCGATCCGCAGTGGCTCGGCATGCTCGGCATGCACGGCACCTGGGAGGCGAACTGGTCGATGCACGATTGCGACCTGATGGTCTCCGTCGGCGCGCGGTTCGACGACCGCATCACCGGTCGGCTCGATGCATTCTCTCCCGGCTCGAAGAAGATTCACATCGACATCGATCCGTCCTCGATCAACAAGAACGTCAAGGTCGATCTCGGCGTCGTCGGCGACTGCGGTCACGTGCTCGACGAGATGACGCGCATGTGGCGCGCCGGCGGATACAAGTCCGACAAGAAGGCGCTGGAGGCCTGGTGGGCGCAGATCGACCGGTGGCGGGCGAAGAATTCGCTCGCCTACCGCAATTCCAACGAGGTCATCAAGCCGCAATACGCGATCCAGCGGCTCTACGAACTGACCAAAAACCACGACACCTACATCACCACCGAAGTCGGGCAGCACCAGATGTGGGCGGCGCAATTCTACCGGTTCCAGGAACCGAACCGCTGGATGACGTCGGGCGGGCTCGGCACCATGGGTTATGGCCTGCCCGCCTCGGTCGGCGTGCAGCTTGCACACCCGAATTCGCTCGTCGTCGACATCGCCGGCGAGGCCTCGGTGCTGATGACCATGCAGGAAATGTCGACGGCGGTGCAGTACGACCTGCCGATCAAGATTTTCATCATCAACAACCAGTACATGGGAATGGTGCGGCAGTGGCAGGAATTGCTGCACGGCGGCCGCTACGCCCATTCCTACACCGAGGCGCTGCCGGATTTCGTCAAGCTGGCGGAGGCCTATCACGCCCACGGCATCCGCTGCGAGCATCCGGGGGAACTCGACGAGAAAATCCGCGAGATGATCGAGATAAAGAAGCCGGTGCTGTTCGATTGCGTCGTCGACTCTGCGGAGAACTGCTTCCCGATGATTCCCTCCGGCCGCGCCCATAACGAGATGCTGCTTGGCGACGCGGCGACGCGCGTCGAGGATGCGGTGACGGAAGAAGGCAAAGTGATGGTGTGAGAATGACTGTCGTTCGTCATTGCGAGCGCAGCGAAGCAATCCAGCGCGAAGTATGGATTGCTTCGTCGCTTGCGCTCCTCGCAATGACGTTCGAGGAACGACGGAGATCAAAATGAAAATCGCCATCATCGGTGCCGGCAATGTCGGCGGCACGCTCGGCGCCGCCTGGGCGCGCAAGGCCGGGCACGAGATTTTGTTCGGCGCGCGCGATCCCAGGGCCGAAAAGACGCAGGCGCTGGTGCAACAAATCGGCGGCAAGGCGCGCGCCGTCTCGCCGGCGGACGCCGCAGCGTCGGGCGACTTCATCGTATTGACGACGCCATGGCCGGCGGCCGAAGTGGCAATCCGCTCGCTCGGCAATATCAGCGGCAAGATTCTTCTCGATGCGACCAATCCGCTCGCCATGGGACCCGACGGGCTGGGCCTCGAAATCGGTCACAGCATTTCGGCCGGCGAGAAGGTGCAGGGTTGGGCGCGGGGCGCTTCGGTGTTCAAGACGCTCAATACCACCGGGTTCGGCAACATGGCGGATCCGGTGTTCAACGGCGTCAAATCGGTAATGTTCGTCGCCGGCGACGATGCCGCCAACAAGCCGAAAGTCATCGACCTGGTCGCTTCGCTCGGCTTCGATGTGATCGACGCCGGGCCGCTGCGCAACGCGCGGCTGCTGGAGGCTCATGCCATGCTGTGGATCGAGCTTTCGCTCAAACGCGGGCTGGGCCGCGACTGGGCCTTCGCCCGCCTCAGGCGCTGAAGGAGTCATGCCGTGAATGCCAATGCCCAGACCACGCATTACCCCGCCGCAGCGGTCAGCGAACGCGTCGAGACGCGCACGCTATGCGTGCTGGTCGACAACGAGCCGGGCGTGCTGGCGCGGGTCATCGGCCTGTTCTCCGGCCGCGGCTACAATATCGACTCGCTGACCGTCTCGGAGACCGAGCACGAAAAGCATCTCTCGCGCATCACCATCGTCACCAGCGGCACGGCGATGGTGCTGGAGCAGATCAAGAATCAGCTCGACCGCCAGGTGCCGGTGCATCGCGTCATCGACTTGACGACGACGAGTCCGGCGATCCAGCGCGAACTCGCCATGGTCAAGGTGCGCGGCAAGGGCGATCACCGCATGGAAGCGCTTCGCCTCGCCGACGCGTTCCGCGCCCGCGTCATCGATGCCACCACCGAAAGCTTCGTGTTCGAGATCACCGGCGCTTCCGAAAAGATCGAAAGCTTCATCAACCTGATGCGGCCGGTCGGGCTCATCGAAGTGTCGCGCACCGGCGTCGCCGCCATCACGCGCGGGCCGGAAGGGATGTGAGCGCGTCTTTAAGCCGACTTCCCCGACAGCTTCTGGACCAGCGTCGCAAAACGGTCGACGAAGCCTTGCAGGAATTTCTGCACGCTCTCGTCGCTGATATTGCCCTGATCGTCGATGAGGCCCTGTTTATTGGAGATGTAGGCCTCGCCGCCGAGGAGCGTCATGCCGAGACCGAGCATCACCGAGCGCAGATGCTGCTGCGCCAGCGCGGTGCCGATGGCGCCGCCCGAGGTGCCGGTGATGAAGCCGGGCTTGCCCGGCCAGACGCTCTTGCCATACGGCCGCGCGCCCCAGTCGATCGCGTTCTTCAGCGCCGTTGGCATCGACCGGTTATGCTCCGGCGTGACGATCAGAATGCCGTCGGCGCGCAAAATCTCGTCCTTGAAGCGCGCGACCTCGGCCGGGAGATTGCCCTCGTTATCCTGGTTGAACATGGGCAGATCGTCGATGCGCACGAATCTGGCGTCGAATTTGCCGGCACCGAGCCTGACCAGCGCCTGGGCGAGTTTGCGGTTGATCGAGTCGCGGCGGTTGGAGCCGACGATGACGGCGACTTGTGGAAGCGGCATGATTGCAGACCTTGGTTGGCATTGGTAACTAAGGCTAGATACGTGACCACGGGGCGGCGGCGCAAGCAGGCACAGTGATGAAACCGAGGCACAGCAATTTACCCGCGGATTGCCGCGCGGTGAGCGATGTGCTCGCCCGCGTCGGCGACAAATGGTCGGTGCTGGTCGTCACTCGGCTCGGGGAGCGGCCGATGCGCTTCAACGAGTTGCGCCGCGCGATCGGCGGCATCTCGCAGCGCATGCTCACGCTCACCTTGCGCGGGCTCGAACGCGACGGACTCCTTACGCGCACGGTCTTTCCAACGATTCCGCCGCGGGTCGATTATGCGCTGACCCCGCTCGGTCGCGATCTGTTGCAGCCGGTATCGGCGCTCGGCGCCTGGGCGATCCGCAACCAGCCGAAGATTGCTCGGGCTCGCGAGCGGTTTGATGGTCTTAATGGCAAGGAGGACATGGCCGGCGCGGCCCGACGAGTCGGCAACAGGCTTGTGCCCGGCCTCGTCAGAACCTAGTGTGGCGGTTCAGAAGTCCGCATCATCCTCGCGGCAAACTCATTATGCGGACTTCTGAACCAAAACCACACTAGAATCATATAATTGCTAGTGTCCCTTTGATTCCGAAGTTCGCAAAAGAGCGTGCCGGAAAATGATGCGAACTTCGGAATCGGGACACTAGAAGCGAGCACTACAAACAAGCGGCCAATGCCGGGCCACAATAGGGGTGAGAATCATGCGTGTTTACTACGATCGCGACGCCGACCTGAACCTGATCAAGGGCAAGAAGGTCGCCATCATCGGCTACGGCAGCCAGGGCCATGCCCACGCGCTCAATCTGCGCGATTCCGGCGTCAAGGATGTCGCGGTGGCGCTGCGAAAAAGCTCGCAAGGCGTGAAGAAGGCGCAGACCGAAAAGCTGCCGGTCAAGGAGGTCGCCGAGGCGGCCAAATGGGCCGACGTGATGATGATGCTCACCCCCGACGAGCTGCAGGCCGACATCTATAACGGCCAGCTCCATGCCAACATGAAAGAGGGCGCCGCCCTGATGTTCGCGCACGGGCTCAATATCCATTTCAATCTGATCGAGCCGCGCGCCGACCTCGATGTGATGATGATCGCGCCCAAGGGACCGGGCCATACCGTGCGTTCGGAGTATCAGCGCGGCGCCGGCGTGCCGTGCCTGCTCGCTGTGCATCGTGACGCGTCCGGCAATGCTCACGATCTCTGCCTGTCCTATGGCGCCGCGATCGGCGGCGGTCGCGCCGGGATCATCGAAACCACCTTCCGCGAGGAGTGCGAGACCGACCTGTTCGGCGAGCAGTCGGTCCTGTGCGGCGGCGTCGTCGAGCTGATGAAGGCCGGCTACGAAACGCTGGTCGGCGCCGGCTACGCGCCGGAAATGGCCTACTTCGAATGCATCCACGAAATGAAGCTGATCGTCGACCTGATCTACGAGGGCGGCATCGCCAACATGAACTACTCGGTCTCCAACACGGCCGAGTACGGCGAATACGTCTCCGGCCCGCGGGTCATCAATGACGCGACCCGAGCGGAAATGAAGAAGATTCTTGACGACATTCAGTCGGGAAAATTCGTCAAGGATTGGATGCTGGAGAACAAGGTCAACCAGACCTCGTTCAAGGCGATGCGAGGAAAGCTCGCGGCGCATCCCGCCGAGGCCGTCGGCGCCAAGCTGCGCGAGATGATGCCGTGGATCAAAGAGCGCGCGCTCGTTGACCGTTCGCGCAACTGATCCACGGCGTTTCGAGCATAATGATTTTAGGTTGAGGTAAAATCGCGGGCACGGGATATCTTACCTCTCCCCGACGGGGAGAGGTGAACCAGAATGTTCGGGCATCTTCCGACGTGCCGGGACGCCCCGGCCACGGCTTGATCTCGATATGGCCGCCGCTACACTCGACTGCGGGCACGGCAATGAAAATGGGACGAACGACTATGAGCGTCAAACGGTATTTGTTCGCGGCCGGGAGCGTCGCACTTGGCCTCGGGCTGGCTGTTCCGGCGGCCAACGCGGCGGGGGTCTTCACACTGAGATCGAAGACTTTTGCGGACGGTCACATGATGCCGAAGAAGGTCGCCAACAGCAAAGCCAATTCGCAGGGCAATCCGAATTGCGTCGGGCAAGACGTTTCGCCGGAACTGCATTGGAGCAACGTGCCGGCCGGGACCAAGAGCTTTGCACTGTTGGTCACCGATCCGGACGCGCGCAACGGTGCCGGCGCGATGCAAACCGTACTCTATGGCATACCGGCGTCCATCACCGGGCTCGCAGAGGGTGCGCTCAGCAAAGCCTCGGACAAGTTCGTTGGCGGCAAGAACTACGCCGGGGCCGGAACCTGGTCCGGTCCGTGCACGCCGCCGCACACCGCGCCTCATCATTATACTTTCATCTTCATCGCCACGACCTTCGAGCCGAAGGAGTTGCCGCCAGGACTGACGCATGACGAAGTGGTCGAGAAGATTGCGCCCGGCGGCAAGGCCCCGGTGAATGCAAAGGCATCGGCGGGTCTTGTCGGATTGTTCGTCGATCCCTGGCGCCCGAGCGAATAGCGCAAGCCCGCAGCCATGACGACGTCGAGCGTGCCGGACGTTGAAATCGCCGCGCTCGACCACGCGCAAATCGGACTGAAGCCGTGGCGTTGGCCGTTCGCTGTCGAGCGGCGCGAGGCCATCGACCGCGACTTCGCCGAGCTTCAGCGCCGGCGTTCGGCCGTCTGGAACGGCCGCGTCCTGCTGCTCAATCGCTACATCGTCGCCAGTGGCGTGCTGCAAGGGACCTGCTTCGAAACCGACTATGCCAGTCTGTGCGCCTGGCGGGCCTGGAAATTCCCCGATACGGGCGTGCATAATTTCTTCGCCGCGGCGGCGCTGCAGAGCGCCGACGGCGCCTTTCTGGTGGGCGACATGGCGAGTTCGACCGCCAATGCCGGCCTGATCACCTTTCCGTGCGGTACGCCGGAGCCGGCCGACGTCGATGCGCGCGGCGCGCTCGACCTGCCCGGTCATCTCGGTCGCGAAATGTTGGAAGAGGTCGGCATCAGACTCTCCGAACTCGGTGCCGAGCCCGGCTGGACGATGGTGCGCGACGGCGGTTATCTGGCGCTGGTCAAGCGGCTCATGTCGCCGCAAAGCGCCGAAGCGCTCTGTGCGCGCATCATGGCCTATATTGCCGGCGAACAGCGGCCCGAATTTACCGGCATCCGCATCCTGCGCTCGCAAGCCGATTTCGATCCCGGCATGCCGCGTTTCGTCACCGCGTATTTGCGGCACTTCTGGTCGTGACCGACCGTCGTCGTCGGTCAGTCGTCGGCCTTGCGCGCGGTCTGCCTCCTCGGCTAAAAGTGTTGCTGCTCCCCATCGGGTTAACGCGGCATTCACCCTGATCCGCGACCCTGGCGAGTCATGACGAGGGCTTTGGCAATGGCGACGCGCCGCAATCGTCGCGCGATCACCCGGGAGGCCGGTTCGGCCGCCGCCGGCGTTGCCTGCATGTCCCGCGCGATTCTCGGGCTCCTGCTCCTTAGCGCCCCCTGAGGGCCGGCTGGGCCTTTGCGCCTGGGCACTCAGGGGTCGAGCGAAAGCCAGCAGCCCTTAAGCGCCCGAATCCCGAAGCGGCGGGCGCAAGCGATAAAAGGACCCAGATCATGACTGCCTCAGTGAAATCCGAGCCGGCCAAACCTGCGCCGGCAAAGTCGGAAAAGGACCGCGTCGTCATTTTCGACACCACGCTGCGCGACGGCGAGCAGTGCCCCGGCGCGACGATGACGCACGAAGAAAAGCTCGAAGTCGCCGAATTGCTCGATCAGATGGGCGTCGACATCATCGAGGCCGGTTTCCCGATCGCCTCGGATGGCGATTTCGCCGCCGTCAACGAGATTGCCAAGCGCACCAAGAACGCCGTGGTCTGCGGGCTTGCGCGCGCCGGATTCAAGGACATCGACCGCGCCGGCGAGGCGATCAAGCCGGCCAGGCGGTCGCGCATCCATACTTTCATCTCCACCTCGCCGGTGCACATGAAGTGGAAGCTGCAACTGCCGGCCGAGAAGGTCTATGAAATGGTGATCGCCTCGGTGACGCGCGCGCGCGGCTACACCGACGACGTCGAGTGGTCGTGCGAGGACGGCACCCGTACCGAGCATGATTTCCTCTGCCGCTGCGTCGAGGCCGCGATCAAGGCCGGCGCCACCACCATCAACATTCCCGACACGGTGGGCTACTCGGTGCCCGAGGAATATTTCGCGCTGATCAAGATGGTGCGCGAACGCGTGCCCAATTCCGACCAGGCACGGTTCTCGGTGCACTGCCACGACGACCTCGGCATGGCGGTCGCCAACTCGCTCGCCGGCGTGCGCGCCGGCGCGCGGCAGATCGAATGCACCATCAACGGCATCGGCGAACGCGCCGGCAACGCCTCGCTGGAGGAGGCGGTGATGGCGATGCGCGTGCGCAACGACGTGATGCCGTACTGGACCGGCATCGACGCGACGATGTTGACGCGAGCCTCGAAATTGGTCTCCGCCGTCACCTCGTTCCCGGTGCAGTACAACAAGGCGATCGTCGGGCGGAACGCTTTCGCTCACGAAAGCGGCATTCACCAGGACGGCATGCTCAAGCACACCCAGACCTACGAGATCATGATGCCCGAGGACGTGGGCGTGAAGCAGACCTCGCTGGTCATGGGCAAGCATTCCGGCCGCCACGCCTTCGTGCACAAGCTCGAGGAGCTGGGCTACAAGCTCGGCGACAATCAGCTCGAAGAGGCGTTCGTGCGCTTCAAGGCGCTGGCCGACCGCAAGAAGCACGTCTACGACGAGGACATCGAGGCTCTGGTGGACGAGGAGATCGCCACCGCGCAGGACCGCATCAAGCTCGTGTCCCTGTCGGTCATCGCCGGCACGCGCGGGCCGCAGCGCGCCACCATGAAACTCGACGTGGGCGGCAAGTCGATGCTCGAAGAGCGCGAGGGCAACGGCCCGGTCGACGCCACCTTCAACTGCATCAAGGCGATGGTACCGCACGAGGCGACGCTCGAGCTTTATCAGGTGCACGCGGTGACCGAGGGCACCGACGCGCAGGCCGAAGTCTCGGTGCGGCTGTCGCAGAACGGGCGTTCGGTGACGGCCAAGGGCGCCGATCCGGACACGCTCGTCGCCTCGGCCAAGGCGTACCTGGCCGCGCTCAACAAGCTGGTCGCGCGCCAGCAGCGCAGCAGCAAGCTTGAGCCGATTGCGGTTGGCGAGCGCCGCATCCACTCGACGGATGCCGGGTGAGGGTCATTCCGGGGCGCGGGCCGTCGGCCCCCTGGTGTGGCGGTTCAGAAGTCCGCATCATTCCTGCCGCGACATTCTGAACCAAAGCCACACTAGATCAATAAGTTGCCAGTGTCCTTCGCTTCCGAAGTTCGCAAACGAGGGTGCCGCATAATGATCGAACTTCGGAATCGGGACACTAGCCCGGAATGACATAGAACTCGGCGATGAACCCTCCTCAGTTCGCGATGCTCTTGGCCAAGCTTGAATCAGCGCGCGACGATGAGGCGCGCGAAGACGCCGTCGGCGATCTTGCCTGGATTTTTTATTCCGGCAACTGGGAGGTGGCGGAAGGGGAACCGGTTCTTCAGAAGCTGGTCAACATGATCGGCCCTGAGCCCAATAAGAACATCGGGAACTTAGTTCTTGAAGCGCTTGAAGGTGCCTACGGCATAACGGACTCCTGGAACCGCAAGGAGATACGCCTCGATCTTGATCCGCTGGTCCGCATGCTCAACTCGCTCAACAGCGCCAATTTGACCGGCAACATGTGTAGAATCCTCGACATTCTCGGAGAGTCGGGCCAAGCGAAATATCGCGACGCGTGCGCCCCATACCTCGACCATTCCAACCAGGGTGTCCGGCAGGCCGCCGAATTCGCGATCGAACGTTTGAAGTCAGTCGGAGCCGGCCAGGGTTGAGAGCGTCAGCCGGCCGCGGCTTCGCGTCCGTCCCGCGAAGCGGGAGGGGAAACCATCCGAAGCTCGCGTGAGCGAGCGAGGGATTGGGCGCGCTCTGTGGCGATTTTCTGCTCGCGACGGTGATGCGCGCCTGCGCGAGCAATGAATTCGGGTAGGGGGCGACGGGGCTGTTTTTGCCTCGGCAACCTTTCATTTACCTTGTCCGTTTACCAATTGTTAGCAGGCGATATCGGGAGCGATCCATGCTGCTGGGCAGCCGCATTTCGATCGGGCCGTTCGTGCCCGAGGATTCCGCGGCAATGTTCTGCTGGTTCAATGACGTTGCCGCGGCGCGCCTCGATCTCGCCTATCGTCCGGTCGACATGATGACGCACCAGCAGTGGTGGCAAGGGCTCGGCAAGGATCCGAGCAAGGTCGTGTTTGCAATCCGCAAGATCAGCGATCCGGCGATCATCGGCTTCGTGCAAATCGTCGGCATCAACGGCGTCCACCGGTCCGCGGAGATCGGCATCAGGATCGGCGAGGAGAAAAACCGCGGGCAGGGATTTGGTGCGGAGGCATTGCGGCTTGCTCTGGATTTCTGCTGGAACCATCTCAATCTCAACCGGGCGCAATTGACCGTCTTCCAGCACAATCATCGCGCCATCGGCGCCTACAAGGCGGCTGGCTTCTGCAAAGAAGGCCGCATGCGCAAGGCTGCCTTCATCGGCGGCAACTGGGTCGACCTGATCATGATGGCGGCGCTGCGCCCGCCGCAACGAAAGCGCGGGCCGTCAATCCCTTCCGCGGCGGAAAACGTCGCGCCCACTGCGACGAGCTTACGCGCGCCCCCTGACATGCGCGCAGCATGAGCGCGCCCGCGCGGTGTCATCCCCGAGACGCTGCATGTCGCCTCGAAGCGGATCACGCGCCGCGCCCGCGCCGTCCATCCCGAACGGTCGTGGACATTGAGGTGGCGCGCAAAGCCATCCCTTGACCTTGCGGCTGCTGCTGCTTGGAATCGCCCGCGCAATGTCTTAGATAGGCCCTGCGGGGTGGCGGCTTGAGGCAACAACGAGATGGAAATTGGGTAAAGGCCAGCACGATCCGGATAAGGAGCGCGTCTTTGTGCGCCCTATTGCCGGCGCCTACAGCCTGACCGATGAACTCAAGCGGTTGCGATCGATGCCGCGGGTGATCAAGGGCAAGGAAACCAAGCTCGACGGCGGGCCGCAGCATTTTTCCCGGCACTACGTGGAACCGGAGGATGGACTGTGCCAAACCCTGCACATCCATCTTGAGGAATATGCGCCCGGCGGCACCACGCAAAAGCACGGCCACGTCAACGAGGCGGCGTTTTACATCCTCGACGGCGCCGGCTACGAGATTCACGACGGCGTGCGCTACGACTGGAAGGCCGGCGATGTCGCCATCGTGCACAATAATTGCGTCCACCAGCACACCAACGCCAGCACGCGCGAGCCGGCGCGCGCGCTCGTCATCAAGACCAAGCCGATGTACTTGTTCATGAACATGCTGTTCCAGCACACGGTGATCAAGCGGCCGAAAACGCCGTCGCCGACCCAGGGCAATTTCGTGCCGCGAGACTACGAAGAGGATTTCAACCATCCCTCCGAAAAGGCCGACGAGGAGGTTTAGACAATGGCCTGGGACGAAGCGAAAGCCTGGCTCGCGGGCTCATCGAACAAGAAGCTTTATCAGGATTTGCTTGACGATGCGGCGACGCAGCCGGCTCGCATGGCACTGCGCAAGAAGATCGTCCATCCCGACGAAATGCCGTGGGAGATGTCGCGCCAGGGGCTGCTCAAACATCTGCTCAACGAACAGATGAACACGCGCATGGAGACGGTGGACGCCTACATGCAGCTGATTCCGCCGGGCAGCCGCTCCGGCAAACACAGGCACCTTGCCGAAGAATGCCTGTATGTGGTCGAGGGCTACGGCTACGACCTGCACCAGGACTGCGACGTCGAGATTACCGATACATATGCATGGAAACCGCAGGACGAGATCAAGCGCTTCGAATGGGAAGCCGGCGACGTCATCTATATCCCTCCCTGCACCATCCATCAGCACTTCAATGGAGATTCGCAACGTGCGGCGCGGTTGATCTCCTGCACCAACCGGATCTACAAGAATTCCGGGCTCAACGATCTCGTGCAGCTCGAAGACGCGCCTGAATACGACCCCGGTGTCATGCTGACGGCCGAACTGGTGCGGAAATATCTGGAAGTCCGGGCGGAAAAAGTCGCGTGATTGTGCCGCTTGCGGCGGCAGCATAGCCCCGCCCAGCGAAGCCGTTCCCGACACAGGGCCCGATTCTTTTGCGAGACTTCCCCGCGCCCGCGCGACTCTGAAGAGCTGCATTCTTCATTGCCGCCATCGATGCGGCGAACGCGCGGGTCATAGCCTTGAGGCGAACTCGACGGCGTCCTTGGGCGTGAAAGTCCTTGGGCGTGAAACGGGCGCGGAATAGGAGCCGTGCGCCGCGGCTCCGCCGGCGCTAGAGTAGCGGGTCAGGCGGCAGAACGCAGCCACTGGCGCTTGCGGCGCCCTTGGGAGGAATCGATGGAACAAGACGAATCCCGCGTCGACGGATTCCGCACCATGGAACGCCGAAATCAGCAACTCGGGCAATCGCCGTTCTTTGACGACCGACGTCGTGCCGCCACCAACCGCGCACGTCTCCCTGCAGCCTCGGCCTTTTCCTGCCTGCTCGCGGCAGCAACCGTCGCTCTCCTCACCCTGGCGCAGCATGCGACCGCCGCGTCGCAGCCGGCGCGAGTCTTTTACCGGGGCAAGACGCTAACCCTCATTGTACCCGCTGGTGCGGCAGGCGGCTATGAATACTGGGCCGCGGCTTTGAGGCCATATCTGCAAAAGACGCTCGGTGTATCGCAGATCGATCTGGTCAATAAGGTCGGTGGTGGCACTCTGGTCGGTTCAAACGTGCTGTATGAGGCAAAGCATGATGGGCTGACCATCGGCGAGATTAACGGCACGGGCAGCATCTTCGCCCAAATCATCAAGAAGCCGGGCGCCGTCTTTGACTTGACCAAGCTCGGCTGGATCGGGTCACCCGACAGAGAAACCATCGTCACGGCAGCGCGTATGGGATCTCCATACAAAACGTTCAACGATCTTTGGAAGCTGCGCGGAACCAAGCAGAAGGTCGTCGCGTTATCGGCCGGCTATGGCGGAGATAATTATGTCGGCACCGCGGCGGTGCTCTCTGCCTTCGCCATTCCGAATGAGATACTCATGGCGTATGAGGGTTCGAGCGCCGCGAAAGCCGGTCTTCTGCGCGGCGACGGCGACATCACGACGTTCGGTTATTCGGTGTTCCGTCCGTTGATCGAAGCCCATCGCGTTGTGCCCTTGTATATCGTCAGCGCGAAGGCGCTTGCGGAACTGCCCGGCGTCCCCACAATCGTGCAACTGGCACAGCAATATAAGCTGCCGCAATCGCAGACGGCGATGCTGAATACGCTCGCTCGCGTCGTCAATATGGGTAAGGACTGGGCTGCGCCGCCGGGCGTTCCAGCCGATCGGCTGGCATTTCTGCGTGCAGCGTTCCGCGAGGCTGTCGACAATCCGGCCTTTATCGAGCAGGCGAAGAAGGCGGGTCGCATCGCGGCTTATACCTCGCCGCAGGAGTTGCAGCATACGATCGCGGACGTGATCGCCAACACCGCCGAATTCGCGCCCTTCCTCAAGGAGGCAAGCGCCTCGTAGCCTTGAAACTCCTTGACATCGAGATGCTCACCTCCGCTGTCGCGCAAAATCGACCGGAATGCCGCCAGCGAGCCACCCCAGTTGTTTGTAAGGGTACCAAAAACGTCGAATGACAGGAGCTTCGGCGGCGGTGAAACGGAGCTGGTGTGGCGATTCAGAAGTCCGCATCATTCCTGCCGTGATTTCGTCATGCGGATTTCTGAACCAAACCACACGAGATCAATAAGTTGCCAGTGTCCTTCGATTCCGAAGTTCGCAAACGAGGGTGCCGCATAATGATGCGAACTTCGGAATCGGGACACTAGCGTCATGTTCGATACCCTCGGTTTGATTTTGGCTCATCGCATTTTCCGGGTGCTTTCGGTTTGCGCTGCAGCGTTTCCGCGGTGCGTGGGTCCGAAGGTGGCGCATCGCGCCGATCTGGGCCATCCGCCGTTACGGTGCCCGCCGCGCGAGATATTCTGCTTGTAGCCGCCAGCCCTTGCTATTGCCGTGCGAGCGCTCACCGGTCCAATGAAAAGAGTGCGGTTTCGTCTTCATCGAGCCCGAGTGCGTATCGCACTGGAGCACGCTATTGACCGCGAAGGCATAGGCGGGGCCTTTACATCCTCTCGACCCATTGGGAGCGAGATGGTCCAGGCGGAAACGGGTCACCGAAATATTGGGTTTCACGGAGAACCTGTTCATCCCGAAATTCCATGATACTGACCGTATACGATGGCCGCCCATCGTAAGTGAGGATGAATTCGGTCACCCAGAGATTGGCAGCGCCGATAATTCGCCGTACCGAAAATCGCTTATAGTTCGGCTGCGCCATTCGAGACGCCTGAATTCTGTCGCGGCCGCGAATCCGCTCGCCCGATTGCGGATACTCAAGCACCGCGTCTTGTCGGTAAATTTGATGTTCGGCACCGAAATCGTTGGCGTCAGAGGCCGCCCAGTGGCGCTCCAGAGCAGCTCGAATGTCCGAATCCAACGTCATGGCTTGGCCTCGTTTTTCGCTCTTGGTCGTGCTGCCGTTGTCGGGATCAAAGGGGTCTTGCGTTCGCCTGGCGATAAAATCGACGCCGCCCCTTCCTGGGAGTCGTCCAGACTGCGAGCAACCATTATCATCGGCGCAAGTTATGGTTGCTGGCTCATCAATCCTCCGGCCAAGACTCGCTCAGCAAATGGCCTCGATAGCGGAGCTCAAGGCCGCCCGATCATTGCAACGGCTTGAGTTCATCCATCATAGTCGGAATAAACTCCGACACTGTGGGATGAATGTGCATCGCGCGTTGCATCACCGTATAGGGCGCCTTCGCGTACATGATATCGAGCACGCAATGGATGACCTCGTCAGCTTCGAGTCCCAGGAAGGAGGCGCCCAGTATTCGTTTGTTGTCGCGATCCACAAGAATTTTCATGAAACCCCTGGTCTCGCCTCTCTCATACGCGCGCATGACGTCCTTCATCGCCATGGTCGAGATCAGCGCAGGCTTGCCGGTCTTGCGGACTTCCGCTTCCGTCATCCCGGCGCGCCCAAGTGGCGGATCGGTGTAGAGCGCGTAGGCCGTGATGCGGTCACTCACTCGTCTCTGATCCTTGTCGAGGAGGTTCGCTGCCACGATCTCGAAATCATTCCAAGACGTGTGCGTGAACGCGCCTCGACCATTGCAATCGCCCATCGCCCAGATACCGGAAACGTTGGTACGCAACTGGTCGTCCACCTGGATATACCCTCGCGCATCTGTAGCGATGCCCGCTTGGTCGAGGCCAAGGTCGTCGGTATTCGGCCGCCGACCGGTCGCAACCAGCATGTGAGTTCCAGCAATCCGTGAGATTCTCCCCATCGATTCGATTTTCACCGCTATGGCGTTGCCCTGCTTCTCCACGCCGATGATCTTGCTGCCGACGCGCACGTCGATGCCTTCTTCCTGGAGGAAATCTGCAACAGCTTGCGAGATGTCCTGGTCCTCTCGCGAGATCAAACGCGGTCCAAGCTCGATCACGGTCACCTCGCTTCCGAAGCGACGATACATCTGAGCAAATTCAAGCCCGACGTAACTACCGCCCAGGATCACGAGATGTGAGGGGAGGAAATCGATGTCCATCATCGAGCTGTTGGTCAGGTACGGAACCTGGTCGAGTCCGGGTATCGGCGGGATCGCCGCTCGCGCGCCTACATTGATGAAAATCTGGTCGGCCGCGAGATCGGAACCGTTCACGGCCACCTTCTTTTCAGCGACAAAGCGGCCAGAGCCTTCATAAACCGTGCATCCTTGCAAGGTCTTCAGCGAACGTTCGACGCCATCGTGGAACACAGCCACGACGGCATCCTTCCGTCCCTTGACCGCCTTCATGTCGATATTGACCGACCCGTTGATCCTGACGCCGTAATCACCGGCGCGGCGTGCAACATGTGCAACGTAGGCGCTCGCGGCCAGCGTCTTGGTCGGAGTACAACCTGTATTTACGCATGTGCCGCCGAACAGCTTGCGTTCGATGATCGCGACCTCCCGACCTGCGGCGGTTAAACGCCGCGCTAAGGCCGGCCCGGACTGTCCGGTGCCAATGATGATCGCATCGTAGTTCGGCATGATGGAATTCCCGAACCGAGCAGATGTGCAGCGCCGCCGCTCCCTGGGCACCATCGCGGCCGCGCGGCGGGATGAGGATCCGTCCTCGGTGACCTCACGTCGCCGCAGTGTATGCGGTCGCCACAGATGCTTTCATGTGTGGTGCCGTTTAGCCGTAAGCGAAGTCCGGCTTGCTTTGCCCGACTTCTATAATGTAACCGTCAGGATCGCGAATGTAGCAGTACGTCTCGGCGTCCGAATCCTTTGGCTCTGTGAGAAATTCTGCTCCTCGACCCCGCCATAGCTGATAGCACGCTTGAATGTCCGCAACGCGGATATTCATGAAGCTGCTGACTGTATCGGGGTCGGGGACGCGGAGCGTTACCGACGGTTTGGCGGGTGTCGGACCGCCTCCGACATTGACAATGAGCCACGTGTTGGCGAGCTGGATATATCCCGGCGCGCCGCCGCTGTCGCCTCTGCTCAGAATGCGACCTCCGAAGACATCTTCGTAAAATCGAGCGGATCGTTCGATGTCGGCGACGGTGAGAAAGTATGCGACGGTAAACCCATCTTCCGGCGGCATCTGATAGCTTTTCTGCCCGACCTGTACTTGATTCACAGACGTCTCCAGTTCGGATAGAGCTCCCATTCGTCGGGAGACATCGGGCGATCTGCCTGTACCGCCAAACACCTAAGTTTTTTTCTTTCCTTTGGATTTTTCTTTCGCAATCCTAACGCCATTTGTTCATGCTTGCGTGAACTTCCCTGCAGCAGGAAGGCATTGCGCGTGCACGAGCCGCGGTGCCGACTGCGGCCCCGCGGCTTGTACAAACGGGCGTCGCAGCGAAGTCTCAGTTCCGACGACCCGCTGGTTTTATGGCTTGACTCGAGCGCGGCGAGCCACGTCGGACCAGCGGGCAATTTCACTGCGCAGGTAGGGGCCAAAACGGTCGGGACCCTCGCCGATCGGATCGAAACCCAGCCTTTTCAGCGTTGCGACGGCTTGCGGCGCGTGCATCGCCGCGTCGGCCGCCTTGGCGACTTTCTCAATCGCCGTTTGCGGCGTTCCCGCGGGCGCCATGAGGCCCAACCAAAGGCTGGCGTCGAAGTCGGGCATTCCGGCTTCCGCCATCGATGGGACGTCCGGCAGTACGCTTGCGTGTTTGGTTGCCGCCGTCGCCAACGCGATGAGTTTGCCGGCGGCGATCTGACCGATCACCGTGGAGGCCGGCGAGAAGAACATCGTAACGCGGCCGGCCATGAGGTCGCTTACGGCTTGCGGGCTGCCCGGATAAGGGACGCGCACCAATTCGATCCCGGCTCGCTGGGCGAACAGCACCGCCACCAGATCCACCACGCTGCCAATCCCGGCGGTGGCGCAAAGAACCTCATTGGGCTTCGACTTGGCCAACGCGATCAGCTCGGCGACGCTGTGCAGGTTTGACTGGGGACTCACGACGAGGACGACGGCGCCGCCGGCGAGCAGCGAGATGGGGGCAAAGTCGCTGACCAAATTGAATGTCGGGTTGCGCCTCATGACCTGGTCTGTGACGTTCGACAGCGTCGCCAGGAACAGCGTGTAGCCGTCCGCGCTGGCGTGGGCGACGTATTGCGCGGCGACGCTCGAGCCGGCACCCGGCTTGTCCTCCACGACAATCTTTTGGCCAAGAACGCCTTCCGCGCCATTGCTGAAAGCGCGTGCGGTGAGGTCGGCGGCCGACCCCGGCGTAAAGCCGACGATGAGATGGATCGGGCGCGACGGATACCCGTCCTTCGCTGTTGCCGCATCCGACATCAACGGCCCCGCGGCGACACCGACGGCCGCATGCAAAAGATCGCGACGGGAAAATCCGCTCATTTCCGACTTCGGGCTTGCTCGTGCTCCTTAACAGCTACGGCGAATTGGCTCGCTGTGCAATGTGTCCTTTTGCCCAAAACGCCGCGGCCGTCGACGCGCAACCCGCGTCCGAGCCTGGCGTTGTGAACGCGTCGTGTGGCGCGAGCCCTGGAACGCGCGAGACGGATCGGCAGTTGATTGCCGATCCAATGGGCGGCGATCGAAGGCGCGTAATCGCGCCTATTTCTCGCCCGTTTGTTTATTGATCGTGGCTTTCAGTTTCTGGAAGTCGGTCTGGTTTCCCTGGATGACCGCACTGAACAGCCGCGTGAAGCCGGCGACCGCAATGGCCTCGTGGATTTGCTCCTCGGTCGCGCCGTCGCGCTTGGCGAATTGCGTGTTGGCATAAACGCAATACTCGCAGGGGATTTGCGAAGCGATCGCAAGTGCAATGAGATCTTTTTCCTTCGGATCGAGCGCCGTTTTTGAATTTGTAAATTTATGCCAGGTGCCTACGACGCTCTGCAATGACTGTGGAAGAGTTTGGAAATACCACGGCACATGCGATGTCTGCGCTTGCGGCGCTTGCGCCACGGCGGCTCCGCCGCCAAACGCGACCAAAGCGATCATCAATGTTGCGAGGCGTATTTTCATTGCAGGCTCCATTTGTTTGACGATTGAGAACGCAGTCGCCCCCGCGCAACGGCATCGTTGCGCACTGTTATTGAGTTATTTGACCGCTCGGCTATTTCTGCGTGACCTTCGCCAGGCCTTTGCGCAGGTCGTCACCGTTCATCACCGGCACCATCTCGACCGAGGCATTGAGCTTGAGGAAGAACGGCTCGACCGTCTCGACGATTTGCGAGGCATCGCTCATGTCGAAAAACAGCATGCCGCAGCGTTGGCCATCGATCGGCCCGAAATACGCCGCTTCCGGCTTCAGCTTGCTCAGAATCGTCTCCATCGTTTTCGCGAGCGAGCCGTCGTTGATGACGGCGTTACCCTTTTCGACCGGCAGCGTGAATTTAAGCATGATGCGCATGATCTTCTCCCTGGGTTAGAAGTGACGTACTTGCACTACGCGCCGATCTATTGACCGGGTGCTCGATAGGCGCCCTGAAGCGCAATCCTCTTTTGCCGAATGGCCAATACCTCCTCGCCGGTGAACAGACGCCGCACCTTGATGTCTTTAACGCCGTCGGATGACGCCAAAACGCCGACCAGTGCGGGTGCGACGGCAGGATCGAGATCGGCGATCGCCATCGCACCCGGGCCTTCGTCAATCGTGGCGTACATGGCGACCAACTTGCCGCCGGCGGCCGTCACCAACTTCTCAACGGCGTCGCGGCGGCTCGCATTCGGATTTTTGGCCATGGCATCGAGCGCCTTTGACGTGTAATTCGCAGTGAGACAGAACAACATGGAGCTTCTCCCTCTGTTGGGTGACGTTTCATTGAATGTTTCATTCCACGATCGTGAGTTGGCGCCGCAGATCAGAAATCGAATTGCTCGGCAATACGGTTCTCGATCCTGGCGCGTAACTGCTGGAGGTCGGAGATGCACTGGTCGTGCATCGCACTTCCCGGACCCATGCGGCGTCCTTGAGGATTCCGTCCAGCGCCGGATCGGCCTCTGCCTGAGCCAGCATGTAGTGTGCGAAAGTCTGCACCGCCAGGCAATATCGCGGATTAGCCCGCAAGCGGCCGTACGCCGCTTCAGGCTTGTCGCCGTAAGCGTCCCAGCTCAACAGGCAATCGACCTGCGCGGCCTCTCTCCTATGGTAGCTCGCGATCAACGTACACCCAGTGCGCTACATGTCATATGAGGCACGATATCGCTGAATGGCCACATTCCGCATGGGAGGAATGTCCTCTCCATGACACTTGGCGCCTCGGCGCGTGTCTGTCCGGTTCTCGCGCTCATCTTATCTTGTTTTATCTTGTTGCCGGCGAATTGCGCCCGGCTGCGACAAGCCAATCATCCAACGCCGCCAGTGCGGATCGGCCGCCAACTCGCTCGTTCTTCGTAAAGCGAAAGCGCCTGGACGAGCAAAGACGCGTGCGAACGCACGCTGACGGGGTTCGTTGAGGTCCGCGGTGCGAACGGGTCGCCTCATGCCGCGAGCGGCGCTCGCAGCGGCGATTCGCTCAGCCGACATAATTGCGGCTCCGGCACAGCGTCGCGTGGAGTGTCCGTGCCCCCGACACTCCAAAAGCATTCGAGCGTTCCGCTCGGCGTCGTGTGCCAATGGCAAGCGAGAACATTTCCCTTCTGTCGCCGCGAAGCGACGACAGGGCGGAGCGGACGATTATCATTAGAGGGCCAAGCAACAAACCTGGCGCCGCGCGTGCGGCCGAAGTGACCGAAATATGCGAGTTTTGCGAACATCGCTCACCTCCATTCCCGCGACCAGCGGTCGGGCGGCGAGCGAACAACGGCCGGCTAAGGCCGGAAGGCCATTCCCCCGCGGGCGACTGTGCCGCGAATGCTTTCATGTTGTTCTGATGACCTCGTCCGGCGCGCTGCGCGGCGAAGATCACCGAAGCTGGTACTGCCCATTGTTCCTTCCGTTGCGGGTAGCGGAATGCGAGCGATAGCCTCTCGAAATTCCAGCGTCCGCGCTAGATAGGGTACCCCCTGACGTATGCAAGGGAGAATGTCAACCGTATCGCACGAATTCAGCCGGGAGCGCAGAAAGGGATCACTATTCTGGCGGGCGGACGGGGTGGGCGGCGAGATGAGATTGAGCACTCGCCAGGTAAGAGTGCAGCGCCGCCACCACCTGGGCGCCTTCGCCGACCGCTCCAGCGACGCGCTTGACCGATTTCGCGCGCACGTCGCCGATGGCGAAGACGCCTCGACGGGTCGTTTCCAGCGCATGACGTCCCGCGCCGGCCTCCGACCCGGTGAGAACAAATCCTTTCGCGTCGAGAGCGATGCCGGAACCCTCAAGCCAATCCGTATTCGGTTCGGCGCCGATGAACAGGAACAGATGATTGATCGGACGTCGCGCTTCCCGGCCGGTCGCCCGGTGCTGCCAGCGCACCGCGTTGAGCACGCCATCGCGGCCTTCGAGAGCGCTGATTGTGGCGCCGGTTACGACCTCGATATTCGCCAAGCCGCCGATGCGGTCGACCAGGTAACGGGACATCGTTTCGGCCAGGTCGGACCGGCGGACCAGCATGTAAACCTTGGCGCTCTGGCTCGCCAGATAAACGGCCGCCTGGCCGGCCGAGTTGCCGGCGCCGACCAGCGCGACTTCCTGATTTGCGCACAGCCTGGCTTCGAGCGGCGACGCCCAATAGTGAACGCTTGACGCTTCGAACGCATCGAGGTTCTCGACGTCGAGCCGCCGGTAGCGCGCGCCGGTAGCGAGCACTACGGAGCGTGCTTTGACCCGTTCGCCGATTTGCAGATCGAGCGTGAAGGGGCCGGCAGGACCGTCCGCAGCGAGATTTGTCGCCTCGTCAGGGATCGCCATCTCGGCTCCGAATTTTTGCGCCTGATTGTAGGCGCGCGCCATCAGCGCCATGCCGCTGATCCCGGTGGGAAAGCCGAGGTAGTTCTCGATCCGCGCCGATGCCCCGGCCTGCCCTCCGAATGAACGGCAATCGAGCACCACGACCGAAAGGCCTTCCGATGCCGCGTAGACGGCAGTGGCAAGGCCGGCCGGTCCGGCACCGACAACGGCAACATCGTAAAGACGGTCGGGATCAATCGGCCGCACCAAACCAAGACAGCGCGCCAGTTCACCCTCACCGGGATTGTGCAGCATTTGTCCGCCGGGGCACAGCACGATCGGCAACTGTCCCGGATCGATGTGAAAACGTTCAATCAGCACCTTTGCGGGGGCGTCGATCTCGGGATTGAGCAGTTGATGGGGATGGCCGTTGCGGCGCAGAAAACCTTCCAGCCGGAGCACATCACCGTTCTCGGCGCGACCAAGGATGATCGGTCCGCCGACGCCGGCTTGCAGGATAGCGACACGCCGCAAGATCAAGGCGCGCATGATGCGCTCGCCAAGTTCGGCTTCCGCAACCATCAGCGCGCGCAGCCGCTCCGGCGGGATGACGAGGGCCTCCAGCGGTTCCTGCGCAATCGCGTCGACGAGCGCCGGACTGCCCGACAATAGCGCCAGTTCCCCCAGAAAGTTTCCCGGGCCGTGGACGCCGATCGGATTGTGATTGCCGAATTGGTCGCGCTCAGTGACGGCGACCCTGCCCGCGAGGACGACCATCAGGCCAGGAGCGACCTGGCCGACGGTCCAAAGCGATTCACCGGCAGCAAAGGAGCGCACGTTGCCGAACCGACGCACCCGCTCGATTTCGAGCGGATCGAGCGTGGGATAAATCTGGTCGTGCCGGTGTTCGCGAATGGACTGCAAATCCGACATAATGCTTTCCCGCACGCATAGACCGCCTGCAGAGGCCGGCCGCCATAATAGCTATAATGGCGGAACGATCTGACAAGGCCCCGATTCCAGCCGGTCGGCGCTCAAGCAATGCGGTCTGAATGGCGGCGGCGATGCTGGAAGCGCCTTGCGAACTCGCTGCTGCCGCCGCCGTCACGCGGTCGTCGCTGTACCAGTCAAAAAAGAGCGATTGTCTATCAGAAGAAGAATAAGCGACGTGCGTGTGATGCGAGGGCGTCGCGCCACATCCTCACTCCCAAGCTATTTTTCTTCGGCACGCTGCAGTTCAATCTCGATTTCGACGGCCCAGAATTTTGTTGCTTGCGCACGCCGGCAACGGCGCAACGTGAAGCCCATCAAAGCCCTGGCGAGTGCACAACGCAGCGGGGGAGGGGTAGCGGCGACAGCGAAAGTCGGTGTGAAGTAGGAACAAGGCTTTCCCGGCAAGGCCCACCGTTAGCGGCCATACAGTGCGCTGAAAAAAGTATGCGGGGGGAGGGCGTGGCGGCCGTTTCTGCCCCAGCGCGTCGGGTGCTGCCGAAAGCGGATGTGACGCACCCGCCTATGCTCGATCGCGCGGCGGTGTCCGATGGCGGCCGGAGCCTTCACATTCGGCGGCAGCCCGAGTTCAACGCCAACGAGCTGCTCGCCGCGCATGCTGATGCCTGTGTCGCGCAGGCTCGGCACCGGCAATTGCACACCGGAGCCGAGTGGCGCCGCTTCTGCTGGTCTGGGCCACGACGCGCCTTCGGCGTCGTCGGCAAGGGTCACGTCAACGGCATATTTGACATGGAAGTCTTTCGCATCGGGCGCCGCGAGTACGATATCGTCGCTGGCGTCGCTGACGATCGATGCCGGCCAAGCCGGCGCGCTCGGCTCGTGGTCAATGCCGAGCACGTCCGGCAACGCGGTGGCGAGTATCGCCCCTGGCGCCGCCGCGGCTACCGCTGACGCGACCGGGGTTTCGGGCCTGCCGGGGCCTGCCGGTACCACCTGCACGATGTGGAAGCCGTTGGCCTTCAATTGCTTGAGGAGATCGGGCAACGCCAGCACCGTCGCCGGATGGATGTCGTGAAGGAGCAGGATGCCACGGCCGCG
This sequence comes from Xanthobacteraceae bacterium, assembly GCA_030041005.1. Classification (GTDB taxonomy): domain Bacteria; phylum Pseudomonadota; class Alphaproteobacteria; order Rhizobiales; family Xanthobacteraceae; genus BOG-931. Next base: position 53,385 of record JASHOR010000102.1, read on the forward strand.
CTTCTCCAGCCGGCTCATGGCGCGCTGAACGATCTGCGCCGGCTTGATGTGGCGAAACCAGTCGTCGGCGACCACGTCAGTGCTGAACACGATCAGCTTGCGCTTGGCGAGTTCCTCCTCGACCGTCGGGCTGCGGCCGAAGCCGGGAATGCGGAAGAACGGCGCCACCTTTGCGGGATCGCCGAGCGCTGCTCCCACCGATGCAATGCCCTCGTCGATCTCCTGCTGGACCTGCTGATCCGACAGTCTATTGAAGGGCAGCGGGTGATGCTCGCTGTGGGTGCCGATCGCATCGCCCGAGGCATATTCCCGGCGCACGATATCGGGAAAGTAATGGGCCATCTGGCCGATGAGGAAATACGTCACCTTGACGCATTGCGAGTTGACGATGTCGAGCGCCTTCTCGGACAACAGGCGCATCGGCCCGTCGTCGAAGGTGAGCACCACCTCATGATCGGCAAGCGGCAAGGTTTGCGGATATTGCAGCCGGCCGAGCTTCGTGTAGTCGCCGTATTTGATGGCGATGACGCGGCTCGTTCCGATCGCGTCGGGATTGCCTGGACAGCTCTCCGCGCGCGCCGGCCCCGCCGTGATCAGCGCGCCCAAAACACCGACTGTCGCCGCCGCGAGAACGACCGCCCGAATTATGAGCATACCAGCCCTTGGTGCCCAGTGTTGTTGTCGTACTGCGGGGCACTACAACCCAGGCGGACCTTAGTAGTTCGTACGCTCGATGTCATGTCAACGGCAACCACGCGCGCGTTTTGACGCCGATTATTTCCGGGCGTGGCGCTTTGGCAACGCTTTTGCCGCGGCCTTTCCTCCCTGTCAGTCGCGCGCCTTTATTTCCGGGTTGGGGATTTCATTCAAGGGCCTTCGAACGAGAGCCGACGTGCGCCGCACAGATTGAATCCGTTGACATGGTCACGGCAGAGCCGAACGACCCAGACCGCCTCGTTTCCGCCCCACTCGACTTTAGAGTATAGCAAAGTCGGGGGTGGCACGCCGGATGCTACGGGTGCCGATGGTCCATCGCTTTCTTCTCACGCTCGCGGTTCTGGCCGGTCTTGTTGCGGTACCGGGCAAGGCATTCGCGCATCCCCATGTCTGGGTGACGATGCACAGCGATCTTCTTTACGCGCCCGACGGCTCGGTCACCGCCATACGCCACGCCTGGACGTTTGACGACATGTTCTCCGCGTTTGCGACGATGGGGTTGTCCAAGACCAACGGGACTTTCGCGCGCCAAACGCTGCAGCCGCTGGCCAAGATCAATATCGATACACTCAAGGACTTCGACTATTTCACCTACGCCAAGATCGACGGCAAACGCATGAAGGATGCTTTCAGCCAGCCGCTTGCCGACTATTGGCTCTATTACGATCCGAAGACAACGCTGCTGACGCTGCACTTCACGCTGCCCTTCAAGACCCCGGTGAAGGCAAAGGCGCTGCAGATCGAAGTGTACGATCCGACGTTCTTCATCGATTTCGCGATGGCCAAGGATGACCCGGTCACGCTCGTCGGCGCGCCTGCGCAGTGCAAGACGGCGACCCAAAAGCCGCCCGACATCAATTTTCCGACGACGTTGCGGTTCGACCAGGCCCTGGTCACTTCCGAAGCGAACATCGGCATGGGTGCGAGCTTCGCCAACAAGATCACCGTGACCTGCCCGTGAGCGACGGCACCAACTGGCGACGCATGCACCGCCTTATGTTGTCGGGTGCCGTTGCCGCAGGATTGCTGACGGTAACGGCGGCCGGCGCATGGGCGCAGTTCGGCGCGCTCGGCGGCATGCGCCCACCGCCGGAAACCGGCATCTTTGGCTGGCTGCTTGGCCAGCAGGCTTTTTTCTATCAGGCGCTCGCCGGATTGCTCCACGCCGCCAAAAGCAACGGATCGGCTTATTGGGGCCTGATGGGCGTGTCTCTCGTCTACGGCATTTTTCACGCCGCCGGACCGGGTCACGGCAAGGCAGTCATCTCGTCGTATCTGCTCGCCAACGAGGAAACATGGCGGCGCGGCATCACCCTGTCGTTCGCCGCCGCAGCGTTGCAATCGGTGACGGCTATCGTCATCGTGGCAATTGCCGCGCTACTGATCGGCGCTACGGCCAAGATGATGGGCGACACCGTAAATGACATCGAGACAGTCAGCTACGCGCTCATCATCCTCGTCGGCGCGCGGCTTCTCTGGATAAAGGGCAGGAGCTTTCGCTCGGCGCTGCACAAAGTGCGCGCGCGAGCCGAGCCGGCGAAGGCCGTTACGCGTGAAAGTGATATCGTCCATGCCGACGCTTGTGGCGAAGCCCGTCACCATGACCATGCGCATTCGCGCGATGATCGCGTGCACGGCGAACATGCGCGCGCCGATCATTCGCGCCACGACCATGTGCACGGTCATCATCACGACGACGATGAGGAGGAGGAGGAAAGCGTGCTGCCCTGGGGTCACGCGCACGGCCCTGAGCCGGAGGAATTGGCAGGGCCGGGCGGCTGGCGGCGCGGACTGTCGGCGATCGTCGCGGTTGGCCTGCGCCCGTGTTCGGGCGCGATCATCATACTTGTCTTCGCGCTGTCGCAAGGCCTGTTCTGGGCCGGTATTGCCTCGACCTTCGTGATGGGACTCGGGACAGCGGTTACCGTCGGCACCATCGCCTCGCTTGCGGTCGGCGCCAAATCACTGGCCAAGCGGCTTTCCGTCCGACGCACCGGCTATGGCTTGCTGATGCTGCGCGGGTTCGAGGTTGTTGCCGCAGGCCTGGTTATGCTCGTCGGCGTCGCGCTCCTTACCGGATATATGGCCAGCGAGCGCATGGGCTTTTTCTAGCTGTCGATTATTAGGCGGCGACGAATAATCCGTTCGAGATTCCAGCCATTAAGGGCGGCGTGTCCGGATCCCATTTCCGCACCCGAAGGTGTGGAGAAGAGCCATGATGCCCAATTCAAAACGCGGTTCGATGTTCGCAAGCATTTTCACGGCCGTTGGCCGTCGTGCGGGCCATTTGCTGGTCGAGGCGGTGCAAGGCGCCTACACCAGGCACGTGGAACGGGCGCAGATGCGCTTGGCCCCACTCAAATTCCGTTCTTGGAGCGAAATTCCGCGCGCAGGAGCCCATCACGACTGCTGGTGAGCCAGCAGGGTCATGTCGGAAAGCGGCATTTTCGACCAGGCAGAAGGTCAGCAGAGGCGTCGCCGTCCGTAAGAGCCGACATCCGGCATTGCTAATGCACGGGCTTGATGCCGGCCTCGTTTGCCACCTTGCTCCAAAGCTCACGTTCATCGGCGAAAAACTTCGCCGCCGCGGCTCGGCTGCCGGGAGCGAGATTCATGCCCATCGCCTTGGTCTTGGCGATGAAGGTGGGCTCCTTCATGCAGTCGACGATGTCGCGGTTGAGCTTATCGGCGAGCGCATCGGGTGTGCCCGGCGGCGCGACGATGCCGAAGAACGTCACCGCGCGAAAGCCCGGCATGCCAGCCTCCGCCAGTGTCGGCACGTTCGGCAGTTCCGGCACGCGGCTGGTCGCACCAACGGCTACGATCTTTTCCTTGCCTGCGCGGTAGAGCGGCAGCGCAGTGGCCATCATGTCGAACATCATGTCGTCGTGGCCGCCAAGTACGTCGGCGATCTCCGGACCCAGGCCATGGTAGGGCACCAACAAGAGCTTCACATGCGCGAGCAGCTCGAACTCGATCGTGGTGAAGTAGCCGAGCCCTCCGACTTCCGGCGTCGCCGTGGCGAGCGCCCCGGGGTTTGCCTTGGCGTCGGCGATCACCTGCGCCAGATTCGTGGCCGCAAAGTGCGGGCTCACCACCAGCACATAGGGCGAGGTCGCGACCACGGCGATCGGCACCCATTTCGCCGGGTCATAGGACATTGTTTTGTACACGAGGCTGTTGAGGGCGACCGGGCCGGGCGAGCCAAAGAGCAGCGTGTAGCCGTCCGGCGCCGCGTGCGCGACTTCCTCGCCGCCGATATTGCCTTCGGCGCCGCCCACGTTTTCGACGATGACCGTTTGCTTCCACTTCTGCTCGAGCTGCTGGGCGAGCACGCGTGCCAACAGATCGGTGCCGCCGCCGGGCGGATACGGCACGATCATCTTGACGGTGCGGGTCGGATAATTGGGCTGGGCGCGGCTGTGGCCGGTCTGCGCCGCTACCGCCAGCGCCGCCGCTACCGCAATGTGGATGACCTTCATCGTTTCCTCCCTCAGCGTCCGTTGCGCGCCGCCGGTGCAGGCCGCGGAGCCTGATCCGATATTGACCGGCGGCGCGGTTTTCGTCCACGCGCCAAAGATAGGCAGAATGCCGCGGCATCTTGGAAATTGCACCGCTCGGCGCAAAGGGCTGAAATGAGGCGCGCGACCACTGGGAAGAATGGCGCGGCTCGCGTTTCCCTGCACGCGCCGGCGCAACCGGACGGGAGGAAGACGTGAAACGTCAAACAGCGGTATTCGCATTGTCACCGATTTAATATGCACCGTATCTGAAGTTCTCCTTCTTTGGCAGCGGAGGAAAACATGAAACAGAGATTCAAGATCGGAGTTTCGGGAATCTTGGCGCTCGCTGTGCTGGCGATGGTGACCGCGCCCGCGCACGCGGACCAATATCCGGATAAACCGATCCGGGTCATTTCTGATTCGGCGCCCGGCAGCGCCGTCGACGTCATCTTCCGCATGGTGATGGATCGGCTCGGCAAAGTACTGGGCCAGCAGATCGTGGCGGTCGATCAGCCCGGCGCCAGCGGGGCGATTGCGGCCCGCGCCGCCTCTGAGGCAGTCCCGGACGGCTACACGCTCTTCGCGCCGGCGCTTTCCCTGTTCATCTCCCTGCCCGGAAAGGCACCGAACCTTCCAGTCGTCTTGCCGCGCGACTTCCTGCCGGTCGGCTCGCTGGCCGACGAACCTTTGTTCATCTGCGCGAGCGCCAAATCGGGTCTCAAAACTCTGCCCGGCTTGATCGCCCGCGCCAAACGCCAACCCGGCGGCATCTCCTTTGCCGCAACGGGGATAGGACGCCTGACACACCTGACCGGCCTGCTTGTGGAAAGCCGGGCCGGGATTAGATTGCAGGTCGTTCCGTATACCGGCGGCCCTGCGGCCGCGTTGCCGGATGTCATCGCCGGCCGCGTGCCGTTGATCATCGAAGGTTATTCCGGACTGGCCGGCGCCATTCGTGCGCACACGCTCAATGTGCTGGCCGTCGGATCGAGGCATCGCCTGTCCGATTTTCCCAATGTGCCGACGGCGGCTGAGACGCTGCCGGGCGTTGTCTCCAGCGGATGGCAGGGCATCGTGGCGCCGCTTGGGACGCCGGCGGCGGATATCCGGAAGGTCAATGAAGCCCTGAAAAGAGCGCTCGGCGAGCCCGATCTGGCTACGCAACTGGCGCGGCGCGGCGCCTACGTCGATGCCATGACGCCGCCCGAGGTCACGGCATTCATCAACGCGCAGCAATCGCAATGGAAGCCGGTCCTGCAGGCGTTCGAGGCCAGCATCAATAAATAACGGATTTTGCCGCACGAACAGTTTGTCGTCCGCCGGCAAAGTCCTGCCGGTTGGGATTTACCGCGAGGACCCCGTTCCGGCCCTTCTGGGCGGAAGGCCTTTCCACAGGTTCTCTCGATTGCGGGCTGGATTCGTGCGTCGATGCGCTCCGGTCGGAGTGATCTCAAGCGCGGCTTCAAAAGCTCGCCGCAGCGCGAGACGGTCTATTCTGCGTGCGAAAATGTGCAATGCCGCCGTCGCCTGAGCACGATCCCTGGCGATGATCGCGTCGCAGACCTTGACGCTTGTTCTTTGAAAGAACGTGAATCCCGAGCGGTAACGGTCCATGTCAGCGGCCATAGCCATAAGGCTCGCCCGGTCAACCTCATTCAAAGTGATGGCAAAACGTAAAACAGCGAGCAGCCATTCCTCTACTGCGCGCGGGCCTCCGGGCTGACCGGTCTGTTCCGACTTGGTCACGTTCACCCTCACAAGCTCGGGAGCATACCGCGTTCATGTATCCCGGGTGAAGGGTTCGCAGACATGAGTGCCCGCGCAAGCACAAAATCAGAATATTTATTCCACAGCGTTTGTAAGGTCTCCGAGATCTCGCAACGGGTTTCTTCAGTGACTTCGGCGAGCGGCAAGCGCACCCTCGGCGACATCGGTCCGCATAGACTGAGTGCGTATTTAAGCGGCGCTGGATTGGTTTCGCGGGCGAGAGCTGCGGTCAATTGCGAGAGCGGTATCATGAGCCGGCGAGCCCGCATCACGTTGCCTTGCCGCCACGCAAGATACATGGTTCGGCACAAGCCTGGCGCGATATTGGAAGCGACGGAAAAGCAGCCGTCGCCCCCCTGTGCCAAAAAGCCCAATGCCGTTGCGTCATCGCCGGACACAAGCCTGAAATCCGGGCCGACGAGGGCGCGCAGCCGCGAGGGTCGGCCGACATCGCCCGTTGCGTCCATGAGCCCGATAATCCGTGGTGTCTCGGCCAGCCGTGCGACAGTTTCATCGGCAAGACCGCGCACTGTTCGCGACGGAACGTCGTGGAGAATGACAGGCAACCCCGTGCTGGCGACAATCTTGCGGTAATGCGCGCCGAGCCCTTGTTGAGTCGGCTTGTTATAGTAAGGGACAACCGAAAGCGTCGCGTCGGCGCCGTTCGCCTCGGCATTTTTGCTCAGCTCTATCGCGGTCGTCGTGGCGTTCGAGCCGGCCCCGGCAATCACCGGCAGCCGGTGCCGCGCCACGCCTGCGGCAACGCGGGTCAATTCCCCATGTTCCAGCGGACTCAACGTCGACGCTTCACCGGTTGTAGCGGCGACGACGAGCGCTGTAGCCCCATGCGTTATCTGTAGTTCGCAAAGCCATTCGAAGGTCTCATAATCGACCTTGTCATCGGCGGTGAACGGCGTGGGTAATGCAGGCGCGTAGCCTGTTAATTTTACGATGTGCCGGCCGATGTTGGACATTGGAGCGTCCTGGCCTCAAGCGGCCTGCCGTTGGCGGAAAGAGTTGTCAACAACCCGCTGGCGGGGTGTGACCGCCGGCGCAAAGCCGGTGTTGAGTTCTAAAATTTCGCCGACGCAGATGACGGCGTGGGGATGATTCCCGCTTTCAAATTTTGCGAATTTCAAGGCTTCCGTGCGATTGATGAACAACCCACCCCGAAGGCCGCTCTGCTCCTGGGCGACCCAGTGCCCCCCGCTGTCCCGGCCGATCATGAATACTGATGGCTCCAAACACGAGGGAGGTTCGGAAGGTTCGGCGATTTCATCGGGTTGCTTCACGGACGTTCTCTCGATTCGGTTTATGGATGAGGGTCAGGCGATCGATGTCTTATTCAGAGCCGCACCGGATGACTGCGGGAACGAGATGCCGGCGACGGTGGGCTGCAAATCGGTCAAGCCCCTTGAGCGATCCGTTGCCAAAGCGATTTCGCTTTTGCTTTGATCGGCGCGCCGCGGGCAGTGGTGCAAGGATGACGTCCATAGGGACGACGTCCATAAGGGAGCTCCTCGTTCATTGCGCCGACCGCAATGTGCCCGCGCGCGCATATGGATTCGAGATGGAGAGAAGGCCGTTCTCATAAGGACGGCATAAGCGCCTGAGGAGAGCCAGGCCGGGCCAAAGTGGGCGCCCTCTGACTTCGGAAAAAATGGAGCTTATTTCCTTATAAAAGCGGCAAAAACGACAATGCCTGCCGATATAGGAGCCGCATAAGAATCCGTGCCCTTGAATAAACGACGGACCTCGTCCTGCCTTTATAAAATCCTCATTTTTTCCGGCCCGCTGCCCTCTCGAAAATATATGGGACGATGGGCTAATCATGTTGCGATGCGCGAGGTTCCCAGGCGCATGCAGTCCGCGTGCAGATAAGAGTTCCGCGCCCAGATAAGAGTTGTCCTTTTTCATCCGAGGCAAATGCGACGGCGGTCAAACGTGCGCGGGGCGTTCGCATGCAAGGAGCGATGCAGATGGATTTATGGACCTGGCTTCCCGGGCTTTTCGCGCTCGGCATCTTCAGCATTCTCCTCTGCCTCGCCTATGCCGAAAGCTGCGGACGAATTTGAGGAGTTTGTCATGATCTATGCCACTGCGGTGATCACCGCACTGCTGTTCATTTACCTCGGCACGGCGCTTGTTCGGCCTGAGTGGTTCTGACGTTTCATAGCGAGGCCGGATCGCAGTCGGCCAAGCACCAAGCTTAGGAAAACCGTCATGTGGACGCTGCCCCTCCTGTTGCTCGCGGTGACCATTCTGCTCTCGATTCCGATGAGCAAATATTTTGCCTGGATCATGGACGGCCGCTACCGCGCACCGCGCGTGCTTGCGTGGTTCGAAGAGCGTCTTAACACCGGTCAGCAGAACTGGAAGCAGTACGTCATCGCGATGATGGCATTTACGGCCGTGCTGTTCACTTACGGCTACGTCGTCCTTTGCCTGCAGCCGATAGCGCCGCTCAATCCGCTCGGGCGAAGCATCCTCGCCCCTTCCTTGATCTTCAATACCGTCATTTCATTCCTGACGAATACCAACCTGCAGCATTATTCGGGCGATCAGCACCTTTCGAATTTCAGCCAGATATTTTTCATCCTGCCGAACATGTTTCTGTCGGCGTCGATCGGCTTTTGCGCGCTGTCTGCGATCATTCGCGCATTTCGCGGCGAGGCGACTGTCGGCAACTTCTTCGTCGATATGTGGCGGGTTGTCGCCTACATCTACGTCCCGGCCGCGCTGATCATCGGTGCCATCTTCATTCATGAGGGCATGCCGATGACCTACCAAAGCGAGCAGACTGTCACCACGCTCGAACCGGCATCGATGGGCGTGGACGATCACGGCGCGGCCAAGCCGCAGAACATCATCGTTGGGCCGGTCGCCGCAGTCATTCCGATCAAGATGCTCGGCACTAACGGCGGCGGTTTCTACGGCATGAACTCCGCCGTGCCGCTCGAGAATCCGACGGCGGTATCAAATTTCGTCACGACGTTCGCCATGATGATCTTCCCGTTCAGCCTGGTGCTGATGTTCGGGCGCATGCTGGGGCGAATACGCCACTCGGTCGTCATCTATTGCGTGATGCTGGCGATGATGGTCGGGTTGATCTGGTGGACGATCAATTGGGACACGCTGCGACCCAACCCGGCGTTTACCGGAACGTCAGTCGAACGCAGTTACCAGATCGCTGACGCAACCGCGCCCGGCGGTCATCGCGCAGTCGTGCTGCCGGCAGTCGCGAGCCTGCCCGTCGACCAGAGTCTCGGCAATCTCGAAGGCAAGGAATTGCGCTTCGGCACCTCGGCCGGCGCCGTCTTTGCCGCCGTCACTACCGACGTGACCTGCGGCGCGGTGAACGGGGAGATGGACAGTCTCAACCCGACCGCCAGCCTGTCGCCGTTTATCGGCATGTGGCTCAACTGCGTGTTTGGCGGCAAGGGCGTGGGCATGATCAACCTGCTTTTGTTCCTCATCATCGGCGTCTTCCTCGCCGGACAGATGGTCGGGCGCAGTCCCGAATATCTTGGCCGTAAAGTGGGCGCGCGCGAAATGAAGCTCGCGGTGATCGCGCTGCTCGTTCACCCGTTCCTCATCCTCGGACCGAGCGGCTTGTTCGCCGCCACCGGCTGGGGCACAGGCGCGGAAAGCAATCCGGGCGCGCACGGCTTCTCGCAGATCGTCTATCAATTCTCATCGGCGTCGGCCAACAATGGCTCGGCGTTCGACGGTCTCGGTGTGACCTACGGATTTAACAACAATCCCAACCCGGCGCCGGAGGCCGTGCCGTTGGACATTGCCACCGGCTTGGTCATGCTGTTCTCGCGCTATCTGCCGATCATCGCACCGATCGCCATGGCCTTTTTCCTCGGCCGCAAGAAGGTGGCGCCAGCCTCGCTGGGCACAATGCGCGATGACACGATCACCTTTGGCGTCCTGTTGCTAGGGACCATCATCATCATCGGCGCTCTCCTCTTTCTTCCAGTCGCGGCACTCGGCCCGCTCGCCGAGCACTTCGGGCCAATTCCGTTCGGCGGCTAAGCCCGATCCCGCTGCAACATTCGTTATGGAGCATGGCCATGGAAATCGTAGGCCCAACGACGCACGATAGAAAAGGCGGCAGGTGGCAGCAGCTGTTCTCGACTCCCCTGGTGCTCAGCGCCATGAAGCAGTCGTTGATCATGCTGCGGCCCGACATCCAGTGGCAAAACCCGGTGATGTTCGTCGTCGAGATTGGTGCGCTCTTGACGCTGGCGTTCATCCTGCGCGCCGTGTTCGGCGGCGCTGCAGGGCCGTTCTCGCTCGGCTATTTCGTGGCGTTGGACTTCTGGCTGTGGCTGACGGTGCTGTTCGCCAACTTCGCGACCGCGTTCGCCGAGGAGCGCGGGCGGGCGCAGGCTGAGTTTCTCCGTCGCACCCGCGTTGCCACGCCCGCCAAGCGTTTGCTCGCCGATGGACGTACTGAAGACATCACCTCAATCCGGCTGAAGCCCGGCGATTGCGTCGTAGTGAACGCGGGAGAACCGATTCCCGGTGACGGCGAGGTCATCGAGGGCATCGCGTCGGTAGACGAATCCGCAATCACCGGCGAGTCGGCGCCGGTGCTCCGCGAAGCCGGCGGCGACCGTTCCGGCGTCACCGGCGGCACCACGGTGCTGTCGGACCGCATTGTGGTGCGCATCGTCGCCGGTTACGGCGAATCGTTTCTCGATCGCATGATCGCACTCGTCGAAGGCGCCGTTCGCCAGCGCACGCCGAACGAGATCGCGCTGACACTGGTTCTGACCGCGTTCACCCTCATCTTTCTGATTGTGGTCGTGCCGCTTTGGCCGATGGCCTACGCCGCCGAGACATACATGACCTCCTATCTAGGCCTGAGCGCTCCGCTGCACAGCCTCGGTACCGATGTGCCGACGCTGATCGCACTCTTGGTCTGTCTGATTCCGACAACGATTGGCGCCTTGCTCGCTGCCATAGGCATAGCCGGCATGGATCGAGCGCTGCGCAACAACATCATCGCCAAAAGCGGGCACGCGGTGGAAACGGCCGGCGATGTCGATGTCGTCCTGCTCGACAAGACCGGAACGATTACCCTTGGCGCTCGGCGCGCCTCGCGTTTCCTTGCATTAAGCGGTGTGACCGAGCGTGAGCTGGCCAATGCCGCAGAGCTTGCCTCGCTTTCCGACGAAACGCCGGAGGGCCGCTCGATCGTCACCTTGGCGCGGGAAAAGTATGGCGTGCGCCACGACCCGGCGGAGATCGAGGCAAACTTCGTGCCGTTCAGCGCGCAGACGCGGATGAGCGGAATTGATCTGCTGTCTGACGGGTTGCAAATTCGCAAGGGCGCGCCCGACGCGGTGATTGCTCATCTGCGTCGACACGGGGTCAATCCGCCGGGGGGCATCGATCTGCAAATTGCCAATGCCGCGGCGGAAGGCGCGACGCCGCTGCTCGTCTCCGAAGGCAACCGCGCGCTCGGTGCAATCGTACTTCAGGACACGCTCAAGCCCAAGATCGCCGAACGCATCGCCCAGCTTCGCCAGATGGGGCTGCACACCATCATGATCACCGGCGACAACCGGCTTACGGCTGCAACCATCGCTCAGCGCGCCGGCGTCGACGATTATCTCGCCGAAGCGACGCCGGAGCGAAAACTCGAATTCCTGCGCAAGGAGCAGGCCGAGGGCAAGCTTGTCGCCATGATGGGCGACGGCACCAACGACGCGCCCGCGTTGGCGCAGGCCGATGTCGGATTGGCGATGAACGCCGGCACGCAGGCGGCCAAGGAAGCCGGGAATATGGTCGATCTCGACAGCGACCCGACCAAGCTCATCGAGGTCGTCGGCATCGGCAAGGAATTGCTGATGACGCGCGGCGCACTGACCACGTTCTCGATCGCCAATGATGTCGCCAAGTACTTTGCGATCGTGCCGGCTTTGTTTGCGGGGACGCTGCCATGGCTCAAAGTGATCGACATCATGCACCTGCATTCGGCGACCTCGGCGATCCTTTCGGCGATCATCTTCAACGCGCTGATCATTCCGCTGCTGATCCCCGTGGCGCTCAAGGGGGTTCGCTATCGCCCGATTGGCGCCGACGCATTGTTGCGCCGCAACTTGCTGGTTTGGGGTCTCGGCGGCGTGATCGCGCCGTTCATTGGCATCAAACTCATCGACATGTTCATGGTGGCTCTGCGACTGGCCGCCTGAGTGAAAAACGAGGAGATGCGCCATGTTGCGCTCTTTGAAGGTAAGCCTCTTGCTGATGGCGTTTGCCGTCGTGATCACCTGCGGGATCTATCCGGCGATCTTGTGGGCTTTCGGCCAGACGTTCTATCCGTTCCAGTCCAACGGCAGCATCGTCAACGGGCCGGACGGCAAACCGGTCGGCTCACTGCTCGTGGCGCAGCCTTTCACGAAGGACGAGTACTTCTGGCCGCGGCCTTCCGCGGCGAATTACGACGGCACAGCTTCGGCTTCGTCGGCTTTGGCGGCTTCAAACTATGGATTGCGCGACCGTGTTGCCCGCACGATTGCGCCCGTTGCGACTTATGCGGGGGGACCGAAGAAGGGACAGCTGGTGGCGTCCGACGTCGACATCTGGTTCGACGCTGATCGATATGGCGGAAAGCCTGGGATCGTCGCGCAATGGGCCGACGCCCATAATTCGCTGGCGCAAGCCTGGGTCACGGGCGATGCAGCGCACGGAGCCTATGTTGACGCCTGGTCCAAAACGCATCCGGACCTTGTTGCCGCTTACGTCAAAGCCAATCCCGGAACGCCACAGCCAAAGGCGAGCGACCTCGCGGTCACCTTCTTCGAACACTTCTCGAAGGATCATCCGGGCATGTTCCCCTCTGCAGTCACGCAAAAGGACGCCAGCGGTAAGGCCGCGACCGCAATCCAGCCCGTGAAATCAGGCTCCGACATCGAAACGACGTTCTTCCTGAGCTGGCGCGAAGACCATCCGAACGTGCAGTTGCAGAATGTGCCTGGCGATTACGTAACGGCCTCCGGTTCCGGCCTCGATCCGGATATCACCCTCGAGAACGCCGAATTTCAGCTCGACCGGGTGGCGGGAAAATGGGCCCAGGACCTCAAACGGTCTCCTGCGCAGCTCAGGCAGGAGATCCAAGCCATGCTGCAGAAGCAGGCTTTCAGCCCCGGCGACGGTTTGTTCGGCGAACCGATCGTCAACGTGCTGCAGATCAATCTGGCCCTGCGCAATCGCTATGGCGCGCCGTCCTAAGTGACGGTGCCCGCGCTTGCCTCCGCGGAGTCATCCGGTGGCAGCGCCGCAAAAGCCTCGGGCGCTCAGCAGATGAGCGCCGCTCCCTTGAAGATACTCGTCGTCGACGATGAGCCCGCCATCCGCAAGCTGCTGCGGATGGGGTTGCGCGCCGAGGGCTACGACACGTTGGAAGCCGGCGACGGCAGGGCGGCATCTGAACTGCTGTTGCAACAGCCCGATTTGATCATTCTCGATCTGGGGCTTCCCGACATCGAGGGGCTGGAGTTGCTGCAGGAAATCCGCCGCGGCAACGAAGGTATTCCGATCATAATCCTCTCAAGCCGCGGCGATGAATTGACCAAAGTCCGGGCCCTTGAGTGGGGCGCCGACGATTATGTCACCAAGCCGTTCGGCGTAGACGAACTGCTGGCACGAATGAGAGTGGCGCTGCGTCACCGCTTGCCGGTGCAAGGTCAGCGTGCGCCATTTCAAAGCGGTGATCTGTCGGTCGATCTCGCGCGGCACGTCGTCAAGGTCTCCGGTCGCGAAGTGAAGCTCACCCCCAACGAGTTCGAGCTGTTGCGAATCCTTGTGCAACACGCCGGCAAGGTCCTCACGCATAGATTTTTGCTGAGCGAGCTTGGCGGCGAACTCACGGACGCCAGGTATCTTCGGGTCTACGTGCGTCAGCTTCGGCAAAAGATCGAAGCGGACCCGAGCCAGCCTCAATATATCCTGACCGAGAGCGGAATCGGCTATCGGCTTCGAGCGCCTTTATGAGTCGGGTATTCGAGAAAACTCGGCAAAAACGCGATCACCATTACGTGAAAGCCGGGGCGGTGAACCGAAGGTAGTCATCGAGTTCCGATAGTGGAAGAATCGGAGCCCGTCAGCGCTGTCCGGCGCCGCAAAAAAATGTCCAGACTGTCGCCGCCATCGCTTCGGCTCAGGAGAGGCCCCTGGGCAGGCAGAAAGATCAGGAATGTAACTCATGTCGATTGATCGCCGCTCGCTGTTGAAAATCGCCGGCATGGCGCCGGCAATGTCCGGCGGACAAGTGCCCGCGCAAACGACGGCGAACCGGCCGGCCGAAAGGGCGGACTACACCATCCGAATCGCGACCGGCCTCGTCGAGCTCGCCCAAGACCACATCGTATCCACGACGCTCTACAACGGCCAATTTCCCGGTCCGCTGATCCGGCTGCAGGAAGGCAAGCGCGTCGTGGTCGACATCCACAACGACACCGATACGCCCGAGCAACTCCACTGGCACGGCCAGTTCGTTCCTCCCGACGTTGATGGCGCTGCGGAGGAGGGCACGCCCTATATTCCTGCACGCGGCATGCGCCGCATCGCCTATGTGCCGCGGCCGTCGGGCTTTCGCTTCTATCACACGCACGTCGTGCCCATGAACAATCTCAGTATCGGCACCTATACGGGGCAGGCGGGGCCGGTCTACATCGAGCCCGTGAACAATCCGGGCGCCTATGATCGTGAGATATTCCTGGTGCTCAAGGAATTTCTGCCCTCGTTCAGTCAGGGCGGCGACATGGCGATGGATTTTCTCATTGGCGAGCCGAATAAAGCATTACAGGACATCGGCCAGAGTGCCGATGAGCAGTTCACCGGTCCCAAGGGTTACGAGGTCGGCTACGATCTTTTCGGCATCAACGGCAAAATGCTCGGGCACGGCGATCCAATCCGCGTCAAGCAGGGTGAGCGCGTTCTCTTTCATGTCCTCAATGCCAGTGCCACCGAAATCCGCAGTTTGGCGCTGCCGGGTCATGTTTTCAGGATCGTGGCGCTCGACGGCAATCCCGTGCCGACGCAGGTGGAAGTGCCGGTGCTATGGCTCGGCACCGCCGAGCGCATCTCCGCCATTGTCGAAATGAACCATTCCGGCATTTGGGTCCTGGGCGATCTTGACGATGATGACCGTAGTCACGGCATGGGCATTGTCGTCGAATACGCGGATGCAACGGGCAAGCCGCAGTGGAGCGCGCCAAAACCGTACAAGTGGGATTACACGATATTCGGCAAGGCGGATGCCGTCCCCGCGTCACCGGACGAGACAATGGAGTTTACGGTCGTCAAGCACAACGGCGCGCTCAACGGCTTCAATCAATGGCTGCTTAACGGCAAGGCCTTTTCGATGGAAACCATGAAGCCGGTCTACACGGTGCATGAAGGCCGCCGCTACCGGTTCAAATTCCGCAACGCGAGTGACGACATTCATCCGCTCCATTTGCACCGGCACAGTTTTGAGCTGGTCCATGTCGGCGGCAAACCGACGGCAGGCGTTATCAAGGACGTGGTGATGCTCGGCGGATTTCAGGAAGTGGAGTTCGATTTTGTCGCCGATCATCCGGGACTGACGCTGTTCCATTGTCACCAGCAAATACACATGGATTTTGGTTTCATGTTCTTGTTGAATTATGCGTGACAATGGATCGGATCGGGCGCGACAACGCCGCGGCTGCGCAAGTTGAAAATACCAAGTGCCAAGGCTCGCCGCGCGAAGCGCTGCCGGCCTCGTGCTTTGTAATGGGCGAAATATGAGCCTCGTTGACATCGTTTTAGTGCTGGTCGCATTGGCCTTTGCCTGGAGCATGGGCGCTCACTACACGGGCGCCTGCATGGGCATGCCTTATGCGACGGGCAGCATCGGTTTGCGGCGCGCCTTGTGGACCATGGCGCCTCTTACCTTGTTCGGCGCCGCTTTCCTAAGTCGTAAAGTGCTCGTCAATGTGGGCCATAATGTTCTCGTGGCCGACCGGCTTGATGCGCCGGCAGCCATCGCCATTATCGCCGCAGCCTTCCTGCTCACGACCGTCTTCACGCAGCGGCGCATTCCGACATCGACAATCCAAATTCTCGTGTTCTGCATCATCGGGACGGGCGCGGCCTTGAACTTTGCCGTTCGCTGGGACACGGTGCTCCGCCTTGCGCTACTTTGGGTCATTGCTCCGTTCATCGCGTTTGGGCTGGGCTATCTCTTCACCAAGCTGTTTGATGCGGTTCCGCGCTTTGCAAACAGCGGGATGACGGGGCACATCGGCCGCGCACTCGTCATCGTGGGCGGTGTCGCGTCATTGGCGATGGGAGCCAACGACGTATCGAACGCAACCGCAGTGTTCCTGACGACCGGATTGTCCGGTCCCTTCCTTGCCGGCTTGATCGGCGGGGTCGGACTTGCTCTCGGCGTGCTCACCTGGGGAAAGCCGCTGCTCGAGCGGGTCGCCTTCGATGTGGTCAAGCTCGATATGGCGATGGCGACTGCGAGCCAACTGGTTCAGGCACTGGTGATCTTGACCGCTGTCTTCTTTGGCTACTTCACGTCGATGAACCAGGCCCTCATCGGCGCGATGGCAGGGACCGGCTTTGCGCGGGGGCGGGAGACGATCGACAGAAAAGTCATCTTCGGCATCTTGCGAGGCTGGATCATCGGTCCCGCCGCCGGCGCCGTGCTGGGTTACGTCTTTGGAGTGCTGACGCGCCTTCTTTGATCGCGCGTTAAAATCACCGCTCCGCTGCTTCCCGCGGTCTACTTCAGGTAGGCCTGCACCGCTTCGATCAGTTCCTCAGCTCCGCGCTCGCGCTCCGCGTCGCCAGCGGGATCGACGACGTGAAAGCGGATATGGTCCTCGATCACCTCGGTCATCAGGCTGTTCATGGCCCCGCGTGCGGCGACAATCAGGTGCAGCACGGTGGCGCAGCCTTTCTCATCGTCGAGCGCGCGCTCGACCGCCTCGATCTGACCGCGCACGCGGCGGACGCGGGCGAGGAGTTTTGCTTTCTCGGTTTTGGTGTGTGACACGGTCGTCAATGCTCGTTCATGCAGGCCAATTGTGTAGCATATTTCAGCCCGTGCACTCATAAAATCCGGCCCAATGTACGCTTCAGTCCGAAAGCGACCGACTTGCCGCGCGGCAGCGAAATGTGTCGAGGCCGCCACGTCAGCGTCAGGACGAGCGGCCAGTACCCATAAAAAGCGCCCCCGCTGGTTGGCAGCGGAGGCGTGAGGATTCAGGCTAAGAGGACTACGGAATGTAGCCGGATACGGACCGTAGCCAGGTAGCGTTGCATTTCCATGACGGACGGCGACCTTGCAAGAAAATACAGGTCCCGAAATTCAAAAGGCGAGCGTTAAAACTCGCGCCCGATCATTCGGTCGAGCGAATAGCGGCCGCCTCCGGCCAGGAAAAGGCCGAGCGCCACAACGCCCATGAATAAAGTGTATTCCATGCCGTGCCGTCCCCAGTCCCAATGCGGATAAAGCAGAGCGAAGGAGATCACCGCCATTTCGATGACCAAAGCGGCGGCGACGATGCGCGTGAATAGCCCGAGCGCAAGCATCAGCCCGCCGAAGAATTCGATCACGCCGATGAAATAGGCCCAAGCGAACGGGTAAGCCCAGCCCCACTGCGCAAAATGGTGCGCTGTCGGAACAGCGTCATTGAGAAACAGCTTGGCGAAGCCGTGCGGCATCAGGATCAGGCCGAGCGCCGCCCGGATCAGCACATAACCGAACGGCGCAAGCGTCTCATAGATCGGCGCAACGGCCGGCACGAAAAGCGCCTTGCGATTGATTTCACCGTTCGACGTTGCTGGCACCATTTCCTCCCTGTTCTCCGACTCCTATATTGCCGAAGAGCCATTTCGGATCGCAGATCCAATACCGGTTGATATCGTGGTAGGTCTTAATGGCTTTGTCGACAGTCGTTGCGCCGGCCTTTTACGGCCCGGAGCGCATAAACGTCGATGATCACATTGCCGCAGCCGTCGAAACGAAGCGGGCCACGCGGCATCGGCGCCAAACTCGTAAGGCGCATCAAGCCGCAGCCTCACATGCAGTTTGGCGCCGACGAAGCCCGATTCACGATGGCTGGCGGGGCGCCACGGCCGCCTGTTGTGACTTGATCAGATCGATCTGCTTCTCGCTCAGCGCGCGGATGAAATCCGGCAACGGGATGAAGCCGACGCTGTCGAGGTACTTCGCCGCGTTCCCACCCTGCAGTGACACCGCCCAGAGCAAGAAATGACGCAGCGCGGCTGCGGTCTGCGAATCGGATGGCCGCCTCTGGACGATGAGATACTCGTAATTGATCAGCGGGTACGAATCGTCGCCCGGCGCGAACACCAGGGTCAAGCGCTCGTCCGGCGGCGTGCGCTGATCGAGCGACGAAGCCGCCGCGTTGATGGTATCAACCGTCGGCAGCAGGAATTTGCCGTTCTCATTTTTGAGCTGCGCGGTGCCCAGCCCGACCTTGGCGATCGCGGCGCGAAAGCTGATGCCGATATAGGCGACCGAATAAGGCGTCGTCGCTGCCGCCTTCACCATTGCGTCATTGCCCGCCGCGGTCCGTTCCCCGGCGACGTCAGGCCAGTTGATGCTCGTGCCGTAGCCGATTTTGTCTTCCCAGCTCTGGGTCGAGAAATCAAGGAACTGGGAGAAGATGAACGTATCGCCGGACGCATCGGAGCGCCGGATCGGCACGATGGCCTCGTGCGGCAGGTGCACGCCGGGATTGAGCGCGGCGATCGGCGGCGCGTCCCACGTTGTGATCGTCCCGGTGTAAATGCCGGCCAGCGTCGGTCCGTCGAGCCTTAATCCGGCGTTGTTGAGGCCGGGAATGTTGTAGTTCACGGTCTGGGCCGAAATGGCGACCGGAATGTTGATGATGCCCGGATTCTGCTCGAACTGCTCGTCGGACATGTAGGCGTCGGACGCGCCGATCTGCACCTTGCCGGAGATCGCTGCACCGATGCCGGCTCCGGAGCCGGTCGGCGCAGCGGTGATGCCGACATTCGGGGCGATCTTCGCGTAATCCGGGATCCACTGGATGAACAGCGGATAAAGCAACGTCGAGCCGGTTTCGTTGAGCGTGATGCTCGCCGCCCGTGACGGCGCCGCGGCCAGCATGCCGGTCCCGCATGCGAGAAGCGTTACTGCAAGCAGGCCCGGCCGAAAGCGCCGGACGCGATGCGAAAGCGTACTCATGCGGCCACCTTTTTGGTTGCAGAGGGCTGTGCTTCGGGTTCGCGGCCGACCTCATCAAGGTTCACGCCGGTTGTCTCGATGCGATACATCCAGGTGATCGCCGCGCCGATAATGGAGGTAATGATCAAGCCGAAGAGCAACGCGCGTGTGCCGATGACCACCAGCAGGATGGGGAACAGGAAGGCGGTCGCGACAGCGCCGATCTTCGCAAAGGCGGCGGCGAAGCCCGCGCCCATGCCGCGCACCTCCGTCGGGAAAACCTCGCCGGCGATCAGATAGGTCTGCGCGTTGGGACCGAGATTGGTCATGAAGTCGAACAGCATGAAGCCGGCGAAGATAAGCACGATCCTGGCCTCGCCGGCCGCATCGATGGAAAACGACGCCAGCAACAGGCCGGCGGCGCAGCCGATGAAGCCGATGATCTGCAGCCAGATGCGGCCGTATTTGTCGGCCAGCGCGATGGCGAACAGGATCCCGACGAGCAGCAGCACGTCGATCATCGCCGCACCCTTGGCGGCGAGGATGCTGTTGGCGATCATGTCGCTCAGGCTGCGGATGTGGTCGGCGCCCCCGCCGAGCGCCGCCGCCAGAATGACCGGCGTGAAAATGCCGATGCCGTAGGTGCCGAGATCCTGGATGAACCACGGCACTGCGGCAAAGATGGTGGCGCGACGGTTGCGGCTGTTGAACAGCGCCGAGAACGACGGTTTGCTGCGCGGCTTGTGGTCGCCTGCCGTTTCCGGCCGCAGCAGCATGACCTTGACCGGGTAGCGCGGCTCGCGGTGCAGCAACCTGGTGACCGATGCCTCGGCGGCCTCATGCTCGCCGCGCACCGCCAGCCAATTGGGGCTTTCGACGATGAAGAAACGGGCGATGGTGACGGCCAGCGCCGGGATAAGTGCGGTCGCGTACATCCAGCGCCAGGCCGACAGATCGGGGTCGAGCACGAGAACAAGGCAGCCCATACCGGTGCCGCCCAGCGCGCCGAGCGCCTGGAAGCCGAAGGCGCCGAGCACCAGCTTGCCTCGGGCATTGCTCGGCACGCTCTCCGAGATAATCATGTGCGCGGTCGGATAGTCACAGCCGAGCGCCAGGCCGAGCCCGAACAAGCAGACCGCGAGCGAGAGAAAATTCGTGCAAAGCAGCAGCAGCGCCAAAAAGGCGCAAAAGATGATCATCTCGGCGATGAACATCCGCTTGCGTCCGAAATAATCGGACAAGCCACCCAACAGCAATGAGCCAAACAGAATGCCGGCGAGGCTGGCCGCGCTGATGATGCCGTTCGCGCCCGGAGGAATGTGGAATTGACGGGTAATCAGCGGCAACGCCACGCCGGTCATGAACACGACGTAGCCCTCGAAGAATTTTCCAGTCGCGGCGAGCGACCAGATGCGCCACTGCATGCCGGTCATCGGCGAGCTCTTCAGTTGCGTGCCGTCCGGCCAAGCCGGCAGTTCATCGATATATTCCTGGACTGTCTTGGCGGCCGCAGGCGCCGTCCTGCCGGACTGCGGAGTGTCGTTCATGTTGCGATTTCCCCTTGAAACTGTCGTGCGAATGGCCCCGCCGGCAGCCGTCGACACGATTGCGACGTCCACTCATCCCGTTGCCCGCCGGCAGAATGCTACAGGACGGCTCGCTTCAGTTTTGTGACAAAAGTGCGTTTCGACGCTCGGCGCCGACCGCAAAGAAGGTTCAGCCGATAACGCCTTGAACCTGGTTCCTGTAACCGCGGCGGCTGCGCGCTCGCCTCATCGCGAAGCAATGCGTTCGGCGATCGTCGAAAACCGACAAGCCGGGAAGCTATTGCACTGTCGCTCGCATCGACATGCGTCCCGGCCTTCGTTCCAGACAATCCCTCCCATCTCGATCAGGTCGAGCTGCGGACGCGCGCGGAGACGACAGGACTGTCTTGATTCGTCCGACTGGAGCGCCGATGTAAATCGGATGCATCGGCCTTCCACAGATTCAGCATGTTTTTCTGGTAATTCCGAACGCTTATGCCGATCGCCAGCAGAGTGCAGTCATGCCAGAAACCGCCACCATTAGTTCCGTTGCCGGCGGCGAAAACCGCCCGGTTTCCAGGAACGCGAGACGGATCAAGGCGGCGCTTTTAAGCGACCGCATCGATACGGCAGGCCTTGAACATGAAGGCGTGATCTCGACCGCCCCATTGACTTATCGCTCTGGTGCAGACGGCCTGGTGACGCTGTTCCGCTATGGCGTCGCAGTGTTCATGTGTGTGTCGCCGCAGGAGGAGATCGAGATATTGCGGTCCCTGCAGCCTCGTCTGATAAGACCCGTTGCAGTCGTTGAAGAGGAAACATTACTTATCGAGATTGCATCCGACAAAGACGACCAGATCCTGCCGGGCGGCCCGATGATTCTGAGGAACGCCACGCCGGATCGGCTGATCGTCATTGCTGACGCACTGTCCAAGAGCGTCATTCTTGCCCGCGACGAGCGGGAGGTCACCTCCGTGTTCGAGCTGGTCGAACCCTTTGCCCGCGACCTGGCTGAAAGAGGTCGGGTGACGGCGACACGCCGCACCATCTTGAAGCACATCGGAAATGCCTTGCTGGTTCGGCACCGGGTCTCGGGCCGCGTCGCGGTAACCGAGAAGCCCGATGTGGTGTGGGATCGTCAGGATCTGGAGCGGCTCTATGCACGATTGCAAGACGAGTATGAGCTCAAAGAGCGAGCAGAAACGCTGTCTCGCAAGCTGTCGGTCATTGCAGAGACGGCCGAGGTGCTTACCGACATCATCGACACGCGCCGTTCGCTGCGATTGGAAATCATCATCGTCATCCTGATCGCGATCGAGCTTGCCGTTGTGGGCATTCAGGGTTTTCACTGAGATGCGAACTGGTAAGCCGCCGCTTTTGCGACAAACAAAGAATGACACGGAATGAATGTTTCGGGTTCCAGGTTCCGACCGCGTGAGGCTGCATAGGGTTGAAATGCTGCGGTATGATGAACATACTTTGCTTATGTCATCGCTGCCGGCGTCACCGATGAAATGCCCGCATTGCGGCGCAGACTACGATGTGGTGCGGATCGAGGCGGGCTCCTCAACCGAATACGAGGATGTGACGTGCCTGAACTGCGGCGGCCCGCTTTCCGCCCGGGAAGGTCGGTTCATAATGAAGTATTTTCTGGTGCCGCGCCGAAGGCAATGGCAGCGACGGGCCGGTTCACGAAGTTGGAAATGACATTGCGGGCGCTCGCCCGTGCCGGCCGGCCGGCCGCGTTCGCCATCGTAACAATAGCGTCGCACATCAATGTGACAGTGCGCCGGCGAATCACTACCGACCGTGCTGGAGCGGCTCACTTTGGACGGTGCCTTGAACGTGCTGGCCGCCCCCGCGTCCTCGGCCCGCAAACGGATCGGTTGGAAGTCCCTTTCCGGCGCCGTTAGCCTGCTGATTATCGCGGGCGCGGCGATCGCGTTGTACGCCTCGTTGTGCAATATCGACGTTCGCGGCGTTGTTGCCGCGGTGCGGGCCCAGCCGCCTTCCGCCGTGCTGTTGGCGAGTGGCTTTGCCGCGGCAGGCTATTTCATGCTGACGTGCTATGACGTATTCGCGTTACGCGCGATCGGCAGGAATGCCATTCCGTATCGCGTAGCCGCTTTTGCCAGCTTTGCGAGCTACACGATCGGCCACAATCTAGGCGCCACGGTCCTTACCGCAAGCATCATCCGCTATCGCGTTTACGCGCCCAGGGGCTTGAGGGTCCCCGAGATTGCGGCGATCGCGTTCATTACCAGTCTGACCTATTGGCTCGGCACCGCTGCGGTCCTCGGAGTCTGCATGGTGTCTGCGCCGGGAGCGATCAGCGCCCTGGATCGGCTGCCGGCCCCAGCTAATCGTTTGCTCGGGCTGGCAATACTGTTCGCTCTTGCGGGCTATTTTGTCTGGCTTCTGCCCACACCACGCCGCATCGGCACGTCTCATTGGCAAATTGCCATTCCCGGCCCCCGCGCGATGCTCCTGCAAATGGCCATCGCCAGCCTCGATCTGGTCTTCGTCGCGTCGGCAATGTACGCGTTGCTCCCCCGGCAGCCACCGCTCGACTTTTTTCATTTACTGACGGTTTTCGTCGCCTCGCTGCTGCTTGGGGTCGTCAGCCACGCGCCGGGCAGTCTCGGCGTCATGGAGGCTGCAATGTTCCTCGGCCTGCCGCAATTCAAGAAGGAAGCGTTATTGGCCAGTCTTCTAACCTTTCGCTTCATTTATTTTATTCTGCCGGTCGGTATGGCAATGCTGCTGTTGGGGGGGCGTGAACTGCGAAAAGGTCTGGGCTGGGTGCGCGCAAAACCGCGAACGTTACCGGCGTTTCGTGTTCGAACGGAAGATATGCGACCGCCGCCGGCCGAAAAATCGCGGGCGCAGGAGGGAGCACATGTGGAAATCGCACCGCGGGAGGACATGTGAAACGGCTGTATAGCGCGACTGTCAATTCCCTGCGCGGTCTCCACCATGGCCTATGGCACGAGCCGGCTCTGCGCGAAGAAGCGATCATCCTCGTCGCAGCAGTACCGTTCGGCGTCCTGATTGCGCCAACGTGGGCATGGTACGTCGCCATGGTCGGGGCCTTGCTGGCAGTCCTGAGCGTCGAATTGCTCAATACGGCCGTCGAGAAGCTCGCCGACCACACGACTCCCGGACAGCATCCCGAGATCGGAGCGGTCAAGGATTATGGCTCCGCGGCGGTGTTCTGCATGCTTGGCGTTGCCGGCCTGATCTGGATCGTGGCTGCGATCCTGCGTGTCGGCCGCTTTTGAATTCGAGGATCACCGACCGGCGCGTCGGTAATACGCGAACCGGTTGGCGGCCGATGATGTTCGGGCCCGCAACGCATGCAGCCGCCGCCGGCTGGCCAGCGTGAGCTTTCCCAAGCGCGGCCGCATAGATTGGAGCGTGAGGTTCGGTCCGATGCGGTTCACCCGCATTTCATTGCCACGCCAGACGAAGCCGCTGCCGCACAGCGCCTTGAAATAGACGAGCGGCAGAAGCAGATCGCGCGTCAGGCTATAGAGCGGCGAAAGCCCGGAAACCGGCCATCCTGCGCTGGCCGCGAGCAGCATCTCGCCGCCGTACCAGAATGTCGCAAAGACCCCGGCGCTCGTCATCGCCGGCAACCCGGCATTTCGGGCAACGATAGCCAGCCCGACCAGCGGCAGGACGCCGCCCGAGAAAACTTCCGGCAGGAAGTACAGCACGAAACTGGCCCGCCGCAGACGCGCCCAACGCACTTGTCGGCTCCAGACCTCCGCGGCGCTGCGGCGGCCGAGCGGCTGGGCGAACGGGCGGGCAACAAGGCGCACTTGCAGTCCGGCGCCGCGGACCACCTTTGTCGCGGCGGCATCTTCGGCGACTTCGCGGGCCAAGGCCGCGATGCCGCCGGCGCGTTCCAAGTCGGCCCGCCGCCACAGCATCGTCTTGCCCTGCGCAAAGCCAAACCCGAACGCATCGGCGACGTATTGCCAGCGGGCCTGGTAGGTATTGAGAAATGCACACTCGATCCCGGCCCAAAATCCTTCCGGGCAACATCCAACCGGGGGCGAAGCAACGAGGCCGGTATCAGACCGCCAGCAGGCGAACAATTGCTGGATGTAATCCGGCGGCATCAGCACGTTGCTGTCGGCGATAACGACCCAGCCGTGCGCCGCCGCGCGCCAGCCCTTTGCCACGTTATTCAGCTTCGGATTGCTGTTCAGGTAATCTTCGCCGATCAGCAATTTGGCTTCGACAGCCGAGTGTTTGGCGATCAGCGCTTCGACGAGGGGCACGACCGGATCGTCCGCGGAAGCGACGCAGAACAGTATCTCGTAATTTGGATACTCGAGCGTGAAACTGGATCGCAGTGTATCGAGGCCGTAACTGTCTATTCCGCATAGCGGGCGCACCAGGCTGACGGGCGGGTGACTCTCGGATGATGTGATCGGTCGGCGCCCACGGCGAAAACGCCAGATGACGACTGCGATGCTCGTGACATGAATCGCTGTGAGCAAGATGCAGAGAGTCGCGAGAGCGAGTAGCGGCGCGGTCATCGCCGCGGCATCTAGCTCATTGCCATGACAAGGCCGTGACTCCGCCGAAGTGCGGCCAGTGACGCGGCTTACCAAACAATCGCGTTAACCAACAGTGTCATCATGCTGCAATCGAATACAATTATCCAGGCTCGCGATTCGTCAAAAACACGGGCATGATTCGTGGCATTCGACCAGGGCACGATCGGTTTTCGCTCACTCTTCATCTCCGATGTCCACCTCGGTGCGCGCGGCTGTCAGGCCGATCGTCTGCTCGACTTCCTGCGCTATCACGAGGCCGAGACCATTTATCTGGTTGGGGATATCGTCGACGGCTGGCAGCTTCGCAGCGGCTGGCACTGGCCGCAAAATCACAACGACGTCGTGCAGAAGCTCCTCCGCAAGGCGCGCAAAGGCAGCCGCATCATCTATCTCCCCGGCAACCACGACGAGTTTCTGCGCGACTATTATGGAACGCATTTCGGCGGCATCGAAGTGGTGGAGACGACGATTCATCAGGCCGCCGACGGCCGCCGCTATCTCGTCGTTCACGGCGATGTCTTTGATCTCGTGGTCAAGCACGCGCGCTGGCTCGCGCTGCTCGGCGACACGGCCTACGATTTCGCCATCTTTGTCAACCGCTACTTCAATGCGGTGCGCCGACGCCTGGGCTTTTCCTATTGGTCGCTGTCGCAATGGGCCAAGCATAAGGTCAAGAACGCCGTCAATTACATCGGCGCCTTCGAGCAGACGCTTGCCGCCGAAGCGCAGCGCCGCCAGGTCGACGGCGTGATCTGCGGCCATATCCATCATGCCGTGATCCACGATCGCTTCGGCATCCGTTACATCAATTGCGGCGATTGGGTCGAGAGCTGCACCGCAGTCGCCGAGCACGAGGATGGGCGCCTTGAGATCATCACCTGGACCGGCGAAGGCGATCTCGCCAAGCTGCCCGATCCGGATGAATCGCCGCGGCTCGACGAGAAGACCGGCATGGCCGCTTGAATTCCGCGCGAAACAGCGGGCAGCGTTGACCCATGGCATCAGCCGTACCTGATTTTCAGGGCCAGGATGGCCGCCGTTATCGCCAATGTTGCGGCGCTTGAGCCGATGAGGGGAGCGTCGGCAATTGCCAGGCCATAGACGAGCCAGAGCGTTACGCCAGCGACGCAAAGCAGCGTGCCCGGAAGCGATATGGCCCGCGTCTCCCGATCGCGCACAATTTTCAGGGCCTGCGGAACCCAGCACAGCGTGGTGAGAACGGCCGCGACTGTGCCAATGGCATCGACCAGCGCCGCCGGCAACGGTTCAAGCATTTGGCCTCACGTCACCCGAATCAAAAACGATGCGATTCGACTTTGTCCCGCTCTTTCTTGTGGCGCTCATGACACAAAAAGCGCGGCAGACATGTGCATTGCGCGAATAGTCCTGGCATCGTCATCAGACGGTCATCAATAAAGCCTAGAATCATCAAAGCCTTGCAGCAGATACCGGAAGCCGGAAAGCGGGCCAATCATGATCGTTTCCGATCACACGACGAGGGTGTTCGACGGGGACTTGATCAACCTCGCGCAGAAAGTGGCGGAGATGGGGGGCTGCGCCCAGAAGCAGATCATCGATGCCATGGACGCGCTAACCCGGCGCGACACTGTTCTCGCCCAACACGTTATTGCCGCGGACGGAACGGTCGACAGGTTCCAGCGGCAAATCGAGCAAAAAGCCGTCGAAACGATTGCGTTGCGTCAGCCGATGGCATTCGACTTGCGTTCGCTCGTCGCTATTCTGCGGATGGCGAACGACCTCGAGCGAATCGGGGATCTGGCTAAAAACATCGCCAAGCGCGCTATCGCCATAGAAGGCGAGCAGCCGGCGCGAACCATGGTGCGCGGCTTGCGCCGCATGGCGACGCTCGCAGTCGCACAGTTGACTGCGGTACTCGACAGCTTTGTCACCCAAAACGCGCTGAAGGCGCTGAAGGTCTGGCGGGACGACAAGGAAATCGACGCGCTCTATGTGTCGCTGTTTCGCGAGCTGCTCACCTACACGATGGAGGATCCGGGCTCGATCTCGATTGGCATTCATCTATTGTTTTGCGCCAAGAATTTTGAGCGAATTGGCGACCACGCGACCAATATCGCCGAGGCCGTCCACTATATGGTGGAAGGTCACATCATTGCCGGCGAGCGACCGAAGAGCGAGGCGTTCAGCGAGGCGGGGGCGGCACACGGCAGCGTTCTCGCCTCTGCATAGATCTGGATGCCATTATAAATTTTGGCACCATCATCGAATCCGCATCAGCGGCTGCCCAACGCGAATCATCGCTTCGTTTCGGACGGTGTCGCAGAGCGCGAATCTGCCCGGCGCAAGGACGATGATCGTCGAACCGTGCTCAAACCAGCCCAATTCGTCACCCTTGCGGAATTGCGCATTGCAGGCGGCGGCCCCTTCGCCCTCGCGCCCCAATCGTTGCAGGTCGATGAAATTCAGACGAATGCCGGAAACAAGAATGGCGCCGACCGGAACTAGACTGATCGCGTGACCGGTTGCCGCAAGCCTTGCCTGCAGCACCGCACGCTCGTTCTTGCAATAAAGCTTGTCGACTCGCCGCAGCGCCGCCTGATTGACGTTCCAGGAGTCTCCCGGAATATATTTGACGAACTCGACGCAGCAATCGTGCGGCGCATGAAACCGGTGGTACATTGCCGAAGTGAGCCGCAGCGTCACATAGCAACCGTCGCGGTGGGATGCGACGAGGTGCTGATCGCGGAGGAGTTCGGCCAGCGAATAGGTGCCGCCCTTGATCTGATAAAGTTCGGTCCCGCAAATCCGCCCATGCGCGCCGATGATGCCATCACATGGACTGACCAGCACGTCCGGCGCCGGATCGATGGGACGCGCCCCCGGCTTCAATCGGCGCGTGAAGCAATCATGCATGCTGCGGAATTCGCTGCTGCTCGCCTCGCTCAGATCGAGACCGGAGAAGAAACTCCATAAGCCGATGGAGACGTCGCGCACCATCGGCTGTTCGATGCGGCTGAACGAGCGCAGAAGCCGACCCGCCAACTTGCGGGGCATGCGATTGGTGAGAAAGAAGTTGAGATCGTCCTGCTGCAAGATCCGCAGGAGTCGGTTTTTCATTGTCATGCCAACGTAAACTCGCGGCGCTATAGGCTGATTCGATGAATTGGCATGGCCTGACCCTGGCCTCTTGCGGCGTCAGCGCAGCCGCACTGGCGTCGCTCGTGATGGTAAAACCGCGGTTGCGGCTTGGCGGCGGCGCGCATCGGTCGCCCGGCAGGCATGCCGGCCTGGAACGATGCCTCGCCTCGCTGGTGCGCTTCTACGACTTCGATGAAAGCCGCTTCTTTGGCGCGGACGGTGCGCCGCCTGATGTCGCTGCGCGCCGCCGCGCCGGGTTCATGCGGCTCGCAAACCTTTATCAGGCACGGTTTGCCAAGACCGCCGCGCTCACCACCGAGGCGGCGGGCAGCATATCCGACCTGCAATTCACTGCGGCCTATCGCGTGCCGTTTCAGTTCAGCCGCTTCGTTCGCCGCCATCTGCCCGCCGGAGGGTTCCTGCAATCGTCCTCGGGCGTCACCGTGGAGGATTTGGACGGCAACCGCTTCTACGATTTGACCGGCTCCTACGGCGTCAATGTTCTCGGTTACGATTTCTACAAAGGGGCGATCGCGCGCGCAGTCGAGCGCGTGCAGGCGCTCGGCCCGGTGCTCGGGGCCTACCATCCCATCGTTGCCGACAACGTGCAGCGGCTGAAGCGGATTTCCGGGCTCGACGAGGTGTCGTTCCACATGTCCGGAACTGAGGCGGTGATGCAGGCCGTGTGGCTGGCGCGCTACCATACCCGCCGTCGCCGCATCGTGCGTTTTTCCGGCGCCTATCACGGCTGGTGGGGCGACGTGCAGCCCGGGATCGGCAATCCGGTGCCGGCGCGCGATACGTTGACGTTGCCGGAGCTTTCCGAGGCGACGCTGCGCATTCTGGCAAGGCGACGGGACATCGCTTGTGTTCTGGTGAACCCGCTTCAGGCCTTGCATCCCAACGCCAACGCACCGAGCGATTCGACGCTGCTCGACGGCGCGCGCGGCGCGCATTTCGACAGGCAGACCTATTCCGACTGGCTGCGGCGGCTGCGCGCGATATGCAGCGAACGCAACATCGCGCTCATCTTCGACGAGGTGTTTGTCGGGTTCCGGCTCGCGCTCGGCGGCGCCCAGGGCTATTTCGGCGTCCGTGCCGATCTCGTCACCTATGGCAAGACCGTCGCCGGCGGCTTGCCAATCGGCGTCGTCTGCGGGCGCAGCGACCTGATGAAGCGCTTCCGCGATGATCGACCGATCGACATCTGCTTTGCCCGCGGCACCTTCAACTCGCACCCATACGTGATGGCGGCAATGAACGAGTTCCTGCGCCACATCGATACGCCGCAGGGGCGCGAGATCTATCAGGAGCTCGACCGGGTCTGGGACGAGCGGGCAGGGCGGCTCAACGCGCGGCTCGAGGAAGAGGGCCTGCCGGTGCGGCTCGCCAACATGACTTCGATCTGGACCGTCTGCTACCCGCAACCGGGCCGCTACAATTGGATGCTGCAATATTATCTGCGCGCCGAGGGTTTGGCCCTGAGCTGGATTGGCACCGGCAGGCTCATCTTCAGCCTCAACTATACCGATGCGGATTTCGCGGCGGTGGCCGAACGAATCGTCGCCGCGGCAAAGAGCATGAACGAGGACGGCTGGTGGTGGCGCCACCCGGCAACGACCAACGGCTCGATCAAGGGCGCGATCTTCAAGGAGATGGTCGCCCATCGCCTGCTTTCCGGTCGCTGGAAGTGAGAATCGGCCCGGCGCCTCAGCTCGTCGTCAGCGCTTCCTCCGCCTCGTCTTCATCCCATTCGCTGCCGATGGCGGGATCGATCAGCTCGCCGCGAAGGAGCGCCAGCGGCGCCTTGTGATAGAGCTTGATGTCATGGAACGGGTCGGTAAGAATCTTTGTCGCCCAGACACATCCGGTCTGCACGTCCTTGATGATGAACAATTGAAAGGTGCGGAACAGCACGCCGCCCACGCCGAGCGCGAGCCAGATCATGCCGATCTGGCGGAGAAACTCGGTTTTGCTGCTGGCGGGGGAAAACAGGCCGAAAAACGTCGGATTGAAGAAAAGCGGCAGCGGCGACAGCGCCCAAATCGTCAATAGCACAATCTTGCGCTTGAGGTTGTACCCGACCTTGATCTCCTCCTTGTATTCGTGGCTGGCTTGGTTGACGTGGTCGTAGCCCTTGGGCTCGAAGAAGAAGTGGCCGCTCTGCCGCGTCGTCATGGCCACCAGCCAAGCCGCCAGCGCGGAAATGGCCGGATCCTTGAACGCCATCGCATAAGAAAACAAAAAGCTGAGCGCACTGACAAAATGCAGTGATTGATTGATCCTGCTGTGGTGATAATAGCGGTGATCGTCCCAACGCTGGATTCGGAGCGTCTCAAGAAAACCGGCCATGTGTGTGCCTCCGCACTTTCGCCCTTCGACAACGCTATGGCGATTCCATGAATCCCGCGTGACAGGTTCAATCCCGCCCAAATGCCGACTGCAGAGATGAAATAGAACGCGCGGCCTCGGGCGCGAACGGCGGGAGCGATTCGCGCGCCGCCCGACCGATTACGCCACCGCGCGCGCTGTGCCGGCGCTGTCGTCCCTTTGCGCGCCGCCGTCCTTGCCAAAACGGATCAGGGAGAAATGACCGAACGGAGGCATGCTGCGCCGTTCGATCAGAGCCACCCCGCCAGTCCTCTTCGCCCATTGCGAATAGCGTTGAAACGAAAACTCGGTGCGCCAGCCGAGCTTGCGCGCTGTCGGCGCGAACCACTTCTCCAGCGCCCGCCGCATTCCAGCCTCGGCGCCCACGCGACTTACCAGGACGATTTCGCCCCCAGGCCGCAAGACGCGGACGAATTCGTCGAGCGTGGCTTCGGGATTTGGCACGGTCGTGATGACGTACTGCGCCATGACAACGTCGAACGAGGCGTCCGGGAAATCCAGATGCTCGGCGTCCATGACGAGAAGCGCCTCGACATTGTGGAGGCGATGCTCGACCACCCGCTGCCGAGCCTTGCGGAGCATCGGTTCGGATACGTCGACACCGACGATGCGCAGATCGGATGAATAATGCGGCAGCGATAATCCGGTCCCAACCCCGACCTCAAGGACCCGGCTGCCGACTCGCTCGGCGGCCTTGATCGCTGCATGGCGCCCCTGTTCGAAGACGGGACCGAATACGACGTCGTAAACCGGCGCCCAACGCGCGTAGGCCTTGGCAATGATGTCCTTGTTGAATTCGGCGCGGAAAGCATCGGGCATGACGTATCCCTCCCTCTGGTTTTGCTGGAGCCTGTCGTTTCAGCCGAACGCCCGGTCGGACAGCTCGGTCGGATTGGCGACGCGAACATCGGTCGTGGCGATTTCGCGGACGTGCCCGATGAATTGCCGCGCACTGCGATCCCAAGAGTGTTGGAGCGCAAAAGCCCGGCACGCATCGCGCGAAATTTGCAGGGCTCCGAGACAGGCGGCGTGCAGGTCTTCGCTCAGCACGCCGACCGGGTGCGTGCCGATGACATCCTTCGGCCCGGTGACGGGAAATGCCGCGATCGGCACGCCGCTCGCCAGCGCCTCGAGCTGCACGATGCCGAACGTGTCGGTGCGGCTGGGAAAGACGAAGACATCGGCCGCCGCCAGGCGGCCTGCCAGCGCGCCGTTTTCGATCTGGCCGAGAAATTTCACGGCAGGAAAACGCGCCTTCAGCTCCGCCTCCATCGGACCCTTGCCGATCACGACCTTGGTGCCGGGAAGATCCAGCGACAGAAACGCGGCCAGGTTCTTCTCCACGGCGACGCGCCCGACGCAGATGAAGATCGGGCGCGGC
The DNA here is from genome assembly GCA_030041005.1 of Xanthobacteraceae bacterium. Classification (GTDB taxonomy): domain Bacteria; phylum Pseudomonadota; class Alphaproteobacteria; order Rhizobiales; family Xanthobacteraceae; genus BOG-931. The sequence continues at coordinate 85,568 of JASHOR010000102.1, forward strand.
AGGTCCATTTCGATGGCGCGATCCGGTCTGAACAGCTCGGTGTCGACGCCGCGTGTCCACATTCCGAGATTATTGAAGCCTCGCTCGCCCAGTTCCTTCATCAAAGAAGGCGTGGCGACCATGGTAACGGTCGCCGCGGCATGAAATCTCCGCAGCGCGGCATAGATCCATTGCGCCGGGACAGGCACGCGGGCGGAGATGTACTCGGGAAACCGGGTCGTGTAGCTCGTCGTGAACGGCCGACCTCGACGCCGGCAATAGGCGCGCACCGCATGGCCGATGGGGCCTTCGGTCGCGATATGGATGGCGTCCGGCCGGACCTCTTCTATGCGCTGAACAATCAAGCTCCGGCGAGGGACGGCCAGGCGCAAGCCGGGGTACGTCGGCACCGGCACTGTCCGATGGCCTTCCGGGGAAAGAAATTCGACCGTCATACCCAGGTTGCGCGCGGCGCGCTGCAGCGACAGCAAAGTTCGGAGCACGCCATTGACCTGCGGGTACCATGCATCCGTTGCGATGAGAACGCGCATTCATTGGCTCCGGAATGTCTTCCGGTCCTCGCGGACGAATCACGTGCAGCACCATTGTCAATTCATGTCTCAATTGTGTGACGTTGCTTATTGCAGAGGCGGCCAGTGTCCCGATTCCGAAGTTCGCATCATTATGCGGCACCCTCGTTTGCGAACTTCGGAATCGAAGGACACTGGCAACTTATTGAGCTAGTGTGGCTTTGGTTCAGAACTCCGCATAGTCGTATGGACCCTTGCGGCGGCGTCCCAACCGGCAGGGAAGCTGAGAAGGCTGGCGAGTTTTTTTCTAAACGAATTTTTGTTGAAACGATATCGAACACCGTTATCGATCGATGCCGTCTGCCGGCGACTGCCGACGTGTCGACGAGACAGCTTGTCAGTATTGCTTCGCTGCGTCAGCGGATGACTTGATTGTCAAGCGCGTAGAAAACGCAGAGCGCGAGGCTCGCCCACACGGCCGCGCTGAAATAGAGCGCCATCCAGGTCATCTCATCCTTCCACCGGGCGAGATCGTGCGTCACGACC
>JASHOR010000103.1 GCA_030041005.1 Xanthobacteraceae bacterium
CGCTTAAGCCGCCGCTGTTGCGCGGCTGCCCGCGCACCAGCACGCCGGAGATGCAATATCCGCTGGAGATCGACTTCGATTATGCAAAGGTCCCTAAGGACCTTATGCATCAGCCGCCGCTGCCGGGACTGCAGCGCTGGGCGCCGCTGCTGCCGCCCGTTGCTGCGGAGCTGTCGTTAGGGGAGGGGGGAACCGCGCTCGTCGCCAGCGAACGGATGGCGCGCTGGATCGGCGTCGAAGGCCCGATCTGGCTCAAGGACGAAAGCCGCAATCCGACCTGGAGCCACAAGGACCGGCTGAATTATTGCATCGTATCCACCGCCGTGGCGAACAACGCGCGCGGCATCGCGGTTGCGTCCACCGGAAACCATGGCGCGTCTGCGGCGGCCTATGCGCGCCGGGCCGGCCTGCGTTGCGTGGTTGTTTCCACGCCGGACGCGCAGCGCGCTTTCGAACATTTTCAGACCGCGCTGGGCAGCGACTTCCTGCTGGTGCCGCGCGAGGAGCGCTGGACCGCGCTCAACCGCATCGTCGAGGAAACCGGCTTTATGCCGGCGAGCAATCTCACGCGCTTGCATACCGGCAATCCGTTCGGTCCCGAAGGCTACAAGACGATTGCCTATGAGATTTTCAGCCAGCTCGGCGGTCGTATCCCCGGCACGGTCGTGCTGCCGACCGGTTATGGCGAACTCTTGTTCGGCGTCTTCAAGGGATTTCGCGAGCTGAAGGATTTAGGCGTTGCGCAAGCGATTCCGCAGATTTTCTCAGCCGAGCCCGCGGTGCGCGCTCCGCTCGCTCACGCCATGTCCCGCAATGAAGCGGCGGTGGAGGTTTCCGGCCCGTCCTCGATTGCAGCAGGCATCGCCTGCACGGTCAGCTCCTATCGGGCCGTCGTGGGGTTGCGAACCAGCCGAGGCCGTGCGCTCACCTTTCATGACGACGTGCTCGCCGAAGCCGCCAGCGAACTGGCCCACGAGGGCCTCTGGCAGGAATATTCCGGCGTGGCGGGACTGGCCGCCTTGCGCGAGGCGAGGCAGCGCGGCGACGTTTTCGCCGAACCTGTCGTGACGGTGCTGACCTCGAGCGGGCTGAAGGACATTCCGGCAACGTCTGTCGTCTGCTCCGCCACCGCGCGGCCCTCGGTCGACAGCGTCATCGCTTCGTTGCGGCACAAGTGAGAGCGAATGGCGCGAGCACTGCAGATCGATGTTTCGGTCGACGGCGGCGATCCGCCGTCCTCGTTACGCGCCTTGGTCGAAACGGCCGAGGCAGCGGGGGCGCCTAATCTGTGGCTCGCCGCGCATTTGTTCAATCGCGATCCGATTGCATCCGCTGCGGTCGTGCTCGCCGCGGCGCGCAATATCGGCGTCGTGCTCATGGCGATCAGTCCCTATACGGTCCATCCCGTTTATGCGGCCATGGCAGCGGCCACCCTCGATGAATTCTTTCCCGGACGCGTGCAGCTCTGCTTAGGTGTCGGCGGGCCGAGCGGTCTCGAAGCAGCCGGTGTAACCGCGGAACGGCCTGTCGAGACGTTGCGCGAAGCGATCGAGGTGACGCGGCTCTTGTTGTCCGGCGAACCTGTCAAGTTTGCGGGCCGCCGCTATCGGATCAATGGACGGCTTGTCATGGGCGCGCATCGCCTGCCGCTGTGGCTCGCCGCGTCCGGTCCGCAGATGCTGGAACTTGCCGGCGAAAAAGCCGACGGTGTAGTGATCAGCGCCGGTACTTCGCCGGCCTTCATCGCCTGGTGCCTGGAAAGCGTGCGGCGCGGCGAGGAACGCGGCGGCAGGACGATCAAAAAAGCGGCGCTTGTCGTCTGTTCGGTCGATGCAAACGCGCGTCGCGCGCATGACGCCGTGCGGCGGCGGCTCGCCTACGTGCTGCGCGGCGCGCATCACGCTCGTAATCTGCAGCTCGCCGGGACCCGGCTGGACCAGGCGGCTTTGGCCGAGGCCTTTGTGCAGGAAGACTGGTCGCGCGTTGACGCGCTGATGACCGACGACGTGGTGGTGCGTCACGGCGTCAGCGGAACGCCGGAGGAGGCGCGGGCGAGGCTGGAAGCGTATCGTGAGGCCGGCCTTGACGGCATTGTGGCCTACGGCATGCACGAACGCCGGCAGGTCGCGGACGTGCTCGCCATGTTCAGGTCGTCCGAACGCGTCGGGAGATAATAAGCCATGTTTGTCAGAGACGATTTGAAAACGATCGCCGAGAAGGCGCGCCACAAAGTGTTTGCCTCGTGCGAGCAAACCGCCGACGTGATCGTCTCGACCGACCCGACGCATGTCGGCTATCTCTGCGGTTATCGCAGCGTCCTGTTCGACCTGATGCGCGATTACCGGAGCGCGGTCATCTTCACCCGCGAGAAGGCGGTTCTCGTCACCGGAGCGAGCGACGCCGCGGCGGCGCTCGAAGTGCTGTGCGATCCCGCGTGCATTTACCGCTATGGCGTATTTTTCTTCGAATCGAGCGGTGCGGAAGGCGCTGACTGGTCCGCCATGCCGAAGGTGGAAAGTACATTTGCGGACGCACTGCGCGCCGCTTTCGCCGCCACCGTCAAGGCGCATCATGCTGTCGGCCTTGACGCTGCGAATGCGTGGGAGTTGCAAGAGCTGAAAAGTCTGGCGGCGGCGCGCGGCTTCGATGTGCGGTCGACGATCCTGAGAGCGCGCCGCGCCAAGCTCCCCGAGGAAATCAAGACAATCGCCCGCGCGGCTGCGATTACCGAACGAGGGCTCGCGAAGGCGTTCGCGCAGGCGCGGGCGGGCGTCACCGAGCTTGAATTGAGCGCCATCATCGCCGGGGAAATGCGCAGCGGCGGCGGCGTGCCCCGCTTCGTGGTCGTGACCTGTGGCGAGCGCAGCGCGCTGGCCGACGCCTACGCGACGCCGGCGAAATTGCGCGAGGGCGATCTTGTGCGCTTCGATATCGGCTGCACGGTCGACGGCTACTGGGCTGACATGGCGCGGAGCGCCGTCGTCGGAGAGCCGACGCGCGCGCAGCAGCAACGCTATGACGCGTTGCTCGCCGGCGAGGAGGCGCAGCGCGCGTTGGCGCGCGCCGGCGTTCGTGCCGGCGAGCTTTTCAAGATCGCGGTCGATCGCGTGCGCCAGGGCGCGTTGCCCGAGTACAAGCGCAGCCATTGCGGGCACGGCATCGGCATCGACGTGCACGAATTTCCGACGCTCAACGCCGCGAATCAGAACGTCGCGCTCGAAGATGGGATGGTGTTGTGCGTGGAGACACCCTATTACGAGATCGGCTGGGGCGGCATGATGGTGGAGGACATGATCGTCATCCGCCCGAACGGCAATGAATCTCTGACACATCTGCCGCGTGAATTGCGGCGGCTGTGACGCCGCCGCGGTTCGCGAACGCCCGGCGCGGACAGCCGCATCGCACAGGTCCAAATCAACTTACCCGCTCGTTTCGCGTCTTTCGGACCTGCGAAGCGACTTCACGATACCGGCCCGAACCTGTAATTTGAGCCGTTCGCCGAGCCACGCCCGATGGCAACCCCATTCGTCAGCACTGATGCCATGTCGACCTCCGCGCCACTGCGGGCGGTAAAGCTCGCGCCGGCGGAAGTGGTGGTCGAACGGCGAAGCGACGGCACTGCGCTGCTCCGCTCGCCGCGAGCGCTGCCGCCATTTCCAAGACGTATCACCGCGCGGCTCTTGCACTGGGCGGCCGTTGCGCCGGATCGCCTCTTCCTCGCGCAGCGCGACGTGGCTCGACAATGGCGCACGCTCACTTACGCGCAGACGCTCGCGGCCGTTCGCGCCCTCGCCGCTTCGCTGCTCGATCGGGAACCATCGCCCGAGCGGCCGATCGCGATTCTGTCCGGCAACGACATCGAGCACGCGCTCATCGGGCTCGCGGCCATGCATGTCGGCATTCCCTATGCGCCGATCTCGGTGCCGTACTCGTTGCTGTCGCAGGATTTCGGCAAGCTCAGAGCCATCATCGAGATTCTCACGCCCGGCCTGGTGTTCGCTGCCGACGGCAAAGCATTCGAGCGAGCGATTGCCGCCGCGGTGCCCTCCGCCGTCGAGGTCGCTGTGAGCGTCAATCCGCCGGCCGGCCGGCCCGCCATCCTGTTTGCCGATTTGACCGAGAGGCAACCAACGGCAGCGGTGGATGCAGCGCACGCCGGGGTCGGGCCGGAGACGATTGCCAAAATCCTCTTCACGTCCGGCTCGACCGGCCAGCCCAAGGGCGTGATCAACACGCAGCGCATGCTCTGCGCCAACCAGACCATGATCCGCGCCGGCATGCCTTTTCTCGCCGAGGAGGCGCCGGTCGTGGTCGATTGGCTGCCGTGGAATCACACCTTCGGCGGCAACCACAATTTCGGACTGGCGCTCGACAACGGCGGTTCACTTTATATCGACGAAGGCAAGCCGCTGCCCGGAGCGATCGAGACGACGGTGCGCAACCTGCGCGACATCGCCCCGACCATTTATTTCAACGTGCCGAAAGGCTTTGAGATGCTGCTGCCGCATCTCAAGGCCGATCGGCTCTTGCGTGCGAGGTTCTTCAGCCGTCTGAAAGTCCTGTTTTACGCCGGAGCGGGCCTCGCGCAGCACGTTCTCGACGAATTACAGGACCTGGCCGTCGAAACCACCGGCGAGCGCATCATTTTTCTCTCCAGCCTCGGCTCGACCGAAACCGCCCCCGCGGCGCTGGCGTGCACCTGGGAAACCAGGCGCACCGGCAATATCGGCCTGCCGCTTCCCGGCGTGGACCTGAAGCTTGTCCGCTGCGGCGAGAAATTCGAAGCGCGGCTCAAGGGCGCCAACATCACGCCCGGCTATTGGCGTGCACCGGCACTGACTGCCGCGGCGTTCGACGAGGAGGGGTTCTATCGGATCGGCGATGCGCTCAAATTCGCCGATCCCGGCGATCCAGCCCAGGGCTTGCTGTTCGATGGGCGCCTGGCTGAGGATTTCAAGCTCGCGACCGGCACCTGGGTCAGCGTCGGTCCGCTGCGCGCGGAATTCATCGCCCATTGCGCGCCGCTCGTTCGCGACGTCGTGCTGGCCGGCGCCGAGCGCGACGAGGTGACGGCGCTGGTCTTTCCCGACCTCGATGCCTGCCGCCGCTCGGCGTCCGATCTGACGGCGGACGCGGCAGCGACCGCTGTGCTCGCTCACGCTCGGGTGCGCGGCGCATTCGTCCGACTGCTCGACGGGCTGGCCGAGCCGGCGCGCGGCACGTCGCGTCGCATCGCGCGCGCTATTCTGCTCGCCGAGCCGCCGTCGCTCGACCGCGGCGAGATGACCGACAAGGGCTCGATCAACCAGCGCGCCGTGCTTGCGCATCGCGCGGCGTCGGTCGAAGAGCTGTACGCCGATCCGCCGCCGCCGCACGTGCTTGTCGCGCGCGCGGCATGATCCACCAGCGCACCGGGCTGAAGAGCAAAACGAGCGACACACATGGAGATTGCAGGACAATCGGCGATCGTCACCGGCGGCGCCTCCGGTTTGGGCGCCGCTACGGCGCGCATGCTGGCGGAAGCCGGCGCCAAGGTGGCGATCTTTGACGTCAACCGGAAAGCCGCCGCCGAACTCGCCATCGACATCAACGGCATTGCCATCGACTGCGATGTCACTGCCGCCGCGGCGACCGAGGCCGCGTTCGCCAAAGCCGCGGCCGATCACGGTCCGGCGCGCATTGTCATCAATTGCGCCGGCGTCGGCCCGGCCAGGCGCATCGTCGGCCGTGACGGGCCGATGCCGCTCGACGAATTTGCCCGCGTGATTTCGATCAATCTTATCGGCACGTTCAACGTGATGCGGCTCGCCGCCGGCGCCATGCAATCGCTGGCGCCGCTGGTCGAGGGCGAGCGTGGCGTCATCGTCTGCACCGCCTCGGTCGCCGCTTACGAGGGCCAGATCGGCCAGGCCGCCTATGCTGCCTCGAAGGGCGGCGTGGTCGGCCTGGTGCTGCCGGCCGCGCGCGAGTTCGCCCAGTTCGGCATTCGCGTCAACGCCGTCGCGCCGGGAATCTTCTCGACGCCGATGCTGCACGCGCTGCCGGAAGCCGCGCAGCAAAGCCTTGCAGCCGCCGTGCCGTTTCCCAACTTGCTTGGTCAGCCGCCGCAATTTGCCGCGCTCGTCCGCCACATCATCGAGAACCGCTATCTCAACGGCGAGACCATCCGGCTCGACGGCGCGCTGCGCATGGCGCCCAGATGACGGACGACGACAGAGGACGGATATGGTAAAGCCGCAATTCCACGGCTGATCCGTTCTCCATCCATCCTCCGTTGTCCGTCTTTCGTCGTCTGTCGTCCGTCTTCAGTCCTCCGTCTTCGATCCTCCGTCTTCAGTCCTCCGTCCTTCGTCCTTCGTCCCATGCTCACCAACACCTACAAGACGCGCATCGAATGGGTCGACTGCGATCCCGCGGGCATCATCTTTTACGGCCGCTATTTCGACATTTTCGAATTGGCGACGACCGCGATGCTCGAACGCGCGCTCGGCATGAAAAAGGCCGACTACCTCAAGGCTTACGGCATCGTCGATCATCCGCTGGCGGATACGCGGGCGCGCTTTCGCTCGCCGACGCGCTTCGGCGACGATGTCGTGGTCGACACCGCGGTGGTGGCGTGCGACCGCATGAGCTTCAAGATCGAGCACCGGCTGAGCCGGGACGGCACGCTTGCCGCCGAAGGCTATGAGACGCGCATCTGGGTCGCCCGCGATCCCGACGATCCACGGCGCGCGAAGCCGCAGCCGATTCCAGCCGAAATCGTTGCGAAGCTGACTGTCTCTGATCCGTCATCCTGAGGTGCGAGCCAACGGGTCCACCCCGAAATGGCCGGCCCCATGGTAAACTCCGCGAGCCTCGAAGGAAGCGGCGAAGGCGCCTCAGCCGCCGCCCTTCGAGGGCCGCCATAGCGCGTCGACGACGCGCGTAAACGCGCTTCCGGCGGCCACCTCGGCGTGACGGATCACAAGTCGGGTGCTATAGCAGAGACCGATCTGATTGAATTGTCATTGCAAGCCAACGGACCCGCGCGAAGTCGCGCGGTCCGATGACAGGCTCCGCGAAGCAATCCAGCGCCGAAAAAAATCAAATTATGGATTGCTTCGTCGCCCCGCCAGGCTCCCCGCAATGACGACGCAAATTGCCCTACGATCGGATCATGGTCTAGAAGACTTTCCGCCAAAAGGAGAAACGCAATGCGCATCGACGCGTACACCCACTTTTTCCCGAAAAAATTCTTCGACAAGCTCAACGATGTCGCCGCCGACTACAAGGACATGGGCAAGCGCATCCGCTCGCTGCCGGGACTGTTCGATCTCGATTTCCGCAAAAAGATCGTCGACGGGCACAAGGATTATCAGCAAATTCTCTCTTATCCGCAGCCGCCGATCGAAAGGTTCGCCAAGACGCCGAAGGACATCGACGAGTTCTGCCGCATCATCAACGACGGCTTTGCCGAACTGTGCGCCAGGGAGAAGGATCATTTTCCCGGCTGGGTCGCGCATGTCTCGCTGGCGGCGGCCGATGCCGGCGCCGCCGAAGCCGAACGCGCGGTCAAACAGCTCGGCGCGCTCGGCGTGCAGATCTACACCAACGTCGCCGGCAAGCCGATCGACCGGCCGGAATACCGGCCGTTCTGGAAAAAGATGAACGAGCTTGGCGCGCCGATCTGGCTGCATCCGGCGCGTGGCGCCGAGACCCCGGATTATCTCGACGAGAAGCAGTCGCTCTACGAGATCTGGTGGACGATCGGCTGGTCGTACGAGACCGCCGCCGCCATGTTGCGGCTGGTCTATTCCAAGATCATGGATACCCATCCCAACCTGAAAATCATCACCCACCATTTCGGCGGCATCGTGCCGATGCTCGAAGGCCGCCTGGGGCCGGGCAACGACGTGATGGGCAACCGCACCACCGATCACGACTACGTTTCGCTGCGCAAGAGCTTGAAGAAGCGGCCGCTCGACTATTTCAAGAACGATTTCTGGACCGACACGGCGGCGTTCACCGCGGTGCCGGCGACCCATTGCGGCATGGACTTCTTCCCCATAGACAAGATCGTGTTCGCCTCCGACTGCCCGTTCGATCCGGAGGGCGGCACCATGTTCCCGCGCGAGACGCTGAAGATTCTCGACTCGCTGAAGATGGACAAGGCGACGAGCGACAAGGTCTTCTACAAGAATCTGGAAGCCGTCACCGGCAAGAAGCTGGTGAAGTAGTGTAAGCCATCGTTCGCGAATTTTCCGACCCTCCCCGCCGCTCGTTGCACTCGCGGGGGGAGGGGCAGACGAGCTACGGCGCCGAATGCCGGACGGCCTCGCCGGCGTCGTACTCGGCCGATACGTCGCGACCGGTGTAGTCCTTCAGGCAGGCGGTCGCGATGATCGAGATGATCGCGGTGATCAGAATGTAGATCGCGATCGGCGTGCCCGATTTGTAGGCGGCGAACAACGCGGTCGCGATCAAGGGCGCCGGCCCGCCCGCGGTGATCGAGGCGAGCTGATACGTGATCGAGGCGCCGCTGTAGCGCAATCGCGGCGTGAAGCTCTCGGCTATCAGCGCCGCCTGCGGTCCATACTGCATGTCGTGCGGAATGAGCGACAGCACCATGGCGATGAAGATCAGCACCGAAGAACCGGTGTCGACCAGGCCGAAATAGATGAAGCCGAAGACGCCCATCGTGGCGCAGCCGATGATGTACATCTTCTTCCGCCCGATGAGATCGGAGATGTGACCGCTGAGCGGAATGGTGATTGCAGACACGCAGACCGCGCAGAGCACCCCCGCCAGCAACAGGTCGCGCGAGGCGTGCAGCGTCGTGGTGCCGTACGCGAAGATGAAGGCGGTGAAGATGTAGAACGGGCCCTGCTCCGAGGTGCGCGCCAGCAGGCCGGCAAGGATCGTGCCCGGCGCCTTCTTGCACACTTCGACGATCGGCGCCCGCTCGATCTTGTTCTCGGCGACCAGCTTGCGGAACACCGGCGTTTCCAGGATCCGCAGCCGGATCCACAATCCGATGCCGACCAGGATGATGCTGAGCGCAAACGGAACGCGCCAACCCCACGATAAGAACGCATCGCCCGACATCTGGCTGAATATGAGCACGGCCAGATTGGCCAGGAACAGGCCGGCAGGGCCGCCGAACTGCGGCCAAGAGGTGAGAAAGCCGCGCTCGTTGTTATGGCGCGCCCATTCCATGGTCAGCAGCACCGAGCCGCCCCACTCGCCGCCGACGCCGATGCCCTGGATCAGACGGAGGATGGTCAGCAGCACGGCGCCCCATACGCCGATCGAATTGTAGCCGGGCAGGAACGCCACCAGAAAAGTCGATACGCCCATCAGGACCAAGGTGACGATGAGCGTCGATTTGCGGCCGACCCGGTCGCCGTAATGACCGAAGATGAAAGCGCCGATCGGACGCGCGATGAAACCGACGAAATAGATGGCGAAGGCATTGAGCGTCGCAGTCAGCGGCGCCTCGTGAGGAAAGAACAGCTTGCCGAACACCAGTCCGGCCATCGTGCTGTAAAGGAGAAAGTCGTACCACTCGATCGTCGTGCCAACCGTCGCCGCGATGACGGCGCGGCGAAGCTCGCGAGCATGACTGTCTGGCGTGAGCGCATGACTGGTGTCGGTTGCCGCTACCATTGGTGCGTCCTCCCTGGATGTCTGCGTTATTTCCCGATGGCATTCCCCTTTTCAAACTGCCGCGCATGCGGCGTCATTCGCCGTGTGTCCCGGCGTAGGCTTTCGATTCTTTCACCATCGCCGTCATTTGCCAAGACTTCGGCTGCCAAGACTTCGGCTGCCAAGACTTTGGCGCGGGCGCCGCGTGGAGCGCCGCGGTGTCGCGGTGCAATAGGCCGGATCGGCATGGCGCCGACCGATGCAAGCCGGCAAGCCTTCTGCTAGCGTGCGGCGCAACATGGACGCTACCCGCCCCATCATGAATGACGTATCCCGGCTTGCACCCGGTGCCGGCGGCGCGACGGCGGAAGCCGGCGCCGATACCGCCCGTATCACCCCGATGATGGAGCAATACATCGAGATAAAGGCCGCCAATCCGGACTGTCTATTGTTCTATCGGATGGGCGACTTCTACGAGCTGTTCTTTGACGACGCGGAAGTCGCCTCGCGCGCGCTTGGCATCGTGCTGACCAAGCGCGGCAGGCATCTGGGTCGCGATATCCCGATGTGCGGCGTGCCGATCGAGCGTGCCGACGAATATCTGCACCGGCTGATCGCGCTCGGCCATCGCGTCGCGGTGTGCGAACAGCTTGAAGATCCGGCCGAGGCGCGAAAGCGCGGCGGCAAGAGCGTGGTGCGGCGCGACGTGGTGCGGCTGGTCACGCCCGGCACGTTGACCGAAGACTCGCTCCTGGATGCCAGGCGCAACAATTATCTGTTGGCGCTGGCGCGCGCCCGCGGCTCGGCGGGCGAAGACCGCTTCGCGCTCGCCTGGATCGACATTTCCACCGGCGAATTTCGCGTCGCCGAATGCGACCGCGCCGCGCTTTCGGCCGAGATTGCGCGCATCTCGCCCGGCGAGATCATCGTGTCCGACTCGCTTTATGCCGATGCCGAGCTTGCGCCCGCGCTGCGCGCGCTGCCGGCGCTCACGCCGCTCGCCCGCGACGTGTTCGATGGCGCGACCGCTGAGCGGCGGCTCGCCGCGTTCTTCGCCGTGGTGACCACGCAAGCATTCGGCACGTTGTCGCGCCTCGAACTGACGGCCGCCGCCGCAGCCATCACTTACGTCGAACGCACGCAGATCGGCAGGCGGCCGCCGCTGTCGCCGCCGCTGCGCGAAGCCGCCGGCGCCACGCTCGCGATCGATCAGGCGACGCGCGGCAATCTCGAACTGATGCAGACTCTGTCCGGCGAGCGCCGCGGCTCGCTCTTGTCCGCCATCGACCGCACGGTGACGGCGGCGGGGTCGCGGTTGCTGGCGCAGCGGCTCGCCGCGCCGCTCACCGACCCGGCGGAGATTGCGCAACGGCTCGATGCCGTCGCCGCTCTGGTCGAGCACGGCGCGTCGCGGGCCGACCTGCGTGACGCGCTCAAGGCCGTTCCCGATCTGCAGCGCGCGCTCTCCCGCATCGTCATCGGCCGCGGCGGACCGCGCGATCTCGCCGCCGTGCGCGACGGGATTTTTGCCGCCGCGGAGCTCTCCGCAAAGATTGCGCCGCTCGTCCGCGACGGCGCGGAGCTGCCGGGCGAACTTGCCCGGGCGGTCGCGGGCCTGCGCCGTCCCGATCCGGAACTGGCCGTCGCGCTGCGGCGGGCGCTCGACGACGAATTGCCGGCCTATCGCCGCGACGGCGGCTTCGTGCGCTCCGGCTACGAGGCGGCGCTCGACGAGGCACGCGCTCTGCGCGACGAATCGCGCCGCGTCATCGCCGCGCTGCAAGTGCGCTACGCCGAAACCACCGGCATCCGCTCGCTGAAAATCAAGCACAACAACGTGCTCGGCTACTTCGTCGACGTCACCGCGCAGCACGGAGAAAAGCTGCTCGGCCCTCCGCTCAACGCAACCTTCATTCACCGGCAGACCACGGCCGGGCAGGTGCGCTTCTCCACCGCCGAACTCGGCGAACTCGAGGCCAAGATCGCCAACGCCGCGGAGCGCGCGCTGGCGCTCGAACTCGACATCTTCGATCGTCTGGCCGCCGCTGTGGCGGCGGCGAGCGCCGCCGTCAAGGACGCCGCCGACGCGCTGGCCGCAATCGATGTCGCCGCGGCGCTCGCAGGCCTCGCCGTCGAGCGCGACTACGTTCGCCCGGAAATCGACACCAGTCTCGCTTTTGCCGTCAGTGGCGGACGCCATCCGGTTGTCGAGCAGGCGCTCGGCCCTTCCCATCCCTCCGCCGCAGGCGCGGGAGGGATGGGAGGATCGTTTGTCGCCAACGATTGCGATCTCTCGGGCGGCCGCATCTGGCTCGTCACCGGCCCGAACATGGCGGGCAAATCGACCTTCCTGCGCCAGAACGCGCTCATCGCGGTGCTGGCGCAGATGGGCAGCTTCGTGCCGGCGCAGTCCGCGCATATCGGCGTCATCGACCGGCTGTTCTCGCGCGTGGGCGCCGCCGACGATCTCGCCCGCGGCCGTTCCACCTTCATGGTCGAGATGGTGGAGACTGCCGCCATCCTCAATCAGGCCGGTGAGCGCTCGCTCGTCATCCTCGACGAGATCGGTCGCGGCACCGCCACCTTCGACGGCCTGTCGATCGCCTGGGCGACCATCGAACATTTGCACGAGAACAATCGCTGCCGTGCCTTGTTCGCCACGCACTTCCACGAATTGACCGCGTTAGCCGCCAAATTGCCGCGGCTCTCCAACGCCGCCATGCGGGTCAAGGAATGGCAGGGCGAGGTGGTGTTCCTGCACGAAGTGGTGCCCGGCGCCGCCGACCGCTCCTACGGCATCCAGGTGGCGAAGCTTGCCGGCCTGCCGCCCGCCGTGATCGAGCGTGCCAAGCTCGTGCTGGCGCAGCTCGAAGCGGCCGACCGCACCGCGCCGGCGCACCGGCTGATCGACGATCTGCCGCTGTTCGCGGCGTCACGCCCCGCGCCCGCACCGCAGCGCGACGCGGCGCTCGACGCGCTCCTTGAAGCGCTCGCCGCGCTTTCGCCCGACGAAATGTCGCCGCGCGAGGCGATGGAAGCGCTTTATGCGCTCAAGGCGAAGCTCAAACCGTAGCCCGCATGAGCGCAGCGATACGCGGAAAAAATACCGCGAGTCAGCTCCCGGATATCGCTTCGCTCAAGCCGGGCTACGCTTCCTCCGCGCCACCCACAACAGCCCGCTCCAGCCGATGCACACCAGCATCCCGACCCCGTACGCGCCCCACACGCCGAGCGGCGCCACCGCGAAGTGGACGACGAGAAAGCCGAGCCACAGCCCGTTGAGCGCGATCTGGGCGTGCGCGAACATGCTTGCCGAGGCGATGCCGCCGACGCGCAAGTGCAAGATGACCGCCGTGCAGGCCATCACGATCGGAAACACCGCG
>JASHOR010000104.1 GCA_030041005.1 Xanthobacteraceae bacterium
CTATCTCGGCCACACCGACTACCGCATCCACGGCACCAACGATCCGAGTTCGATCGGCAAGCACATGTCGAGCGGCTGCATCCGCCTGCTCAACGCCGACGTGATCGACCTCTACAATCGCGTCAATGTCGGCACCAAAGTGGTCGTGCTCCCCGATACGCAGTCCCGGCAGATCAGCGCCACACAGACCGACGTCAGCTTGCCGCCGCCTACACCGGCCTCGGCGTCGCACGTCTCCGCTCGGTTGCTGGCGCGGATTGTAGCGCGCCATGATGACGCGCTGACCGGCCTCTATTGAGTTGAAGCTGGAACTGACGCGGCGCGATCCGGCCGCGTCCATGCTGGCAGAACGACAATACCGGCTTCGGCCGAAGCGCAACCCGTGCGAACTTCGGCCGTTTTCATATTGGAGAATCGCTTTCGGGTGCAACCCGATAAAAAGCGTATAAAAATGGATCCACTCAAGCGAATGAACGCTCCTGCACCCGGATCGCATCGCGCGACAGACAACGGCGGACGAGAATTCTTCGCCGATTTTACGGTCGTCCAGGACGTACTGCAGGCCGCGCGAATCGGTATCTGGTGTTGGGATATGAGCTCCGGCGGGCTGACGTGGTCGAACAATCTGGAGGCCATTCATCGAATGCCCGAAGGAAGGTTCGACGGCACCTACGCCGGCTTCGAGCAACAGATCGACCGCGAAGACTTGCCGAAGATCGAGGCCGCCATCGGCGTGGCGCTGCGCACGCACGACACCTATCGGGTGCGCTATCGGCTTTCCCGGAGCGAGGGACGCGAGGAACGCTGGCTCGAAGCGTGTGGCACGGTGGCGCTGCACGACGGAGTGCCCGAGCGCATGCTCGGCCTTTGCTACGACGTGACCGAGCGAGTCAATCTCGAGGCGGAGTTGCGCAGCCGGATCAAGCAGCAGGAAGCGCTCGCCCAGCTTGGCGAGCGGGCATTGGCGGAGCCCGATCTGGAGCGGCTCCTCAACGATGCCGTCAGTACGGTCGCCGTCATCCTTTCGCTCGATTTCGTTCAAATCCTCGAACTCCTTCCCGGCAATACCGACCTGCTGCTGCGCGCTGGCTTTGGCTGGAAGCCGGACGACGTCGGCGCAATCACCGCGTCGATGGCGCCCGGCAGCTATGGCCGCTTTACCTTGGATTCGCGGCTCCCGGTCATCACCACGGATTTTACCAGCGAGACCAGATACAGCGTCGATTCCTACTTGCGCGACCACGGCTGCGTCAGCGGCGTCAGCGTGACGATTGCCGGCCGAGACGACCGTTCTTACGGTACGCTCGGCGTCTGCACCAAAGCCGAGCGGCGCTTCAACGCGCAAGAAATCGCGTTTTTGGCGGCGACCGCCAACCTGCTTGCGGGCGCCATCGCGCGCCGCCAGCTCGAGCAACGCCACGAATTGATGATCCGCGACATGCGTCATCGCTCGGGAAATTTATTCTCGCAGTTGCTGGCGCTGTTCTCGCAAACGGCACGAACTTCAAAAAGCGTCAATGATCTGGCCAACAAGTACCGGGCTCGCGTCCTTGCCTTGGCGAATGCGCAACGGCTGGTCACCGAAGGTGGCGGGAGATCAATACCGCTTACCGATCTGTTGAATGTCCTGCTCGGACCCTACCTCGATCGCGTGTCTTTCACCGGCCCGAACGTGGAGCTCGAGCCCGACCCGGTGTTCAACTTGAGCGCGGCACTGCACGAGCTTGCGGACAATGCGATCAAGCATGGCAGTCTGTCACGCTCCAAAGGCCGTCTTGATCTTAGTTGGTCGGTGAGCCGCACCGATCGGGGCATGACGCTTCTGCTCGATTGGATGGAACGCAACGGACCGGCCGCGCGCCGACCGAAACGTCTCGGTTTCGGTTCGCGCCTGATTGCTCTCGTTATCGAGCGGCAACTGAACGGCGAGGTGACCCGCTCGTTCACCTCCAAGGGGCTTACGGTGCACATGGTCGTCCCGCTCACCCATGAACGTTGGCCGACGGCACCGGCTTCGGCGCGCCAGTCGGAAAACGGGTAGAGCGGGATGTCGCGGCAACCGACCGCGCCCCGCCGGCGGCATCTGCCCCTCCGCGCCCCGCCGGCGGCATACTACGGATGCACCTCTTCGGTGAACCAATCGGTGGGCAGATCGCGGCCAGCGCAGCTTTCTTTGGCCTTACGGTAGAGCAGCGCGCCCACTGCCGCGAATTGATAGCCGAGTCCGAGATTATTGATAAAGCAGGTGACCTCTTGATCGGATGCGCGGCCCCGCGCGCGGCCAAGGATCAGGTCCGGCAACGTCGGAAGCTTATCGAAGTCCAAGCCGCCGGCGGATTCCCAGCCGCGACCGTCGGCTCTCTCGGGGACAACCAGGTCCTTGGTCACGACGTGGATCGGACGCGCATCATGGGTATGAATGACGACTCGGTCCGCGCGCTTCACGGCATGCGCATCGATTTCCGGACGCTTGATCGAGCTTAAATGCATGCCGGGCTCGATCCAATGCGCGAAGAAGATCGGATCGAGCGTATTGGTGGCGCACATCACGATATCGGCACCTCTGATGGCATCCTCCGGCGTTGCCACAGCCGTCACCGGCACGTCGAGCAACTCGCTCATCGCTTGCGCGAATGCGCCACAATTGTTCGCGTTGGGGGAAAAACAGCGGATCGAACTGATTGCGCGAACCGCGCACACCGCCATGAGCTGAGCGCCCGCCTGCCACCCCGACCCCAGAATCCCGACCGTATTTGCAGCCTCCCGCGCCAGATACTTGGCGCCTAATCCATTGGCGGCCCCAACCCGCATGCGCTGCATGACGCCATCGGGAAAGATCGCCAGCGGCTCGCCCGTGTCGGTCGAGAACAGCAGCACCAGCCCAACGTAGCGGTTGCCCGGGGCCGCACGTATTTTCTCGCGACGGATATTGTTGCCCCTCTGCGGCCAGGTAACGATATCGGAGTTGATCCGGATCGCGCCGACGCCAAGCTTGGGAATGACGCCGTCCATCGATTTGAGGCTGTAGAGTGCGTCCTGGCGCGCGGTAGGGGTCATGCAATCGGAGCGTGTTCGCGAAACTCCGCGTCCTTCGGCCAATTCCCGATACGCCTCCTCCAATATCGCAATGCACTCAGGCATCGTGAGCAGATTGCTGACGTCGTCATTCGAGAGAAGCAGGGTCATGATTCCCCACTATGTCGCCGCGGCCGCACTGAGCTTCGGATAGCCGACCGACAATGATGGCGTCAATTCTCTCGTCGCCGTTGACGACTTCCGCGAGAAATACCGCCGATCAAAGAAGGAGCAAGGACGCAATGAGCGCAAGACGACGTTATCATCGTTGGCCAAAAGCCAGGGCGAATGGTATCCGCATCGTGCTGGCGACAAAATGGTGGCAGGGCCGGGAGACGCGTTGGGCAACCATAGGCCGCTTGCGTCCGTCTGCCACGTCCAACATTATCGATTGCGCTTTGAGGCCGGCGGGCCGCTTGCGCAATCCGCTTGATTGGCTGAGGATTTCAACGCGGCAGTCGGCAATCAGGCGGGTGCGATGCGATTGAGCTTGTGGAGACTGGTCGGCTTTGTGGCGGCGGTCGCGGTCATCGGGCCGAGCGTGCGGCCGGCTAGGGCAGCCGACACCATAACAATGGTTACGACCGGCAAAGGATCGGCGCAGCAATGGCCGATTTTTATTGCCATCACAAACGGTTACATGGCCGAGAACGGGGTCGCGCTGGATCTGGTCGCGGCGCCGTCATCGGCCGCGGCCGTTCAGCAGCTTGCGGCCGGCTCCGCCAACCTCGAGTCTGGCGGTCTGGTCGATCCGCTGCTCGCCATCGACAAGGGGGCCAAAATCGCGGTGCTGCGCGTCGAGACCCAAGTCGCGCCGTATTCGCTGTGGGCGAAGCCCGCGATCAAATCGATTGCCGAGTTGCGCGGCAAGCTGATCAGCATCGGCGGCGCGAAGGACATTACCCGCATCTACCTCGAACGCACCTTGATCCCGAACGGGGTCAAGCCCGGCGAATACGACTTGATTTTCGCCGGCACCACGGCGGCACGGTTTGCGGCCTTGTCGTCGGGCGCCGTCGATGCGTCGCTTTTGGTCCCGCCGTTCAGCTTCGCGGCAAAGAAAATCGGATTGTCGCATCTTGCCGACGTGGCGAGCTATGCGCGCGATCTGCCCTTTACCGGATATGCGACGAACATCGCCTGGGGCTCGACGCACAAGTCCTTGTTGCTTGGCTTTCTCAAGGCCATGGCCGAGGGCGCCGACTGGTTTAACGACGATGCCAACCGGAACGAGGCGATCGACATCCTGGTCAAGCGATCCGGCATGAGCCGGGCCGACGTGGCGGCCACCTACGCTTATTATCGCCAACTTCATATCTTCGATCACCGAGGTTCGATCGAATCGGCGACGGTGGCCAACCTCATCAAGGCGATGCAGCAGATGCACGATTTCGACGGGCCGCGCGACATCGGCCGGTTTATCGATCCCGAGATTACCGGCCTGGCGGCGCAAGTGAAGTAGGCAAGGAGGATCAATGAGCGCGCAGGACGCCGATCCGTTTGGACTCTTTCCCTTTCAGGCGATCGTCGATCGTCCGCCGATCGTGTGGCCGAACGGCGCGCGCGTGGCCGTCTGGGTGATTCCCAACGTCGAACACTTCCACGTCGAGATCGGCGCCGAGGCTCCCGACATTCGCAACCATTCGCGCCGCGACTACGGCAATCGGGTCGGCGTGTGGCGGATCATGGAGGTGCTGGCGAAGCACGGGGTGCGCGGCACCGTCGCCCTCAACGGCGAGGTCTCGCGCTTCTATCCGCGCATCATGGAAGAGATGACGCGGATGAAATGGGAACTGATGGGTCACGGGCTGACCAATTCGGTGCGGCTCACCGGCCTCACCAGGGAGCAAGAGGCCAATGTCATCGGCGAAGCGCGCGCCGCGATCGAGCAGTGGGGACAGAAAATGCGCGGCTGGCTTGGGCCGGGGTTGAGCGAGACCTGGAATACGCTCGACCTTCTGCGCGCCAATGGCGTCGAATACGTCTGCGATTTCATCAACGATGACTTGCCCTATCGGATGAATAACGGCCTGTATTCGATACCGTATTCTATTGAGCTCAACGACATGCCGTTGTTCAATATGCCGAGCATCGGCATCGACGAATTTTATCGCCGCATCTGCGAAACGTTCGACGTACTCTACGAAGAAGGCGCCCGGAACGGCCGCGTCATGGCCGTCGCGCTGCATCCATTCCTGATCGGCGCCCCGCACCGCATCCGAACGCTCGATCGCGCGCTCTCTTATGTCGCCTCGCACGGCAACGTCTGGTTCGCGACCGGATCGGAGATCATCGATACCTATCGGCAGCAGGAACGCTGACCGGCTCACGAGCAAAAAGCTGCGGAGGCCGTCGGCTGCAACGACTGGTTCGTGCGGTTGCCCCGCTCTCCACTGCCCGCGGCCCGGCACCGCATTAATCGCGCGTATCGTGCGCCTTGCGGATGCGTTCAGTATAGACGATCGGCTTGAGGCCGAACAGTTCCCAGCGCGTCAGATACGACATCAGGAACGGATGGCAGCCGTGCTCGTAGAGCCACGCCACGTCCCCGGCGAGCAGCGCGCTGCGCTCGTCGTCGCTGAGATCACGCCCGACGATCGCCGTGACGGGATCGCGCTTGACGGCTTCACGAAAAACAAGGT
Source organism: Xanthobacteraceae bacterium (assembly GCA_030041005.1). Lineage (GTDB taxonomy): Bacteria > Pseudomonadota > Alphaproteobacteria > Rhizobiales > Xanthobacteraceae > BOG-931. The sequence continues at coordinate 5,718 of JASHOR010000104.1, forward strand.
CGTGCAGTGCATCGCGGCAGATCCTGTTGACAGCGTAGACGCTCATGTTCGGGCTCGCCGGCTCAGTTCAGCCGCCATGCCGCAAAGGCTTGGCCGTGATCGTTCTGCGGCAGGATGGTCAGCGGCTTGCGCGCCCCGATGACGCCGAGCAGCGCAATCCAGTTGAGCAATTCGCCGCCGATATTGCCGGCGCGCAGCATCCGCGCCGTGGTCGCCTCGGCTACCAGGTCGTCGATCCGCATGGCGGCGAGCCTATCCTGCACGTGCTGCGACCATTGTGGATCCGGCGTGCAGGCGGCGCGGTCACCGATCGGAATTTTCGGTCCACCGATCTCCAGTGAAAAGCTGCCGCTGCCGATGACGGCAACACGCAAGCGCTCGGGCCACTCGCCGACCGCCGCGCGCACCGCCTCGCCGAGCGCGAAACAGCGCCTTGCCGTCGGCAACGGCGGGGCCAAGCAATTGATGAAGATCGGCAGCACCGGGATGCTCATGTCCGGAGTCACAAAATGTAGCGGCACCATCACGGCGTGATCGACTTCGAAGTCCTGCACCAGCGCAATGTCGAAGCCGCGCTCAATGGCGGCCTGGCGGATGTGCGCCGCCAGCGCTCCCGGCACCGCAACCCTGTAGCGCGGCATCGGCGTTTGATCGTTCGGCCCGGCCGTTGCTTCCGCAATGCCGATCGCGAAGGTGGGAAAATTATCGAGGAAAAAGGTGTTGAAATGATCGTCGGTGAAGATCAGCAGTACATCGGGGGCGGCCTCCTCGATGTGCCTTGCCATCTCGGCATAAAAGCGGGCGGTCTCGCATTGCGGTCCGTGGCGCAGCACCAGTGCCGGAGAGCCCGGATTGTGCGGCATGCCGAACCCGGCAACGATTTCGGCCATCGGCTATCCTTCTTGAGAACCTGGAAGAACTTACGACCGCCCGGTCGATTTGTTAAAAACATTCGGCAGCCGGCAACGCCGGGGCTTTCGGCTTGTCTTCCTGCGCGGGAAGACGCTGTTTCTAACACGCATCGACCGCGGCTGTCGAACGTCCGCGGCAAGCAAGACAACGCGCAACGCGGCCGATGCCGACCCGGCACCGACTGCGCCGCTGCGTAACCTAGAATCGGTTGCTGGTAAGGTCAGGACCGAGAATCGAGCGACAGCCCAATGCTGAACGCTTTCTGCCGAGTGGCACCTTCGGTTCTTTTCAGTTTCTTGGCGATCTTCGAAGCCGGAGTTTTCCTCTTCGCCATGGTCTTGAGCTCGCGGACCTCGCTCGAAGTCCAGGCGCGCCGTTTCTTTGTCCTCGTAGCCATAAAACCTCCCTTTCAAGTGCGGAGACTTGTACTCCTTGCAGGAGCAAAAGAAAAGCCGAGAGAAAGCATGATAAACATGTTTGCTTCAGTCAATCACCCCGGCGATTCGGCCAACCATACAATCTTGTTAGGTCCTCCTTAACAAGATATGAGCGACGAAGCAAACAATTCTTGCGCACCTCGGCCGGATAGTTTTGCCGCAGCCCAGCCTACATCCGACTCCAGGCTTATCAACAGGTCGATCAGATAACAGAGAGAAGGACGAGCGCCGCTTCTCCTCGTCCCACAATCCGACGTCAAGCAAAACCATCGTGACAACACGTACGCGCCGCTTCTACGATGATGGTTGCGCACGAGCAAGCGGGAGACGATCGCTCCAGCGATTTTCAACTATTGCTCGCGGTCGGCTACTGACGACAGCCAAAATGGCCGCTCTGATGACAAAGGAGCTGGAGTGATGGGGACCGCTCTCTTCATCCCGCAACTCATCAGCGACGGCGGCTCGCGATTACCGGCTGCCGTCTCGACGCCGGAGCCGGAGGGAGCAGCGGCCGAAGCTCGGCGCACGCATCATCGCAAGCGGCCTTCGAGCGCCATGGGGGCGGCCTTCATTTCGGTTCTCAGCGTCGCGCTGGTGGCCGCCAGTGTCGCCCGTGCCCAGGCTCCTGCGTCGGCCTGCCGGGGAACCCAGCATCCCCAGATTGTCGCCGAGCTCCTTTTTGGCCGCGACATCGATAAGCACCTTGGGGTAAGCGAGGCCGCATGGGCGCGATTCATGGCGCGGGAAGTGACTCCGCGATTCCCTGACGGTCTGACCGTTACCGATGCGTTCGGCCAGTGGCGCGCTCATCGCGGCGGCAGGATAGTGCGCGAGCCCAGCAAGGTCGTCACCATCGTGCTGCCCGGCCATCAGGATGATCAATCCCGCCTCGATGCCGTCGTGGAGGCTTACAAGCGGCAATTTCATCAACGCTCCGTGGCCGTGATCGAGCAATTCGCCTGCGTTTCGTTCTAGTGGCCCGATTCCGAAGTTCGTCAAACGAGGGACCGCATAATGATGCGAACTTCGGAATCGGGACACTAGCTTGGTTCGCGCGCATTCCGCTTGCCGTCGCCCGAAAACGGGGACACGGGGGTTGCAGCGGTTGAACCCCGTGCCTAGCTTTGTTTCAGGGAAACGACCGGATCGGGAGCGGCCTCGGATGAACGCGAGCAATGATGAATTAAAGCTCGTTGCGCTCGATCGCGACGACATCGAAGTGATTTCGGCGCACGTCCAGGATGCACTGGTGCGCATCGGCGAAGTTTTCTGGCAGCCGCACGAGCATCGGTTCGTCATGGCGCTAAGCCGCTTCGACTGGACCACAACCGCCGACGCCTACGCGGAAACCAGGCGGGATTACCGCCGCTGCCGGACCGCGCTCCGCTTCGAGCGCGTGCTCAACTGCAAATGTCGCAATCTCGATCAGTCCAACAAGGATGCGCGGCTTAATCTTCTTGCGGTTGAGTTTGCGGAGCACGATCCGCCGGGAGGAATTGTAACGATGACATTCTCGGGCGGAGGGGTCATTCGCCTGGAGGTCGAATGTCTCGAAGCCGAACTCGCCGACCTCGGCGAGGTCTTCGCGGCCGACATGTGCCCCAATCATTTCACCGCCGGCCCAGTGCCGGTCTGATCGTCGGCCTCCTCAATCGAGGGCCGAGATTCCGCGATACGTGATCGCTGATCAGGCGTCTTGACCGCAACCGCGGGGCCGGTCCACTGCAATCGCAGCCGCCAAAGCGCCTCTCTGTCGCCGCTCAGCGCCCAGTGCCAGATGTGGTAAGCATGTCCTGACCGGCTTCTATCTTGCCTAACGGGACCACACGATGCCGATTCGCCTCGACACGCGATCCAGCGATTTTACCCTGCAATTTCGCGCCTTTCTCGATACCAAGCGCGAGGCCTCGGCTGATGTCGAGGCAACGGTGCGCGCCATCGTCGCCGATGTCGCCGCACGCGGGGACGCAGCCGTCGCAGACTATACGAAAAGGTTCGACCGCCTCGATCTCGATCATGTTGGGTTGAAAGTGACACCGCAGGAAATCACGGCGGCGCTTGAGACCTCCTCGCCTGAAACGCTCGCCGCCCTCGAATTGGCGCACGAGCGAATCGAGGCCTTCCATCGCCGACAATTGCCGCTCGAAGATCGATTTACCGATGCGCTCGGGGTCGAACTCGGCTCGCGGTGGACGGCAATCGAGGCCGTAGGCCTCTACGTGCCGGGCGGCACTGCAGCCTATCCCTCGTCGGTATTGATGAACGCGGTACCGGCGAAGGTCGCCGGCGTGCCGCGGATCGTGATGGTGGTGCCGACGCCCGACGGCAAACTCAATCCGCTGGTGCTGGCCGCGGCCAAACTGGCCGGCGTCGATGAGATATTTCGTTTGGGCGGAGCGCAGGCGATCGCGGCGCTCGCCTACGGCACGCAGTCGATCACTCCTGTCGCCAAGATCGTCGGGCCAGGCAATGCCTTCGTGGCGGCGGCCAAGCGGATCGTTTTCGGCAGGGTCGGCATCGACATGATCGCGGGGCCGTCTGAGGTCCTGATCGTCGCCGACAAGGATGGCAATCCGGATTGGATTGCCGCCGATCTTCTGGCGCAGGCGGAACACGATACCAGCGCGCAGGCAATCCTTATCACCGACAGCCGGGAACTTGCCGGCGAGGTTGAGCGCGCGCTCCAAATTCAGTTGGCCGGGTTGCCGCGCGGAAAGGTGGCCGGCGCCTCATGGCACGATTTCGGCGCCGTCATTCTGGTCCGTGATTTCGACGAGGCGTTGCCGCTGATCGATGCCATTGCACCGGAGCATCTCGAGATCGCTGCCGCCGACGCTGAGACGCTTGCGCGTCGCATCCGTAATGCCGGGGCTATTTTCATCGGCCAACACACGCCGGAAGCGATCGGCGATTACGTTGCCGGCCCCAATCACGTGCTGCCGACCGCGCGGTCGGCGCGCTTTTCTTCAGGCCTCGGCGTGCTCGATTTTATGAAGCGGACCTCGATAATCAAATGCGGACCGGCGCAACTGCGCGTGCTCGGTGACGCGGCGATGACGCTTGGCACGGCGGAAGGATTGCAAGCCCATGCCCGCTCCATTGCGATTCGGCTCAATCGATAAGCCCGGCGACCGGAGGCTGGTCCGATCGAAAAACCGGCCTCCCGAAGTCCGGATCTTTCTCTGATGGCGAAGGCAACCCATAAAGATCAGGCCGCGCGGCTCGTGTCCGTCACCCTTGACGAGACCTCGATCGGCCGATCGGGCCCTGAAGTGGAGCACGAGCGCGCCGTCGCCATCTACGATCTTATCGCCGACAACAAATTCAGGCCCGCGGGGCATGACGGCGGACCTTACGCGCTGCAGCTTGGCATGACCGGGAACCGTCTGGTTTTCGACGTTCGCCAGAGCGACGGCACACCGGTCATCGCCCACCTGCTATCGCTGGCGCCGTTTCGCCGCATCGTGAAGGATTATTTCACGGTCTGCGACAGCTATTACGCCGCTATTCGCAATGCAACGCCGGACCGCATCGAGGCACTCGATATGGGGCGGCGCGCGCTGCACGACGAGGGCTCCCGCATCGTCATAGAGCGGCTCAAGCGCAAGGTCGATCTCGATTTCGATACGGCGCGACGTCTATTCACGCTTATCACGGTGCTGCATTGGAAGGGCTGAGCAGCCCGATCCCGGGGGCGTCGGCGCGATCGACGCGGCAGCCGCTGGCGGTGCTGTTCGCCTGCGGACTGAACGCGGTGCGCTCGCCGATGGCTGCCGGGCTTTTCTCGCAAATGTTCGGGCGCAGCATCTATGTGGGATCGGCGGGCGTACGCAAGGGTGACCTCGACCCGTTTGCCGTCGCTGTCATGGCGGAGATCGACGTCGACATTTCACGGCACAAGCCGGTCACTTTCGAGGAGTTGGACGAATGGGAGGGGCTTAACTTCGACCTGATCGTATCGCTTTCGCCCGAAGCCCATCACCGTGCGCTGGAACTCACGCGCACCAACGCGGTCGACGTCGAGTATTGGGCGACCCCGGATCCGACAGGCCTCGAAGGCAACCGCACGCAGCAGCTCAATGCCTACCGCGAGCTGCGCGATCAATTATTGACTCGCATCCGCGAGCGCTTCGCCGGGCCGAGTGTGGGAAACGAGTGACCGCCGGCGCGACGTTGGCCGACGCCGACAAGCGGCGAACAGGTCGCCGTCCTCAATCCGGCCAAAACGGATTCCGATCGGATCGAACCAATGCTGCGCATTCCCCGAGCGCGCGAGTCGTTCAGACCGCTGGGCGAAACGTTTGCTCGTGCGAATCGGATCGGCCCCCTTCGCGGAGAATGACAATCATCACAGCCGAATCTCACCGAGACTGACGCTGGCTCCGAGATTCGCTTCCAGCGTCTTCGACCGCCCGCTGGAAAAAATCTGCACTGTATAGCGCCCGGAGTTCTCCTCGAGCTTATCGAACTTGAAGTCGCCGTAATTGTCGGTCGTGGTCACCCCGACCGACGTGCCCTCCCTGAGGAGCTGGACGCTGGCTCCTTCCACGCAATCGACCACGCCGTTCCTTTCCTCTGAGACGGTGCCGCCGATGAAACATTTCGAATAGCGCCACAGGTTGCGATAATAAATGCGCGGCTTGGCTCCAAGCTCCGGCTTCATGACTTCGAGGCCTTGGTCCCGCGCGAGGCGCGCCATGTCCTCGTCCTCGACCTTGATCGCACGCATGGCGCCTGTCGGACAGGATTGCTGCCCGCGCGTCTGCTGCCAGCCCTGATCGAGCAGGTGGGCGTCGAAGGTCCAGGCTTGCGGCACTTGCAACTCTTCGTTCCACCAGATGTGACCGTACGGACAGGCATCGACGAGCCGCTTCTGGCCCTTCGCCTTCACCGGGTCGATGAGCACGATGCCGTCCGGCCGCTTCTTGATGGCGCCGCCCGTGTCGGCCTTCATGCAGGGGGCGTCATCGCAATGGTTACACATCGTGGGAACGTAGGCGATGTCGATCATCGGCATCTGTCCGCGCTCCTTCTGCAGAATGTTGATCCACTTGTGCCCGTGCCGCGGCATCGGCGCCGAATAGCCGGGCCAGTCGTTGCCGACATATTCGTCCATCGCGGCGAGCGTACACAGATTGCAATTAGTGCACTCGGCCACGTCGATGATCAGGTTCCATTTTTGCATTGTTCTTTTACTCCGCCTCTTACCGTCACCCTGAGGTGCGAGCGCAGCGAGCCTCGAAGGGCGACGGCCCCTGCGCCTGAGCAGCATCCTTCGAGAGCCGCGCTATGCGCGGCCGCCTCAGGATGACGATGCTGTCACTTCGCCGGCACAAGCTGCGCTTCCTTCAGTGTACGCCTGATCTCCTGGTCCTTCTCCATGGCGGCAAACGCGGCGGAAACGTGCTCAATACGGCCATCCCACAGCTCGATCTGCACGAGCGAGTTCGACCCGGCGATCGAATGGGTCGTCTTGGTCTGGGTGCGGTGGGGCGTGAGCAGATTGAGACAACCGCCCCGGTCCACCGATTTTCCCGGCTCGCCCATCGGATCGTAGACCGCCGAGGATTCGTAGCCGTGCGCAACGCCGCGCGGCAACCGCTGCGTCGGCAGCGCCGCGCAGATCACCGCACCGCGCTCGTTGAATACCTTGACCAGATCGTGCTTGTTGATGCCGCGCTGTCTGGCGTCCTCGGCGTTGAGCCGCACGATCCAGTAATAGTAGCCGTTCACCTTGACGCGGTGATCCTCGATATTGAGCAGGAACGAATCCTTGCCGTCGCCCTGGGTGTGGAACGAATATTTGCAGTGCGGGGTGAGCAGTTGCAGCGGGTAGCGTTCGAACAACTCGCCAGAATGCGCGCCCTCCCATGACGGCTCGTATTTGACGATCGGCGGCCGTTCCACATCGTTGAAGCGCTTAAGCGAGCTGCATTCGAACTCGAGCTTGCCGGATTGCGTCTGCAGCCCGCGCAAATATTCTTCCGTGTAGTCGGAGGGAAGCGGCTGCGCCTCGGGCACGTCCTTCTTGCGGTTCTCGAAGAACCAGCGGAACGACACCGGGGCGCGCAGCTTCTCTTTTTCCGCCGGGATCGCGAAGTAGCCGCGCCGCAAGAACTTTTTCCACGAAATGCGCTTGGGCAGGTCGGACGCCAGGAACACGCGCTTGACCCAGTCAATCTCGTTGACGCCTTCGGAGAAATAATTGGCGAGCCCGAGCGGCTTGCACAGCTCGTTGAAGATCCAGAAATCCGATTTCGATTCGCCGAGCGGCTCGATCGCCGGCGCCTGGAAAACAACGACGCGGTGATTGAGCTGCTGCTGGCCGTGATGGCCGTAGCCGCCGAGCCCGGCCCATTCGGAAATGTCGGTGCGCTCGAAATTGGTGCAGGCGGGCAGGATCACATCGGCGAACTTGGCTTCGCCCTCGAACCAGATCGACTGGTTGACGACGAATTCAAGATTCGGCGACTGATACATCCGCACCCAGCGGTTGGTGTTGTTCATCGTCGCGAGGATCGAGCCGCCGTATTTGTACAGCATGTGCACCGGCGAATGGCCCGGCGCCGGGTAGGCGAAACGCGCGAACTGGTGCTCGATCGACTTGCCGACCCACGGATAGCCCTCGGCTTTTCCGTCGATGATCGCCTCGGGCACGAAGATACGCGGGATGCGCTGGCCGTTCGAATTCATGCTCGGCAATTGCGGCATGCGCTGATAGAGCTCGACCGGCATGGCCGTGTTTTCCAGATCGCCCGACATGCCGCCGTCGGCGTAGCCGGGGAAATAGAAATTAAAGTCGAGCGGCGTACCCCATTGCAGATTGCCCATGTTGACGCCGGGCTTGCCCAGCCCCTGCATGCCGACAAGGCAGACCATAACCCGCGCCCATTGGATGCCGGTCTGGTTGCGGCAGGCGCCGCCGTGCCCGTTGCCCCAGCCGCCGGGCGCCAGATAGACGCGCTTGCGCCCCCATTCGCGCGCCAGCGCGCGCACGTCCTTGGCGGGGACGCCGGTTTCTTTCTCTTGCCACTCCGGCGTCTTCGCGATCCCGTCTTCCTCGCCGAGCAGATAAGCTTTCCACTTGTCGAAGCCGACGGTGTGGGTCTTCACATAATCCTTGTCGTAGAGGTCTTCCTTGATCCACACGTAGGCGATCGCCATCGCCATCGCGACCGAGGTGGTCGGCTTCGGCGCAAACCATTTGCCGGGCAGGAATTGCGCCGAGGCGTTGTAGTAGGGGTCGACGTGAACAATCTTGATACCGAGCTTGGGATTCTTCAGCCATTGCCGGCGTGTGGTGCCTTCCTGCGCCCCGTACGATCCTGACGTCGATTCCGGATCGGCCGCCCAGTGCACGATCATGTCGCAGTTCTGCAGGCAATCCTCAACCGTACCATAGGTTTCCGATTGGCCGACGCGCAGCGTATAGCCCCAATGGTGCACAGCGCCCCAATACCAGCCTTCCCATGAATCCGGATTGTGGTGGATGCGGGTCATGCCGACCGCGTTGGCAAAGCGGAACAGCGCCGAGAGGTAATAGCCGATATTGCCCCAGGTATGATGCGAGCCGTGCGAGAAGGTGATGGCGCCAGGACCGTATTCGCGCTTCTGCCGCTTGATCTCGTCGGTGACGAGCTTGATCGCCTCCTCCCAGGAGATACGCACGTAGCCGGACTTGCCGCGGTTCTGCGGATTGCGCTCCCCGTTCGGATCGAAGTCGACGCGCTTCATCGGATGGAGCAGGCGGTCCGGGGAGTAGATCATCGACTTCACGTTCTGGCCGTGCGGCGCCAGCGTGGTCTTGCGCGGCGGCGTCAACTTCACGCCCCTGGCCTCGATGGTCCACGATGCCCCGTCCTCTTCGGTCAGATCGATCGGCGTCATCCGTACGATCTTGCCGTCGCGCACATAGACGAAGACCGGACCGCCGCTCGTCATGTTGCAATAGCGCATCATGCCGTCGGGCATTTTGGTGCCGTATTTGAGGCTGGCCGATTGTGCCGCCATCAGCGTCTGCGCAAACCAGTTGGTCAGCCACTCTTCGCCCTCGACGGTGAGCACAAAGTCCTTCTGCGCGTTGATCTGGTCGAGCCAGTTGATCGGCGGCGTCAGCAGCGCGGCGCCGATTTCGGCGTTTTTGAACATCAGCTTGATGTCGGGCTTTTGATGCAGCCCGGCGCGCGAGGTGATTTTGCCGTCGCGCAGTTCGATCCAGCGGCCGATCTCCTCGTCCCGCGCCAGTATCTGGGCGACCAGATTGTGCTCGCGCAGGCGCGCCTTGAAAGCCGGATTGCGGCGAGCAGCCACTCGCAGGAGTTGCGCCGCGCCGAAAATGATGAGCGGAAATCTGACCTGGGCGAGCGCCATGGCGTCCTCCTGCATTTCATGTGTCGCAACGCGCGCGGGACCTCGCCATCAGCGGGCGAGTTCGCCACCGCGCAGGCCGTGCGCAACGGCCGATTTTGCAACAATTCCGCTGTGATTGAAACCACTTCCATCCACCGTGCGGCGAGCGGTGTCTTATGCCGCGACACGTGGCCATTGCCTCGGTCTGGCCACGGACTCCCACACATATCGGGGCTATTCGTGCTTCGGGTTCCTGCCCAGAGGTGTCGCGGTCAAACTTAGGCACGTCGCCATCGTGGTTCCGGACCTCGAAAAGGCCGCGGCCTTCGGTGAAGGCGACTTCGGGCTTCGTGACCGAGCGCGGCTGGAGCTCGACGGATTGATCGAAGGCGCCAAAGGCGCCCTCGCGGTACGCCGCCTGCGCGGCTACCGCGTAACGATATTGCGCATCTCGCTCCGGCGGCCCGCCAGAAAAAGCCGCATGTTGCCGATCACGAGCGGCATGATCAGTTCTTCGTATTCGACGATGTAGCCACCGACGTTGGGGGTGATGAACACGTTCGGGAGCTCCCACAACGGGTTGCTCGGCGGCAATGGCGTTTGTTGAAACACGTCGAGTCCGGCGCCGCTGATCCGCTGCTCACGCAGAGCGGCGACCAGTGCGGCCTCGTCGACCGTCTGACCGCGTCCGCCGTTGATGAAATAAGCGGTCGGCTTCATGGCAGCAAAGACGTCGGCGTCGAACAGGCCGAAGTTTTCCGCGCTCGCCGGCAACACGTTGATCAGATAATCGGCGCGGCGCGCGGCGTCGACGAGCCGATCGGTCGGCATCATGTCGTCGAACCCGGCGACGGCGCGCGGCGTGCGGGTGACGCCGATGACGCGCATGCCGAGCGCCTGCAAAAGTTCGCCGATGGCGATGCCGACAACGCCGATACCCACGATCACCGCCGTCTTGCCGTCAAGCGTGCTCCACAGCCGCCGCTCCCAGACATGCGCCTTCTTGTCCGCGACGTGGCGTGCCGCATCGCGACTTACCGCCATCATCAGATACACGATCTCCTCCCGCATCGCCGGTCCATGAATGCCGCGCCCGCTGGTGAGGAGCGTTTCCGGCCCGAGCGACGGGCAGTGCAGAAAATGATCGACGCCGGTCGCCAGCGATTGAATCCATTGCAGCCGCGTCGCGCGCCGAAGTATCGAGTCTTCGACCGCGATACCGAAGCAGATCAGCACGTCGATGTCAGACAGATTGCCGGCTGCCTCGACGGCGCTGTGAAACAGCGCGAATTCCAGTGCGGGAAATTCCGCACGCAACCGGTCGCGGTATGTCTCGGCGTGAATATCAACGATGAGGACTTTGGTCATGGAAACTTCCGTTCCTTCGGCCGCGCGAAGCGCCGCGCCCTCGAAGAACCGTCATTCCTTCGAGGCGCGCTGCTGGCACGCTCCTCAGCATGAGGCATTGAGGCCGAGATATCTCGCCGCGTTGTTGAACGCGATATTGGTCCGCAGCGACTCAGTGAGTGGCGCGTGATCAAGAAATTCGCCGGCCTCCGGCGCGGACTCGAACGGATAGTCGGCGGCGAACATCACTCGCTCCGACCCAAGCGCGGCGAGCGCGCAATTGAGGGGCTCGGCCGAGCACATGCCGGACGTGGTCACCATGATGTTTTGCTTGATGTAGTCGGAAGGCGCCTTGGCGAGCTTGATGCCATAAAGCTTGGCGCGGCTGTCGAAACGCCAGAGCAGAAAAGGCAGCGTTTCGCCGAGATGGCCGAGCATTACCTTGGCCCCAGGAAAGCGGTCGAAATGTCCGCTGAACACGAGCCGCAGCGCATGCGAACCGGTCTCGAAGCCCCATTCCCAGGTGGCGCGGCGCAGACCGGCGACGCCTTCGAGTGCTGGCGAGGGCGCGACCGGATCGGTCGGGTGAATATAGATCGGCGCGCTCAGCGCCTCGGCGCGCTCCCAGAATGCATAAAGCGAGGGGTGATCGAGATACTGGCCGTTGGTATGGCCGTTGACCATGGCGCCGCAGAACTTGAGCTCGCGGATGCAGCGCTCCAGTTCGTCGGCAGCGCCGCGCGCGTCCTGCATCGCCAGATGGGCGAAGCCGGAATAGCGATCGGGACGCTTCTGCACTTCACCGGCCAGATAATCGTTCGCGGCCCGCGCCGCGCGGGTAGCAGTCGCCACATCGCGTTCGCTCTGCACGCCAGGGCCGGCTATGGCGAGCACCGAGCGGGCGATGCCGGCTTCATCCATCGACTTGAGCCGCATTTCGCCGAAATCGGTGAGGCGAGCGAGCAAATCGCTTGCCAGCTCGGGGGCGACGTTGCCGACCGTCGACCGCCAATAGCCCTCATAGCCGGGAGCCAGAAAATGTTCCTCGAGCGCAATTTTTTGCACCATGTGTTTCCCCATTGCATGCATTGCCGTATGCGACGCGGCGCGCGGCGGCGGACGGCTCGATCCGGATTGCCGCCCATCGAGAGAGACGGTGCGCCACTCCCTCTTCAACCGCGCGGCGCCGATACCGGAGACACAAAACGTCGATTGGTCTATAGCCGATATCCGGTTCAATGGTATACCGCTCAATGCTATAAGAATTGCAGCACTTGGCGTGCGAAGGGAGATTGCGCGTGGTCAAGAAAATCCGCGGCGTCGCGATGGAGGAAAACCTCAACAATTCGATGGGGCTTGAATTCTACAACCTGTCCCATCGGTTCGGTTATCAGTCGCCGAACTGGCCTTATTTCGAAGACGTCAAGATCGAGCGCATCCACTACATGGCGAAGTCGGGCGTATTGTCGCAGCGCATCACCACCTCCATGCACAATACGACGCACATCGATGCTCCCGCGCACGTCGTGCAGGGCCTGCCCTTCATCGACGAGGTGCCGTTGCCGCATTTCTTCGGTTCCGGCATCGTGGTGTCGATCCCGAAAAAGAAATGGGAGCAGATCACCTATGACGATCTGGAGAAAGCCGCCGGCAAAATCGTGCAGCCGCGCGACGTGGTGATCGTCAATACCGGCTGGCACAAGCTCTACGAAGACAGCGAGGACTATTTCTGCTACGCGCCCGGCTTCGTGCCTTCGGCCGGCGAGTGGTTCGTCGAGAAGAAGGTGAAGGTGGTGGGCCACGACACCCAGGCGAACGATCACCCGCTCGCCACCGCCATCGGTCCGCAACGCAATGGTCCGCTCCATCCGCACCTCGCCGCCGAATACAAAAAATGGTCCGGTGGACGCGATTGGAAGGAGGACTTTCCGGACTGGGAACCGGTCCATCGCATCCTGTTCAAGAACGGCATTCTGGGCATTGAGAACGTCGGCGGCGACATCGACAAGGTGACCGGAAGGCGTTGCACGTTTGCGCTGTTTCCGTGGAATTGGGAACGCGGCGACGGCTGCATCATTCGCCTGGTGGCGATCATCGACCCGAAGGGGGCCTATCGGATCGAGAAAGGGGAGAAGTTTGCATGATCGTGCGGAGATTCTCGGAAGCAAAGCCATACGAAGCGCCCAACCACCGCGACTACAAGTCGTTTCGCGTGTACGGCGCCGAGATGGGCGGCTCGCAGACTCTGGTGTTCGGTATTTCGCATTTTCTCCCCGGCGGCGGCGCCGGTCCCGATGCCTCCCCGCCTGAGAAGATCTACTACGTGCTCGCCGGCGAACTCACGGTGATAGTCGGCGGCAAGGAGACGGTCGCGCGCGCCGGCGACAGCGTCTATATCGGCCCCAATGAGAGCCGGGAGATCATCAACCGATCGAACGAGGTTTGCACCATCGCGGTGGCGGTGGCGCCGGTGAAATGAATTCACCTCTCCCCGCGAGCGGGGAGAGGCAGTAGAGGCCCATCATGCCCGACGAAGACTTCCTGAAAAACCCGCTGTCCCTGTTCGACGTGCGCGGGAAAACAGCGATCATCACCGGAGCGACCGGCGCCTTCGGTGCGCTCGCGGCGCGAGTGCTGGCCGGCGCGGGCTGCAACCTCGTGCTCTCAGCAGGCGGCACCGAGTCTTTGAAGAAGATCGCGACCGAATGCGAAGAACTTGGCGCCAAAGTCGAGGCGGTCAATATGCGCCCAACCTCCGCGGCGGTCTGCGACAAGATCGTCGAGACGGCAGTCAAGCGGTTTGGCGGCGTCGATATTTTGGTGTGCGCGTCGGGCATCAACAAGGTGCAGAAAATCGTCGATCAGGCGCCGGAAGCGTTTTCCGAAGTGATGGATGTGAACGTCACTCAATCCTGGCTGATTGCGCGCGCCGCGGGCAAGCAGATGCTGGCGCAAGGCCGCGGCGGCAAGGTGATCCTGATGTCGTCAGCGCGCGGGCTCCTTGGCCATCCGGCCGGCTACACCGCATACTGCTCCTCCAAGTCGGCGATCGACGGCATGACCAAGGCGCTCGGCTGTGAATGGGGCGATACAGGCATCACCGTCAATGCCATCGGCCCAACGGTATTTCGTTCTCCGCTCACCGCCTGGATGTACGAAGACAACGAACGCTCGACCGCAGTGCGCAAGGGCTTTCTCTCGCGTGTGCCGAAAGGCCGGCTTGGCGAGCCATCGGACCTTGCCGGCCCCCTGCTCTTTCTCGCTTCCAAAGCATCGGACTTTTATACCGGCCACGTTCTCTACGCGGACGGCGGCTACACGGCAGGGTGACTCCGTTCCGGCGCAATTCATGATGAGTGGATCGACTCTCACCTTGATCCTCCGTCTTTCTGGAGGAGGAAAGAGCAAGCGACTTGCATTTTCCTCTCCCTGGAGGGGAGAGGATCATTGTATTTTGGCCAGTCATGTCCGCCAAGGCTGAGATCGCCGTCATCGGCGCCGGCTTGATGGGCCACGGCATCGCCCAGGTATTTGCGCTTGCCGGCCACCAAGTGACGATCACCGATACCCTGGTCCAGAATCTTGATACGGCGAAATCGCGCATTGCCGCCAACCTGCGCGATCTCGGTGACGACGAGGGCGCCGTCGAGCGCGTGCAGCCATGCTTCGATCTCGGCGACGCCGTCCATCACGCCGACTATGTTGTCGAAGCGGTATCGGAGAATTTGCCGCTGAAGCAGAAGCTGTTCGGCGAGATCGAACGCCACGTGCGGCCCGATACGATTCTTGCAAGCAACACCTCAGTGATCCCGATCACTGCAATCATGCAGGGACTGCAAAGACGCGAGCGCGCGCTCGGGACCCACTGGTGGAACCCGCCATTCCTGGTGCCGTTGGTCGAGGTCATCGAGACGCAATGGACGTCGCCGCAAGCGGTGGCCTGGACCATGGACCTGCATCGCGCCGCCGGAAAAAAGCCTGCGCACGTAAAAAAGGACGTGCCGGGCTTCATCGGCAATCGGTTGCAGCATGCGCTTTGGCGCGAAGCGATTGCGCTGGTGGAAAACGGCATCTGCGATGCCGAAACGGTCGATGCCGTGATCAAGGCCTCATTCGGCCGCCGCATCGCCGTGCTTGGTCCGCTTGAGAATGCGGACCTCGTCGGCACCGATCTCACGCTTGCCATCCATGAGACGGTACTGCCGGCGATCGACAGCCGGCCGGGCCCTTCACCGTATCTGAAAAAACTGGTGGCCGACGGCAAGCTTGGTTTCAAGTCCGGCGAGGGCTTCCGCAGGTGGAGCGCCGAAGAGCAGGCCGCCTTGCGCGCCAAGGTGTTCGCGCACCTCAAGGCAACGCGGAACGCCTGATCCAATTCAACTGAATCGGATCAGGATCTGGATTTTTCATTTGAGCATGATCTTGTCCGAAAATCGGTTTCCGCTTTTCGGGATCATGCTCTAAACGACGGCCGGCTCGCCGATCGTGCGCAGCGCCGGCATGACTTCGCTGGCGAACAGCTCGATGGAATGCAGCGCCTCGTCGAGCGTCATGTCGCCGAACGCGAATTGGCCGACGACGTAATTGCAGCCGGTTTCGGCAAGCTGCGCAGCCAGTAGATCCCGCACCGTCGCCGGCGAACCGGCAAGGCCTTGCCCGCGCGCCATCAGCGGTTCGAACTCCTCCGGACGCGGATGCGTCTGCGCGCGCCCACTCAGTCGCGACAGATAAATGAAGCTGTCAAACCAAGGTCGGTAGGCGCGCCTGGCGAGCCGCATCGCCTGCGCATCGGTCTCGCCCACGACGATGAAACGCCCAAGGCCGATCTTTGGCGACGGAGCGTCTCCGTGCGTCTCTCGCCAGGTCTTGCGGTAGCTGGCGACGGTGCCGCGAATGTGGTCGGTCGGATCGAGATTGATGATGTTGAGCGCTTTCCGCGCGGCCCGTGCCGCGCTGTCCGGCGCGTGGGCGCCGTACCAGATCGGCGGATGCGGCTTTTGCAGCGGCGAAAGCTCCATCGGTACGTTGTCGAAGGAAAAATGCTTGCCGTGAAAATCGAGCGTCTTGTGCGTGAGACCATTTAGGATCACTTCGACGGCCTCGTTGTATATCTCCTGCGCTGTCGTTGGGTCGGCGCCGAAAAAAGCAAGCTCGACCGGCGAAGCACCACGGCCGAAGCTGAGCTCGAGCCTGCCGCCGCTCATCTGGTCGAGCATGCAGATTTCGGAGATCAGCCGCAGCGGATGATAAAGCGGTACGACGAACACCATCGGGCCGAAGCGCAGCCGGCGCGTGCGCTGCGCCAAGGCGGCGAGAAACACGTTCGGCGACGGCGCCATGCCGAGCGGTGTCGAATGGTGTTCGGCGAGGTGATAGGCGTAGAAGCCGGCGCGGTCGTAGGCTTCGGCGATTTTCAGGCGGTCTTCGTAGAACTCCGGCAGCGGTCTGCCGGCGCAGTCGAGGTGATCGAAGATGCCGAAGTCCATTTTGTCCGTCCTTGTGGGCGAACGACTGTAGCCGGGATAAAGCGAAGCGCAATGACGTCGTCGCTGGTCAGGCGCGCAATAACGCAATCAGCTCGCGGCTGTCGGCCAGCTTTTCGAGCCCGATTACCGCGCCGACCAGCGCATCCTGACGCTTCTTCCCCATGACGCCGCCCGTCAGCTTGCGGAATTTCCCGACAACGTCGTCGGCGCTGGCGAAGGATCGTTCGCTGCCGCGGGGAGCTTCCCGCGTCTCGGTTTCGACCGAGCCGCCTCGGAAATGGATGTCGACCCGCACCTTGTGGCGATAAGCGGCGCCGAGCGCAGTGATCGCCGGATCGTGTACGACTTTCACTTTTCGCGAAAGCTCGATGCGCGCCTCGTCGTTGACGCAATCCGGCGTGAACTCGTCGACGAACACGTCGCCCTTGAGCAAGAGCGTGGCAACGCAAAACGGCATGTTGAGCTGCGCCGCCGTCAGTCCCTGCGGCTCATAGGGCCAGCCGACGTGATCGACGGTGACCTGCGAGCCGTGTACGACGATCTCTTCGATCTCGTCGAGCGCGAACGGCCGGCGCTTGCGGATGTCGCGTATGGCGTCGAGCGTGGTGTGATTGGAACCTACGCAGGAATAGAATTTCAGCGCAATACCCATGGTCTCGAAGCGCTCGCCGAGGCCGGCGCTCAGTTCGGCCAGATTGAAGCGGTCCTGCGAGCGTGAGAACGTCGTGCAGAAGCCGCCATAAGGCGCCTCGAACACATCGACGATGCCGGTAAATCCGTTTTGCGCCAAAAGCGCAGCGTAAAGCCCGCTCTGCGCCGCGCGGCCGGCATGCATTCGCTTGACCATGGCGCCGTATTGCGCAGCCATCAGACCGCAGGACTGGGTGCCGGCGATACCGAGCGCGTGCACGGTTTTCTCCGCGTCGAGCGACAGTGCACGCGCCGCGGCGGCTGCAGCGGAGAAAACTCCGACGGTCGCGCCCGAATGCCAGCCTTGGCCGATGTGCTCCTGGCCCATGCACAACCCGACGCGCGGGCCGATCTCGTAGCCCGCGATGGCAGCGGCGAGGAAATCGCGGCCGGAGAGCTGAGCGTGGCTTTCCGCCACCGCGATCAGCGCCGGCAGCGTCACGGCGCCGACATGCAGCACCGCCTTGCGGTGCACGTCGTCGAGCTCGAAGCCCTGCACCTGCGTGCCGTTGACGAGCGCCGCATGCGACGAGGACAGTCGAGCGTTACTGCCCCAGATCGAGGTGGTGCGCGTCGTATCGAGTTTTTCCAATGTGCCGCGCAGGATGCGACACCATTGCAGATCGGCCCCGTAGATGGCGCAGCCGAGCGAATCGAGCATGAGGAGCTTTATCCGCTCGCGGACTTCAGCGGGTATCCGCTCGTAGGTCAGATGCGATACGAACTGGGCAATCGCGCGCGTGTGGGGATTGTCGGTCTTGGCGTGCGCGTCCATGGCTCGCCTTCGCTTCATGCAGCAGTCTGGACGATCTGTTCAAATCTTTTAGAACTGCACATCCGAGCGGATGATCCAATAACCCTACAGCGCACGATCTCACGAGATTGAGGTCGGAATAACCGAGATCGGGGTCACTGCGCGGCAATCTTCGCCTTGGTAGCATCCCACCACGGGCAGACACCGGCCATGACCTGATAATTGCCCTCCATCACCTGCACCGGGCGGCGGTAGCCTTCTGCGGCATTCTTCAGCCGCAGCGCGCGCGCCTTCTCATTGTCCTCCTTCGATAACCAGACGCGATCGTGGCCCCACATGCTGGGACCCTCCTTGCGCTCGGTTGCTCTCCAAGTGTCGACATCGATCGAGCGCGCGCCCCAGCCGTACTCGACCATAAAGCCGGACGGCGTAAAGCTGTAGAACGAGGTGATGAAGTCGCTGGTGTGACGGCCGAGCGTCACGCCCACCCTGCCCTCTTCTCCAAGCGCGAGATCGTAGGCCTGTCCCACATCGTCGAAGCTGTAAAGCTCCATCATGATGTGGTGCACCGCATTCTTGCCCGTCTGAATAAAGGCGAGGCTGTGATGTCGGGCATTGACATGTAAAAAGCGGGCGACGAAGGGGTGATCGTAATAGTCCGTGAGGCGGAAGCCGAGCGTGTCACGATAAAACGCCATTAGGCGTTCGATGGTTTCCCGGCTGTCAACGTTGAGAACGACGTGGCCGAGGCCAAGCGGGCCGGTGCGGAAGCCGGAGATCGAGCGACCGGGCCTGAACGGCTCGTTCGCGGTTTCGGCGCCGTAAAAGAATTCCAGCCGATTGCCGACCGGATCGATAAGCATGATCAAAGCCTTGACGCGGCGCTCGTCGGCGAGCGCACCGGAGCCGCGCACAACGCTGATCTGCGCGGCCTCCAGACGGGCAGCCAGCGCATCGAGTGCTGCCGCATCGGCGACCTCCCAACCGAAGAACGAAATGCCGTCACCGCCGTCGGCTTCGACGATAATGCGCTGCCGGCGGTCGTCCATGCGAAAGGCGAGCGCCGATCGGGATTTATCGACTCGTTGCAGGCCGAGAAGGCCCGAGCCATAGCTCGCCCAGTCGCCCAAATCCTTGGCGCGAACTCCGATGTAGCCCAAGGCTCGCGGGGCCAAAGCCGGCATTGTCATCACCAACCTCGTTGCCGTCGTTGCCGGCTTATTTACACGAGCGGCGCCGTCGTTGGAACGGCCCCGTCTCAAACGGGCCCGGTTTCATCGCCTTGACAGCGTCATTTTGCGCTTTCTACCTTAGTGTGGCGGTTCTGAAATCCGCATCATTTCTGCCGCGACCTCGTCATGCGGAGTTCTGAACCAAAGCCACACGAGATCAATAAGTTGCCAGTGTCCTTCGATTCCGAAGTTCGCAAACGAGGGCGCCGCGTAATGATGCGAACTTCGGAATCGGGACACTAGCCGAACAGCCATGCACGAGCGTTCGAAACCGCCCTTCCGCGCCGACCATGTCGGCAGCCTCATTCGGCCCGATGCGCTGATCCGGGCCCGCGACGCCGCCGAAAAAGGCGAGATGGCGCGTTCCGAGCTTCTGCGCATCCAGCATGACGCCATCCGCCAAGTGGTCCGCGTGCAGGAGGAACTCGGGCTCAAGCTTGTCACCGACGGAGAGTTCAACCGCCATTCCTGGCAACGCGATTTTTTGCTCAAAATCGGCAACGTCAAGCCAACCGCTTCGCGGCTCACGGTGCGGTTCCATTCTGCCGCCGGAACGCGCGATCACACTCCGCCATCGCTGCAGGTCATCGGCAAGCTGTCCCGGCCGCAAGCGATCTTCGTCGATGATTTCAAATTCCTCAAATCCGTCGCTGCCGGGAACGTTACCCCCAAGGTTACGATTCCATCGCCCAGTATTGTGCATTTTCGCGGCGGGCGCCGGGCGATTGACGAGCGCTCCTACCCGCAAATGGAGGCTTTCTACGACGACTTGGCGGCGGTTTATCGCGCCGAGATCGCCGACCTCGGAGCCGCGGGATGCCGTTATCTGCAGATCGACGAGGTCAACCTAGCCTATCTGTGCGATCCGGAGCTGCGCCGGCAGGTCGCCAATCTCGGCGAGAATCCCGAGACGCTGCCGCGGACATATGCGGCACTGCTCAACGCGGCAATCGCCAGCAGGTCGGCCGACATGACCGTATGCATGCATCTCTGCCGCGGCAATTTCGCGGGCGCCTGGATCGCGGAAGGCGGATACGAGCCCATCGCCGAGCTGCTGTTCAACGAGATCGGCGTCGACGGCTATTTTCTCGAATACGATACGGAACGCGCGGGCAGCTTCGCCCCGCTGCGGTTCTTGCCGAAGGGAAAGATCGCAGTGCTCGGCCTGATCACCACGAAGAGTCAAAAAATGGAAAGCAAGGATGAGCTGAAACGGCGGATCGAGGAAGCCAGCCGCTACGCCCCGCTCGAACAGCTCGCGCTCTCGCCACAATGCGGGTTCTCCAGCGGCATCGGTGGCAACGCCATGACAGCCGAGGATGAGATTGCCAAGCTGAAGCTCGTGGTCGAGACGGCGCACGAGGTCTGGGGGTCGGCATAATTCTCGGACCGAGGCCTCGTCCGCAGTGAACCGGCCTCGCTCACGCGTCGAAGCGCTCATCCAGATGCGAATTTGCGGGCGGCTTGCGGCCGCGAGCCGGGAGCGCGCGCTGCCTTTGGCAATGGGATAATGCCGCGGGTCGCGATGGGCGCAGAATGGCGAACCGCGCGATCAAACGATGCCGAGGGCAGCCAGACGAGTGCAAGACACATCAGCGCAGCCAGGAGGGCCACACCTAATACGTCGGCAGGCAACGTCAGTCCCTCGGCGGCCTCGCGCCTGTCGTACTCGGAGAGTTCAGCCGTCCCGCGCCGCATCGCGTCTCAGCAACGCGCCGGCTGCCATCCGGTTCCAGCAAGGAAATGGCGGACCGCGGTCTCGCTCAAGCGGCGTTCGCGCGCGAGGCGGCGCCTTCGCGCCAGATGGCGATCAGGATCGAGATGATCGCGGGACCGAGGAACAATCCGACGAGGCCGAAACTCTCCAGACCGCCGAAGATGCTCAGCAGCACCCACAAAAACGGCAGCCGCGTCGAACTGCCGATCAATAACGGCCGCACGAAATGATCGGCAACGAAGGTCACCAGCACGCCGAAGACGAACAGCGCGATCGCTGCCGTGGTATGCGATTGTACAAGCAGATAAAGCGCGCAGGCGCCGAAGATCACCGGCGCGCCAAATGGGACGGTGGCCAGCATGGCGGTCAACAAACCGAGCAAGGCGGCGTGGCTGAGCCCGGTCGCCACGTAGGCGATGCCGAGCAGCACGCCTTCTGCCAGACCGACCAGGACAAGCCCGTTGACCGCGCCGCGCACCGCGGCAACAGCGTCCTTGCCGAGTTGGCTGCCGGGCGGTCCGAACAGGCGTTCGGCGATCGCGCTCGCTTCCTCCGTCAGCCGTCCGCCGTCACGGTAGAGAAAGAACAGGGCAAGCAGGGTGAACACCAGAATGGTCAGCCGGTGTACCACCTGGACACCAAGCGTGCGCGTGAGCGTGAACACTCCGCTGGTTTCTGCGTGGCCGAGCAGCGCGCCCGGCGGGGCCAGATTCGCCTGCCACCACCCGCTAACAGCGCCGCCGACCAGGGGCAAGTGCGCGAGCCATCCCGGCGTGCCGAGTCCATTCTGACGGACCTCGCCCACCCACTGCATGATCGCACCGCTTTCGCGAGCAGCCCGGATACCGAAGGCGATCAACGGCAGTATCAGCAGAAAAGCGAGAAGCAGCGTGAGCAGGCTGGCGATGGCGGTTTTGCCCAATCCGCGCCGGGCAAGCGCCTCTCGCAACGGCCACGTGGCAATGGCCAGCACGCCCGCCCACGCCAGCGCCGGCAGGAAGCGCCACAGCATCCACACGCTGACCACCGCAATGGCGATAATCAACGCGACCCGAGCAACCCGCTGCGTATCCCAGGGCACGGGCAAATCCGCGAGGCGCCTAGCTGACCTTCACCGGCACGAACTGTGTCGTAAACAACGCGCTGTCGGGAGGAACCTTCTTCAATAAGCCCATCTGAGTAAACGACTTCCGCAAGGTCTTAACAGCGAGCGGATCGAACGTGCCATCGGTCGAGAAGCCACCCATCTGTTCGTCATAGGCGCGCGCAGCAACTGCGGGGCTGACGTTGATCACTTTCGCCGATATCGCGACCGATTGCTGCTTATGCGTTTTCATGTACGCGATGGTCTCGAACCATCCGTCGAGAAAAGCGCGCACGGTATCCGGCTGCTTCGCGATCAACTCATCGCGCGCGAAAATGACGTGGGTTATGAAATGACCGACGAATGGCATCGCCGTGGTGATGACACGCCACTCCTTGGCCGCTTCGAGCATGTACCCGACTTCCAGTGCCCCGATATAGCCGTCGATCTCGTGGGTCTTGATCGCTGCCCGCGCCGGCGACATGCCGCCGATCGGGACAACCTGGATGCCGTTTCCGCCCCAGCCTTCCTTTTCGTTGATGCGCTGGCCGATCCAGGCCGTCAGCGAGCCAACGGTGGTGCAACCGATCTTCCTGCCCTTGAGATCGGCAACCGTCTTGATCGGCGAATCATAGCCGACCATCACCGCCATGTTGCGGGGCGCGCCGTACATTTCGGCGACCGCCTTGGCCGGGACTCCCTTTGCAGCGAACGCCATGCCAGGTCCCGAGCCGATGCCGATATCGACGCTGTCGGCGGTTAGAATCTGCTGCAGCTTGGCATCGCCGGCCGAGGAGGATTCTTCGATGGCGAGACCGTGCTTGGCAAAGATTCCTTCCTGAATACCGATGTCGAGCGGCGTGAACGTCCAGGCGAACGGCACGACCTTGGCGACTCGCAGCTTTTCCGCAGCGCGCGCGGGCGCGCGGCGCGCGGCAAGCGGCAGGATCGCGCTGCATGTCAGTCCTGATACGAGAACTCTGCGCGACAATTGTCTCATCGGTTTCTCCACGGAGGTTGGTATGGCGACGGCTACCGCCTCGATCATCGCAGAAAGGGGCGCCATGCGCCATGTGGCATGCGCCATCGGCCCTGCGCCAAGAATGGCGCTCGGTGCCCGGAGTTCAAATCTTCAACAGCCGCCTGGCGTTCCCGGCATAGACCTTGGCTTCGTCCGCAGGCGACAGGCCAATCCGTTTGATGACTTCGACACCTTGTTTTTTCAGCACTTTAAGCGGCGGGGCGTCGGTGCCGAAGATGAAGCGATCGGCGCCAACCGTTTCAAAGGCGCAGCGCGCCGCCGGCGGATGATAGCAGGTCGATTCCAGATACATCATCTTCAAATAATGGCTCGGCGGATGCTTGATCAGCATCGGCTCATAGGAGCCGAGGAAGTAGGCCTCATCCTGCAAATTGTAAGCGTAGTCCATGCGCCCGATCATCTCGCAGATGCCGCCCCCCAGATGCGTGCCGACGAGCTTCAGGGTGGGAAACTTTTCGAAAATTCCGCGCACGATCAGACGCGCCAGCGCCAGCGCATTATCCATCGGGCGACCGACACTGGAGGCGAGCCGGTAGTCCTTCATCCGCTCTTCGCCGAACCCGATGGACGGCGGATGAATCACCACCGGCACGTCAAGCTCGGTGGCGAGCTGAAAAAACGGCAGGCATTCGTCGTCGTCGGGGTAATGGTCCGGCAGACTCGACAGGATCCAGGCGCCCCTGAGGCCATCCTCCTTCACCGCGCGCTCCCACTCACGCAGGAAATCGTCGCCGCCATGGGGGACGGTGGTGCCGATGCCATAGATCGTCGGGTATTTGTCCTGCAGCGAGGCGATGTAGCGGTTTACCTTCCTCACGGTTTCAAGCTGTTGATTCCGATCCATGTTGCGCAGTTCGTGGATCGGCTGGCTGACGAGCGTGGCATCGACGCCCGCTTGCTGCTGCGCTTCAAGCACGTTCTCGATCGTCATTGGGCAGCGGCCTTGCCAGAACGGCGCCGCTTGCTGCTCGGGCGTCTGTACGTGGGTGTGAAAGTCGATGATCATCCTGGGGCTCTGCAAGGGTTGAGGATCGGATTAATGACTTGTGGCTGACTCGGCCGCAGGCGAAAGCTGCTCGAGCGTCTTGCCGGCGGTTTCTACCGAGAACAGGGCACAGGTGACACCGCCAACCACGGCGAGCAGGGCGAACATGCCGTAAACCCCTGCCACGCCGTGAGCCGGCAGAATGATGCCGACCAGATACGGGCTGACGACGGAGGAGAGCCGCTGCAGGACGCTCGAGGTGCCGCTGCCAAGCGCGCGCAAATGGTTGGGATAATTCTCCGCCGTATACATGCCGAGCGAGCCGGGGATCATGCCCATCGCGGCGAACGCCAACGTCGCCATAGCCGCGAGCACGAACGGACCCAAATTCGGCACGAACACGACGATCAGGAGCGGCACGGCGGCGAGCAGGAAGCCCACCGTATAGGCAGGCTTGCGGCCGATCCGGTCGATGGTGAATGCGGCCAGCAGGAGAACGAGCAAGCCCGTGATGTTCACCACGAAGCCGTAGAGGTTCGATTGGCCCACGGGGAGGTGATAGACGGTGCGCATGATGCTCGGCAGCCAGCCGGTCAGCGCGTATGTGATACCGTAGGCGCAGAACCAGAGAACCCAGAGCGACAGCGTGCGCTTGCGGTAAATACCGGCAAATAGCTCCCCGAAGCGTGCACGCGCGATGACGATCGACACGGTATCGGCCGGGACCGGCGGCAACGGGCGCGCGGTCTGTGCCGATACCAGGGTTTCGATCCGTGACAGCACGCGGTCGGCATCTTCGGCGCGGCCGCGGCTCGCGAGCCAGCGTGGCGATTCCGGCAGCACCAGGATCATCGGCAAGGCGAACAAAGCGGGCAGCGCGCCAAGCACGAACATCCATTGCCATCCCCAGTGCGGCACCACGAATACGCCGACCAGCGCGACTGTCGTCAGCCCGATGGGAAACATCGACTGTTGCACCAGGACAAAACGTCCGCGCCGCGTCGATTGCGCAAACTCGCTGATGTAGGTGTTGGCGATCGGTACCTCGCCACCTAGCCCGATCCCTTGCAGGAAGCGCAGCGCCAGCAGCGTCGGATAATTATGAGCGAGGATGCAGGCGAGACTCATCAGCGAGAACAGAAGGAGGTTCGCCACCATGAGCGGAACCCGGCCGTATCTCTCGGCCAGCGCGCCCGATGCCACCGCGCCGATTACCTGGCCGGCATAGCCGATCGAGATGAGCAGGCCGATCTCGGCCGGGACGATGTGCCAGAGCGGAATCAGCGCCGGCAGCACATAGGCGATGGTAAGAGCATCGAAAGCGTCGGAAAAATTCGCGGCACCGATGATGAGGCGGAGCCTGTTGTGCCAAGGCGAGTGCGGCAGCCGCTCCATACGTGCGGCGATACGGTAGGAATCGGCGATGCGGTAGGAATCGATGTCGCCGGCGCTCATGACCTTCCCCATGCGAATGATCCAGCCGAGGCGAAACGGATCGTGGCGCAGTTCGGCTGCCGAGACAACCTGCAAAGCCGTGCCGCACGAGCGACGCGGAGCCACGCGCGTTGACGGGGAACGGAGCCCCCACTAAAATCATTCAATCGCAAGGCATTCGGCTTATCCGGTGCGGCCGGCAGGAGGCCCTCGTGCACATCATCGATTCGCATTTTCACTGGTGGCCCAGGTCGGTCTTCGACAAGCTGTGCAAGCGTAAGGGCTTTCCGCAGGCGAGCGTCAACGACAAGGGCGGCTACAAGTACGAGCGCCGGGCGGGCAGCGGCTGCCATCTCAACTCCTGGGCCGAATGGTTCGATCTCGACAAACAGCTTGAGTACATGGACTCGCTCGGCCACCAGGTCGACGTGGTCTGCTCGATCGGCCCGTTCTCGGTATTTTTCTCCGATCTGCCGCTGTCCGAAGGACGCGACTATGCGCTGATGTGGAACGAAGAAATGGCCGGGGCGGTCAGGAAATATCCCGGTCGACTGTGGGCAAGCGCGGCGGTGCCGTTGCAGGACACGCGCGCCGCTATCGAGGTGGTCGATGACGCGGTCAATCGCCTCGGGCTCATTGGCGTCAATCTCCCCGGCAGCATCGGCGAGGACGCGCGCATCGATGCCGAGCGACTGGAGCCGTTCTACGCTCATTGCGAAAAGCTTGGCCTGCCGCTGTTCCTGCATCCAACCGACGTGATCTTCCAGGACATGCTCGACGGCTACGACGGCGCGCTGCATTTGAGCCTTGGCCGGGTCGTCGAGGTCAGCGTTGCGGCCATGCGGCTCATCCTTTCCGGCCTGATGCAACGGCACCCGAAATTGAAGGTCGTGATGTCGCATACCGGCGGCGCGCTGCCGTATCAGGCCGGGCGCATGGACAAGAATTCCAAGGCGGCGAAGCTGCCGCGGCCGGTGACCGACTACATGAAACGAATGTACACCGACACGGTATCTCCACACTCCGCCGGCATCAAATTCGCGATCGATTATTACGGCATCGATCACGTCATGTATGGCACCGATTACCCATGCTGGGACCCGGCGCCGTGCCTGAAGCTGATCGAGGAGATTCCGCTCTCGGCCGCCAACAAGCAGAAGCTGTTCTACGACAACGCGCGGCGGATTCTTGGTCTGAAAGACCCGGTGAAAGCGCAGCCGGCCAAGCGCGAGCCGGCGCTGGCGTAGCCGTCTTCCTTACCCTCAGGTGCCCGGCGCGCAGCGCCGAGCCTCGAAGGGCGACGGCCACGGCGGGACCTTCATCCTTCGAGGCTCGCTTCGCTTGCTCCTCAGGATGAGGAATCGAGAGCTTGCGGTCGTTTATTGCCGCGGCGCAAAGCGCTCGTCGATGCTTTCCCATTTGTCGTAGCCGACAAGCTTCTTGTAGCTCTCGAAATCCATGCCGTCGTTGCGGCGGGCGAATTTGCCGGATTTCATGTCGACAAGCACAGTCTCGATCGCCTTGGCGGCGTGCATCAGCGTGTCGAGGCCGAGCACAGCGCAATTGAAACCGAGATCGCGCAGTTGCTCCATCGACAGGATCGGCGTGTGGCCGCCCATCAGCGGATTGCAGATTTGCGGCACATCGAAGGCCTCGCCGATGCGTTTGAGTTCCTCGACCGAGCGCGGCGCCTCGATGAAAATGCCGTCGGCGCCGGCGCGGATGAACTTTTCGGCGCGGCGCATGGCCTCATCGAGATCATAGACCGCGCGCGCGTCGGTGCGGGCGAGAATCCAGGTCTCGGGATTGAGCCGTTCCGCACAGGCGGCCTTGATCTTGGCTTCGGCAAGCTCAGCGGGCACGACCTTCTTGCCCACCATGTGGCCGCAGCGCTTGGGCCATTGTTGGTCCTCGATCAGGATGGCGGAGACGCCCATGCGCTCGTAGCTCTGCACAGTGTGCACGACGTTCTTCACGTCGCCGTAGCCGTCGTCGCCGTCAACAAACACCGGCAGGTCGCAAGCCGCCATGATGTCGCGCACGGCGGCGGCGATTTCGCCAAAACCTTTCAGCCCGACATCGGGTACGCCGTAGCGAGCGCCGACCGCGGGGAAGCCGCCGATAAAATAGGTCTCGAAGCCGATCTGCTGGATGAGCCGGGCGCTCAACGCGTCATGCGCGCCGGGCACCACCAGGAAGCGCTTTTCGGCGACGGCCTCGTTGATGATCTGCCGGAAGCTCGAGGGCATTGGGTGATCCGTACGCAATGTAGCGATGTAGGGTGGACTAACGAAGCGTAATCCGCTGCCCTCGTCAAACGGCAGGTTACGGGCTGCGCGCGAACCCGCCCTACATCACCCCTTCCGCACCCACACTCGATTGTCGTGGAACGCCGCGCCACCAAAAGGTGCTATGGCATCGGCGCCGGTCAGCGTGTTGATGCCGCGGCCATCCACATAGGCGGAATTGGGCCAAATCGATTCGGCAATGAGCACACCGCGGCGCACGCCGTCGAACAGCCGCGCATGGATGCGTACTTGGCCGCGCTTGTTGCCAAGAGTGACGATATCGCCATCGGCGACGCTCAACGGCGCGGCATCGTCCGGATGCATCATCACCGTGGGCCGCCGCTCGCGGGAAAGCGAGGTCGGCGTTTCGGTAAAGGTTGAGTTGAGAAAGCCGCGGGACGGCGAGGTAGCAAGCCGGAACGGATGCTCGGTGTCGGCCTCTTCGATCACCTCCCAGTGGTCGGGCAATGCCGGAATTGGCGCGGGGCGAGGCACGTTACGATGCCAGCGGCCGAACGGCACGTTGGACCAATCCGGCTTGAAGCGGAATTTCTTGTCCGGATAGGCGAAGCCGTCGAGATAATGGGAGGCGGCGAAATCCGGCTGGCAGTCGATCCAGCGGCTTTTCTCGATTTCGGCGAGCGTACCCCAGCCGGATTTTTGCAACGTCACGTCAATCAGATCGCGCGCGCTCATGGCAAAGCCGGGATGCTCGGCGCCCAGTCTTTTTGCCAGGGCGCAGATCACCTCATGATTGGAGCGGCACTCGCCGGGCGGCTCGATCAGTTTCGGGCCGAGCAAAATGTATTGGCTGCCGCCGGCCGTGTAGAAATCGTCGTGCTCGACGAACATGGTGGCGGGCAGGATCACGTCGGCGACCTGGGCGGTGTCGGTCATGAACTGCTCGTGCACGCAGACAAACAGATCGTCACGGGCAAAGCCGCGCTTGACCACTTGCTGGTCGGGCGCGACCGAAACCGGATTGGTGTTCTGGATCAGGAGTGCGGTGACCGGACCGCCGCCCTGCAATGCTTCCGGATCGCCCGTGAGCACCGGGCCGATGCGCGACTGATCGAGCATGCGGATCTCCGGATCGCGCATGTCCTCGCCCTCGATCAGGCGCTTGTTGAGGTGGAAAATGCCGTTGCTGTGGTGGAAGGCGCCGCCGCCTTCGTAACGCCAGGCGCCGGTGACCGCGGCGATGCAGCTTGCTGCATGCATGTTGAAGGCGCCGTTGCGCGAGCGAGAAAAACCATAGCCGAGGCGGAAAAAGGTCCGCTTGGTCTCGCCGACGAGACGGGCAAATTCTTCGATGATCTCGATCGGACAGCCGGTGATGCGCGACGCCCAGGCCGGACTGCGCGTGCGCAAATGGTCTTCAAGTTCTCGCGGCGCATCGGTATAGCGATCAAGATAATCCCAGTCTGCTTTGCCGTCGCGGAACAGGCAATGCATCACCGCGCAGGCGAGCGCACCGTCGGTGCCGGGGCGGATCAGCACCGGCAGATCGGCCTGCTGCATCGTCGCATTCATGTAGACGTCGACAACGACAAGCTTGGCGCCGCGCTCCTTGCGGGCGCGCGTCGCGTGCGTCATGACGTTGACCTGGGTGTTGGCCGCATTGGTGCCCCAGATCACCACGAGATCCGACTTTGCCATCTCGCGCGGATCGGCGCCGGCCAGTTTTCCGGTGCCGGCGATGAAGCCGGTCCAGGCCGAGTTGACGCAGATGGTGGAGAAAAAGCCGGAATATTTCTTGGCGTGGCGGAGCCGGTTGATGCCGTCGCGCATCAGATGGCCCATCGTGCCGGCATAGTAATAGGGCCATACCGCTTCCGAGCCGTGCGCCTGCTCGGCGCGCACGAATTGCTCGGCGACGAGATCGAGCGCGTCGTCCCAGGAAATTGGCGCGAATTCGCCGGAACCCTTGGCGCCAACGCGCCGTAGCGGGCGGAGCAGGCGGTCAGGATGATGCACGCGCTCGGCGTAGCGCGCCACCTTGGCGCAGACCACGCCCGCGGTATAGGCGTTCTCCGCGGCGCCGCGGACGCGGCCCATGGTGTGCCTGTCGAAGACCTCGACCTCGAGCGCACAGGTCGACGGGCAGTCGTGCGGGCAGGCGGAGGCGAGAATTTGTGGGCGAATGGTCTGATTCACGGCTCTATCGTAACAGCGAATAACGGATTAGCGAAGCGGTAATCCGCCATTCGCACAGCGGGTTACGCCTGCGGCTACCCGCCCTGCAGCTCTAGTGTCCCGATTAATCTCGTGTGGTTTTGGTTCAGAAATCCGCATGACGAGCCCGCGGCAGGAATGATGCGGACTTCTGAACCACCACACGAGTGTCCCGATTGATCCAGTGTGGCTTTGCTTCAGAAGTCCGCATTACGAGGTCGCGGCAGGAATGATGCGGACTTCTGAACCGCCACACCACACTAGATAGTCGCCCGCAGCCGTTTTGCCGCCGCCACCATGACGGCGAGCTTTTGCCGCGCCAGTTCCCGGCTGATCGTCATCAGGCCGCAATCGGGCGCGAGCCACACCTGTTGCGGATCGACGACCTCGAGCGCTTCGCCGATGCGGCGCTCCACGGCGTCGACTGTCGGCACCGGCGAATCTCCCGGATCGACGCAGCCGAACATGACGATGCGGTCGGCGCAGTTTCGCAGCACCTCGGGATTGAAGGCACTGCGGCCGAACTCGACGTGAAAGCCGCCGATGCGCGTCTGCGTCAGCGACGGCAGAATCCCTTCGTATCGGTATTGATGCTGGAGCCCGCCGCCGCCCGGGTAGCCGTAACAAAGATGCACGACGGTCGGCACCGTAATGCCGTCGAGACAGCGGTCGAGCGCTTTGGCACCGTAACGTGCGACTTTGTCGTGGTAGCGCGTCATCGCCGGCTCGTCGATCTGCAGCACGTCGGCTCCGGCCGCCTGCAGATCGCGCAGTTCGCCGTTAAGCGCGGCTGCGATATCGAAAGCGAGTTCCTCTTCGTCCTCATAAAACTCATTGGCGGAACTGTCGATCACCGTCATCGGCCCGGGAACCGCCATTTTGACCGGTTGCCTGGTCTGTGATTTGGCAGCGCGCAGATCGTCTACCGCCGCCGGCGCCCGCCGGACGATTTTGCCGGTGACGCGCGGGACCAATCGATCGGCCTCGCGATTGCGATAAATCTTCTTGGGAACGAGGTTGTCGATGTCGACGCCGTCCCACCGTCCGGCGATGTGGAAGATGAAAGTCGCCCGCCGCATCTCGCCGTCGGTCACAATGTCCAGGCCGAGCTGCTCCTGCTCGCGAATGACGAGCGCCATGGCGTCGTCCATCGCCTCCCTCAACGCTTCGCCTTCCAACCGGTAGGTGAGCTGATTGCGCTTGGTATTGGCGAGCCATGTCGGTCGCGGAAAGCTGCCAACGCTCGTCGTGGTAAGGGGACCGAATTGCATCGCTGGATCGTCACCTGTTCGCTGTTCTACCCGCAACAGCATGGACGATTGCCGGACGCGGGTCTACCAGAAGGCAAAACCGAGGAGGAAGCCATGAAGGCAGCAGTCTTGGGCGAAGGCGGCATCGAGATCCGCGAGGTCGCAAAGCCAACCCCCGGGCCCAACGAAGTGTCAATCAGGGTGCGGGCATCGAGCCTCAACCGCGCCGATCTGCTGGTGGCCTCGGGCCATCAGCATGGTCGGGTTGGCGGCGTCGGGGCGCGAATTGGGCTCGAATGCGCCGGGGAGGTGGAGGACGTCGGCCGCGAAGTCACGAACTTCAAACCCGGCGACCGTGTCATGGGTTCGGCGCCGGGCGGTTTTGCCGAATACGCCGTAACTGATGTCGGGCGGGTGCATCGCATCCCCGGCAACAACATGACCTACGAGCAGGCGGCTTGTCTTCCCGTTGCCTTGCAGACGATGCACAACGCCGTGGTAACCGCCGGGCGGCTCAAACGCGGCGAAACGCTGCTTATCCAGGGCGCAAGCTCGGGCGTCGGGTTGATGGGTATGCAGATCGGCAAGCTGATGGGCGCCGCGCTGGTCATGGGCACGTCGACTAACGCGGCGCGCCGCGCGCGGCTTAACGAATACGGCTGCGACATCGCCATCGACACCAGCAAGCCTGATTGGCCGGAGGACGTCAAAAAAGCAACCGACGGCAAGGGCGTCGACCTGATCGTCGATATGGTCTCCGCGCCGGTCGCCAACGGCAACCTGGAAGCGGCAAAAATCCTCGGCCGCATCGTCAACGTCGGTCGCCTCGGCGGCATGAAGGGCGAGTTCGATTTCGACAAGCACGCGCTCAAGCGCATCGACTATATCGGCGTCACCTTTCGTACCCGCACGCCGGAGGAAGTACGCGAGATCGTACGCGCGTTGCGCGCCGACCTGTGGCCGGCCGTGGAAAGCGGCAAGCTCAGCCTGCCGATCTACAAGACCTATAAGCTTGCCGACATCGGCGAGGCGCTCGCGGTGATGCGCGCCAATCAGCACTTCGGCAAAATCGTCATCGCCGTCGCATGAACGACTACGTCCCGTCCGGGACCACGTCATGGAACTTGGTGTAGTCGAGCAAGAGGCGTCCTCTCTCGGAAAGGCCGGTGATATCCCGATAGCGATGCTGCCAACGGATGTCCTGCCGCGAATAGATTCGGCGGGCGTAAAGCGGCTGGGCGGAATTGTCATCGACGCCGTCAAGGTTGAGGATCAGCGCCCCCTCGGCCTCGGCAAAATCCTCAGGCGTCATGTCATGGAATGCGCTCGCTTTGTCGATGACGTGCAGCAGCGTCCAGCTCAGCGAGAACATCGGATGTTCGCGGCGCTCGAGCTTGAGTTCGTAATACCGGCGGAATTGCTCGCGCTCCTTTGTGTTCTCCAACCGGAACAGCCATAGCCGAGCGGTCGCCTGTGAAATCGTGTTGTGCCGGGCGTTGGCGACGCGGATCATCAGCGTCCGCTCGCCTTGATAGGTCGTGACGACCGGGTGCCGGGCGAACACGAAGCGCGCTCGCGGCCGCGAGAAGCGAGCAAAAATCAATCCCGTCATCACCGCGAGGAAGGACATTCCGGTAAAGATTTCGACGGTGGCGACAAGATGTCCGTAATTGGTTTGCGGATGCATGTCGCCGTAGCCGACCGTGGCCAGCGTTTCGATCGAAAAGTAGAACAGGCTGAACGGCAGCGGCAGATCGGGAGAAACGTTGGCAATCGGCTTGTCGCCAAGCCAATACACGCAGGCGAACACGGCATTGAGAACGATGAAAATCAGCGCGGCGCTGCCGAAAAACACCGGCCAGTGCACGGTCATCGAACGATGATAGAGGTCCGTCCAAAATCCGGTGCCCAAGCCGCGGGTCTCGATCTCGCGCTGACCGATACTGACGAGATGGGATTGAACTCTTTGACGAGTCCTGAGTTTTTTTGCCAATGCGGGTTCGCCTCGTGCGAAAGTCCGGACGACGATCTACGCCGTAGCCCGAGCCCTGGCCTTGAGCCGCGGGTAGACGCGCAACGCGTTCTCTTCGAATATCTTTCTCCGATCGCTGTCGCTGATCGGCGCCTTGTCGATATAGCGTTTGGTGTCGTCGAAGCCGAAGCCGGTCTTCGGGTCGTTGCCTTTCACCGCCCCGACCATTTCCGAAGCGAACAGGATGTTGTCGATCGGCACCACCTTGGCGAGCAGATCGATGCCCGGCTGATGATAGACGCACGTGTCGAAGAAAATATTGTCGCCCATGACCTCGGCAAGCTCGGGCCTGCCGTTGTTGAGCGCGATTCCGCGGAAGCGACCCCAATGGAACGGTACGGCGCCGCCGCCATGCGGAATGATGAATTTCAGTTTCGGAAAAGTCTTGAACAGGTCGGAGAGAATCACCTGCATGAACACCATGGTGTCGGCGTTGAGATAATATGAGCCCGTGGTGTGCATTGCCGGATTGCAGCAGCCGGAAACGTGGATCATGCACGGTACGTCAAGCTCGATCATCTTCTCGTAGAGCGGGAACCAGGATTTGTCGGTCATCGGCGGCGAGTTGAAATAGCCGCCGGACGGATCCGGATTGAGGTTGCAGCCGACGAAACCCATTTTCACACAACGCTCCAGCTCGACGGCGCAATTCTTCGGGTCGACGCCGGGCGATTGCGGCAACTGACACACGCCGATGAAGTTCTGCGGAAACAGCGCGACCACACGCGCAATCAGGTCATTGCAGATCTGCGACCATTCGATGCTCACGCTTTCGTCGCCGATGTGATGGCCCATGCCGGAGGCACGCGGCGAGAAGATGGTCAGGTCGGTGCCGCGCTCGCGCTGCAGCCGCAACTGGTTCTGCTCGATGCTTTCGCGAATCTCGTCATCCGACATTTTCAGCGCGGCACGCGACGGCATCGCCGCCTTGTCCTTGGCATTGGCGGCCGCGGTTTGTTCCTTGCGGAAGCGGTGCAAATCCTTCGGTTCAGTGGTGTAGTGGCCGTGGCAATCGATAATCATGGCACCATCGTTAGTGGGTTTTCGGCTCGGCCGGATGCTACGGCGCGCGGCGCGATTGTCAAACCCGCCGCACGTTCTGCTAGGATGAGATGCCATCGCTCCGGCCCGATGGGTAAAGGGCGGCGGCCAAGACTGCCAAACTACATCCTTCGCGGTTCCGCTTTTCGGGCGACCGCCTCGAGGGGCCGACTATCTGTTTTGGGGAGATCGAAGAATGGCTGAACTACCGCGGCTCAATGGTGTCATCCGCGCGCTCGAATCGGGCCAGCATGCCCTGACATGCTTCGCGCCGGCCGAGATCGGCAGTGCGATTGCGATGAGCGCATCGAAATACGACGGTTGCGTGTTCGAGATGGAGCACAATCCGTGGGATGGCAGGCTGCTGCGCGATTGTCTGCAATACATGCTCAACCGCGCCCAGATCGCCAAGGCCGCTTCGGTGGTTCCGGCGGTGACGCCGATGGTGCGCATCCCCGTGAACGGGGTCGAGATGGCGCAATGGCACGCCAAACAGGCGCTCGACATAGGCTGCTACGGCATCGTATTTCCGCATATTTCGACGGTAGAAGAGGCCGCCAACGCGGTTGGCGCCTGCCGCTATCCGCGGCTGAAAAGCGCGGCCAATTACGAGCCTTCCGGCATCCGGGGCGATGGCCCGACCGCCGCCGCCCGCTATTGGGGCCTCACCCAGCAGGAATATTACCGGAAGGCCGATGTCTGGCCGCTTGATCCGCAGGGCGAGATTTTCTGCATCTTGCAGATCGAGGACACGCGCGGCGTCGAGAACCTCGACGATATCCTGAAAAACGTACCGGGTATCGGCTGCATCCTGATCGGTGAGGGCGACCTGTCACAGGAATTGGGCTACCCGCGGCAATACGAACACAAGGTCGTGCTTGAGTGGATGAAACGCATCGTCGACACCTGCAGGAAACATAACGTTGTGGTCGGCCATCCGCACGTGGAGCAGGGCAACGCCGAGCGGCTTGTCAAGGAGGGCTATCGCTTCCTCATGTGCGCGGCGGTGCAGAGCTTTGGTCACCTCGAAGCGGCGCGCAAGCATACCGGACGGACGTGACTTGCGGCGCGGCTCCCCTTCCCGCGCGGATTTCAGGAGCCCGAGCCACGTCCGGCCGCCTTTGCCTTCGGCGCATTCGCGCGCTGTTCGGACTCCTGCTGCAGATAGGCGACGATATCCCGGCGCGCGATCGGATCGGGGACGCTGACCGGCATTTTCACGCCGGGAATGAATTTCCGCGGATCGGCGAGCCAGCGGTTCAGACTGTCGGCCGACCAAGCGAACCCGGCTTTCTTCAGGGCCGCCGAATAATCGTAGCCGGGCGCCGAGCCGGCGCGGCGGCCGAACACGCCGCCGAGCTTCGGACCGTACTTGTTGGCGTCAAGCGCGTGGCAGGCGGTGCATTGCTCGTTGAAGAACTGGCGGCCGTAGGCCGGATCCGGCGGATTGGTCGCGAGAAAACGCGAGAGATCCCTCGCATTCTTCGGATCGGCCGATCGGAAGAAGGTATAGCCGAGGGTAATCTGGGCGATGTCACGCATGTCGGGGTCTTTGCCGAAAGCCGGATCGACGTAGAACACGACCGGCATATCCACTTTCTGGTGTGCGTCGAGCCGCTCCTCGGTAAAGCAAAAGCACTGGATCTTGTTGAAATAGATACCGGTGCGTAGCGGCGTGACGTTGAACGTGGCGTGGCCGACGATGGATTGGTCGCTCAGGTTCTCGGCGGTGAAATAAACCAGCTTTTGCTCCCCGAGATGCACGGTGACAGCGTTCTGGTCGGGATCGAAGCGCCAGGGCAGGCCGGGCGCGACACTGGTGTCGAACGCCACCCTGATGGTCTGCTTGGATACCGTGGCGAGATCGTCCGCCACCCGCTGCGTCGTGCCGGCAAGACCGGTTGCTGCGCAGAACATGCGGTAAAGGGTCGGCGAATAGGCGACCAGGACGCACATGATGCCGATCGCGACGATGCACGGCGCGACCACCATCAGATTTCTGCGTTGCCGAGGCTGCATCGCCGCCGTCTCAAGTCCTACTCATGTTCACGCCGATCGCGGGCGTATTCGCACGCTTGCCCCGCATCGTGTCGGCAAAATGACGGCATGTGTCGTTTTGTCCAACACGCCGCCTCCGCCGCGATTGACCCGGAGCGGTCAAAAATTCGCCGCGCGCTTTTGTTCGTAGCGCGCCGGCGCCGTGCCTTTCGGCAGATCGTACATGCCGTTCGGCAGCGTATCGAGGAAAGCGACAACCTCGGCGGTTTTCACCACGTCGGCATATTTGGCGTTCATGTCGCACAGATTGATGGCGTGGCTCGCCTGCGAGCGGTCGAAGCAGCCTTCCTCGGCAAGCGCGATCCGGTAGTTGAGCGAGAACGCGTCGAGCACCGTGGCGCGCACGCAACCCGAGGTCGTAGTGCCGGTGACGATGACGCTGTCGCAGCCGAGCAGCGTCAAATAGCTCGCCATATTGGTGCCGAAGAAACCCGACGGTTTTTGCTTAAGCACCACGATATCCCGTGGGCCCGGCGCGATCGGGGTGACGATCTCGTTGCCGTCGAGATTGCTCACGATGGTGTGGCGGTCCTCTTCGTTGCGCGAATTCTTCCAGGCCCAGGAGCCGGTATCCCAATTATCCTCGCGCCGAACGCCGGTGGTGTACATCACCGGAACGCCCTTCTCGTGGCATTTGTCAATCAGCGAGCGGATGTAGGGCAACGCGGTCCAGGCATCCTCGCCGCAGGAATTGCGCCAGC
This sequence comes from Xanthobacteraceae bacterium, assembly GCA_030041005.1. Lineage (GTDB taxonomy): Bacteria > Pseudomonadota > Alphaproteobacteria > Rhizobiales > Xanthobacteraceae > BOG-931. The sequence continues at coordinate 42,732 of JASHOR010000104.1, forward strand.
GCTTGATCGATTCGACGATCGGCTCCGGGCGGTCGCCGCAGAACGCCCAGTTCACGTCGATGATGAGCAACGCCGGTCTTTTGCCGAAGCCGCCGCGCGCACCGTAACCAGAAGCGGCGAACACCGCCTTGTCTCGTTCGGTGAGGAACTTGTTCCAGATCGGTTCCGACATGGTTCTGCGTCCTATGCTGCTCATGCCGCGATATCGTCATTCCGCACGTGTCGCTGCGGCTGATCGGCGAATACTACAAACTCGCCTTGAGCTTGTCGACGAAGCTCATGTCAATGATCTCGTCGTATTTGACGTCGGTCTTGAGGATGCCGGCGCCCATGACAACGGCCTTCGCCGTATCCCACGAGGCGCGGCTGATTGTGCCGTCCTTGCTCCACATGTCGTCGGCAAACGAGCGGCCGAGCGTCGCCTTGAGATCGTCGAGCGGCATGGTGGGAAACTGCTGCCTCGCAAGCTCGGCCGATTCGTCGTGATGGGCGTCGACGAACTTCAACGACCTCATCATGCCGCGCACAAACCCCTCCACCAGCTCCGGCGTCTTCTGGATCGAGTCGAGGCGGAGATTGAAGGTCGAATAGGCATAGGGTCCCATCATCCTGGGAATATTGATGAACGGCTCGCCCCAGATGCCGGCGCGAACCCCCTGGCTAACGAAAGGCTCCGTCGAGCAACCGATCACCGCTCGCTTCGCCCTGACCGCCGGCAGAATCGCGGAATTCGCCGTTTCAATGAGAGTCACGTCGCGTGTGGCGTCGAGCTTCCATTTCTTGAGCAGATAGCGGGTAATGGAATTGGGAGTTCCGCCATAGCCGCTGGTGGCCACGGTCTTGCCTTTGAAATAGCCCGCCCAATCCTCGTTGGTCGGCTCGTCCCCCTTGGCCGCGCAATAATAGACGTTGCCGCGGTCGACGCAGTTGACCACGGCGCGCAACTCGGCGCCTTTCGCCTTGGCGAAAGCGCAGTGCTCCGGTCCGCCGATGAAGGCAAACGCCTGGCCGGACAGCACCGCATTGGCATGGCCGGCGCCGGTTTCGATGGTCACGATGTTGACCGTGACATCCTCGAAAAGGTTCTTGGCCATCCCGATGTAGAGCGGCAGATAGCCGGTGCCGTGGACCGGCTCGGCAATGAGGACCTTCTTGACGTCGGCGCGGGCGATGAACGGGCGAGCGACAACGGCGAGTCCGGCCGCCGCCGTCGATGCGAAGAGCCCTCGCCGGGTGAGTGTTCGTGTCTTCATGACGACCTCCGCGGAGTTGAATGCGTCTCTATTGATGTTGCATTGCGTCTATTGCTTCATGCCTTTGCGCAGGACGCGCTCGACCCAGGAGACCGCGCCATACATGGCAACGGCCAGCGTCGAAAGAACCAGCGAGGCCACCCACACCAAGGCGATGTCATAAGTATTACCGGCGTAAAGAATGGCACGGCCGAGACCGTGCTGCGCGGCGATGAATTCCCCGACGATGGCTCCGGTGAGCGCAAGTCCGATATTGACCCGCAACACCGAGATGATCCAGGGCAGGCAGAACGGCACCACCAGTTTGCGAAAGACCTGCATGCGGCTGGCGCCGAGCGAATAGAACAGCCGCTCCTGGTCCGGATCGAGCGTTTTCACCCCGGCATAAGTCGTCAGCGCCGAGACGATGATCGTCAACGCGGTCGCAATCGCCACCTTGGAGGCAAGACCGATCCCGAAGATCAAGATGACCAGCGGCGCCAGCGCCAGCTTCGGCAGCGAATGAAAACAGATGAGATAGGGCTGCGCGATTGCCGCATAATTACGCGACCACCAGAACGACAGGCCGATCAACGAGCCGGACGCCGTGCCGAGGAAAAATCCGAAGATGGTCGAGCGGAAGGTATAGCCGATATCGGTCCAGGCCTGGCCCCCGGCGAAAAACTTTATCAGCGTGGCGTAAACGGCGCTCGGTTTCGACCAGAAGAAGCCGTCGATCCATCCATGGTCGGCGCCCCACTGCCATAACGCGATCGCCGCCAGGAGAATGCCGATTTGAACGGTGACGATGAGCCAGAGCGGCCAGTCCTTTTGCACCGGCAGGCGGCGAACCGTCTTCACCGCGCGCGTGTCTGGCGGCGTCGAGGCTTGCGCCCGATCCGGGTCGGCGGTGGCGCGAGGCGCGTTTTTGGCAGTCACGTCTTGGGTCGTCACGTTCTGGACAATCACCTCTGGGGCAGCCGTACCGGCTTCGCCATCTTATGCGGCCTCGTCCAGCGCGGCGTTGTGGGCAGCCGTTAGAAGCTGCATGCAGCGCTCCTTGATGTCGATGAATTCGCGTGTCAGCGTCACGCTGCGGTGACGCGGCCGCTGAATGGCAATAGGTATGGTTTCAACGATGCGTCCCGGCCGCGTCGCCATCACGTGCATCTCGTCGGAGAGATAGATTGCCTCCTCGACATCGTGCGTGACAAAAACCACGGTCTTTCCGAAGTCCCCCCACAACTGCAAGAGCCATTCCTGCATGGTGAGCTTGGTTTGGGCGTCGAGGGCGCCGAACGGTTCGTCCAGCAAGATGACGTCGGTATCAAACAGAAGCGTCCGCAGCAGCGCCGCGCGCTGTCGCATGCCGCCGGAAAGCGCACTGGGATAGAGATGCTCAAAGCCGGCAAGTCCGTAGCGCCGCAACAGCGGCAACGCGCGCTCGCGTGCCTGCCGCAGCGGCAGACGTTGAATCTCCATGCCAAGGATCACATTGTCGAGCACCGTGCGCCAGGGCAGCAGCAAATCCTTCTGCAACATGTAGCCGACGCGCCCGATCGTCCCGGTAGCGTCGATCCCGTCGATGAAGACGCGGCCGTCGCTTGGCTGCAACAGCCCGGCGACGATATTGAAGATCGTGCTCTTGCCGCAGCCGGAAGGCCCGATCACGCTGACGAAGCGACCTGTCGGGATGGAAAGCGTCACCGGCGCAAGCGCCTGAAACGATCCCGTTGGCGTCTTGAACGTCATGCTCAGGTGCTCGAGGCGAAGCTTGGCTGCTGGGGGCATGACGTTGTCTCCGCGCGGCACCTGCCAATTGCAACGATCGCGAATGTTACCGCAAGAACCATGCCCGCGAATAGCGGCCACAACAGCGCAGAACGCTTGCCACGGCGAGGACACCCCGACCGAAAGCCCGGGAACCAGAAAGACGATCTTGCAACCGCAGCGTTCGCTTCGATGTTGCGCGATTGCGGCATTCCTGCCAAGCAGCCGTGCCAAGGGACAATGATGATTGACCGCTCAACCGGCGATCCAGCGCGAGCCCAGCCTCCCGCCCCCCGTCAAATGGCTGCGATGGATGCGCTGCCCCTGCCGAGCAGTGCCGCTTCGAAAGCGCTGCCGATCGCCTGCTTGCTCTTGCCGGCGCGTACTGCATCGCCGATGACGACCACGGCCTGACCGGGCCGCGCAAGCTGCTTGAGGCCCGCGGCCTCGCCATGCCGCGCCCGGAAATAGAACCAGTTGCGCACGCGCGCGGATGCGAACAGACGCGAAAGGCCCGGTGCGCGGGAAATCCCGTGATCCAGGGCCCACGCGACGATCGGGCCGAGACCGAAGCGGTAGGCGGCACCGCTCGCGATGACAATGCGATCGAACGGCGCCAGCAGTTGGGGCGCATCGGCCACATCGGCGGCGAAACGGAACACGACTTTCTTCATTTCACATGCGGCCACGAGGTCGGCGATGTAGCGATCGAGGCTTTTCTGGTTCGCTTCGACTTCCTGAAACATGGGCGCCTTGCCGGCATAGCGGAACGATCCGCCGGCGCAGGCTTCCTTTTCGAATACCGTAACCTCGTTGTGGTCGGCGACGAGCGACGCATAGGTCAAACCCGCCGGACCGGCCCCGATCACCGCGATGCGTTCGCCGCGCGGCGGTTGAGAATCGGCGAACAGCTTTTCCCGGCCTGAAGCGCCGTTGACCACGCAACCGATGCGGGCGCCGCCGCGCATCTCGTTGATGCAGGTGTTGCAGGCGAGACAGCGCCGCACCGGCTCGCCGCGCTGCACTTTTTCGACCCATTGCGGATCGGCAACCAGCGTGCGGCCGAGCGCAATGAAATCCGCTTTGCCGCTCGCGACCGCGGCTTGCGCAAGTGCGGGATCGCCAAGTCGGCCGACTGCAATCACCGGCACGCTGACGCGCTTTTTTACTTCCGCGGCAAAGTCGAGAAACGGCGCGTCAGGCATGCTCATCGGCGGCAATACGATCTGCGCCGACGGCAGCGAGCGGTAATGCCCGGCGCTGATGTGCAGGGCGTCGGCACCGGCGGTCGCGGCCCACGCCGCAATCTGCCGACCCTCGTCGAAAGGAAGGCCGCCGGGAAAAAAATCTTCCACCGAAAGCCGGTAGATGACCCCCGTTGCCGGCAGTGCCGACTTTACGGCGCGCAGGATGTCCAGGCCGAACCGCGCCCGGTTTTCCAGCGCGCCGCCATATTCGTCGGTGCGCCGGTTTTCAAACGGCGCGTGGAATTGAGAAATCAGGTAGCCATGCGCGGCATGAATCTCGACGCAATCGAAGCCGGCCTTTTGTGCGCGAAGCGCCGCCGCCACATGCGCGGCGATCGTTTCGGCAATGCGCGTTTTCGTCATCGCCAGCGGCACGATGGTCTCGAAAGTCGTTTCGTAAACCGGGTGGGGAACGGCCGAGGGGGCGATCGGCGTCTCGCCGCATATGTCGAGGCGGGTGTGACCGCCGCCATGGCCGAGCTGGATCGAAGCCCTGGCGCCGGCGCGATGGATCTCATCGACGAGACGAGTCAGTCCGGGGACAAAACAATCATCATAGATGCCGACCTCGTGCCGGCGATGGCGACCGCACTTTTCCGGGGAGGCCATTTCGACGGTAATGAGCCCGACTCCGCCGCGCGCCCGCGCCATGTAATAGGCGACCGTATCGTCGGTAACGAATCCGTCCGCATCGGCCGTGCGCGTAGTCATCGGCGGCATGACGACACGGTTCTTGATTTCGATCGGCCCGATACGCGCGGGCGTCAGGAGCATGTTCATATCAGTGGCACTCGGAACCGCGGTAAACGCGGCGCATCTTATGGTGCTCTCTCCCCTCGCGGGAGAGGGCGGCGCCGGAGATGCAGCAATCGGAGTCGGGTGAGAGGTTAGGGGCTCGACCCCTCACCCATTCTTCTTTTTCAATCTCGACCTGTCCCGCAAGGGGAGAGGGCACACGCCAATCGCCGCGCAATCGTGCAATCACAGTACCGGAATCTCGCCGCCGTCGATGTCGATGGTCGCCCCATGCAGCCAGGTGGCACGCGCTGAGACGACGAAAGTGACGAGGTCGGCGATATCCTCCACGGTGCCGTAACGGATGATGCCGGTCTCGCGGCAAAACTGCGCGCGGACCTCTTCCTCCGAGAGGCCACTGCGCGCGATTTCAGCGCGGATGCGCCGCCATTGCCGCTCGGTCTCCACCAGGCTCGGGTGAATGCAGTTGACCCGCACGCCATCTCTCTTTCCGCGATCGGCAAGGCACTTGGTAAAGGCGGCGACAGCGGCATTGACCGAGCTGCCGATGGTGAAGTCGGCGTGCGGCTTGCGCCCGCTGGTCCCGCCCATGGCGATGAGCGCGCCGCGTCGCTCTTTAAGCAGCGGCCAGGCCAGGCGGGTGAGCCGCACATGAGCGAAAAACTTGAGCGCATAACCCTCTTCCCAATCGGCGTCGGTGAGCGCAAAAAAATCGCCGCGTTTGGTCGTGCCGGCGTTGTTGAAGAGAATATCGAGTGCGCCGAATTCGCGCCGTACCGCGGCGATGAGATTTTCCGGCGCGTCCTTCTCGCGCAAATCGAGCACCGCGACGGCGGCGCGGCGGCCCATGTCGCGGATTTTCGCTGCGACCTCATCGAGAGCCGCCCGGTCGCGTCCGGTGAGCATCACGTCGCAACCTTCCGCCGCCAGCGCCAGCGCGGTGCCGCGGCCAATGCCGCGGCTCGATCCGGTCACGAGCGCGACTTTGCCCTTCAGTCCCAGCTCCATCGTCGGTCCTCCTTGGCGATGGACACGTTGTAACCCCGGATTTCGTTGCCGCTCAATCCAGACTGCGATTGGGCCTTTCAGCACAAGTAACAAGAAGGGTCGGCCGGCGTCCGCGTTCGGACCAACCAGGCCGGGCATGCCAAGCCCGGCTTGACCGCAAGCCTCTGCTTTGAAGATTTGTTCACGATAGTTTCGGCTTATGATTCAGTTTGCACAAATTAAGCTTTTAGTCGAAGTGCCGTTGGAGCTTGGGCAAGATTCATAGCGCAGCATGGGACCATGCAAGAACGCAGACGAGCACGGCGCATCCAAACGTTCAAATGCGCCAAAATCTCCCTCGACGGATCGCTTCGCGACTGCGTCGTTCGGGACCTTTCGCCGCTCGGCGCTCGCTTGGCGCTGGTGAGTACGGCGTATATCCCGGACAACGTCTCCTTGACGTTCGACAATGCGCACACGCTGCGTGCCTGCCGCGTCGCCTGGCGTTCTCCCACGGAAATCGGCATCGAATTTCGTGAGGCCTCCTTTCACCCCGCGGCGCGCAGGATGACCCGGTCGGGCGCGACTACTCGATCTTCAGCCCCAGCTTCTTGATCAGCGCAGCCCACTTCCCCTCTTCGCGCTTGATATTGGCGGCGTATTCTTCGGGCGTGCTCGGCGCCGGATCGTCGCCCGCAGCGATGAGCCGTTTTTTGAAGTCGTCGGACGCTAGAATCGCGCGCAATTCCTTGTTGAGCCGATCGACGATCGGGCGCGGCACTCCGGCCGGCGCCGTGAGACCGTAATACTGCACCGCATCGAATCCCGGCAGTCCCGATTCGGCGGCGGTCGGCACGTCCGGCAGCGTCGCCGAACGTTGCGGGCCGGTCACCGCAATGGCGCGGAGTTCGCCACCCTCGACATTACTTACAGCCGCCGGAATGGTATCGAAGCCGAGCGGCACATGGTTGCCGAGCAGGTCATTGGTCAACGGCGCGGTGCCGCGGTAGCTGACGACCGTGATGTTGACGCCCGCCATAAGGTTGAACAGCCGGGCTGCGAAGTAATTGATCGTCGGCGCCGGCGGCGTGCCCTCCGCAAGTTTGCCGGGCCGCTTCTTTGCCACCGCAATGACGTCGGCCAGCGACCTCGCGGGAAACGAGGGATTTGCCACGATGAAAATCGGGGTCGATGCAATCAGACCAATCGGCGAAAAATCACGGTTGACGTCATAGCCGGCATTGGGGCTGAGACTGATACCGGTCAGCATGATTCCCAGCGTGTAACCGTCGGGCGCAGCCTTGGCGAGATCGCGCGTTCCGATCATCCCGCCTGCTCCGCCACGGTTCTCGATCACAACTTGCTGGCCGAGCACCGCTGACAGCCTTTGCCCGACCAGGCGGCCGACGAGATCGACCCCGCCGCCGGGCGGATAGGGCACGATCAGCGTAATCGGACGGGCGGGATAAGGTTGCGCCATGGCCTGGTCGAGGGGTGCGCCGGCAACGACCGTAACCAGCGCACTCGTCAGGACGACGGCGCGCATCGCAGCATCAAGCATGATGATGTCCTCCCCGCGCAACTATAGCTCCGCCGCCGACGTATGCGCTACATTGGCGGCGCAAGTCAGGGAGCGCCCGCATGCGGTTCGGCTTATTCGGCAGCGCCACGGCCCGCCACGGCGGCCCCGACGTCGATTCCGGACAGGGCTACAGGCAGTTCATCGACTACAATATCGAAGCCGAAGCGCTCGGATATTACTCCACGTTCCTGGTCGAGCATCACTTCACCGGCCTCGGCCAGGTCTCGGCGAGTCTTGCGCTGCTTACATGGGTGGCGGCGAAAACGCGTACGTTGCGCGTGGGGACCGCCGTGCTCGTTTTGCCCTGGCACAACCCGGTGCTGCTCGCCGAGCAGGCCGCCACCATCGATCTGCTCTCCGGCGGCCGGCTCGATTTCGGCGTCGGCAAAGGCTATCGCCACGGCGAGTTCTCCGGCTTCTGCGTGCCGATTGAGGAAGCGGATGCGCGTTTCAACGAGTCGCTTGATGTGATCACGAAGGCCTGGACTGCCAAGCAGCGTTTCTCCCATCACGGCCGGTACTGGCACTTCGACGATATCATTGTCGAGCCGCCGACTGCGCAAAAGCCGCACCCGCCGATGTGGATGGCTGCCGGCAGCCCGGACTCGATCCGCCAAGTAGCCGAGCGCGGCTACAATCTACTGCTCGATCAATTCGCCTCATTCGAGGCGATCGCCGAGCGTATCGCAATCTTCAAATCCGAAGTGGAAAGGCGCGGGCGCGCTTACGACCCAATGGAGGTCGGCGTCGCGAGAGCCTTCTTCGTCGCCAAGGACGAAACGGACAAACAGGCGGCGTTGGAGCGACGGCTCGAAGCGCAGCGCCGCCTCGCCGCCGCTTCCAGCGCCCCAGGAATGAAGAATACCGCCAGCATCATGGCCTTTTCGGACACCCGCGAAGCGAGCGAAGAGAGCGCGCTGTACGGCACGCCCGACGAGATCGCCAGAAAGCTGGAAAACCTGCGCGCACTTGGCGTCGAATACGTCCTCCTCAACGGCGGCGGCGGCCTTGCACACGACAGCCTTTCCCGCTTCGCGCGCGAACTGATGCCGGCGTTTGCCGACACCACCAGGATGCGCGGCGTCGGATGAAGGTGTCGCCCGTCACCCTTCGAGGCTCGCTGCGTTCGCACGGCAGTATGACGGATCGGGCATGATCGACAAAATCGTAAAATCGATGGCCGAGGCGATGGCCGGCATTCGCGACGGCGCGGTTGTGCTGATCGGCGGGTTCGGTTCGATCGGGCAGCCTAATGCGCTGATCCAAGGCTTGATCGAACAGGGCGCCAAGGACTTGACAGTGGTCGCCAACAATTCAGGCGTCGGCCATGTCGGCCTCGCCGCGCTGCTCGAAACCGGTCGGGTGCGCAAGATCATCTGCTCATTTCCGCGCACTGCGGATCCGGTGGTATTTGAAAAGCTGTGGCGCGAAGGCCGCATCGAGCTGGAATGCGTCCCACAGGGCACGATGGCGGAACGCATGCGGGCGGCCGGTGCCGGAATTCCGGCGTTCTTCACGCCAACCGCGGTCGGCACCAAGCTCGCCGCCGGCAAGGAGGAGCGCGAGATCAACGGCCGCCGCTACATTCTCGAGCAGGCGTTGCCGGGCGATGTGGCGCTGGTCGAGGCCTGGGAGGCCGACCGCTGGGGCAATCTCACCTACCAGTCCTCGGCGCGCAACTTCAATCCGGTCATGGCAACGGCGGCAACGTTGACGATCGTGCAGACGCAGCACATTGTCGAACTGGGCGCACTCGATCCGGAGAAGATCGTCACACCCGGCATTTACGTGAACCGCGTGCTGCACGTACCCTACGGCGAGCCGACGGTGACGTGAGGAAGACATCGTGAACACGGCGGCGGAGATTTTGGCCGGCTGCAAGCCGCTGACGCGGCGCGAGATCGCCAAGCGGCTCGCGGACGACATTCCCGAGGGCTGGTACGTCAATCTCGGCATCGGCGCGCCGCTGCAGGTCGCCGACTACGTGCCGACGGAACGCGAAGTGATCTTCCAATCCGAGAATGGCATTTTGGGCATGGGGCCGGCACCCGAGCCCGACAAGATCAACCGATGGCTGATCAATGCCGGCAAGCAATATGTCACGCTGCGCACCGGCGGCTCCTATATGCATCACGCCGACAGTTTTGCGCTCATCCGCGGCGGCCATCTCGACCTGTGCGTGCTCGGCGCCTTTCAGGTAGCCGAGAACGGCGACATCGCCAACTGGTCGACCTCCGACAATGAAAGCGCGCCGGCTGTCGGCGGCGCAATGGACCTCGCCGCGGGCACGCCGCGGCTGTGGGTGTTGATGGAGCACACGACCAAAACCGGCGAGAGCCGGCTGGTGCGCCGCTGCAGCTATCCGCTCACCGCCATAGGCGTCGTCAAGCGCGTCTACACTAACCTCGCGGTGATCGACGTAACCGATGAAGGATTCGCGGTGCGCGACATGGTGCCGGGCCTCACGCTCGAAGCGTTGCAGGATGTGACCGACGCGCCGCTGCGCATGGCGAGCGCATCTCGCTGATCCAACTCGCAATACCGGCGCCGCGCTCCGCGGCGATCAGGTGCCGGTCTTTGCCAAGAAATCCATGATGCGCGTCGGCACGTTGTCCTGTCCCTGCCGGTCCACGGCCAGGTCCCAGTATTCCGCGCGGGGCAAGCATTCTTCCAGGTAGCGCGCGGCCGACGTGGCGTGCGCCGCGTCGTGGCCGGGTACGATAAGCGCCGGAACCTCAAGGCGCATCAGGTCCTCGGGCTCGGCGCCGGGCGCGGTGTCGCGGTCGAACAGCGCCCGACACATGCCGGCGCAGATCAGCTTGTATCGCTCGGGATTCTGCTCGGCGAAAGCCGAAGCAAACGCGGCGTCGCGCTTGATCGCCGAAGCCCACGGGCCGCCACGCGGATCGGCGCCGAAATGCTTGCCCTCTTTGGCGACAAGCGCAACGACGCCGTCGAGCCCGTGGCTCTGCACGAAGCCGAGATGATCGGCAAAACGCTGATGGCTTGAGAGGCGGTATTTGGCGCCGCCGACCGGCCAGTACAGCACGAGGGCGGAAACCATTGCCGGGTGCGCCACCGCGAACGCCGTCACCGGCGCGCAGCCCATGCAGCCGCCCAACAGAAAAGCGCGCTCGACGCCAAGATGATCGAGCAGAGCCTTGCCCTGCGCGACGTAATGCGCCCAGGTGATGCGCTCGATGCGGCCGCCGGATTGTCCGCATTCGCGGCGATCGAAGGCGATGCAGGAAAAGTGCTTCGGCAAATGATCGAGCAATCCGATCCTGGCATAGACGCTTTGCGTCGACCATGTTTCGATCGTCGCGTTGAAGCCGCCGGGCGCATACATCAGGAGCGGCGGCCCGGAGCCGAGAATCTCATAGCGCGTGGCAATGCCGTCGATGACCGCATTCGGCATTGCCTCACCCTTTGATCTGACGGCCGGCGCGAGCGTCGGCGATCAAAGCATTGAAGGCGTCAAGCGCGGCCTTTGCCGTATTCACGTAGGTGTCGGTCTTTGAGTCGATCCATTTTTCCGCATAGCCAATTGCGGTATGGGCGAGCCGCACGCGGCCGTCGAGCCACGGTCCGCCGCCGAAGCCGCCGATCACCGGGATCGCCACCGCATTGACCACGGCGGCGCCGGCAATCGGACCCGAATTGGTGAAGTCGAGGAGCGACGCGCCGGCCGCTTCCAGGAGTTTTGCCTCGGCGACGAGCTTTTCCGCCGCTTCTGCACTCGCCTGCGCCGCGGGCGAGTTCTGCGCGCTGTAGGGAATGCCGTATTTGATCGCAGTCTGCGGCGTCAGCCCGAACTGCGCAAACACCGGAATACCGGCGTGCGCCAAGGCCGTGACGACGGCCGGAAACTCGGCCGCGGCATCGACTTTGATCATATCGGCGCCGCCCTCCTCCACCAGAAGGCATGCCGCGGTGATCGCAGCCGGGATGCCTTCCTGCACTGGGCCATAAGGCATGTCGCAGCTGACGAGCGCGCGCTCGACGCCGGCGCGCACCGCCTTACAGCAGATCAGCATCTCGTCCATGTTCACTTCGGAGATTTCCGAGCGGCCCCAGAGGTTGACGCCGACGGAATCGCCGACGGAAACGAAATCGACGCCGGCGCGATCGGCGATGCGTGCGATCTGATAATCCCAGGCGACGACGCCGATGCTCTTTTTGCCGTCGCGCTTCATTTGTTGAAGCGCCGGGATGGTCATCTTGTCGGCCATGCCGTTTCTCTTTGTTGCCTCGTCACCGCGCATGAAGCATGTGCGCAATCATCCACGCGTGTGGATGATGACACTGAACCAAGCCTTTGCTCAACGGTAGTGGGATAGACGCCGCGGACGTTACTGCGTCTCTTTCTGCTTCGTCCCAGCCTTGGCCTTTGGCCGCGCGTGGGCCGCGACCTTGAGCTTGGGGGTCGGCTCCACGGGCACAGGCGCACCGGGAGCGCGCGTCGGACCGGTATAGACCACGATCGGCGTTACCGGCGTATCGACGGCAAGCAGGTTCGCATTCTTTGGCGAGGGTGCACGCAACGCCGACAGAAGCACCGAGAAGTGCGGCGTCGCCTCGCTGACAGTGACGTTGCTGCTGGTGCCGCTGGTGGCGTCGCCTCCTTCGGTCGCGGCAGCGCCCTCGGCAGGGGTGGGGTTGCCCTGGGCGGCGCCGGCTTCCTCATCATCGTCATCCGAGGCCGGCCGCTTGCGATGGCCTCCGCACATCTCATCCTTGAGATTGGGCGGGTCGGTATGGATGGGCTTGAGTTGGTCGACGGTGCCAAGCGAGGGCATCAGCCAGGCCAGCGGATTTGACCTGAAACCGCCTTCGAGCATCTCAGCAGCCTTCACGGCGCGTGCCGCGCCGGATGGGGCGCCGAGGACGACCGCGATCAGGTGTTTTTTGTCG
>JASHOR010000105.1 GCA_030041005.1 Xanthobacteraceae bacterium
CACGATCTCGACAGCCTGCACGCGATCTGCAGCCGGATCGCCGTGCTCTCGCAAGGGCGCATCATTGCCACCGGATCGCTCGAAACGATGCTCGCGTCCGAGCATCCCTGGCTCAAATCCTACTTCCACGGCACGCGCGCCCGGCGCGTGTGCCACTGAAGCGCGCAGAGGAATCCGTCATGGAGATCAAGGCCAACTATGTCGTGACCGGATTGTTCACGCTCGCCGTCATCGTCGGCGCTTTTGGCTTTATCTTCTGGTTTCAGCGGACCGGCGTCGGCAGCGCCGAGACCGCGTATCGGGTGGTGTTCGACGGCTCGGTGGCGGGATTGCGCACCGGCGCCGACGTTACCTTTGACGGCATCCGGGTCGGCGAAGTCGCCGGCCTGATGCTCGACACGCGCGATCCGCGCAAGGTCGTGGCGCTCATCAAGCTCGACCGAACCGTGCCGGTGCGCGCCGATACCAAAGCGGGACTGGCGTTCCAGGGATTGACGGGACTTGCCGAGGTTTCCCTCACGGGCGGCTCGCCGAGCGCGGCGCCGCTGATTGCGCAAAACGGACAGGAGCCGACGCTCTATGCGGACGCCAACGAGACCGCCGATGTGACACAGCAGGCGCGCGACGTGCTCGCCCGCATCGACGGCATGGTGGCCGAGAACGAGACGGCGCTGCACGCCTCGCTCACAAACATCCAGGCTGTCACTGCGACTCTGGCGGCAAACTCAAAGCGCCTCGATGCGGTGATGGCCGGTCTGCAAAACCTCACCGGCGGGCCTGACGACAACGGCCAGATCGGCAAAGCCGCCGATTCGATCCGCCGTCTCGCCGACGATCTCGACAAGCAGAGCACACAGTTTTCCAACACCGGGCTCAAGCAATTCGAAGCGTTTGCGGTCGACGGCCGGCGCACGCTTGCCGAATTGCAGAAGACCATCAAGAATATCAACCAGCATCCGAGCAGTTTGATTTTCGGCAGGTGAGCATCGGAAAGGCCAACCACAAGGCGTAGCGCCGCGCAACGCCAACTCGGCGCCATTTTCGGCAAACAGACCATCAGCTCCTAAAACGTTCCGCCGCCCGCTCCGCGATCGCCTCGATCGCAGCGCCGTCGGACGGAAAATCCGCCGCGATCCAGGCGTCCTCGGCCGCCTGCAGGGCAGCGCCGAGCGCGGGGCCCGGGTGCAGGCCGCGGCGGATAAGGTCGGCCGATTTCAGCGGAAAGGCCGGCGGCGCCCAGTGCTGCGGCAGCAACGCCAAGTCGCGCCAGGCGATATCCTCCGTCCCCGACCCGGCGCGCGACCAAGCCAACAGCACACGGTCGGCAAAGGAATGCGCCCCGAGACGGTAAAGCAGCGCCTGCGCAGACTGCTCGCCGAGCGAAGGCGACACCCGCCGCCAGCCTTCGAGCGCCATAAGCCGCGCGGACTCGGCATTGGAGAGGCGAAGCCGCTCCGATAGCCGTTCGGCGTCTTCCTTGACCATCACGCCGAGCGCACCGAGCCGGCGCACCGGATCGGCACCCAAGCCAAGCGCCGTCTCGATCTCGGCGATCTTCGCAAGGCTCGCGACGTAGGCAACACCGCCCAGCACTGGACCTAAAAGGCCGCTTTCGGCCATGACCGCGAGCGTTGACGCCGCCTCCGGCGCGGCGACGAGCTTCAACAACTCCATGCGGACCCGTTCGCGCGACAGCGTATCAAGCCCGGCGCGCGCGCGGATGCAGGCCTGCAATCCGACGGCATCCGGCGCGCCGTGCGCAAAATGGGCGTGAAAGCGAAAGAACCGCAGGATTCGCAGATAGTCCTCGGCGATCCGTCGTGCCGGATCGCCGATAAAGCGCACGCGGTGGCGGGCTATGTCGTCGAGCCCGCCGACGTAATCGAAAACGTCTCCGTCGGCGGAGATGGACAGCGCGTTGATCGTGAAGTCGCGCCGCTCGGCATCCGCGCGCCAATCGCGACCAAACCTTACGCGCGCCTTGCGGCCAAAGGTTTCCACGTCCTCGCGCAAAGTGGTGACTTCGAAAGGTCGACTGTCAATGACGACCGTCACGGTCCCATGATCGATTCCGGTCGGCACCGCCTTCCAGCCGGCCGCTACGACGCGGCGCATGACTTCCTCAGGCACCGCCGTGGTCGCCACGTCGATCTCGATGACCGGCCTGTGCAGAAGCGCGTTGCGCACGGCGCCGCCGACCACGCGCGCCTCTTCGCCGTTACGGCCGAGCACTTCGAGCAGACGGGCAACGTCGCCGCCCTTGAGCCATGCGACATCGCCGAGTTGCGCCGTCGTCATCATCGCGTCTCCCCCGGCACAAACCCTCCGTGGTCCATGTGCGCGGGAATGTAGGTCGAGCCCGGCGGCGCGCCGGAAAACTGCGCCAGCGCCAGAAAACTCCCTATCACGAGCAGGAGCGAGACGATCGTGAGCGCAAAGAGCCGCCGCGGCGTCCACATCTTCGACTGCAGAGCGCCGGCATTCGTCAGCGCAAGGAACGCCGCGTAAAGCACGAACGGGGCCACGAACAGCCCGATTTCGGTCAACGCCGGCCTGATCATCCGCCGTAAACCCGTTCGTAGAGATTGCGTAAAATTCCAGCGGTAATGCCCCAAATGTAGCGATTCCCAAACGGGATTGCATAGTATTCCCGCGCAATTCCCTTCCAGTCGCGCGTCTTGAGCTGGTGGTTGCCTGGATTCATCAGAAAATCGAGCGGCACTTCGAACGCGTCGACGACCTCGCCGGGATTGAGCGTGAGGGTAAATTGCGGCTTTACCCGCGCCACCGTGGGCAGGATGCGAAAGCCGGAAAACGTCAGGTACAGGTCGAGATAACCGATCGGCTGGACCAGAATGGGCGCAAGCCCCACTTCTTCTCGGGCCTCGCGCAGCGCGGCGGCGACCGGGCTTTCATCGCCCGACTCGATCTTCCCGCCCGGAAACGCCACCTGCCCGGCGTGACTCGTCAGATCTGCAGTGCGCTGTGTGAGCAAGACGGTCGGGGTCTCGCGGTCGACAATCGGGACCAGAACTGCGGCCGGTTTCGTGGCGCTCACTCCGGCGCGTTCCCACAAGCTCGGATCGAGATCGAGATCGCCGCGGCGTATCCCCTTTGCCGTCGGATCGACCAGCGCCGGCGGCACATCCAGCTTCAGCCGCGCCTGCGCCCGGTCAAAAAAGCCCTGTTTTCGGTCTTGCAGCGAGGCGCTGTGCTCGTTCACCCGAAATCCCTCACCTGCTCCGCGTTCGCCATTGCGAAGAACGCCCCCATCGAGACCACACCGAACATGGCCGCGCCGTCCACGTCGCGCTCTTCGCCCAGCGCAACTAAATCGAAAAGCAGGCTTCTCGTCACCTTCGCCCATAAGTTCCGGCGGACGAGAACATAAGGCCTCAACCCTCCGGTCCCGACTTCGGGGGTAAAGCGGAGCGGATGGTCCGCTCCGCAAGCCACCCAGTCGTCGACATTGGTGCGGAAATTGAGAACCCGTCCGGCCGAATGCTCCTCGACGTTCAGCTCGACCGCGAGGAACGGGGCGTCGTCGACCTGGATGCCGCATTTCTCAACGGGCGTGACGAGGTAGTATTTCTCGCCTTCGCGCCTGAGCACCGAGGCGAACAGTTTGATCAGCGCCGGGCGTCCGATCGGAGTATTGAGGTAGTACCAGGCGCCGTCGGCGGCTATCCGCATATCGAGATCGCCGCAAAACGGCGGATTCCAGCGCTCGACAGGCGGCAGTCCTTTTCCGACGACGCGCGCTGCCGCTCCTGTGATCGACTCCAGCGCCCTCTGCCCTGCCTTCGCCATGGTTTGCCTTGAACGTAGCGGCCGGATGCGAATCCAGCAATTAATACGGGTCGCTCGCGCGATCGTGATTGCGAGGTCACGCCGGCGCGGCCCAAGCCCGAGTTGTGCTCTCCGGGGCCGAAGAACCGGCGCTCGAAGCCCTTTCAAGACCGCGGGCGCATTTATTGCATTGCCTGACGCCTGTGCAATCTTGACCAATCTTGGCCCCTGAAGATTCGCCGCTGCGGCACATAGATCAGCGATCAGCGGGCACCGCGATACGGCCTCGAAACAGGGAGTTAGCAATGTCCGCTGCTGGCGGCGAAGGACTGGAAAAGCTGGAAGACATGATCGTGCGCGCGGCCGAATCGACGATCGCGCATGTGCGCGCGGCCAAAGCTGCCGTCGGCACGGTGATATTCGGCCAGGACAAAGTGGTCGAACAAGCGCTCGTGACCATCTTGTCCGGGGGGCACGCGCTCCTTATCGGGGTACCCGGCCTCGCCAAGACCAAGCTTGTCGAGACGATGGGCATCGTGCTCGGACTTGACGCGCGGCGCATTCAGTTCACGCCGGACCTCATGCCCTCGGACATTCTCGGCACTGAGGTTCTGGAGGAAAGCCAATCCGGCAAGCGCAGCTTCCGTTTCATTTCCGGTCCGGTGTTCACCCAACTGCTGATGGCCGACGAGATCAACCGCGCCAGTCCGCGCACGCAGTCGGCGCTGTTGCAGGCCATGCAGGAGCAGCACGTTACCGTAGCCGGCGCACGCCACGACCTGCCCAGGCCGTTCCACGTGCTCGCCACGCAGAATCCGCTGGAACAGGAAGGCACCTATCCGCTGCCCGAAGCCCAGCTCGACCGCTTCCTGATGGAAATCGACGTCGGCTACCCCGACCAGGAGGCGGAACGAAGGATCCTGTTCGAGACTACGGGCTTCGAGGAAACGCGTCCGAAGCCGGCGATGGCTGCCGACGACCTGACGGCTGCACAGCGGCTGGTGCGCCGCTTGCCGGTCGGGGAATCCGTCGTCGAAGCAATACTCAAACTCGTACGTTCGGCCCGGCCAGGACCGGGAACCGCCGAGGCAAAGCTTATCGCCTGGGGTCCGAGCCCGCGCGCCAGCCAGGCGCTCATGCTGGCAGTACGCGCACGCGCACTGCTCGACGAACGACTGGCTCCTTCCGTCGACGACGTGCTCGATCTCGCCGAGCCCGTTCTCAAGCACCGTATGGCGCTCACCTTCTCCGCACGCGCCGAAGGCGAAAGCATCGAGGCGGTGATCGCGCGCCTGAAAGGACGGATCGGATAAACGAATGGCGGTTGAGCCCAAACACGCTCAGCAGCGCAATCATCCCGATGGTCCGGCGGTTGCACGCGCGGTCGGCGACGGCCGGACGCTGGCGGCAACGATGCCGCGCCTCATTCTGGAAGCGCGCCGCGTGGCCGCAACCGTCATCCACGGCCTGCACGGGCGGCGACGCGCGGGACCGGGCGAGAATTTCTGGCAATACCGCCGCTTCGTTTCCGGCGAGCCGGCATCGCGTGTCGACTGGCGGCGTTCGGCGCGCGACGATCATCTCTATGTCCGCGAGCTGGAATGGGAAGCGGCGCATACGGTCTGGATCTGGCCGGACCGCTCCCCGTCGATGGTTTTTGCCTCGCCGCACGTGCCCGACAGCAAGCTCTATCGCACGCTGGTGATTGCGCTCGCTCTCGCCGAGGTTCTGGTCGAAGGCGGCGAACGCGTCGGGATTCCCGGCCTGATGCGCCCGACCGGCAGCCGCAACGTTATCGATCTCATGGCGCAGGCGATCGTCCACGACCGCAGCGAGCGAGCGAGCCTGCCGCCGAATTTTTCCCCCTCCCCGCTCGCGGAAATCGTGCTGCTCTCGGATTTGTGGAGCCCCATCGGCGAGGTGCGGCGCGTCATCACCCAGCTCTCCGGCAGCGGCGCACGCGGTCATGTCGTGCAGATCGTCGATCCCGCCGAGGAGACCTTTCCTTATTGGGGGCGCATCGAATTCGTCGACCCTGAAGGCGCCGGCCGCATTACGGCGGGCCGTGCCGAGAGCTGGAAGGCCGACTACACCTCGCGCGTCAAGCAGCATCGTGATGCGATCCGCAGCGAGACCGACCGGCTGGGTTTCAGCTTCACGATTCATCGCACCGACCGGCCCGCCAGTGAACTATTGCTTGCCCTGCACGCCCGTATCGGCGCGGCAATGAGCGATGCCAGCGCGCGGACGCACGCGCCGGCCCAAGCGAGGGCCGAGACATGATTGGCGCCCTGCCGCTCGGTTTTGCCGAACCGCTGGTCCTCATCGGGCTGCTGACTCTGCCGGTGCTGTGGTGGCTGCTGCGGATGATACCGCCGCGACCGCGTCGCATCGACTTTCCGCCAACCCGACTTCTTCTCGAAATCGCTCCCAGGGAGCAAACTCCGGCGCGCACACCGTGGTGGCTGACGCTGATCCGGCTTGCCCTCGCGGCCCTTGTCATCATTGCCGCGGCGGGTCCGTTGTGGCATCCGCCGGTCGCGGCCACGCAAACACGCGCGCCGGTCGCGATCCTGATCGATGACGGCTGGGCGGCAGCCGCGACCTGGGACGCACGCCTGCGCACGGCCGACGACGTCATTGCGCGCGCCGCCGACGATCGCCGCCCGGTTGCGCTCATTCCGCTCTCGGATGGGACGCGCGACATCTCGCTGGAGCCGGCGGAATCGGCGCGCGTGCGGCTTCATCAGATGACGCCGGTGCCTCAGACCATCGCGCGCCAAGACGTTCTGCCGGCGCTGGCGCGCTTCCTCGCCGCAAGGCCGGACGTGGAGTTGATGTGGCTGTCGGACGGAACGGACCTCGGCGGCGGCGACAAGTTCGTCAAAGGTTTGGCGCAGATCCTCGGCTCGCGTCCGATCACGATCGTATCGGGCGGCGTTGCCAGTCCGCGCGCGCTCGCCGCACCCGATAACGCAGCCGGCGGACTTTCGGTGAAGGTGTTGCGTCTCGACGCCGGCGCGGCCGCCACCGGGACGGTCCGCGCTCTTGATCTCAAGGGCCTGTCGCTCGGCGCAGCCCCCTTTACCTTCAAGCCGGGCGAACACGAAACCGAGGCCCGCTTCAACCTGCCCGTCGAAATCCGCAACGACATCGCCCGCATCGGGATCGCCGGCGAGCGCTCCGCGGGCGCCGTGGCGCTGCTCGACAAGCGCTCGCAGCGGCGCACCGTCGGCGTGGTTTCCGCGGCAACTGCGGATACGGACGAGCCCTTGCTGTCGGCGAGCTACTATATCCAGCGGGCGCTCAACCCGTTCGCCGACGTACGGGTCGCGCAGGGCGAATCGGCCGCCGATGCGATTGCGCACTTCCTTGACCAGCGGCTGCCGGTCCTGATTTTGGCCGATGTCGGCACCATTGCCGGCGACACCCACGATCGCCTGGCACAATGGGTCGAGGACGGCGGCGTGCTGATACGTCTCGCCGGCCCGCGGCTGGCAGCGGCTCAGGACGACGATCTCGTCCCGGTGAAACTGCGACGCGGCGGTCGCATCCTTGGCGGCAGCCTGAGCTGGGACCAACCGCAGCCACTCGCGGCATTTTCCAGCAACGGTCCGTTCAGCGGCATGGCGGTGCCGAATGATGTGACGGTGAAGCGGCAGGTGCTCGCCGAGCCCGATGCGACGCTGTCTGACAATACCTGGGCCACGCTCGCCGACGGGACACCGCTCGTGACCGCCGCGCGGCGCGGCAAAGGGTTGATCGTGCTCTTCCACGTCGCTGCGGACACGCGCTGGTCGAACCTGCCGCTGTCGGGCACGTTCGTCGAAATGCTCAAGCGGATCGTCGACCTCGCCGGCACGGACGTAGCCCAGACCGCAAAGGCCAGGGCGAACGCAACGCACGAAGTGGTTGCGCCTAGCCACATCCTCGACGGCTTCGGCGCGTTCGTTGCGCCGCCGCCGACGGCTCGACCGGTGCCGGTCAACTTCGCCGGACGGGCGACCGCCGAGCACCCGCCCGGCTTCTATGGCCCTCCCGAAAGTTATCTGGCCGTCAACACGCTTACCGCCGCCGACCAACTGGCTCCGCTCGATTTCACTCCACTGGCGAATGCGCACCATGAGGTCTATCGCACCAGCGAACCCTTGGATCTGCGCGGACCAATCTTCCTCGCCGCGTTGGCGCTGGTCCTCATTGATTCGCTCATCGTGCTCATTCTCGGCGGCGGCATCCAGCGGCTGTTTCCGCGGCGTGCGCGCGCGACAGTCACTGTCGTCGCCGCCTTTGCGTTTCTCGGCCTCGCGCTGATGCAAGCCCATGCCCAGGAGGCACCGAATCCGGATGTGCCGCCTGCGGCCCTGCAAACGCGGCTCGCCTACGTCATCACCGGCAATTCCGAGGCCGACACGATCAGCAAAGCCGGACTTGCCGGCCTCACGCTGTTTCTGGCCCAGCGCACCGCCCTCGAAGCCGGCGATCCGATCGGGCTCAATATCGCCCACGACGAGCTTGCGTTCTATCCGCTGATCTATTGGCCGATCGTGCCGGGTACGCCGCAGCCGTCCGAGGACGCGCTCAAGCGCATCGACTCCTACATGAAGAACGGGGGAACCGTCTTGTTCGACACCCGCGACGCCATCGATGCGCCGCCCGGGCCGGGTGGAGAAACCCGCAGCCCGGGAATGATCGAATTGCGCAAGATGCTTTCCTCCCTCGATATTCCTCAGCTCGAGCCGGTGCCGCGCGATCACGTGCTGACCAAGACATTCTATCTGTTGCGCGACTTTCCCGGCCGCTTCAGCACCGGCCAGCTCTGGGTCGAAGCGCTGCCGTCCGAACCGGATCAGGAAGAGGCGAAGCGGCCGGCGCGCGGCGGCGACGGCGTGTCGTCGATTCTCATCACCTCGAACGATCTGGCCGGTGCGTGGGCCATGCAGCCCGACGGCCAGCCGATGCTGCCGATCGTCGAGGGTGAGCCGCGCCAGCGCGAAATGGCGTTCCGGGCCGGGGTCAACATCGTCATGTACACGCTCACCGGCAACTACAAGGCGGATCAAGTCCACGTGCCGGCGCTGCTCGAGCGGCTCGGACAATAGGAGAAGCGGTTGAACTTCGGCGTCGCGTTCGCTCCGCTGGTCTCGCCACAAATTCTGTGGGCCGCTGTCGGCATCACGGCGGTCCTGGCGCTGGTCCTGTTCGTTGCCCGCAGTCGCGGTGCCGCGATCCGGGCGCTGGCGCTGGCGCTGGTCGTGCTGGCGCTCGCCAATCCGTCGTTGACGCGGGAGGATCGCCAGCCGCTCAGCTCGGTCGCCGTCGTGGTGGTGGACAAGAGCCCGAGCCAGAATTTCGGCGACCGCACCCAGCAGACTGCGGCCGCGCGCGCCGCCGTGGTCGAACAGCTCCATAAGATACCTGGTCTTGAAACCCGCGTGATCGAGGCCGGCCAGGCTGACGGCGAAAATGACGGCACGCGCCTGTTTACGGCACTGAATTCGGCGCTCGCCGACGTACCGCCCGACCGTATCGCCGGCGTCGTCATGATCACCGATGGCCGCGTCCACGACGTGCCGGCGAACGTGAGCGCGCTCGGTTTCAATGCGCCAGTCCAAGCGCTGATTACCGGCCACGAGAACGAACGCGACCGCCGCGTTGCGCTGATCGCGGCGCCGCGCTTCGGCATCGTCGGTCAGTCCCAGACCATCACCTACCGGGTCGAAGATCAGGGCGCCAGCGAAACGAGCGCGCAGGTCACCGTGCGCCGCGACGGCAATGTGCTGCAGACCCAGACGGTGCCGGTCGGCGTACCGCAAAGCGTCGATATCCCGATCCCGCACGAGGGGCAAAACATCGTTGAAATCGAGGCCGCGCCGTTGCCGGGCGGGGAACTGACGACGGTCAATAACCGCGCCGTCGTCTCGATCGACGGGGTGCGCGACAAGCTGCGCGTGCTGCTGGTCTCCGGCGAGCCCAATCCGGGCGAACGGACCTGGCGCAACCTGCTCAAGTCGGATCCCTCCGTCGACCTCGTGCACTTCACCATCCTGCGGCCGCCGGAAAAGCAGGACGGCACGCCAATCAACGAATTGTCGCTGATCGCGTTTCCGACCCGCGAGCTGTTCCAGCAGAAGATCAATCAGTTCCAGCTCATCATCTTCGACCGTTACGCGCGTCAGGGCGTGCTGCCGATGATCTATTTCGACAACATCGCGCAATATGTCCGCGACGGCGGCGCCGTGCTGGTCGATGCCGGCCCCGATTATGCGGGCCAGTTCAGCATCTGGCACACTCCGCTCGATTCCATCCTGCCGGCGGAGCCAAGCGGCGAAGTGACCGAACAGCCGTTCCATCCGCAGCTCACCAAGCTCGGCAGGCGACATCCGGTGACGCGGGGCCTCGAAGGATCCGACAGCGATCCGCCGCACTGGAGCCAGTGGTTCCGCGTCGTTGATTCCGCCAGCACGACCGGCACGACGATCATGAAGGGAGCGGATAATCAGCCGCTGCTGGTGCTCGCGCGCCAAGACCAGGGCCGGGTGGCGCTGCTGTTGTCCGACCAGATGTGGCTGTGGGCGCGCGGCTTTCAGGGCGGCGGCCCGCAACTCGATCTTTTGCGCCGGCTTTCGCACTGGCTGATGAAGGAGCCGGACCTCGAAGAGGAGGCGCTGCGCCTCAAAGTGAGCGGACATAACCTCGTGGTGCAGCGGCAGACCATGGGCGACTCGGTCTCCGACGTGACTCTGACCTCGCCGTCGGGCGCGGCGCGCGTGCTCAAGCTCGACCGCGTGCAAGCCGGACTTTGGCAGAGCACGGTCGCGGCCGACGAACTCGGATTGTGGCGGGCGACCGACGGCAAGCTCACGGCGCTGGTCAATATGGGACCTGCCAATCCGCTGGAATTCGCCCAAGTCACCTCGACCACGAAGGTGCTCGCGCCGATCGCGAAAGCGACCGGCGGCTCTTCACGGCGGCTCGACGACGGCGGCGGCCTGCATGTGCCGCGCATCGTTGCTGTGCGCTCCGGCGATACGTATGCGGGCCGCGACTGGATCGGCTTGAAGATGAGCGACGCCAGCGTGGTGCGCGGAATCGGGGTGCTTCCGGTCTTTACCGGACTGCTCGGGCTGCTGCTCCTGCTCGGCACCCTCGCCGGCACTTGGGCGCGCGAGGGCCGGTAAGCCGTCACAGCTTCGCAAGCGGTCTTCCGCGCCGGCATCTGCATCCGCTCAGCGCGCGTGTTCGGGCGGCTTGCCGATCATGTCGCCGCAGCCGGCGCGGGTCGCCCAATATTCCCAGGCACGCCAAGTTGTCGCCGAGGTTGGCGTGTAGCTCTGCCCCGTGCCGCGCGAGGCAATTTCGCCCTTGGACAAGGGCTTCGGCTTGCCGCCCATGCGCAATGCGTTCATCTGTACGCGCGCATTGCGCGGCAGATAGACCGACAGCCGCACCACCTCGACGATCGAGCGCGCGGCCGAGGCGAAGCCGTGGCCGCGCATCAGCGCGACGTTACCCTTGCCCAGACATTTGGCGAGATCGCGGCCCTGCGCCATGTTGGTGACCAGGAGATTGGTGTCGCCGAACTTCTTGCGAATATCCCACACCGGCACTTTGCCGCCGATGAAGCTGCCGGAATGGATCACCGGCTCGAGCGGCTTGTTGATCAGCCCGAACGGCAGCGTGTCCTCGGCGTGCGCATGCACCACCGCCGTCACATCGGGCCGCGCCTCAAAGATCGCCGCGTGGATGAAGCGCTCGAGATACGGCGGGCGCTTGTCGTTGATCGGCTCGCCCTCCTGGTCGAACTCGATGAGATCGTGACGGTCGACCAATTCCGGCGCGCGCGAGCGCGACATGAAGAAACGCTTGGGATTGTCGGGATGCCGCACGCTGATGTGGCCGTAGGCGTCGACCACATCTTCATTGGACAGAATGCGATTGGCGATGACAAGGTCGCGCAACAGGTCTTCGAGTTGGCTCATGACGATTGTCCCATATGAGGCGTCAGTGAAAATCGGAAAGCAGGCAATGCCGGTCCGTCAGCCGTAGGTCGGCACGAACAGATCGTCGACCTTGACGGCCCTGTCCGTCAGACCGAGCGTCTGCTGATAGGTTATGAGCGCTTCCAGCGTCCGGCGATTGGGCTCGATGCCGTAGGGCCACGGGTCGCCGTTGAATACGTCCCAGATGTCGTCGATTTCCCGCATCAAAAACGGCGTCATGTAGCGCACCGCTCGCAGGTTGAACAGCTTCTGCAACGCGAGCTTCTTCGATCTCACGAATGCGTCGTAGAGGCTCGTGGCGACGAACGGATACCTTTCGTAGATGCTCTTCTTGATCGCGACCAGGTGCATGATCGGATAAATGCCCTTGCGCCTGTAGATATCCTTGTCGACGTCGACAAAATTCGGAAACAGCCGCGTGATGTTCGGATCGGTCCTGATTTCCTGCGGCAGGCTGGTGCCGAGCGTCGCATCGAGTTCGCCGGCGGCGAGGAGCTGGCCCAGCGTCTTGTCCGACTGATTGTTCTCGATCGACATCTTCTTGAGCAGCGGCAGGACGGTCGGATGGCCGTGCGACCCCGACTCGTTCATCGCGCTCTGCAGCCAGCGAATCTTGGTGAGATCGACGCCGAATTCGTGATGCAGCATGCCGTTGATGAATATGGCGGCGGTCATGGTGTAGAGCGGCACGCCAACGCGCTTGCCCTCGAGATCCTTGGGCGTCTTGATTCCGGACTTCTTGTTGATGGCAATAAAGCCCAGGCGGAAGGCGATCGAGGGAAATACCGGGATGGCGACGAACGGGCACTCGTTGCGGGTGAACCGCTGCGTGAATTCGGACGCCGAATATTCGGCGACGTCGAATTCCTGGCCGCCGGACATGCGATCGAAGATCGGGCGCGGCTGGTCAATGGCGATGAAATTGAGATCGATGCCGTCGGGCTTGACCTCGCCGGTGTAGAGCGGCTGCATGCGGTCGTACAGCCCGCACGCGAACGAAAGTTGCAACCTGGCCATGCGCCGAAATCCCTCCCCGTTCGTGATTACGAACAAGCGTTAGCACGACGGTTGTTGGGCAGGAAGGCTGCCCGGCAGCGTCTGGCGCATGGCTCAATGCAGCTCTTTGCGCAGGATCTTGCCGATGTTGCTCTTGGGCAAGTCGTCGCGAAATTCGATGATGTGCGGCCGCTTGTAGTTCACCAGCCGCTCGCGGAGAAACGCGCCAAGCGCCGCGGCAGTCAGTTCCGGATCGCGCCTGACGACGAAGAGCTTGACCCCCTCGCCGGTGCGCGCGTCCGGCACGCCGATCGCGGCGGCCTCGCGCACGGCGGGGTGCATCATGGCGATGTCTTCCACCTCGTTGGGAAACACCTTGAAGCCGGAGACGATGATCATGTCCTTCTTGCGGTCGAGAAGCTTCAGAAAGCCCCCGGCGTCGAGGACGCCGATATCGCCGGTGCGCAGCCAGCCGTCGGCGCTCAGCACTTTCCGGCTTTCGTCGGGACGCTGCCAGTAGCCGCGCATGACCTGCGGGCCGCGGACCCAGACCTCGCCCTCCGCGCCGAGGCCAAGCACGGCCCCGGAATCGTCGCGAATGC
The DNA here is from genome assembly GCA_030041005.1 of Xanthobacteraceae bacterium. Lineage (GTDB taxonomy): Bacteria > Pseudomonadota > Alphaproteobacteria > Rhizobiales > Xanthobacteraceae > BOG-931. The sequence goes on from JASHOR010000105.1 coordinate 13,388, forward strand.
TCACCTCGGTGGACGGTACCGGCAGTCCGACGGTGCCGAGCTTGGGGCCGGCAATCGGATTGATGGACACGACCGGCGACGCCTCCGTCAGGCCGTAGCCCTCGACCAGCGGCCGGCCGGTAATCTCCTGCCAGCGGCGGGCCACCTCGCCCTGTACCGCGGCGCCACCGCCGATCGTCACCTGCAACGCACTGAAGTCGAGAGCGGCGAAATCGGGCCTGTTCAGGAGCGCATTGAACAACGTGTTGACGCCGGACGTTGCGGTGATGCGATTGTCGCGCAGCGTGCGAATGAGCCGATGCAGATCGCGCGGATCGGGCACCAGCACGTTGAGGCCGCCGAAGCACGCGAACACCAGAAGGTTCGCGGTCAGCGAAAAGATATGATAGAGGGGCAGCGGCGTCAGCGCGCATTCGTCGGCGAGTTCGAGGCCGGAGCCGATCCAGGCGCAGCATTGCAGCGTGTTGGCGATCATGTTGCGATGGGTGAGCATCGCGCCTTTGGCCACGCCGGTGGTTCCGCCGGTGTATTGCAGCAAGGCCACCGCATCCGCCGCCGGCTCGGCATCCGCATAAGCGCCGCTCGGCGTGCGCCCGCAGGCGTCCTGCAGCATCGCGAAGCTGTCGAAGTGCCAGGCCGGCACCGCATGCCTGATGTAGGCATTGGCGAAATTGAACGCCCAGCGCTTGAGCGTCGGGACGAAATCGCCGAGCCGCGCTACCACGACGTGACGCAGCTTCGTCGCGGCGATGACCGTTTCCAGCTTGTGGGCGAAATTTTCCAGGATCACGATGACCGAGGCGCCGCAATCTGCGAGCTGCGCCTCAAGCTCCCGCGGCGTGTACAGCGGATTGACGTTGACGACGATCAGGCCGGCGCGCAACGCGCCGAGAAAGACGACCGGATAGGCGAGCAGGTTCGGCAGCATGACGGCGACGCGGTCGCCCGGCCGACAATTCGCCTGTTCGATCAGGAACGCCGCGAAATCGCGGCTGTAGCGCTCCCACTCGGCGTAGCTCAGGCGCGCCCGCAAACATTCGAATGCCGGCCGTTCGGAGAACTTGGCGCAGGCTTCGAGCAACATGGCGTGCAGCGAGGGATAAGCGTCCGCGTTGATGCTTCGAGGCACGCCCGGCGGGTAGGAGCGAAACCAGATTGGCTCCGTCCGCGCGGACGGGAGCGGCGCCGGAGCCGGTGCGGCAGCCGCTTCTGCCTGCAGCGTCATGGCCTTTGGTCCTGCGTAAGGGATTGGCAATCCGCAATTCCCCAGGGACATATATGTACACTGGCCAAGGTAAACAGCTTGCAAAAGCGGCCGCATTGCCATTCGCGGCAAGCTCGCAGCCTCAACGCGCCAGCGCGCAGGCGTGATCCCGCAAGCGCGCCCCGGCCGCAAAGTCGGCATGCAAAAAGATCGACGCGGTCCTCAAGGATCGCAAATCCCGGCCATTGACGGTTTTCCAAAGAGCGGATCGAACGCCCGATGGAAGTCTGCCCATTGCGAATGCCGCTCCCCCTATCCCACTGCGCCGACGTAACGCTCGAGCGTCATCGGATTGCCCTTGTGCTCCGGCTCGCGCGGCTCGACGCCGGCAAAGCGGCTCGCCTGCGTAAACCATTGCGCGCGGGCGGGAAGCTGCCAGCGTCGCTTGCCGGCAAAAGAGGCATCCCAGCGCACCGGCTCGTCCTCGATGTCGATGCACTGATAGTGCGTGTTGAATAATTCAATGCGATGACCGTCGGGGTCGCGCATATAGACGAACAGGGCGTGGCCGGGTCCGTGGCGTCCGGGACCGAACTCGACGTTTTCGGCAAACCCCATGTTGAAGGCGAGGTCGCAGACGTAGAAGAACAGATACGATTCCGGAATGGCAAACGCGGCGTGATGCAATCGCGGCCCGGCGCCGGGCGCGAACACGATATCGTGCGGGTTTCCTTTCCTTTGCAGGAACACGAACAGCGGCTCGTCGCTGCCGTCGGCGGCAATGTATTCGGACAGGCGGAAGCCGAGCCCCATATAGAATTCAAGCTGCCGCTGCACGTCCGGCACCAGCAATTGGAAATGATCGATGCGTTGCGGCACCGCGCCGTGATGATGTTCGAAGCTGACCACGAGCCGCGGCTTGGTCGCCATGGTGGCGCAGAATTCGAGCGGCGCGCCGAGCGGATCGCTCACGTGCAGCGTGCGGCCCTGATAAGGCCGCTCCACCCACTGCGCCGGCAAGCCTTGCTGGTCGAAGTAGCGCTTCGCCTTCTCCAAATCCTCGTCGGTAAAGCAGCGCATGCCGACCCGCTCGGCTTGCGGCGCCGCCGCGCGCTTGAGCACCAGCGAGTGGTGGCACGCCTCGGCGACGCCGCGCAGGTAGAGCGTATCCTTGTCCTCGTCGCTGACGATAAAGCCGAGCAGATCGACATAGAACGCGCGGCTTCTGCCGAGGTCCCTCACCTGCAGCACGGCGTGGCTGGCGCGCGTGACGTTGAACGGCGGATGGTAATTCGGCTTCGGGATGGGCACGGCGGGACTCCTTGGGTGGCGGCGGAAACCGTAGCACAGTCGTTGCACGACGGCGCGGCAGGCATTGACGTCCTTGCGGCCAATATCTTCATCCTGAGGTGCGAGCGCAGCGAGCCTCGAAGGATGCAGGCCCGGGCGCCGCGGCCTCGCCCTTCGAGGGCCGCTTCGCGGCCGCCCCAGGGTGAGGAAAACAGACATGTTCTCCCGTTCTCGCGATGCAGTTTTCGTGCGCACCCGAGTCATCAGCAAGCAAAGCGCAAGACCTTCGCCGCACCTTCGATCGTCGTCAGATGACCCCGGCGGTGGACCAGCCGGAGCCATCGCGATCGGCGCGGCGCACGAAGTCAAAAATCCGTAGCCCGGACTGGGCGAAGCGAAATCCGGGATCGATGATCCTGATCCGGCTCGCTCGCCGCTTGCCGGGTTTCGTTTCACTCAACGCGCGCTACAAATCTTCTCGACTCGCTTCCGGCAACGAAAAGGAAGCAGAACGCCGAAAGGCGCTGTTTCACCAACCTCCGCGCTTGGA
>JASHOR010000106.1 GCA_030041005.1 Xanthobacteraceae bacterium
GCAAGCAAGCGGTGAATCTGCAAGCCCTTATTGCTGCATCTATGCCGCTGGCTTATTTGCACCTCATGACCGCGACGATTGAAACCATTCTGCTGCTCTTGGCCGTGCTGGTGGTCGTGGCCGTGGTTGCGCGACGGGTTCGCACCGCGCCGTCGATTCTGCTCGTCGTCGCCGGCATTGTGCTCGCGGTCATTCCCGGTCTGCCGCGGATTACGCTAGCCCCGGAACTGGTGCTTTACGGCATTCTGCCGCCGTTGATCTATTCGGCCGGCGTCGCCATGAGCTGGCGCGAATTTCGCTTCAATCTGCGCGCGATCACGCTCCTGGCGTTCGGCTGCGTGGTCTTCACCAGCGCTGCCGTGGCGGCGGTGGCGCATTTCGCATTCGGTATGAATTGGGCGCTCGGCTTCGTGCTCGGCGCCATCGTTGCGCCGACCGACTCGGTCGCTCCGCTCGCCATCATCCGCCGCCTCGGCCTGCCGCGCCGGCTTCTCGTCGTGCTCGACGCCGAAGGTCTCGCCAACGATGCCACGGCGCTGGTCCTCTATCGCTTCGCCGTTGCTGCGGTCGCCACCGGATTGTTCTCCCTGTCGCAAGCCGCGGGCGAGTTTGTCCTGATCGTGATCGGCGAAATCGCCTTTGGCGTCGGCGTCGGTTGGGTCAGTCTGCGGCTGCGCCGCTGGGCGCGCGATCCGCGCGTCGAGATCACACTGTCGCTGATGACGCCGTACGTCGCCTTTCTGGTCCCGGCGAATCTGGGAGGATCCGGCGTGCTGGCGACGGTGGCGGCCGGCCTGTTCGTGAGCTGGAACGGGCCGCTGCTCATTCCAGCGGCGACCCGGCTGCAGGGAATCTTCTTCTGGGACCTGATCGTTTACTATCTTGAGGGTTTCATTTTTCTGGTGACCGGCCTGGAGACGCGGGAGCTGATCGATCGCGCCAATACGATCGAGCTTCGCGAACTCGCCGTTGCCCTGCTGCTGACTGTCGCCGTGATCGTCGTTGCGCGATTCATCTGGGTCTATCCGGCGGTCTATCTGCCGCGCTGGCTCAGCCCATCGCTGCGCCGCCGCGATCCGGCGCCGCCCTGGCAATGGGCCTTCCTGCTCGCCTTCGTCGGCGTGCGCGGCGTCGTTTCGCTCGCCGCAGCGCTGGCGCTGCCGCTGACCACGCTCGCCGATGCGCCGTTTCCGGGCCGCGATCTCATTCTCTTCGTTACCTTCGGCGTCATCGTGCTCACGCTGGTCGGCCAGGGCCTCATGCTGCCGGGCGTGGTGAGCTGGCTTGCTTTGCCGCATGACGCCGAAGACGAGCGTCGCCGCGAGCGCGACGCCGAGCTGACCGCACGGATCGAGGCTTTGAACGTGTCGCAGGGCCGCGTGGACCGGCTGGCGGCCGATGGCGAAGTGCCAGCCGACGTCCTGGCGATCTTGCGCGCGAGCCGTGGCCATGGCGCCGGCCGGTTGCCGACAGACGTAAGCCGCGAGGCCGTTGGCGCGGCGGCCGAGCTGCGCGCCGAACTCATCGCCGCCGAGCGCGAATATATATACAGATTGCTGCAGCAGGGGCAGATCACCGACGAGGCGCGCCGTCGTATCGAGCGCGAGCTTGACCTGGAGGAAGAGAGCCTCGCGTTCAAACGCGACAGCGTGGACGACCCGCCGTTGTAGCGGCGCTCATGCGGGCTACTTGTTATTTCGTCATTGCCGGGCTCGACCCGACAATCCATGCGGCGTCAATGCTTGTTGCGAGAATCCGCGTTGTCTTATTTGCGGGTCTTCGGCATGGACCGCCGGGTCAAGCCCGGCGCTGACAAGGAGGGCGTTCGCTTCCGCTTGGTCCGGCCGCGTGCGGCAAATTTCTTCCGCTCCGCAATCGCAAACGCCCGCCTGGCCCAGACTGCAAGCTCGTCGGGATCGTCGTAGAGCCGTTCGGGCAATTTCCAGTAGGGCAGGGCGTGCTCACTCGGGCGGCCGGTCTTTCGGCCGCGCGTGTAGGTGAACGGCGCGCAGCCTTCGCGCTCGAAATCCGCGCGATTGCTGTCGTCCACTTTCAGATAGATCACATCGCGGATGACCAGCCCGAACATCAGGCCGTCGGCAAATATCCCGGCGCCCGAGAACATGCGCCGCACCGCCACCGGCCCGAACGGCGCAAACAGGTCGCGAATGAAATCGGAGTCCAGGCAGGTCCTCTCCGCAAGATTATCGCTTTTTCCTCTTCGTTTTTTTCTTCGCGAAAATCGCGTTCCAGTTCTCCCTGTAGGCCGCGGTGACCGGTTTTTGACCCTCGCCCCGACTATAGTTGGCAGGTGCCGTGCCGGTGCTCTCGCCGCCATCGGATTTGCCTGCATCTCCGGGTGCGGCTTCGGCCGTGGTGCTCTCGACCTTCGTGATGGCGTCTTTTTTGGGTGCCGTTTCGGATTTTGTCTTTTTGCTTTCGCTGGCCATCGTTTTCCCTTGCGCGGGTTACATTGCCGCTCAGTCTTGCCCGGCCGCCCGGGTCCGGCCCTTGGCCGGCGCCAGTGCAAGCCTGTGCTGGGCATCCACGACTTTACGAAGCTGCGGATACAAAGACATGGATGGCCGGGTCAAGCCCGGTCATGACGATCTTGAATGCCCAATGCCCAATAGCAAGTGTCACGCGAACCGTTCCCTCGCCCGAGCGCGCGCCTTTTCGCGTTCGGCTTCGCGGTTCTTGGCCGGACTCGTGGTTTCCAGCGACGTGAGCAATCGAAGCGCCGCGCCTGCGATTTCATCGACCGCGCAATCGAACGCCGCCTGGTTGGCGCGTGACGGGCGGGCGAAGCCGGAGAGCTTGCGCACGAATTGCAGCGCCGAAGCGCGAATTTCCTCCCCGGTGGCCGGCGGTTCGAAATTGAACAGCGTGCGGATGTTGCGGCACATCGATCACTCCATTGCGCAAAACAACAAACTACAGCGTTTCCGGAACGAGTGTCCCGATTCCGAAGTTCGCATCATGATGCGGCACCGCCCCTTTGCCGCCCGGCCGCTCTTTCGTTTTATGACGCCCCGGCGCGCGATTTGCGAATCGTCGACCGCAAGTCACGAGCTTCCGTACTCGCGCGCCAGGCCGTGAGCGGGCAAAACACCGATAAAATCAGCTAAGTCCCCTATATAGAGACAAGACTTGACAAAATAGTCACTAATTCGGTACAAGGAGGCAGCTCGTTCATCGAAGGGCACTTTCTAGAGGCGATCCTGAAGGTGGAGCGAGCGCGGTGCCCGCGCGCGGTTTCGCACACCGCTCCCGGGCGGCTCTGGGTCCCCGACCGACCGGCACTATGACCGGTCCCCGAGGTGCTCGGTAGACTGTGACAGGCCAAGCCGGGTAACGCCCGGTAAGGCCGGGTCTCAGGAAGCGCGGGTCTGGAGCTGAGCCGATACTGGATGCGTCCGGTGCGGCGAGTGCCGCGGTGGAGCGCCGGAAGGCGAGCGGGCTCCACAAGCAGATGAGTTGCGCCGACTGCGCGCTTGTCTGCGATGCCCGCTGCCGCGCCCCGCGCATGTTCGGGCGGTAACGTCCGGATGTGCGGCGCGGCCATTGGATGGATGCGCCTTTCGGCGCTTCGCCCCCTGTTTCATTGGCTTGCTGTGTTTGTTTGCGTTTTTTGCTTCGGGAGACCTTGCCTCTTGCCGTGCCGCAAAGCTCGGACGCGAATAAAAAACGCGTCGCGGGAACGATCGATGCTGCGCAGGCGTACAAGGGGAGGAACGCGCGGAAACCTCAAGTTTGTTTGTTGATCGCAACGAAGGGACCAAGGCCGATGAAAGGCAAATATCCGCAAGGAATGACCCGCACGCAATGGCGGCGAACGCCGTGGCGCCGGAAACATTGCCTCGTCGCCGTGGCGCTCAATGACCGGTTCGGCTACTGGCGCTCGTGTGCCGACGCCCGCTGCCGCCGCGCACGCAACTGTCAGGACTATCAATGCTACTGGCGGCGCCTGCAAACGCTGCCGTTCGCCGAGCAGATGCGCGTGCGCGACGCCGCCAAACCGATCGCCAAATTGCTGTGGATCGGCTGCACGCGGGGTTCGGAAGGGCGGCCGCTGTTTTGAAGGAGGAAGCGGAAAGCGCGATCGCATGCGGGACGGAACGGATAAGCGGGCCTTCGCCATGCCGAAGCGTGTTAAGCTTTCGCGGCCAGAGCGACGGTTTCATGGGTAACACTACGGCCGCGGCGGCAAAGCCGATTGTCATTTCAGTTGCCGACGGCGTGCGCGTCTCCGGCTTGCTGCAGACGCCGGCTCGGGCGCGCGCGGGCTATGTGCTTGCCCATGGCGCCGGCGCCGGCATGACGCATCCGTTCATGGCCGCGGTGGCGGAAGGGCTGGCCGCGCGCGGCATCGCCACGTTGCGCACCCAGTTTCCCTCTATGGAGCGCGGTTCGAAACGGCCCGATCCGCCGAAGTTGGCGCAGGCCGCAGTGCGCGCCGCGGTCGCCGCGGCACACAGCGCCTTGCCGCAGCTTCCGCTGATTGCCGGCGGCAAATCGTTCGGTGGCCGCATGACCTCGCAGGCGCAGGCGGAGGCGCCGCTGCCGGGCGTGCGCGGCCTGGCGTTTTTCGGCTTTCCGCTGCATGCGGCCGGGCGCCCGTCGGCCGAGCGCGGCAGGCATCTTGTTGATGTGAAGGTTCCGATGCTGTTCCTGCAGGGCACCCGCGACGCGCTGGCGTCGCTCGATCAACTCAAGCCGCTTTGCAGATCGCTCGGCCGGCGCGCGACGCTCAAGCTGTTTGCCGACGCCGATCATTCTTTCCACGTTCCAGCGCGAGCCGGCCGTACTGATGCGCAAGTCCTGGACGATGTGCTGGACGCGTTCGCAGCCTGGGTTGCCGACGTCATTGGGCGATGAGAGGCTGCGGGTCTGCGGCTGCGCGCCCCGTCTTGCTACTCGGTGCAGGCCGGTTCATGCTGATCGGACAATTCAAAGGGGGTCCGAATGTCTCAAACCATGCCGCCGCTTGGCGCGAATCAGCAGTTTTGCCGCAGTTGCGGCCAGATCATTTCGAGCCAAGCGCCCACCTGTCCGCATTGCGGTGCGCCGACAGGCGTCAGGGACGTACCGCCCAATGCCAGTCCTAAAAGCCGCCTCGCGGCGCTGCTGCTGTGCATATTGCTGCCGTTCGTGGCGATCAACGGAGCGCACCGATTCTACGTCGGCAAGATCGGCACCGGAATTCTGGAACTCATCACCTTGGGCGGCCTGGGCATCTGGACGCTGATCGATCTCATTCTGATCATTGTCGGTTCGTTCAAGGACAAGCAGGGCAGGCCGGTCGTTGTTTGGAACGACTAGCGCCCCGCGGCGTGCGCTCATTTCACGATCTTCCAATAGCGCCGGAAGAATCCGCGCGCGTCGATATTGCTGACCGGAGCGCCGGCCTCGGCTTTGCCCTCGGCGCAGCGCCAGGAATAGATCGAGTCGTGGCCGGTGACGTACAACGGAATAGAATCGGAATTGGCGTGCGTTTCGCACCAGCGCGAAGCGGCCGGCAGGTCCTTGCTGGTATTGGCTTTGCCGCAAGGCAGGTTGGCGCCGACCCAGCAGGCCATCACCTCGCCGCCCGCACACCGATAGTACGCCGCCGCAGGAGGAAGATGACCACGAATGTGAAACAGCCGGCGGATCGCCGGCATGAGTGAAGGCGGTGGCGGACGCAGCGTGTCGTCGTTACCGGTTCGGGCGCAAAAGGCGCGCGGATCGTGCGGCTGCGCCGGCGTCGCCGTCGCCGCGTCGATCGGAGAACCCGATGTCGCGGTGCACAGGGCGAGAACCGCAGCCATGACGGCGAGCCGGACGATCTCGATCCGCCAATAACGCGATGGCGATCTCATTGCTTTTTTTTATGGATTTTTGCATGGGCTTTTTCACTGATTTCGAGGCCGCCGCGGTCCCGCGCGGCCGACCGCCTCGAATAAAATCCGACCAGCGGGCAACCGATTCATATTGAATCGATTGACGCTCCGGCATTCTGGTGAAGCATGATCTTTTCCGAAAGCCGGTTTCCGCTTTTCCGGATCATGCTCTGAGGCCGCGCTGCCGGCTGGTCACGTGAACGCCTGAATGCCGGTCTGGGCGCGGCCGAGCACCAGCGCGTGGATATCGTGGGTGCCCTCGTAGGTATTGACCGTTTCGAGATTGCAGAGAACGCGCATGACGTGGAAGTCTTCGGTGATGCCGTTGCCGCCGTGCATGTCGCGGGCAAGGCGCGCGATGTCCAGCGCCTTGCCGCAATTGTTGCGCTTGAGCAGCGAGATCGCAGGCGGCGAAGCTTTGCCCTGGTCGATGAGCCGGGAGAGCCGCAAGGCCGCGTGCAGGCCGAGCGCGATTTCGGTCTGCATGTCGGCGAGCTTCTTCTGAATGAGCTGATTGGCGGCGAGCGGGCGGCCGAACTGCTTGCGGGCGAGCGCGTAATCGCGGGCGCGGTGCCAGCAGAACTCGGCGGCTCCCATGGCGCCCCAGGCGATGCCGGCGCGCGCTACGTTGAGGCAGCCGAACGGGCCGGCGAGGCCGGAAACGTTGGGCAGCAGGCTGTCGTCGGGCACGACCGCGCCATCGAGCACGATCTCGCCGGTGATCGAGGCGCGCAGCGACAGCTTGCCTTCGATCTTCGGCGTGGAAAGTCCCTTGGTGTCGCGATCGACGAGAAAGCCGCGGATTTTGCCGTCGAGCTTCGCCCACACCACGGCAACGTGCGCGACCGGCGCGTTGGTGATCCAGGTCTTGCTGCCGGTAAGCCGGTACCCGCCGGGCACTTTCTCGGCGCGCGTCGCCATCGAGCCCGGATCGGACCCGTGATCCGGCTCGGTCAGACCGAAGCAGCCGAGCAGCTCTCCGGTCGCCATTCCCGGCAGGTATTTGCGGCGCTGCGCCTCGCTGCCGTAGGCGTAGATCGCCTGCATGGCGAGCGACGATTGCACCGACATCGCAGAGCGGAAGCCGGAATCCACCCGCTCGAGTTCGCGCGCGATCAGACCGTAGCAGACGTAATTGAGGCCGGCGCCGCCGTATTCCTGCGGAATGGTCGAACCGAGAAGGCCGAGGGCGCCCATCTCGCGCGCAATCGCCGGGTCGTAACGCTCCTCGCGGTTGGCGACGATTACGCGCGGGAACAGCTTCTCCTGGGCATAGTCGCGCGCGGTGTCGCGCACCATACGCTCTTCTTCGGCGAGCTCGCCCTCGAGGTCGAGTGGATCGTCCCACTTAAACGCGGCATCCTTGATCAGCGCGCTTTTGGGCAGCAATTTTTCCTTCTTTTCCGCAAGTTGCGTCATGGCAGGTTCCTCGGCTAATTTACCAAGCTTAGGAGGCGCCCGTGCGGGCGGCAAGCCGCTGCCGTGCCGTTGCCGCAACGGCGGTCATTCGCTATCTAGGCGGAACCGCCGCGTGCGTGGCGCCCGTAGCTCAGCTGGATAGAGCGCTGCCCTCCGAAGGCAGAGGTCAGGGGTTCGAATCCCTTCGGGCGCGCCACCCATCCCAAAACTTTCCCAAAGATTACAAAAACATATTGATTTTCGGGTATAACTCGGCCATTACCCGTGTAACAATACGTCCAACAAAACGTCCAACACGTTCCGAAATTCATGCCCGACTTTCTCACGCGCCGATGCGGCACCTGGCACTTCGTCCGGCGAGTCCCGGTGGAGTTCGCACATCTCGATTTGCGCGGCATCATCAAACACTCGACCAAAATCCGCATCGCGCAAGATCGCAACGGACGCCGCGCCGCGCGTGTTGCCAGCAAGCTTAATGAAGAGCTTGAACTGTTCTGGAAAGGGCTCTGCGAGGGGCGGTCGAAAGATGAGTTAAGCCGCTACGACGAGGCGCGCCGGCGTGCCCGCAGCCTCGGGTTCGAATACGTCGAAAACACGCAACTCCTGATGCTGCCGCCCGTGCAGCGCCTCGAACGTTTGGAAGCGCTCGTTGTGCGCGGCGTGACCAACGACCCGACGGCCCGCGCGGGGCTGCTCGGCACCGAGAAGCGCCCTGCGTTCCGTGTGTCGAAGCTGTTCGAAGAATACGAATCGCTTACGAAAGATGAGGTTAAGGACTTCTCGCCCAACCAGTTGCGCATCTGGCGCAACGGCCGCAAACGCGCGGTTGAGAATTTCGTATCTGTGGTCGGTGATAAGCCGGTCAATGAAGTGACCGAGGACGACGGCATCGACTACACAGAGTGGTGGCGCGCGCGCGTCATTAAGGAGAGCGTGGCGGTGAAAACCGCCAACAAGGACATCGGGCAACTGAGCCGCATGCTCAAGGACGTGAGCATCCGCCGGCGCCTCAAGATTCCCGACATCTTTAAGGGCCTTCGCCTCAGGGGCGAGGCGGAACGGTCGCGTGTGCCGTTCGAGACGCAATTCATACAGGACAAACTGCTGGCGACGGGTACGCTCGACGGGTTGAACGAGGATGCGCGCTTTGTCCTCTATGTCGTCACTGAGACCGGCATGCGGCCTTCCGAAGTCGTCAATTTGCGGAAGGACGCAATCCGCCTCGATGCCAAGATCCCGTACGTGAAAATCCAGCCCGACGGCCGGAAGCTCAAAACGGAGGATTCCGAGCGGGAGATACCATTGGTCGGGATCGCGCTCGCCGCGATGAGACTCCGGCCGGAAGGGTTCCCGCGCTACCGCGACAAGTCAGCGAGTCTATCGGCGACGCTCAACAAATTTCTCGCCGAGAACGGCCTGCGCCCGACCAAGGGTCATTCGGTCTATTCGCTCCGCCACAGCTTCAAGGACCGCCTCGTGGCCGCCGAAGCGCCCGACAGCCTGATCGACAGCCTGATGGGCCACAAGACCTACAAACCCAAATACGGCAAAGGCCCGTCGCTGGAGCTCAAGCTCAAATTCCTGGAGGCGATCGCCTTGCGCCCGCCGAAGCGGCTGTAGGCCAGGAGCAGCCGCCGCGCGCGATCCTTGGTGTCTTCCTTCTTTTTCAGCTCTTCCAGCTCGGCCTCGAATTTCTCGAACATCGGCACATGGACATCGCCATCAAGCTCGATGAAATACGCAAGCAGCACCAGCGCACGCTCAATGCGCTCGATCAGTGAAGGCTGTTCGCGCTGCGGGATTGGCATGGTCCAGGCTCTTTCCCGGCGGATTTTGCCCTAACCGCGCCGTAAGAGCCCTCGCAATGGTTGGGAAACTGTCAGGACTCACCAAACATTCCCAATCGGGACATCCGTGTTCAAAATCAGTCGGGTGTCGTAGCTGCGATCCTTCACCTCGTTCGCAGGCGGCCACTTACAGTTGGGACCAATTAAATCTCTCTACAACATCCTCCAACCGTACTGCCGGTTCTCCGCGGCAAGGGTTTTCGATTCGCTTGCGAGAGCTGCCTCGCAAGCGAGCCGCCCGGAAAATGCGACCAAATAAGCCAAGAATGCGCTGTGTTCGATAATCCTTGACCAAACAAATACCTGTTGGCAGCCTCAGCGTTGAAGGCAGAGAAAGCCTGCCTTCGGGGTATCGATACCTCTTTGGGAACGTCCACCGGCATCACGTCACGATGCCGCTTCTCGGTCATGAGGCCGGGAGGCGGCGGCGAGCGGATGGCGCAAGCCGTCCGTTTGGATGTCCAGGCCTCGCGGCTAAAGCCCGCCGCTATCGTTTCCCAACGATTATCGAACTCCCGCGCCGCCCGAAATTATCGAGCGGCCTTTCCGAGCTTTCCGGAAGGGAGTTGTTCGCGCATTTTCCGTCTTTCCCTCCTTGCTCTCGCGCTGCTCTGCCTTGTCGATGTTTCGGCCGCACATGCGTCCGCGCCGCAAGATACCCCACCAACAAATTCCGTTGCGTCAGCTTCGACCGCCGCAAGTTGTGGCCAATCGGTTGACGATGCGCTGAAGGCCGCGCGGGCGGCGCTCGCCGGCAGTGATGCCGCGCATCAGCACGCCGCGCTGGTTTGCCTGCTGACGGCGGTATCGACGTTGAACGCCGAGCGGCTCGATGCGGTGCGCCCGGTCGATCATGCCCATGTGCTCGCCGTTCCTCAAAACGCCGTGGGCAAGCCATGAAATCGCGGCTTGTCGCGATTGCGGCGCTCGGCACGATGGTACTCGCTCCCTCGTTGGCCAATGCCAACTGC
>JASHOR010000005.1 GCA_030041005.1 Xanthobacteraceae bacterium
ATCGCCGAGGTGATCCACATCCGCGGTTTCTTCTGGGATGCGATCAGCGTCGAAAGCTCGGGCGGCCTCAACCCGCTGCGCGTTCGCGGCCTGTCGAAGGGACCGGCGCGCTATTTCGTCGAGCACGTGCGCGAGCGCATCAACGAAAGCGTTACCGTCACGCGGCCGGCCGCGCGATGAATCACCCCTCTCCCCGCACGCGGGGAGAGGGAGTCGCAGCCTACGCCGCTTGCGCGACCGCGTTGCCGTTGAAGGTCAGCCCGGCCTTGCCTGCCGAGATCGAAACCTTCTCGCCGTCCTTGATGCGGCCGGAGAGAATGAGTTCGGACAGCGGGTCCTGCACCGACTTCTGAATCACGCGCTTCAATGGCCGCGCACCATAGGCCGGATCGTAGCCCTTCTCGGCGAGCCATTCGCGCGCCTTGGCGTCGATCGCCAGCGTGATCTTGCGCTCGTCCAGAAGCTGTTGCAGCCGCTTGAGCTGGATCTCGACGATGGTGCCCATATGCTCGCGTTTGAGCCGATGGAACAGAATGATCTCGTCGATGCGGTTTAAAAACTCGGGACGGAAACGCGCCCTCACCTCCGCCATCACCTGATCGCGCACCTTCTCGGTGTCCTCGCCTTCGGGCTGCGCCACCAGATATTCGGCGCCGAGATTGGAGGTCATCACCAGGAGCGTATTGCGAAAATCGACGGTGTGGCCCTGGCCGTCGGTGAGACGGCCGTCGTCGAGCACCTGAAGGAGTACGTTGAACACGTCCGGATGGGCTTTTTCGATCTCGTCGAACAGCACCACCTGATAGGGCCGCCGCCGCACCGCCTCGGTGAGCGCGCCGCCTTCCTCGTAGCCGACATAACCGGGCGGGGCGCCGATCAGCCGCGCCACCGAATGCTTCTCCATGTATTCGGACATGTCGATGCGGATGAGCGCGTGCTCGTCGTCGAACAAGAACTCGGCGAGCGCCTTGGTCAGCTCGGTCTTGCCGACGCCGGTCGGCCCGAGGAACATGAATGAGCCGATCGGCCGATTGGGATCCTGCAATCCGGCGCGGGCGCGGCGGACCGCAGTCGACACCGCCTTGACCGCCTCGTTCTGGCCGACCACGCGTTTTTCAAGCTGCTCCTCCATGCGCAGAAGCTTCTCGCGTTCGCCTTCGAGCATGCGATCGACCGGAATGCCGGTCCAGCGCGACACTACCTGCGCGATGTGATTGGCGGTGACAGCCTCGTCCACCATGGCGCCCTTGTCGCCGCCGGCCTCCATGGCTTTGAGCTTCTTTTCCAGCTCCGGGATGCGCCCATAGGCGATCTCGCCGGCGCGCTGGAATTCGCCGCGGCGCTGCGCATTGGCGAGTTCGACGCGCAGCCCATCGAGCTCGTTCTTGAGCTTCTGCGCGCCGGACAGCTTTTCCTTCTCCGACTTCCACCGCGCCGTGAGGTCGGCGGATTTCTTTTCCAGCGTCTTAAGCTCGGTTTCCAGACCGTGCAGGCGGGTGCGCGAGCCCGGATCGTGCTCTTTCTTCAGCGCCTCCTGCTCGATCTTCAGCCGGATAACTTCGCGGTCGATCGAATCGAGTTCCTCGGGCTTGGAGTCGACCTGCATCTTCAGGCGCGCCGCAGCTTCGTCGACCAGATCAATCGCCTTGTCGGGCAGGAAGCGGTCGGTGATGTAGCGGTGCGACAGGGTTGCTGCGGCGACCAGCGCGCCGTCGGTGATGCGGACGCCGTGATGCGCCTCGTATTTGTCCTTCAACCCGCGCAGGATGGAAATCGTGTCCTCGACCATCGGCTCGTTGACATAGATCGGCTGGAAGCGCCGCGCCAGCGCCGCGTCCTTCTCGACGTGCTTCTTGTATTCGTCGAGCGTGGTGGCGCCGATGCAATGCAGTTCGCCTCGGGCGAGCGCCGGCTTGAGCAGATTCGACGCATCCATGGCGCCGTCGGCCTTGCCGGCGCCGATGATGGTGTGCATTTCGTCGATGAACAGGATATAGGCGCCGGCCGAGGATGTGACTTCCTGCAGCACGCCCTTGAGCCGCTCCTCGAATTCGCCGCGATACTTGGCGCCGGCGATCAGCGCGCCCATGTCGAGCGCAAGCAGCTTCTTGTCCGTCAAGCTCTCCGGCACGTCGCCGTTGACGATGCGCAGCGCCAAGCCTTCGACGATCGCGGTCTTGCCGACACCCGGCTCGCCGATCAGCACCGGATTGTTCTTGGTCCGCCGCGAGAGCACCTGGATGGTGCGGCGGATTTCCTCATCGCGTCCGATGACCGGGTCGAGCTTGCCGTCGTGCGCCGCCTGGGTGAGGTCGCGGGCGTATTTCTTGAGCGCGTCGTAGGCGTTCTCCGCCGTGGCAGAATCCGCAGTACGCCCCTTGCGCAAGGCCTCGATGGCGGCATTGAGGTTTTGCGGCGTCACGCCTGCCTTGGACAGGATCTTGCCGGCTTCGCTGCCTCTTTCGAGCGCCAGCGCCAAAAGCAGCCGTTCTGCCGTGACAAACGAATCTCCGGCCTTTTCGCCAGCCTTTTCGGCAGCGTCGAACACTCGCGCCAAGGCCGGATCGAGATAGATCTGCCCGGCCCCGCCGCCCGAGATTCTCGGTCGTTTCGCCAGCGCCGCCTCAACGGCGGCCAAGGCCTGGCGCGAATCGCCGCCCGAACGGTCAATCAGGCCGGCGGCCAATCCTTCGGGATCGTCGAGCAGCACTTTGAGCAAATGCTCGGGCGAGAATTGCTGGTGCCCTTCGCGTTGCGCCAGCGATTGGGCGGCCTGCACGAACCCGCGGCTGCGGTCGGTATATTTTTCAAAGTTCATTGCCATACTCCCTCGGCCTATTCCGGATGCCCTTCGCAAGGCGCAGGCCGGAACATCGTCATTGGGTCATGTATCTGGATGCATGCGCCGATTCCCCCATCGAGATCAAAACGATGACCTTGAGGACCGACACCGGCGAGCCCCGAACGGCAGCCCGCCGCCGGTAGATATGGGGAGGAATCCGGTCGGCGGAAGGTCCTGACCGCTGAATAAGCCGATCGAATCCGGGCTAGAGGGCCGCGACCGCACTCACCTCGATCAGAAACTCCTCTCGCACCAGGCGATCGATCATCAACAGCGTATTGGGAGGATAGGCGCCGCCGGAAAACAGCCGCGGGAATTCGCGCGTCCGATAGGCCATGAACTTTGCGATGTCCTGCGAATGCACGAGGTAGGTTGTGAACTCGACCACGTTGCCAAAGTTCGCGCCTTGCGAAGCGAGCGCAGCGCCGAGGTTGGCGAACACCTGCGCGCATTGGGCCTCGAAATCAGGCATGGCCTTGCCGTCCCTGTCGGTGCCGACCTGGCCGGCGATGAACAGGAACTCCGACGCCTTCACGCGGGTCATCTGCGAATATTGGCCCAGCGGCCGGCCGAGCACCTCGGGATTGAAGATCTTGAGCTGCGGCATCGACGTTACTCCAGCCCCTCGACGATACGAATGTCGCGCACGGCGCCGTCGCCAAGCGCTTTCAGCGCCTCCTTGTAGGCCGGACTGTTATAGGCGGCGATGGCCTTTTCCACGCTGGGAAATTCGGAAATGACAATGCGCTCCTTCTGGCCCGCCTCGAAAGCGGTCCGGGCCGTGCCGCGGACGATGTAGCGGCAGCCGAACGGTGCGGTCGCCTTCGGCGCCAGCTCGGCGTAGGCGGCAAGTTTTTTCGCATCCGAGATCGAGCGGTAGCAGGTGATCCAGTAACCTTTGGGCATGAGAGCCTCCAATAAAAACGCCGGCGCAAGGCAGCGCGGCCCAGCTTAGCGCCGCGCGCTGCCGGCCAGCAAATCCGTCAAACCCCGTCTCGACATTATCGCATCCGCGAGTAACATCGGTGCAAACCGCGCAAACGCAACGGAGGCCCGAATGTCGTTTTGGAGCGCGCTGTTCGGCCGGCGTGCCGAATCCGGCAGCGGCGAAACCGTCAAGGTCTCCGATCCGGTGGAGTACAAGGGCTTCATCATCCGCGCGGCGCCGTACAAGAACAACGGCTCCTATCAGACCGCAGGCACGATCGAGCGCGAGATCGGCGGCGAACGCAAGCAGCACCGCTTCGTACGCGCCGACGCCTATGCCTCTTATGACGACGCGGTCAGCTTCACGATCAATAAGGCACGGCAGATCATCGATCTGCAGGGCGAGCGACTGTTCGACAACTGAAGACGCGTCCATCGTTGCGAGTGATGCGCGCTTGGACGCCGCGCTCGCTCGCGCCGCGCGTTGCTCAGGCGGCGTCGACATCGTCGCCGCGGGACACCTCGTTCTTCAGTCGTTTGAGCGCGCGCCGCAGCGAGACGATTTCGTTTTCCAGTTGCGCGACCCGCGCCGCCAGCTCGTCCTCCGCGGGACGCTGCGCCGAGCGCACGCCGTCCGGAAAGGCAAGGCCGATCTCATCGCCGTGCCGCCATTGTACACGCGCGCGCACGGTCTGCTCTTTTTGCGGAATATAGAGGTCGACGACGTCGGGGACGCTCACCGTCTCGGAAAAGACGATGCGCGCGCCTTCGCTTGATATGTCGCGGATCAGGCAATCGAGCGCATTGCGGCGCTTGTTGAAATAAACGCAGCCGCGCAGAAAGCTTTTCTGTCGCGACGAATGCCGGCGTTCTCCCATTTTTTGACCTCGCTCGACCGTGCGACGTTCCGTCAAACGCGCCGACGCGGATTGCACGCATCAGCGTAACCCCATGTCAATTAATGCAATCTTACCGCCGTCGGCACGGCCGCTGCAGCGACGGGGAGCCGCCGGGAGCCGCCAACCAAACGATCAAGCGAGCAAACAGTCGAAGACGTCGCGCCGGCTCACCACGCCGACACCCACCGGCCGACATCGTAAACGGCCGCGCCAATGACGCAGGCCGCCAATCCGCCGCCGACCAGCCCGAGCAGGATGGCGCCGTTGACGCGGGCAAGAACGTGCCGATCGACCAAACGGATCTTGCCACGAATATGAGTCATCGCCCCGGCTCTTCCGCCCCTTCAAGCTGGACTTACCGATAGACTCCAAGTGCCGCTATGATGGGCCCGGCGAGACCCGTCGTGCAAGAGTGCGCCGGGTTCACTTTTTATGACAACTATCCTTGTTGTGACGGCCCGCCCTCGACCTGCCGCCGGACCGCGCCCAATCGAGGTGCGACGAAGCCGGCTTCGCGTACGGGCGGCGACGCAAAAACAGGAGGCAGCGCCCGTGCACGTGTTCAACCTGGCTGACGAGGCTGCGTTCGATCCGCACAAGCACGTCGAAAAAATTCTCGGCAAAATCGAAGACGGCGATGTTACCGTCGCCTGTTGGGAGCCGGGTCAGATCAGTCCGTACCATTGTCATCCGCGCGCGACCGAAATCTACTTCTGTTTCCAGGGGGGCGGCACCATGCGCACGCCGGAGCAGACCATTGCCGTCGTTCCCGGCGCTTTCGTCGTGCATCCGCCCGGCGAGGTACATGAATACGAAAACGGCCCGCAGCGCACAGTGCTGTTCCGCGTACGCTACGGCGCCGACATGGGCGCGCACCATCTTGCCTGGCGCGGGCGGGCCGGCTTTGCGCAAAGCGCGGAGGACGCCGACTACTACCGGCAGCACCCGATTCGCGCCTGACCGCCTCGTCGCCAAGCCGGCGAATGGCGCGTTGCGAATAGGCCAGTTGCAAAAAAGAAACATTCCCTATTCCCTACTCGCCATTCGTCCCACCCCGCCCCTCCCCCACGCGCCATTGCAAGGAGACACAATGTTCGACAAACCGCACTGTCCGGTCATCGCCATCGAGGAGCATTACTGGGACGAGGAACTGGCCGCCACCTACACCGGCACCGAGGCCGGCCGCCCGGGCGAGCAGCACAGGCGACTGCACGACTTTAGCGGCATCCGGCTTGCCGAGATGGATGCCGCCGGCATCGACGTGCAGGTGATCTCGCACGGCGCGCCGTCGACACAGAAACTGCCGGCCGACAACGCCGTGGCGCTCACCCGCCGTGTCAACGACCGGCTCGCCGCCGCGATCGCGCCGAATCGAGCGCGCTTCGCCGCCTTCGCCGCCTTGCCGACCGCGGTGCCGGAAGCGGCGGCGGACGAACTGCAACGCACCACCAGCGAGCTCGGCTTCAAGGGCGCCATGCTGCACGGGCCCGCCAACGGCATCTTTCTCGACGACAAGCGCTTCTGGCCGATCTTTGCGCGCGCCGAACAACTCGACGTGCCGATCTATCTGCATCCGTCGCTGCCCAACGCCGAGGTGCGGCGGATCTATTACGACGACTATGCCAAGGATTTTCCCACGGTGGCGCGGCCGGCCTGGGGATACACGGTGGAAACCGCGACGACCGCCATTCGCCTGGTTCTGTCAGGCGTGTTCGAACGCCATCCGAAGCTGAAGATCATTCTCGGCCATCTCGGCGAGACGCTGCCGTTCCTGGTCTGGCGGATCGATCAGGCACTGGCGCGGCCGGGGCAGAAGTCGATGAGCTTCCGCGACATTTTCTGTACCAACTTCTACATCACCACGAGCGGCAACTTTTCCAATCCGGCGCTGCTGTGCTGCGTGATGGAGATGGGCGTCGATCACATCCTGTTCGCCGTCGATTGGCCGTTCGTGCAGAACCCGCCGGCGATGGAATGGATGGCGACCGTGCCGCTGTCCGACGCCGACAAAGCACGAATCCTCTCCGGCAACGCCACGGCGCTGCTGAAGCTGTAGCGGCTTTCATGGACTCCGTGGCGTGGCGGGCCAGCGAGCGCGGCGGCTCAGGGCGTCGCGTCCCGCATCATTCGAGATATTTGCTCGGCGGATAGTCGCGCGAGAACGGCGGCCGCTTGACGAATTCCGCCGGGTCGTAAGTCCAGAACTGTCCGACCTGCGGATAGGTCTTGAGGATGGTGTTGACCAGCTTGCCGTTCACGCGCGCCACTTTGCGGATGTAGATGTCGAGGATGGGCGTGCCGTATTCATCGAGGTGCACCGGCCCGATCGGCCCGTGCATCAGGCGGACCTCGCGCAGCGCCTTGAGGAAGGCCGCTGCGTCGGCGGTGCTGCCGCCGGTGGACTTGAGCGCTTGTTCGATGATGAGCAGCGCCGTGTATGGCCCGGCAGTGTAGAAGCCGGGATCGTGGTGATAGGCGGCGTTGATGGCGGCGACGAATTTCTTGTTGTCCGGCGTGTCGAGTCCGGCGGCATACCAGCCGGCGCTGTACACGCCGACCGCTTCATTGCCCATCATCTTGAGAATGCCCTCGTCGGTGCTCGTGGTATTGCCGAGCACGCCTAATCTGCTCTTCAATCCATAGTCGTTAAACTGCTTGAGGAAGCGCAGCGGATTGCTGCCGGCAAAGCCCATATAGATGCCGTCGATGTTGCTTTTAAGCTGCGCCAGGAAGGGGGCGTATTCCGGCGCATTGAGCGGCGGCCAGAGCTTTTGCACGATCTTGCCGCCGGCGGCTTCGAACGCGAGCTGGAATCCACCGGCGCCTTCGTAGCCGTAGGTGAAATCCTCGGCGACGATCGCCATGCGCTTATAGCCGAGCGTCTTGGCCGCATAATCGCCGAGCGGATAGGTCACCTGCGGCGCGGTGCCGAAAGCGTGCAGCACCCACGGGTTAACCGGATGCGCCTTCAGGTCGACGGTTGCCGCGGAGGTCGTGGTGATCAGCGGCACTTTCGTCTGGCGAATGTAGCCATCGATCGCCAGCGCCTCGTTGGTCGCCAAGGGGCCGATCATCACCGGCACGTTGTAGCGCTCGACAAGTTCCTGTGTCCTGGTCCTCGCCAGCGCAGTATTGCCGGCGGTGTCCTGCTTTATCAGGTCGACCTTGCGGCCGGCGATCATGCCGCCGCGTTCTTGCAGAAACAGGGCCGCGCCTTCCTCCTGCTGCTTGCCGCCGGCGGCAAGCGGGCCGGTATCGACCGTGAGGAATCCGATCTTGAGCGTCGTCGGCGTCTGCGCCAAGGCGCGCCGCGACGGCAGCGCGCCGGCCGCGGCCGCCCCTGCCCCCGCGAGCAGCGCGCGACGCGAGAATGCTGTTTTCCGGTTGCCGTACGGCATGCTCCCGCTCCTCAAAAACGCACTTTTTTATGCTGTTGATGACGTAACACGCGGCGCGGAGCCTATTCACTCGCGCCGAGACAGGCAAGGCGTGCCGGCGTCGCATCAAGCCGTGAACGCGATCGCTTCGTCGGCGCTGACCGCGACGCCCACGCGTGCGCCGAGCGGCCAGCCGCGTAACGCCTGCGGCCCCGACAGGCGCGCCAGCAGCCGGCTCGGCGACAGCTCCGCGCATTCGACATAAACGTCGACGTGTCCGCCCTGGTAGATCTGCGCCACGATGGTGCCGTTGCCGGCGCAGCTTTCGCCCGGACCGGTGAGCCGCAATTGCTCCGGCCGCACGAACAAATCGACCGACGCCGACGCGGCCGCTCCGCGGAGCGGCTCTGCCGGCACCGCGATCTGCGCGGCGCCGAGCGTCACGATCGCGCGCGCTCCGTCGATGCCCGCGATGCGCCCGCGCAGCACGTTGGCGTCGCCGACGAACGAGGCGACGAAGCGCTCGCACGGCCGGCGGTAGATGTCCTGCGGCGTGCCGAGCTGGCGTATGCGCCCCTCCGACATGACGGCAAGACGGTCGGAGAGGCTCAGGGCCTCGCTCTGATCGTGAGTCACGAACACGGTGGTGACGCCGAGCTTACGCTGGATTTCACGCAGCTCCACTTGCATGGAGGCGCGCAGGTTTTTGTCGAGCGCGGAGAACGGCTCGTCGAGCAGCAGCACTTTCGGATTGATCACCAGCGCGCGGGCAAGCGCGACGCGCTGCTGCTGGCCGCCGGACAATTCGCGCGGCTTGCGGTCGTCATAGCCGACAAGCCGCACCAGGGCGAGCACCTCGCGCAGCCGACGCTCGATTTCGCTCCGCGCCACGCGCCGCGCCTTTAGCCCGTAGCCGATATTGGCGGCGACGGTCATGTGCGGAAACAGCGCATAATTCTGAAACATCATGCCGACTTCGCGCTTGTAGGTCGGCACGTCATTGACGCGCTCGCCGCCGATGCGAATCTCGCCTCCGTCCGGGCTGAAGAAGCCGGCGATCAGGTTGAGAAGCGTCGTTTTCCCGCAGCCCGACGGGCCGAGCAGCGTCATGAATTCGCCGGGCTGGATCACCAGCGATATCTCATGCAGCGCCGCGATCCCACCGAAGCGCTTGCTCACGCGCTCAAAGCGCACCGCGCCCTTGTCGGCCTCACTCGCAAGCCCGGTCGCACCGTCCCTCTCGCCGTCCATGTCAGCCGCCCTCGACATTGAGAATCTTGTCGAGGCCGAGCCAGGCATTGGCAAAGGTAAGCAGCGCGGCGATAGCGACGATGTAAATCACCGAGAGGGCCGCCATGGTCGGATCGGCATACTCGCGCACGTAATTGTACATCACCACGGGCAGCGTCTGCGTACGCTGTGTGGTGACGAACAGCGACGCGGTGAATTCGTTGAACGAGAGAATGGCGGCGAACAGCCAGCCGCTGACCAGCCCCGGCAGCAGCAGCGGAATCGTGATGGTTCCCAGCACGCGGCGCGGCGATGCCCCGAGGCTTGCGGCAGCTAGCTCCAGGCGCTGGTCGAGATTGCGCAACGAGA
>JASHOR010000107.1 GCA_030041005.1 Xanthobacteraceae bacterium
TGGCACGGCGCAGGCACCTACCGCATCGCCGACGGCCGCGGCGGCGCCGGCGCCGGGCAACAGCGCTTCGCGCCACTCAATAGCTGGCCGGACAACGCGAGCCTCGACAAGGCGCGCCGGCTGTTGTGGCCGATCAAGCAGGAATACGGCCGCAAAATCTCCTGGGCCGACCTGATCATTCTGGCCGGCAACGTCGCGCTCGAGTCGATGGGCTTCAAGACATTTGGCTTCGGCGGCGGCCGCGCCGATGTCTGGGAGCCCGAAGAGCTGTACTGGGGTCCCGAAGGGACGTGGCTCGGCGATGAACGCTACAGCGGCGAACGCCAGCTGCAGAATCCGCTCGCCGCCGTGCAGATGGGCCTGATCTACGTCAATCCGGAAGGGCCGAACGGCAAGCCGGACCCGGTCGCGGCGGCAATAGACATCCGCGAAACGTTCTTTCGCATGGCCATGAATGACGAGGAAACCGTGGCGCTGATTGCCGGCGGCCACACCTTCGGCAAGACCCACGGCGCCGGCGATCCGTCGCTGGTGGGCCCGGCGCCCGAAGGCGCCGCTCTTGAGGATCAGGGCCTCGGCTGGAAGAGCAAATTCGGCACCGGTGTTGGGGCTGACGCCATTACCGGCGGCCCCGAGGTCACCTGGTCGCAGACTCCGACCAAGTGGAGCAACCACTTCTTTGACAACCTGTTCAATAATGAATGGGAACTGACCAAGAGCCCGGCTGGCGCCTGGCAGTATAAGGCGAAAAACGGCGCCGACACGGTTCCGGACGCCTTCGACAAGTCGAAGAAGCATGCGTCGACCATGCTGGTCACGGACCTGTCGCTGCGGATGGACCCGATCTACGAGAAGATTTCGCGGCGCTTCTATGAGCATCCGGACGAGTTTGCCGACGCGTTCGCGCGCGCCTGGTTCAAGCTGACGCACCGCGACATGGGGCCGATCCATCGTTATCTCGGCCCGCTCGTGCCGAAGGAGATTTTGATCTGGCAGGATCCGATCCCGAAGGTGAATCATCCGCTGATCGGCCCGAAGGACATCACTGCACTGAAGGCGAAGATTCTCGCTTCGCGACTCTCCGTCGCTCAACTCGTCTCGACAGCCTGGGCATCGGCAGCGACCTTCCGCGGCTCGGACAAGCGCGGCGGAGCGAATGGCGCGCGCATTCGGCTGGCCCCGCAGAAGGATTGGGAGGTCAATCAGCCAAAGCAACTCGCGACGGTGCTGCAGAAGCTCGAAGCGATCCAGAAGGAGTTCAATGCGAAGTCCGGCAAGAAGAAGGTTTCGCTTGCCGACCTGATCGTTCTCGCCGGCGGCGCCGCAATCGAGAAAGCCGCGAAGGCCGCCGGGCATGACGTGAAGGTTCCCTTCACGCCGGGACGCATGGATGCGTCGGCCGAGCAGACCGACGTCCAATCCTTCGCGCCGCTCGAGCCGCTCGCTGACGGTTTCCGCAACTATTACCGCAGCGAGCACCTGATGTCGCCCGAGGAGGCGTTGGTCGATAAGGCGCAATTGCTGACGCTCACCGCGCCCGAGATGACGGTGCTCCTCGGCGGGCTGCGCGTGCTCGGCGCCAACGCCGGCGGGTCCGAACACGGCGTCTTCACCAAGCGGCCGGGGACGCTGACCAACGACTTCTTCGTCAACCTGCTCGACATGCGCACGCAGTGGCATCCCGCGGGCGACGACGTGTACGAGGGGCGCGACCGCAAGACCAACGCGGCCAAGTGGACGGCGACGCGCGTCGACCTGATCTTCGGTTCGCACTCGCAACTGCGCGCGCTCGCCGAAGTCTATGCTTCCGCCGACGCCAAGGAGAAGTTTGCGAAGGACTTCGTGGCGGCCTGGAACAAGGTGATGAACGCGGATCGCTTCGATACAAAGGCTGCGTAGGTCCGGGGACGCGCCGGACAGTCGCGAAGTCCTGGAGGAGAAATCGGGGGCGGCGTTTCAAGGAGGAGCTTGGAGCGCCGTCCTATCGTGTCTCGCCCTGACGCGTTCCGGGGTCGATCCTGTCGTCCTGGCGCGGCAGGCGAGGCTTCAGGAGCAGTCATATCTCAGTCGGTCGTCTCGACGTGAAAGCGATGCAGCACGCGATGGAAAATCGGCGCCAGCACGATGCCGGTGGCGACGACGATGATGAGGCCGGAAAAAATCGCATATGATCCGGCGAAGATCTTGCCGCCGGTGGTCTTCAACTCGCTTACCGGGCCCATCCCGGACAGGATCATCGCGGCATTCACGTAGGCGTCGACCAGCGACATGCCCTCGAAATACGCGTAGCCCGCCATCCCGATCACAAGCCCGACCAAGGTCAGCACGGCCCACAGTCCGACGGCCACGAACATCCGCCGCATGAATTTGCGGCGCGACGCGACGGGATGGCTGCGATGTTCGAACCTGGTGACCGCCAGGGCGTTCGAGGGCATTGCTGATCCTCCGGTTGAGGGGTCGAGGCGTCGGGGCCGGCGCCGGGCGCCCGAGGATTGGGGACTTGATCCATTCTATACTCCGCGCCGCCGTTGAGCGCGGGGCCGCGCGCGCCTAATATCCGGCCAGCAGGAAGGACGCCCGCCATGCAGCAGAAACAATACGATCGCGCCGCCGAGGATCTTGGCAACATCGTCGGCATCGGACACGTCAACGTCTGTATCACCGACCAGCACCACGGCACCGATTTCTACGTCACCGGGCTCGGCTACACGCGCGATCCGTTTCTCAATACCGGTTCCGGCAACATGTGGATCAACGTCGGCATGAGCCAGTTTCACCTGCCGATGGGCATGCCGGACGTGTTGCGCGGCGTCGTCGGGCTGGTTTCGCCGGACCGCGCCGCCTTGCTCGATCGGCTGACGCGCATGCGAAAAAATCTCAAAGACACCAAGTTTGACTTTCGTGAAAGCAACGATTGCGTCGAAACGGTTTGTCCGTGGGGCAACCGCATTCACGTGCATACCCCGGACGCCGGGCGTTTCGGCAGGATCACGCTCGGCATGCCCTATATCCGCTTCGACGTTCGGCCCGGCACGGCGGAACGCATCGCGCACTTCTATCGCGAAATTTTGCGCGCGCCGGCGCAGGTGCATAAGAACGGCGCCGGTCCGGAGGCGAAAGTGCAGGTCGGCGAGCAGCAATATTTCTATTTTCGCGAGACAGACGCGCCGGAAAAGCCGTACGACAAGCATCACGTACAGATCTACATCGCCGATTTCTCCGGTCCGTACCGGCGGTTGCTCGACCTCGGCCTGATCACGATAGAGGACAACCAGTACCAATACCGCTTCAAGGACATCATCGACCTCGACACCAAAGAAGTGCTGTTCACGGTTGAGCACGAGACCCGCAGCCAGACCAATCCGATGTACGCCCGCCCGCTGATCAATCGCAATCCGGCCGCGACCAACACGGACTACAAGCCCGGCCACGACAGCATGTCCTGGGCGATGCCGTGATTTGTCATTCCGGGACGCCGCCTTGCGGGCGAGCCCGGAATCCATAATCACTGTCATGCCAGTACAAGCGACCACCCGCACAAACCTCCCGGTGTGTGATTATGGAGTCCGGGCTCGCGCCGGAGCCAGCCATCGGGCCGGCCACTTCGGACCGGAGCCGTTGGGCGCACCCCGGAATGACAGATGACCGGCCGCGCGCTGGTCATCGGCGGCTCGCTCGGCGGGCTCATCGCGGCGCATCTGTTGCGCTCGATCGGCTGGGATGCGCTCGTGTTTGAGCGCAACGACGAGGAGCTGGCGAGCCGCGGGGTTGGGCTCGGCACCCATCCGCAGCTCATCGGTGTCCTCCAACGCGCCGGCATCGCGTTCGACGAGTCGATGGGCATCGCGCCGACTCGCGCGGTGTGCCTTGACGGCGACGGCAGGATCATCGTCGAGCGGCCGATGACGCGGACATTGAGCGGCTGGTCTCGCCTGTATCGGGCGTTGCTGGATGCGCTGCCGGCGGGGGGCTGCCGGCTCGGCAAGAGGCTGGTGCATGTCGACCAGGACGCGGCGGGCGCGACCGGCCATTTTGCCGATGGCACGAGCGAGCGCGGCGATTTGCTGGTGGGGGCCGACGGCATCCGCTCCACCGTGCGCGCGCAGTTTTTGCCCGACGTCGAGCCGCGCTATGCCGGCTACGTCGCCTGGCGCGCCTCGCTCGACGAAGCCGATGTGCCGGCCGACCTGTGGCGCGAACTGGCCGACCTCTATGCCTTCTGTCTGCCCAAGGGCGAACAATTGGTGAGCTACGTAGTGCCGGGCCGCGACAACGATACCGCCGTCGGACGGCGCGCCTATAATATCGTCTGGTACCGCCCGGTCGATCGCGACACGCTCACCGATATCTGCACCGACGCGAAGGGGCGGCACCACGCGGCCGGCATCCCGCCGCCGCTGATCCGGCCCGACGTGATCGCGCGCATCAAGGCCGACGCCAGGGCGCTCATCGCGCCGCAGGTCGCCGAGATTTTCGCCCGCACCGCGCCGTTCTTTCAGCCGATCTACGATCTGGCCTCGCCGCGGATCGTATTCGGGCGCGTCATTCTCGCCGGTGACGCTGCCTTCGTCGCGCGTCCCCATGCCGGCGCCGGCACCACCAAGGCCGCGCTCGATGCCGCCTGCCTTGCCGACAGCATTCGCGAAGCCCGTGGCGATCTCGACCGTGGATTGGAACGCTATCAGCGGACCCAGTTGCCGTTTGGCCGCGCTCTTGTCGAATTCAACCGCGCCGAAGGCGCCTATTTGAGCGCGCAGCTCAAGCCGGAGGCGGAGCGGACCGCGGAGGAACTGCACCGCGACGCCGGCGCCGTATTGAATGCCCATGTCGACCGCAGCGATCAGATCGGCGCCATGGTCACGGCGCACGGCCTCGATATTCACGTACATTCGCCGTAGGGTGGCGCTGCGGGCGCGTAACCCACCGAGCAACGTGGCGGGGTTACCCCGCTTCGCGGCTAACCCTCCCTCCGGGCTCGAAGGAACGGCGTGCGATGCAGTTTGGAGTGCAGTTTTTTCCCAACTTCAAGCCGGCGGACAAGCCGGCAGCCGAGTATTTCGCGCAGTGCCTCGATCTTGCCGAGGAGGCCGACGCGCTCGGCTATACGCACGCGCGTTCGGTCGAGCATTATTTCGAGCGTTACGGCGGCTACAGCCCGAATCCGATCGTGTTTCTGGCCGCCGCCGCGCAACGCACCACAAAGATGCGGCTCGTTACCGGCGCGGTGGTTCCGGCCTTCAACAATCCGCTCAAGCTTGCCGGCGAGATCGCCATGCTCGACGCCATCTCCGGCGGCCGTTTCGACGTCGGCTTCGCGCGCGCCTTCCTGCCGCACGAGTTTCGTCGCTTCCGCATCTCTCCCGACGAATCGATTGCCCGCTTTCGCGAGGGGCTGGAGCAGATCGAACTGCTGTTGACGCGGGAGAACGTCAGCCATCACGGAAAATTTCATTCCTTCGACAACGTCACCTCGTTGCCGCGGCCGACGCAGAAGCCGCGGCCGAAATTCTATATCGCTTCGACGCGGACTGCCGATTCGTTCGAATTCGCGGGCCGTGCCGGCCACGCATTGATGTCCATCCCGATCGGGCCGCTCAAGGATCTGATTCCGATCTATCGCAAAGCGTGGCGCGACGCCGGCCATCCCGGCGACGGCGAGGTGATGGTCGCGTTTCACATGTTCTGTCACGAGGATGCGAAGAAGGCGCGGGAAATTCCGCGCCGCCAGTTCGAGGACTATTTTGTCGCCTTGTTCGAGTCCGCCGGCGAATGGACGCAGGGCGCCGCTTCGAAGGACTACAAGGGTTACGACGAGTCGATCGGACGGATGAAGAATTTCACGCTTGAGACCCAGATCGAGGCGCGCGGCGCGCTGGTCGGGACGCCGGACCAGATCAAGGCGATCATTCGCGGTTTCGAGGACAAGATCGGGAAGTTCGAACACGCCTCGCTGCAGATCAATTTCGGCACGCTCGATTTCGCCGAGGCGCAGAAGTCGATGCGCTTGTTCGCGCGCGAAGTGATGCCGGCGTTTTGTAGGGGGGCTTAGCCGCGAAGCGGCGTAACCCATCTTGCAGAGCGGCGGGTTACGCGCCTTTGGCGCTAACCCGCGCTACGAAGGAACACACATGGCTGGACCCTTGGCCGGCATCCGCATTCTCGATCTCACCTCGGTGGTGGCCGGGCCGCTGGCGACGCAGATGCTCGCCGACATGGGCGCCGACGTGATCAAGATCGAATCGCCCGAGGGCGATGCGCCCCGCCACACCGGCCCGGCGCGCTCGCCCGGCATGGCCGCCTTGTTCATGGGCCTCAATCGCGGCAAGCGTTCGCTCGTTCTCGACTTGAAGATCGATGCCGCCAAAGACGTGCTGTGGCGGTTGATCGCCGGCGCCGATGTCCTGGTCCATTCGATCCGGCCGCAGAAGATGGATAGCCTCGGCTTTGCGCCCGCAGCGGTTTGCGCGAAAAATCCGCGCCTCGTTTACGCGGCCTTGCACGGCTATCGCAGCGGCGGACCCTATAGCGGCCAGCCGGCCTACGACGATGTCATCCAGGGTCAGTCGGGGATCGCCGCCTTGATGGCGCAAATGGCCGGCGAGCCGCGCTACGCACCGATGATCCTCGCCGACAAGACCTGCGCGCTCGCCATCGCCGGCGCCATTTCCGCGGCTTTGTTCGCGCGCGAACGCACCGGCCGCGGCCAGTTCGTGGAAATTCCGATGTTCGAGCAGATGGTGTCGTTCGTCCTTGGCGAACATCTGTTCGGCTACAATTTCGTGCCGCCGCTCGGGCCGCTCGGCTATACGCGCGTGACCGCGCCCTGGCGGCGCCCGTACAAGACGAGCGACGGCTATCTGTGCATGATGGCCTATACGCAGGCGCACTGGCGGAAATTCTGGAGCGCGGTCGGCAAGCCGGAAATGCTGAGCGATCCGCGCTTCGACTCGATCGCCTCGCGCGCCCACAACGTGGTCGCGCTTTACGAGATGGCCGGCGCCTGCATTGCCGGCAAGACCACGGAGGAGTGGCTGACGCTCCTGCGCGAGCTGGAAATTCCGGCTGCCCGCATGGCGAGCCTCGACGATCTGTTCTCCGATCCGCAGCTCGAGGCATCCGGCTTCTTCAAGCGGGCGACCCACCCGAGTGAAGGCGAGATCCTCTATACCGACCTGCCGGTGCGCTTTTCCGGTGCCGGCGGCGGCGACGACGCGGCGGGACGCCTGCAGCCGCGGCTCGGCGAGCACAGTTTCGAAGTGTTGCGTGAGGCGGGCTTCAGTGAAGGCGAGATCGGCGGGCTCGTGGCTTCCGGCGCGACGATGGATGCCGGCACGAAGGTGGAAGCAGCGGAGCAGGCCTCGTCGCCGCAATGACGGCAGTCACGACTGCAGCACGTTCGGCGCGTACAGCTCGTCCACTTTGATCAACCGCTTTGTCAAACCCTGCTCGAGCGAATATTGCGCGATGGTCTCGATCACCTTGCGGTTGGCCTTGAGACCATGGCTCACCAGCGGCGTCTTTGCGTCGCCCGACAGCAGGCCGGCGGCGAGATGATATTCCACGTGCCGCTGGCGCCGGGCGTTGGCGATGTCGTTGGCGGCGATGAAGGCCTTGAGGATGTTCTGCGCCACCCACGGCTCCTTGTCGTAGACGTCGCGGCGGACCACCGCCTGATGGTTGATCGGATAGATGCCGGTCTTGCGGTAATAGCGGATGCCTTCGGTGATCGAATCCGGGAAGAGATATTTGAAGTCCGGATTATTGATGAGATCGGCACGGCTGCGATCGACCAAGTTGCGGCCGGACAGATAGTGCAGCGCAACGTCAAGTTCGCCCGCCAGCATCATCGAGCCGATGCTCTTCTCGGCGGGAATCTGTTTCACGGTGACGCCCGGCGGCGGCGTGAAGCCGGTGGCGCCGCCGTGGCTCTTGTCCGGCGTGCGCTCCATCCAGAATTCGATGTCTTTCGGGTGCACGTCGAATTCGTGCTGCAGCACGCCGCGCGCCCACAGTGCCGCGGTCTGCTGATATTCCGGCACGCCGACGCGCTTGCCCTTCAGATCCGCGGGCGTCTCGATGCCGGCCTTGCGCCGCACCAGGATGGCCGTGTGATAGAAGCGTCGTGTCGTGTAGATCGGTACGCCGAGAAAACGCTGATCGCCCAGGCCGGTCACGATCATGAACGACGAGCACGACATTTCCGAGACGGCAAATTCGGCGAAATGCAGTTGTCGCCAGAACAGTTCGGAGGGATGCAGCACGGTGGGAATGAGATCGATCCCGTCCGCTTTCACCGTGCCGTCGAGGATCGGCCAGGTGCGCGGATTGTCGGTGATGCCGATGCTCAGTTGCAAATTCATGGGCGGTATTCTCGGCTCCGCGCGGAGGTCGCCGCGGGAGCGATGGGGGTCAATAGCGGTAGGGGGCGATGTCCAGATGCGGGAAGGCGCTGAACGCGCCCGGCAGATTGGTCGGTGTGGCGGCGTGCAGGTATGATGCATCGAGCTTGCCGAGGCGGGTCACGCCGACGAGACCCATCGAGCGCATCACTTCGTCTTCCATAAGCTCGAGCATGCGCACGATTCCGGGCTGGCCCGCGGCGGCGAGTCCGTAGCATTGCATGCGGCCGAGCCCGACAAGGTGGGCGCCGAGCGCAATGGCCTTGATGACATCGCTGCCGCGATTGAAGGCGCCGTCGATGATGATCTTGGCGCGGCCGGCGACGGCCTCGGCGATCTCCGGCAGGACGTCCATGGAGCCGCGGCCGTGATCGAGCTGGCGGCCGCCGTGGTTGGACACGTAAACAAAGTCGACGCCGTGATCGAGCGCGATCTTGGCGTCCTCCGCGGTGGCGATGCCCTTGATGGCGAGCGGAATGTTGAACTTGCTTTTGATGCGTTCGACCGTCCGCCAATCGAGCGCAGCCTGAAAGTCGCGCCCGGTGGCGCGCCGCCGCCCGCCGGTGATATGGCGCTTGGCGATATCGCGCTCGCGCCGGCTGTAATGGGCGGTGTCGACGGTCAGGCAGAACGCCGCGTACCGGGCGGCGATGGCGCGGGCGACATGGTCGTCCACCCAGGCCGCATCGCCGCGGACGTAGAGCTGGAAAATACGCAACGCATCGGGCGCCGCCTGCGCCACGCCCTCCAAGCCCGGGTCGCAGACCGATGAGAGCATGTGGGCGACGCCGAATTCCGCTGCGGCCTTGACCACGGGTGCCGCGCCCTCCGGATGAAAGCTCTCCAGCGAGCCGACCGGGCACAGCACGATCGGCAGGCGAAGCCTGCGGCCGAGGATTTCGGTCGACGTATCGATCTTGCTCACGTCGCGCAGCACGCGCGGCCGGAAGGCGATCGCATCGAGCGCCATGCGGTTTCGCCGCAGCGTGGTCTCGGTCTCGACCCCGCCGACGATGTAATCCCAGGCGTTCTGATTGAGGTTCTGCCGCGCCTTATGAATGATTTCGTGCAGGTTCATGAATTCGGGGTTCGCCGACAATTTTGCCAGGCGGGCGGCTTCGTCGAGTTTTTCACTGGTCATTCGCTTGGCTCGTTGGGGCTGGAGGCTTTCGGACAGGAAAACCGGGCCGAGGAGGGCGGCGGCACGGTACAGGTCCGTATCGGGCGAATCAAGAAAGTGCCGCCGGTCAGACCGCTCTCAGTGCAGAAAATGCGGGTCGGTAAAATTGTTCAGCAACGCTGAGAGTGTGCCGGCAAAATTGCCGAGGCGGCGTCGCGGGTCGGAGCGCTCCAGCAAAACCATCCCTGTTCGCCGAACAGTCTGCGCGGCCGGCCGAGCGTGTCTCCGCGGCCGAGTTTCCACGGCCAGGCCAAGATGCCAGCGCGAGCGCCACAATGAATGCCGAAGGCAAAAATTGACGCAGCGACGAAGCGGACGTTGACCCCGAACGCCGCTGCGAGATATTTTGCTTTCACTGTCATTTGACCGACTTGGTCCAAGGTTGTGGCGGAACCCTTGTTTCCGCCCACCGGTTCCCCGTGAAGCCGTTCCAAGCGTGGCAGCAAGGCTGCGTTGCTGGATCCGCGAGGGCTTCAAGAACCGTAGGTCGGGCGTGAACGCCTGAAGCGACAGTCGCTATACAAAAAAGCGGGGAGGATCGTCCGATGTCTACCAACCAATCTGTTCTGGCTTTGCCTTGGTACCGTTCGCTGAGCGGCCCACAATGGAAGACGCTTGTGGCCGCAAATCTGAGTTGGACGCTCGATAGCTTCGAGTTCTTCGCGCTGTTCTTGACTGTCGGCTTTGCGCTGCACCAGTTGGTTGCTCCGGCACAGTACGCGGCTATTCCCCGCTATGCGGGCTATATCATCGCGGCAACCCTCTTTGGCTGGGGCGTAGGCGGCGTGCTTGGTGGCATTATCGCCGACTATATCGGCCGCAAGCGGACGATGATGCTGGCGATCCTGGCCTATTCGCTGACCACGGGACTGAGTGCAGTGTCCTGGAATTGGGAATCATTGGCGGTGCTGCGCTTCATCGTCGGTGTGGGGATCGGTTCCGAATGGGGCACGGGAGCATCGATCGTTGCCGAGCTGTGGCCCGATCACGCGCGCGGCAGGGGCGCCGGCCTCATGCAATGCGGCGCCGGGATTGGTGCCATCCTTGCCTCGCTGGTGTGGATTGTGGTGGGTGGGATCGGCCCTAACGCCTGGCGTTGGATGTATCTCATCGGGGTGCTGCCGGCCCTCACGATCTTTTGGATTTTGTGGAATACGCCCGAGTCGGCCAAATGGGAGCGCTCGCACGAACGGCGCTCCGATGCCCGCGCTCTCAAGCGCCAGGGCGCTCAATTGTCCGGTGAAGGTGTGGCCCTGACGCGCTTTACGCTCGTCGATCTGTTTGCCGATCGAACGGTGCGCTGGCCGCTGATCGGCTCGCTTTTGATGATGCTCTCGGTCACCTTTGCGTTCTGGGGCGTCAGCACGTTTGTCCCCACCTATGTCGGCTCTATTGCAGCGAAAGCCCATCTGCCCGCGAAGGAGTGGGCCGGATATGCGGGACTGGTCACAGGCATATGCGGCACGTTTGGATTTATCAGCCTGGGCTTTCTCGCTGATGCGATCGGCCGCAAGCCGGTCACCATGCTGTACTATCTGATGTGCCTGATCCTCACGCCGGTCGTTTATCTGTGGCCGCACAACGTCTATGTGCTGCTCGCCTGGGTCGCGGTGTTCGGCTTCTTCACCCTGGGAATCTGGACCTGGGCGCCGGTCTGGCTACCCGAACTGTTCCCGACCCGGATGCGGGGCACGGCCATCGGTTTTTGCTTCAACGCGCCTCGCCTGCTCGGCTGCATCGGTCCGTTGATTGCCGGCAGCTTGATCGTCGGACTTGGCGGCTATGGTCCGGCAGCGACGATCATCGGCTTGTTCTTCATCCTCGGCTTGCTGGTGGCGCCGTTTCTGCCTGAGACCAGGGGACAGCCGTTGCCGGGCGTGATCGACGAGCCAAAAATGACGCCATCGGTCTCTCCCAGCCTTGCCGGGGGATAGCGCCAAATCTAGGCTGCAGACGATTTTGCCGGTGGCGAAATTCGCGCGCAAGCAGATGACGACAACATTGGCTCCCGCGGCGGAATAGGACGGTTCACAGCGCAAGCTCGTGCAGCCGTCCGGCGCGGGACTCTTAATGCCCTTTCGGCTGTTCCTCCCATTGCTGGAAGTCGCGAAACAAAGCGTCGCGCTCCGCGGCGTCGGTCGGCGTGCCAGGACGGCTGCTCAGAAACGTCTGAAAGTCGGTCTTCTGTTTCTGCTGCTGCTGCGCCTCAAGCTGCTGCAGCATATCCTGGGCCGCGCTGAACCTGGTCCAGCCGGGAACCGTTGCCGCCAGATTTACGTCACGCCATTTCGGATGATACGGCGGATGCTGAAACGTGTCCCAGCGATTGAACAGATATTGGACGAAGCGTTGCACCTTGAAATAGCGATCGCTGTCCTGCGGCCAATTGTAGACCGCCAACACGGCGGGGACCGCGATGGTATCGATGCGGTCCTTGCCGTCCAGCAGGGTCGGATAGTCTTTTTTGGTGAATTCGCCGAGCGTGTAGTAGTCCTCGAACATTTTCGTGAACGGAATGTTCACCAGATGCAGTCCGGAATTCGGCGGAATATTTGAGAAGAAACCGACAGGCTTTGGCAGGACCCGCGCGATCGCATCGATCTGGCCCGATTTCAATTTTTCGATTGCGCCCGCTTGCGGGATGTTGACCTGCTGAACATGGATTCCCAGCCTCTGGAACACGATTGTGCCGGTCAGGCTCGCCCCGGTTCCCTCCGGCCCGAAATTGACCTTCTTGCCGCTCAAATCCTGCAGGCTGTGGACGTCGTCGCGGGCGAGGATGTGCAGTTCAGAAATCGGGAGCCGAATGATGTACTGGACGCGCCGCTGGAGATTAGGCGTGTGTCGCACGGTGCGGAAATATTCGAACACGTCGGACTGCGTGATCGCCAGATCCACACCGCGAAGATACAGCAAATCGTCTAGATTGGCCCCCGCGCCGAAGGAAACCATAGGCACGACCCGGAGATGGTCGCCATCGTCCAGAGCCTCCGCCAATTCCGCGGCGAGCCGCATATAGGTGCCGGAGAACAGCCCGCCGACGATGCCGACCGTCCATTTGTTCTTGCGCGCGCGCATCGCCGAGTCGCTGCCGCCCTGGGCCAGCGACTTCGGCACAACCTGAGCGGCGAGATTTTGGCTGAGCAAGCCGATCGTCGATGCGATCAAGAACGCAACAACAAAACGACTGCGCATGAGCGCTCCCCTACGCTTGACACAACTCGAACATGACATTCTGAGCGGGAAATTGTGGCCGACATGCGACGCAGCACGTCGATTCGATTCAAACTGCGGGATACGAGTCGATTTTCGCCTCAGTTGATCGGATTGATTCATGATTTGTTTGATGCAGCGGCTTCCGCTGCAAACTGGCCATGCAATGACCCCCGGCTAGACGTGATCCTGCCATAAAGAATGTTCACGCTGGCGGAGCCACCAGGGTTGCACATCAGGCGCGCGAATCGGCGAAGAACATCGTGGCCGCGCCGTTGGAAAGATTTCGGGGGAGTAGTGTCATGCGTTACCCGCTGATCTTCTGATCTGCCGCTTCAATCGAAATTCTTGATTGGCCAAGCCGTTACGTTCAGCGGTCAACCGGCGTTGACCGCGCGGTGAAGCAATTGGCGTTTGGCGCGATGAATTGACGAGCGCGCGGGCTTACGCGGCCCGTCCCGGAAGCGACGCGCTTAAACCGAAAAAATAGCAAAAAATAGCAGACAGACAGGAGGCAGCATGCTGAAGAAGTGGAAAATGGCGGCTCTCGCCGGCGTTTTGGCAGCCGTCGGCGCGGCGCATGCGAGCAGTTGGCCTACTCGACCGATCACCATGGTGGTGCCGTTCGCTGCGGGCGGTCCGACCGACGTGGTCGGCCGCATATTGGCGGGGCGCTTAAGCGAAATCCTCAAGCAGCAGGTGATCGTCGTCAATGTCGGTGGCGCCGGTGGCATGGAGGGCGCCGACCGGGTCGTGCAGGCAAGGCCCGATGGCTATGAGGTGTTGCTCGGTACCGTCGGCACCCAGGCCTACAGCCAGACGCTCTACAAGAAGCCGCTCTACAGCGCGACCAAGGATTTCGCTCCGGTCGTGCTCGTCGCCGAGCAGCCGCTGGTGCTCGTGGTGCGGAAGAATTTTCCGGCCAACAATCTCAAGGAGTTCGCCGCCTACGCCAGGGCCAATGCCGCCAAGCTCTCGTTCGGTTCGGGCGGCGCCGGGTCGGCGACCCATCTCGGCTGCGTGCTGTTGAATTCTGCGCTCGGCATCAAGGTCCAGCACGTTCCCTATCGCGGTTCAGCACTAGCACTGCAGGACCTCATGGCCGGGCGGATCGACTACATGTGCGACGCGGTTTCCACCGAACTCTCGCCGATCAAGGCGGGCAGCGTGAAGCCGATCGCCATGCTGGCCAGCCAGCGCTCGGCGGTGCTGCCGGACCTGCCCACCGCAAAACAACAGGGCTTCGCCGGCGCCGATGCCAACAACTGGATTGGCCTGTTCTTTCCGCGCCACACGCCCGATCCGATCGTCAAGCGCCTGCGTAACGCCACCGTGCAAGCGATGAACACGCCTGCGCTTCGCGCGCGCATGGAGACGATTGGCACGGATCTCGTCGCCGCCGATCGCACCAGCTCGGGCTATCTGCAGCGCTTCGTCGCCAGCCAAATAAAGAAGTGGGCGGGCCCGATAAAGGAGAGCGGCGTGTCGGTGGATTGACCGGCGGTCATCGAACGTCCGGGTTTTGGCGAGGTGGATGCACGATTGAAAGCTCGTTTCCAGGCAAGCGTGCGTCGCTGCGCCGCTCGGACCGCACAGCGTGATGGGATGTCGGTCCGCAAGGCGAACAAAAACTGTCCAATGGCAAGAAGCTGACGGCCGGAGCCGGAACACAGGAGATTGGGAACGCCGGCGCTTTGGGAGGATCGACCGCACGGTCGAGGGAGTCGAGCATGAGTACGCCGATTTCGCGAAATAATAAGCTGCAAGGCCCTGCGCTGTACGCGCCGCCACGCGTGCGGGAGCGCGCTTTCCGCGAAGAACGGTCCGAATTCGCGGAAGCGCCGGCGCAAGGCGAAGCGGCACGATTCGAAGACGGGCAACCCGAGCGCGATCAGCCGGAGACGATGGAAAACGAAGAGAGCCGCAATGAAGCCGACGGGACCGATGCGCTGGACCGGTTGGACGAGGCGATCAGAGCGGTCGTTGAGCTTGAGCACGCGTCCGGCGCACGACTGGTGCCCGATCGTGCGGTCGCGGGTCCGCAATCGCCGCCCATAGCGCCGGCACAACAGGAGAGCGACGATGTTCCGCCCACAACGGCCGGAGCGCGGCGAGTGAACCGTGGCGACGACGCGGCCGCTCGACCGCGTCGGGCTCGTCTGGAACCTGAAATCGTGCCGGAACCTGTGCCCGTATTGCAGGAGAGCGGCCTCTTTCAACAGTTTGTGCGGTTTACGGTGGTGGTCGTCTTCGCCGCGGTGGCGGCCTACGGATTGACGATGTTCTCCACCTCAGGACCGGGTGCGCTCTGGCTCAAGGGCGCAAGCCGGCGCATAGCCACAAATGTATCTCGACCGACGGAGACACCGGCCCCATCCCCGCTCCGATCGCGGCTGGTCGTCGAAAACCAACAGGCCTTCGCCAACCAGCCTATTCCGCTCGCGGTCGACGTCGAGCATGCAACGGACAATGAATCGCTGCTGTTTGAAGGCCTGGTCCAGGGTACGACGTTGTCAGCCGGTCAGTCGACAAGCCCATTTAGCTGGCAATTGCCGTCCGACGAACTGCACGGGCTGTATCTTTATGCGCCGAAAGACTTCGTCGGCGTCATGAACACGACGATCAATCTGCTTGGGTCCGACAACCGGCTTCTGGATAGCCGCGCCATACAGCTAAAATGGGTAGCGAGGCAGCCGCAGCCCGTTTCTGCTCCAGCGCTGGCAACGGCAACCGCCGAGGCAACGGCTGGCGACGGGACCGCGAAGCCGATCATGCCGGCCGTGGCACCGATCGACCCGGGCGAAGCCGCTATCCTGATGCAGAAGGGTCGCGATTCTCTCGATGCCGGCGACATCTCGGGGGCGCGCGTTGCGTTCCGCCGCCTGGCCGACGCCGGAGTGCCCGACGCGGCTCTCGCGCTCGCCAAAACATACGATCCCGAATACCTTGCCGCCCACAATTTTCTTGGCATGCACGGTGATCGCGCGACCGCCCGCGCTCTATACCAGCGAGCGAAGGAATTAGGCTCGGCGGAAGCCGGCCAAATTCTTGCTCGAATGGTTGCCAATTGAGTCGCAATCGAATTGGTGGCGGGGCCACTTGGAATTCGTTCCGTACCGTTCCTTGAGCAGATCGGCGACTGAAGCGGGCTTGCCGACACGC
Source organism: Xanthobacteraceae bacterium (assembly GCA_030041005.1). Classification (GTDB taxonomy): domain Bacteria; phylum Pseudomonadota; class Alphaproteobacteria; order Rhizobiales; family Xanthobacteraceae; genus BOG-931. The sequence continues at coordinate 15,955 of JASHOR010000107.1, forward strand.
TGCCGTTTGCATGGGCTCAAGAAAGGCGGCATGCGCAGGCGGGCAGACGCTGGATACACCACGCACGAGCCGATGGCAGACTCAGGTCATAAGACGATTGCGATGGTTCAGCTTTACACCAAAGAGGCGGACAGGAAGCGTCTCTCGGCCAGCGATGCCGTCTTCCCTGCACAAACAGAGCGCTAACCCATTGAAGGTACAGGGCTGAGGAAACGATGTGGCGGTCCCGACAGGACTCGAACCTGTGACCTTCGGTTTAGGAAACCGCTGCTCTATCCGGCTGAGCTACGGGACCAATTGAAAAATCTTCCTGCCGGGTACGGTTTGAGTACCGACTTTCATTCTGCATATATTCACGGAGAGGCGAGGGCGCGCAAGAGGAACGGCGATTGTCCCGCGTGGGGACTCTCTTTGCGACGGTCGCCGGGTCGGCACCGCTTAAATCCGCAGCCAAATGGATGCGTCGGCGCTGCGCGCCGCGCGATCGCGATATCCGATCAATCGCTGTGCTCGACGAGCATCCACCGCGTCTTTTTCACCTGGCTCGCAGTCACTGCAGGGGCGTGATCGGCCGCGCGCGGAAAGAAAGCGGACTGCATCATCTCGGTCAAAGCTTCGTCCGCGATGGAGGCGAAGCTTCAAAAAGGCCGGGAAACCTCTGCTCGTCCGCCTGCAAGCGATGAGCGCGGGCAGGAGAAGCGGGTTCATCTCGCTGGCCGTCATCAATCGTCAAATTGAGTCGCAACAGCACAAGCGGTAGAGCTTGATGGTGGGGCTGAGCCTGTTTCGATTTCAAGGCCATCGAGGAGCTCGTTGCGATGACGATCCGTATCGACGTTCATCATCATTTCATGTCGAAGCAATATCTCGACGCGGTCGGCGCCGAGCGGGCCGCCGCGCCTGGCTCGGCCGGGCATGTCGAGCCATGGACGGCAGCGCAGTCGCTCGAATTCATGGATGCATCCGGCATCGCCGGCGCGGTCATTTCCGTGTCGGCGCCGGGCATCGACCTCGGCGACACGGAGAAAACCGCCTCGCTCGCGCGGGCCTGCAACGAGGCGCAGGCGCGAATGGTGGGCGATCATCCAAAGCGTTTCGCAATGCTCGCCATCCTGCCGTTGCCTGACATAGAGGCGAGCCTGCGCGAACTTGCATATGCCTATGACGCGCTTGCCGCCGACGGCGTCGTCCTGATGAGCAACTATTTCGGGGAATACGTCGGCAGTGGGAAATTCCGGCCGGTCTTCGAGGAGATCAATCGGCGCAAGGGCATCGTGCTGGTCCATCCGACCTTGCCGCACGGCTTTCGCGGCTTTCCCGGCGTATCGCTTTCGACGATGGAATTTCCGTTCGATACCGCGCGCGCCATCATGAGCATGTTGTATTACGGCACGCCCGAACTGTTCCCGGATGTCAAAGTGATTTGGACTCACGCCGGCGGGGCGATGCCCTACCTTGCCGGGCGAACGGCGACGCTGTCGCGGCGGAATGCCGATTTTCGACTGAGTGGCGACAAGCTCGTTCCGGCGCTGCGCAGCTTCTATTACGATGTCACGCAGAGCCTGAGCGCGCCGACATTCGCGGCGCTGCGCACGCTTGTGCCGTTCGATCACATCCTGTTCGGCTCGGATTGTCCGTTTGCCAGGACCGCCCAGATCCAAAGCGCGCTCGACGAGCTTGATCGACTGGCGCTGGCGCCGGACGAGCGCGAAAAGCTTGAACGCGGTAATGCGGCGCTGCTGTTTCCCCGCCTCGCATGAGGCCCGAAGTCGTCTGCGGCATGTCCATCCCTGGCAACGACGACGACCGCTGCGATGCTCTGCCGGCCACGGCCTGTCATGATCTATGGCGCTTGGCCCAATAGACCGGAAGACTCGAAACTTCCTCATGGCCGGAGGTTTCGCGCCGAAATTGCTCGTAACATTCCAACGTTCGTTGAACGAGCGGCAATTCCAGGCCGCGGCGGCGTCCCTCGCTCAGCATCGCCTCGATGTCCTTGATGCCGTTATCGAGGCTGAAGGTACCGGGGCCCGAGGCCGCATCGGTGAGCTTGGCGACGATGGCGGGCGCACGCTGTTTGAGCATGACCGCGGCACCCGATGTTTCAGACAGGAAATCAAGAAGTTCAGCGGGGTCGACTGGCAGCATGCTGGCCATGGCAAGCTGCTCGCCCAATGCCTGCCAGTAGATCATCAACGGCAGATTGACCGCGAGCTTGAGCACGCTGCCCGAGCCCACAGGCCCTGCGAGGAGGACGCGCCGGCAGAGCCGGTCGAGCAGCGGTTTGATGCGCGCAGCGTCCTGCGGTTCGGCGCCGATCAGGCCAAGAAGACTGCCGGACCGCGCTGCGGTGGCATTGCCGCTGACCGGGCATTCCACGAACGTCGCGCCCTTCGCCTTAACCCTTTTTGCCAGCCTAGGGGCAACGTCGGGCGACACCGTGCTCGTCTCCAGGAACACCTTGTCTTTTACATCTCCCGACAGCAGCCCGTGCGGCCCGTCGTAGACCGCCTCGATGGCCGAGGAATCTGTCAGGGAGGTGATGACGACTTCGACGGCGGCAGCAAGGTCGCGCGGCGTCGCCGCTGCGCTCGCCCCGGCGGCGACCAGCGGGGCGACCTTTGCGGCCGTGCGGTTCCAGACGACAAGCGTGCAGCCGCCTTCCATCAGGCGCAACACCATGTTCGAGCCCATCCGGCCAATGCCGGCGATGCCGATACGCATTTACGGTCAGCTCCGTTTGGTGAATTTCGGGTCGGCTTCCCGATCCGACGCAGTTTGGACGGCATGCGGTCAGCCATTGTCGTCGGGCTTGGTGACCCGACGCAACGCCTCTCCGATCGAGGCGGCGCTCTCGATGAGCCGATGCGCCAGGACGGATTCGGTGTTCTTGTCCACGACCGCGCTGAAAAATGTCAAGCCGATCGTCGCGCACACCGCCTTCGCGGAATAAATCGGCACCGCAATGGTGCTGGTTTTCGGATCGAGATTAACCGCGCGTTTTGCGTAGCCGGCCTTGCGCGCGACTTTCAGGGCCCAAAGCAACTTGCGGCGATCCGGAGGCGATGCCGCGTTTCTGCCGTTCGCCGCGTCGATGGCATGGAGCAGCGATTCGCGTTCTGCTTGGCTGCAGAACGCCAGATAAGCCCGACCATGCGCCCGTTCGAAGAGCGACAGGCGTTTGTTCATCGTCGAGCTTACGTGGGCGTAGGGGCTGAAGGGTATCGTGCTGTAACGCACGACCATGGCATCCACGTCGAGCGTCGCAATCGCCGATGGCCACAGCAGTTCCCGCGTCAGCGCATCCGCGAATGGTGCGCCGACCTCGATCACCGCGGGCAAACCGTAAAAGCCGGCACTCAGAGCCACGACCTTCGACGTGAGGTAATAGCCCGCGCGCCGCGATAGCTGCTTGACCAGCCCGCAATGCGCCAGCGTGCCGACGATCCGCATGACCGATGGCTTGGGGATGTCGGTTTCGAGGCTGATCCGCTGAACCGAGGCCACTTGCCTCTGGCTCAGAACCATCATGACGTCGATGCTCTTGACGACGGAGCGGATCGGTCCGCCAGAACGCGCCTGTGCCCTTGACGGTCTGCGGCGGCCACCTCCAGTCCGGTTAGCGCGTCTGGATTTCATCTGCAATCACGCCGCTCACGGCCCCGGCCCGAATTCCGCGATGCAAGCTCGTCGCGGTCACGTCGGCGACAAGCGATCATATGGACGGATCGCATTCCTGTAAATCACGGCGTTTTGCCGAATTCCATTCCGCGGAATTTGGATATTTTTCGAAGCACACCGGCAACAAGACTCGATATCTAAGCCCTGCCGGTCCGCTGCGCGCGCCGCAACGCCGGCGCGCCGCCCGGTGAGGAGCAGAGATCATGTCAATCCACACCGTCGATTGGGACAGCCAGGAGTGGGTCCCCGTTCGCAAGGGACTGGAGCGCAAGACCTTCGCCGGAGAGGGCGCGACGCTGGCGCTGCACCGGATTGAGCCCGGCCATGAATTGCTGCCGCACGCGCATCATTACGAGCAAATCGTCTATATGCTGCAGGGTACGGCGATCTTTCACGTCGGTGACGAAGCGCATCATATGACGGCCGGCGGGCTGATCGTTATCCCGCCGAATGTCACGCACTATATCGAGGTGACCGGCAACGAGGTGGTGCTCGAGCTCGATGTCTTCACGCCGAAACGGCCCGAATACGGCGGTTGAGCGGGAGCGGCGCGCTTCGCGAGACGATGACGGAGTCTCCATCAGGCGTGTTTTTTCCTGGCGAGCGGCACATCCGGCGGCCACGAGCCTGCGGTGTTGATTGCTCCCAGATCGCGCCACAGCCCCCGCATCGTTGACCCGAAATTCGTCGCCGCAATGCCGTTGTTGAAAGGCTTCAGATGACAGACCTCGATCCGCAGATACGAGCCTGCCTGCTAAAGACAAGCACGGCGACATTGAGTACGCAGCTCTACCGGCGCGGCTTTCGCAACGTCTTTCTCCAGGGCATTCGGCCACTGGGCCGCTATGGGGCCAACATGGTCGGACCGGCGTTCACGCTGCGGTACATTCCGGCCCGCGAAGATCTCGACTCTCACGATGCCAAGCTCGATCCGAATGCGCTTCAGCGCGAAGCCATCGAAACGGTGCCGCCCGCGCACGTGCTGGTCATGGATTGCAGGGGTAACACGCGCGCTGCCTCTGCCGGCGATATCTACATGACGCGCCTGAAGGCGCGCGGCGTCGCCGGACTGGTCTCGGACGGCGGCGTGCGCGACAGCGCGACGATTTCGCAGATGGAGTTTCCGGTGTTCTGCGGCGGTCCAAGCGCGCCGACCAACCGCATCGTGCATCACGCTGTCGACTACGATCTGCCGATCGCCTGCGGCGATGTGGCGGTGTATCCGGGCGACATCATGGTCGGCGACGCGGACGGCGTCGTCGCGATCCCGCGCGCCATCGTCGCCGAGGTCGCGCGCGACGCGGCACAGCAGGAAGAGCTCGAAGCTTTTATTCTGCGCCGCGTGGCCGACGGCGAGAAATTGCCCGGTCTCTATCCGGTGAACGAGCGGACCCGAGCGGAATATGCGGCCTGGGCGGCGCGGAACGGGCGGTGAAATCGGGCGGACGCGGGATCGCGGCGCCGCCGTACCCTCGACGCGGGCCTAGAACTGGGTGGCGAGGAATTTCTCCAGCGTCACCGGATCAGCGTGCAGCAGCGGCTCACGGACCTTGCGGCCCGCGAACTCGCTTGCCTCGTAGAACCATCTGGCCGGCGCCGGCAGGCCCCAGAGCTGCGAGCGCCGTGTGTTCGACAGGTCCCAGCGCAGCGGCGTCTGGTTGATGTCGATCGCCTGGTAATGCGCGTTGAACAGCTCGATGCGATGGCCGTCCGGATCGCGGAAATACACAAAGAACGCATTGCCGATGCCATGGCGGCCGGGGCCGCGCTCGAAATGCTTTTCGAAGCCGAGACTGCCGGCGACGTCGCAGACGTGGACGATATCCCGGACTTCGGGCGCGCTGTAGGCGAAGTGATGCAGGCGCGGGCCGCGCCCGCTGGAAAAAACCACGTCGTGTGGATTGCCCTTGCGCTGCAGCCAGGAGCCCCAGATTTCCTCCTTGCCGTCGGTCGCGGTGTATTCGGTCAAACGGAAGCCGAGCGCCAGATAGAAATCGGTCGCCTTCTGCACGTCATGAGCCGCGATCTGGAAATGATCGAGCCGCATCGGGCTGGCGCCGCGGTATCGCTCGAATTTCTGCAGGTTGCTCGGCAGGTCATCCATCGTCGCGCAAAACTCGAGCGGCGTGCCGATCGCGTCATCGACGTGGAACGTCAGTCCCTGGTAGGGCAGTTCGACCCATTGTGCCAGGCAGCCGATACCGTTGAAGTAATCGAACGCCCGCTTGAGATCGTCGTCGGTAAGCATGCGCAGACCGACGCGCTCGCAGGCCGGCGGTTCCGCCGAGCTCCGCAACACCAGGCTGTGATGCGAGCGCTCTTCGATGCCGCGCAGGTAGAGTGCGTCCCGGTCGCGGTCGCTCTTGATGAGTCCGATGAGATCGCAATAGAACGCCTCGGCGGCATCGAGATCGCGAGCCGTCAGAACGGCATGGCTTGCGCGTGTAATGTTGAAGGCGGGAGAGAGATTTGCTTCGAACACCGTTCGTCTCCAGCATATTTTCGACGGGTGAACCCCGGCAACGCCACCCAGGATCGGCGCTCCGCATTCGGCGGCTCAATCGCGCGCCACCCGATGCAGCATCAGGTCGGGCCGGCCATTGACGAAATGGGCCAGTCTCTCCTCGAACTGCCGGGCGGCCATTTCCGGATAGTTGTCGCTATAGCCGCCGACGTGCGGCGTGATGAAAACGTTCGGCATCCGCCAGAGCGGATTTTCGGCCGGCAGGGGTTCGGCCGCGAGCGCGTCGAGCGCGGCGCCGGCGATCTTTTTGCGCTCCAGCGCGCGGATCAGCGCGTCCTCGTCCAGGACGCCGCCGCGAGCGAGATTGATCAGTATGCTTGTGGGCTTCATCGCCGCCAGGGCGTCCTCGCCGATGATGTTCTGTGTATCCGGTTCAAGCGGCACCAGCAGGATGAGGTAGTCGAGGTCGGCCACCGCACGCACGATCTCGGCGCGCGAATAAATCCGGTCAAAACCCGCGATCGGACGCGAGGTCCGCGAGATGCCGACCACCTGCATGCCGAAGGCCTTGAAACGCGGCGCCATGACCTCGGCGATCGCGCCGACGCCGAGAATGCCGACGGTCTTGCCGTCGAGCAGCTTGCCTGGATAGCGTTCCCATTTCGCGCTTTCGCGCTGGCGTTCGATGCGGCGAAAGTCGCGGTTGAAGGCGAGCATCAGCAGCAACGCCATCTCGGACATCGGCGCTCCATGGATGCCGCGCGTAGCGGTCACGATCACGTCCTTGCCGAGAAACGGCGAGTCGGAGATGCCATCGACGCCGGTGCCAAGAGAGTTGACCCATTTGAGCCGCGGCGTGTCGCGGAAGAATTCGGCGTTCAGTTGCGGTCCGAATCCCATGAAGATGTCGGCGTCGCGAACATGCGCCTGAGCTTCCGCCAGCGTTGCAAAGGTCTTGATCGACAGTTCGGGATGCCGCGGCGCCAGCCACTTTTCATAGGCTGAGCGCGTCGGCTCCGGATGGGTGAGGAAGATCAGCAGGTTCATCGCCGCACCCGGCTGCGTCCGATCAGCCGACCTCGATGATTGCCTGCGGAAATTCATGAATGCGCGGACCGGGGCCATTGCCGCCGACGATGTAGTTGTCGCACAGCCAGTTGAGGTATCCGCCGAAAGCGTAGGTCGGATGGACGACGATGTTCATGTCCTTCTCGATCGTCCATGGCTCGTCGCTGCGGATCAGCGGTCGTTCGACCAGGTCGTAGCCTTGGCCGTGACAGTACAGTCGCGCTTCCTCCGGCCGGCCATGCTTGCGCATGAAGGCGTTGAATGAATCCCAGATTTCCTTGCAGGGCGTGCCGGGCTTGAGCAAATCGAGCGTAACCTTGCGTGCTTCCATGCAGAACGCCAGCTCATCCTTCATCTGCGAAGGCACCTTGGCACCGACGACGCAGGTCCGCCCCAGTTCGGTGTACATGCCGCCGGGTCCGGAATCCTCGACCAGAAGAGCAATCGAGTCGCCCTCTTGGATGACGCGGTTCTGCATGTGACGCTGGCTGAATTTCGCCGGCTGACCGAGCGGCGTGGAGGCGCATAGATAGATGCCGTTTTCGCTGCCGTGCACCTGGCTGTAATGCTGGGCGATGGCCGCCACCTCGGTATCGCGCATCCCCGGCTTGACGCCGTCGAATGCCGCCTTCATCGCGCCGTCCTGCATCTGCGCGGTGCGCCTGATCAACTCCAGCTCTTCCGGGCTTTTGATGACTTTGATCCGGTCGACCGCTTCGCTGGCGTCGACAAAGCGGGCCTGCGGGAAGCTTTTGGTGATGTAGCGACCCATGGCGTAGGACATCTGGAAGATGCCGACCAAGCCGATCGTCGCGGTCGCGTAGGGCTGGAGCGCCTTCGCCGCCAGCTCCGAGTCGTAGTCCTGCGTATAGTGCGCGGACGAATAGCTCGGCGTCGTGAGGATGCGCTTGACGCCGCGCCAGATGTCGGGTTCGGGCTTGCGGTCGCCGCCGAACGGACCCTGCATGATCACCGTCATCTCGTCATCGCGCGGAAACACCACGGCATTGGGATAGCCGTTGGTGGCCGGCATATCGGTGAAATATTTGACGTAGCCGCCCATGTGATCGTTATTGTTCTGCATGAGCAGGACATCGATCTTGTCGCGGGCCATGGCGGCCCGAACCGCAGCCCAGCGGCGCTCCAATTCGGCCGTCGAGATCGGCGTCTGCAGACGACCATTGAGTCCGTTGCCACTCATCACTTTCCTCCGAATGTCGGCGTTGCCGAAGCGCGCCTTGGCAAATCCGAGCCGGAACGAGGACGATCCACTCGGCCCGGTGCTCGCTTCTGCGGGATGGGGGATTCATACTCGCCATCTTGCCGCCTGCACAATCCCGCATTCGCACTCGTCCGCGGCCCGGCCTGCGTTATCGCAAATTCGATTCGCAGGGTGCCGCTGACGCTATCTCAAGCTCGAATATAGGACACGGCCTTGCCCGGCAGAAACGGCGATCTCGCACAATTTCGCCATGCGAAACTCTGAAATTAAGGTATCGTCAGCCGTTCGGCCGCTGTGCCACTTTAGTTGACGGAAACCCGGTCGAGGCCGGAGTCATTCGCGCAGAACCCGTTTCGACTGGCGTGTCGGCTTGCCGATCTCGTTGCAGCGAATCGGCTGCCGAAACAAGGACCGCAGCGCCGGCAGCCTTCGGCGGAGCAGGCTTGACCGAGATCGTCGCAAAAAAAAATCAGAGGGTGGAACGATGCGACTGGGAATGTTCATGATGCCGGTGCATCCGGCGAACCGCCCGCTGTCGAGCACCTGCGACGAGGACACCGAGAAGGCGATATTGGCTGATCAACTCGGCTTCGAGGAGGTGTGGCTGGGTGAGCATTTCTCCGCCAGCACCGAACCGTTCGCCTCGCCGATGATGTTTTTCGCCAACCTTTTGGCGCGCACCAAGAGCATCAAGTTCGGCACGGCCGTCATCAACCTGCCGAATCACCACCCTGCCATTGTCGCCGCCGAGACCGCGCAATTCGATCACATGAGCAAGGGCCGGTTTCTGATGGGGATCGGACCGGGCGGCCTGGTCTCGGATTTCGAACTGTTCAAAAACCCAGACGTCCATGCGCGAAACCGCATGGTGGTCGAAGCGGTCGATTTCATCGAGCGTATATGGTCTCAGGATCCGCCCTACGAACTGCATGGCGAATTCTGGGACATTTCGCTCAAGAGCGGCATCAACGAGAGGCTCGGCATCGGCTATATGCCGAAGCCGTACCAGAAGCCGCGGCCGCCGCTGTTCATCTCGCTCGCCAGCCCGAACTCGTCCTCGGCCAAGACCGCAGCGCAGAGAGGCTGGGGCATGCTGTCGGCCAATATCATACCGACCTACTCGGTGGCGACACACTGGAAGGTGTATCGCGAAGCCTGCGAGGCTGCCGGCATTCCGGCGCGAGGCGAGAACTGGCGCGTTGCGCGCAATATCATGGTCGCATCGTCGGATGCCGAGGCGGAGGATCGCGTCTTCGCCCAGACCGGCTCGAACACCTATTTTTTCACCTATATGCGCGAAGTGCTCAACAGCGTCGGCATGCTGATCCTGCTGAAGCCGCAAGCAGACATGCCGGATGATGAAGCAACGGTGGAGGCGATCACCAAGGAATGCGTGATCCACGGCTCGCCGCGTACTGTTCTCGACAAGCTGGTGGCGTTCCGCGATACCGTCGGCCCGTTTGGCGGCCTGCTGATGACCGGTCTCGACTGGAGCGGCAAGAACCGTGAGTGGGAGCGCGAATCAATGCGACTTCTGGCGCAAACCATCGTGCCGGGGCTCCATGCTCACGTCGCCGCGGAATGATTCGAACGCGGCAGCGAGCGCGCGGCCCGCGCGCTGTCGGCGTGGAACCCGTCCGTAATGAGTCCGCTGCGATCATTGGAGCCTGTCGTGCCATCCGAATTATCGAAGAAGGGAAATCCGCTGGGGCCGATCGCCACCAAAATCGTGTTCGAGAACGAGCACGTCCGCGTGTGGGCGCTCGAACTCGGACCGAAGGGCCACCAGCCTTTGCATGAACATCATCTTCCGTATCTCATCGTGCCGCTGAGCGAGGGCAAGTCGGTGATGAAATGGGAAGATGGCAGGAGCCGGGATCTCGTCGACACGCTTGGCGACGTGAAATACCGCGAATCGGGCGATGGACCGCACGAATTGTTCAATCTTGAAGAGCGCGACATGAGATCGATCCTGGTTGAACTAAAAGTGCGGGCGAACACCGCATAAATCGGAGTGCGCGCTTGGGCCGGTTCAACCGGACAGCGACGGGGGGGGGGGAAAGAGTGTTATGAAGCTTGCTCGGCTTGTCCTGACCATCCTTATTGCCTGGATCCTGGCGCCCTATTCCGGCAAAGCCGACAGCTATCCCAGCCATCCCATCAAGCTGATCGTACCTCTCGGCGCCGGCGGCTCGGTCGATATTCTCGCTCGCAGCATCGCCGCCGACCTGTCCAAGCGTTTGGGCCAGTCGATCATCATCGAGAACAGGCCCGGCGGCGGTACCCTGATCGGGGCAGCCGATGTCGCCCGTGCGCCGCCGGACGGCTATACCTTGCTCGCCGCGCCGAGCGGCACCCTCACCATCGAAGTCGCCCTGCACAAGAGCCTGCCGTACGATCCCATCAAGGATTTCATACCGCTCGCGCGCTATGTGAATGTGCCGTGCGCGCTTGTCGTCAATTCGTCACTGCCGGTCAAATCGGTTTCGGAACTGATAGCCTACGTCAAGAAGCGTCCCGGCAAGATTTCCTATTCCGCCGCGACGATCGGCGGGGTCTATCACCTGACCGGCGAGATTTTCAAACGCGAGGCCGGCATCTCCATGACGCCGGTGTTCTATCGCGAGGGTGGCACGGCGGCGCTCAACGACGTGCTTGCGAACGTCGTGCCCGTGGGCTTTGCCGATGCGGGCGTCGCGCGATCGTTGCTTACCACGAAGAAGATCCGGGCACTCGGCGTCACGTCTTCCGTCCGCGTGCCGGCGCTGCCGAACGTGCCGACGATTGCAGAATCGGGGCTGCCGAACTTTGACGTGGTTTCGTGGCACATGCTGCTCGCGCCGGCGGGTACGCCGAAGCCGGTCGTCGAGCGACTGCGTGACGAACTCAAGGTCGTCCTCGCGCAGCCGGACACCCGGAATCGCATGCAGGCGCTCGGCCTGCTTCCGGTCGCCGATCCGACGCCGCCGGTTCCGGTACTGCGCGCCTTCGTCGCGTCCGAGATCGCACGCTGGGGCAAGGTCGTGCGTCAGGTCGGCCTGGCCGGAAAACTGTGACGGCGGAATTCCGTATATGATCGGCGCCGGCGACGCTCGTCCTCGGACCGGCGAGCCGGATGCCGCGCCTTTGCGCGTCGAACATAGCGAGCGATGGCCGAAATCAAGGTTCTCAGCAGCACCGCAATGAAGCCGACACTCGATGCAGTGTCGGCGGAATTCGAGCGCGCCAGCGGACAGACGGTGACGTTCGATTTCGCGCCGTCCGTTCAGATTGCCAGACGAGTCGCCGCCGGCGAGGCGAGTGATGTCATCATCGCCACGTCACAGGGTATCGACGACCTGATGGCGCTGCAGAAAGTGATCGCGGGCACGCGCGCCGACATCGCCAGTTCCGTGATCGGACTGGCGGTGCGCAAGGGCGCCCCGAAGCCGGATATTTCAACCCTGGAGGGCTTCAGGCGCGCGATGCTTGCAACCAAGTCGATTGCGATGAGCCACCCGATCAATGGCGGCCCGAGCGGCGCGCACCTCGCCGGGGTGTTCGAGAGGCTCGGCATCGCGGAGGCGTTGAAGCCGAAACTGACCTTTGGTCCGGGCGGACCTGCCGGCCTCATTGGCAACTTCGTCAGGACGGGCCAGGTCGAAACCGGCCTGCAGCAGATCCCGGAATTGATGGCAGTGTCGAACATCGACGTCGTCGGACCGCTGCCTGAAGAGATTCAGCTCGTGACTGTCTTCTCCGTCGGGCTGTCGGCTGCCGCCGAGCGCGTTGATGCCGGCAAGGCACTCATCGCATTCCTGAAAACACCGGCGGTTGCCGCGGTGATACAGGGAAAAGGCATGAGTCTGCCGGCCCGCCGCTGAGCGCGCCGGCGACGCTGAGAGCCGAATTTGCGACGTGAAGCGCCGCGCAGGGCCTCGCCTTCGATCGAGACCATGGCGTCGGTCAATTAGCTGAGATCTGGTGCTTCAGTTCCGGCCGTAATCATCATTGAGCCGCACGATATCGTCCTCGCCGAGATAGCTGCCGGCCTGCACTTCGATCAGTTCAAGCGAAATCTTGCCGGGGTTGGCAAGTCGATGGACGCTGCCGATGGGTATGTAGGCTGATTCATTTTCATGGACGACGCGACTTGCGGTGCCGATGGTGACTTCCGCCGTTCCGCGAACCACGACCCAGTGTTCGGATCGATGAAAGTGCTTCTGCAGCGATAGCTTGCCGCCCGGCTTCACGACAATCCGTTTGACTTGATAGCGCGAGCCGGTGTCGACGCCCTGATAATAACCCCAGGGGCGGTAGATACGCAGATGTTGCACGGCCTCCCGCCGGTTTTGCGTCTTCAGTTTTTCGACAAGGTCCTTCACTTGCTCGGCATTCTCGCGCGAAGTGACCAAAACGGCGTCGGGTGTCGTGACGACGACGATATTGTCGACTCCGACCACCGTCGTCAGGATCGCATCGTCGGCGTGCACCAGGCTGTTACGACTGTTGTGGAATGCGCAAGGACCGATCGAGGCGTTGCCATTCTTGTCGTGTTCGAGAACGTCCCAGACGCCGCTCCAACTGCCCACATCGGACCAGCCGAGATCGACCGGAACGACGGCGGCGCGGGCGGTGCGTTCCATCACGGCGTAGTCGATCGATTTCTTTGGCGCGCGATTGAAGGCCTCCGCGGGCAGCCGCAGGAAATCCAGATCGCGCTCGATGCCGCTGACCGCGGATTTGGCAGCCGCCGCTATTTCCGGCTCGAAGCAATCGAGTTCATTCAACATGACCTCGGCATGGAAGGCGAAATTGCCGGTGTTCCAAAGGTAGTTCTCGTCAACGTAGATTCCGGCTGTCTTGGCATCGGGCTTTTCGACGAAAGCCTCGATAGCGAGCGCAACGCCTCCGTTGACCTTGGCGCCGGGTCGAATGTAGCCGTAGCTGGTTGCCGGAAATGTCGGATTGATTCCGAACGCGACGATAAAGCCTTCATCGGCTGCTGCGGCCGCCTGCCTGCAGGCACTTTTGAAGGCAGCCAAGTTGCGAACAACGTGATCGGCGGCGAGGACCAAAACCGATGCTTGCGGATTGCGCCGGTGCGCAAGCTCGGTGGCGACAGCGACCGCCATGGCCGAATCTCGGCGCACGGGTTCCAGGACAATGTCGGCCTCAGTATGGGACTGCCGCAGTTGTTCGGCGACAATGAAGCGAAAATCGGA
>JASHOR010000108.1 GCA_030041005.1 Xanthobacteraceae bacterium
CTCCATAATCCGTTCGGATTGTTCTTGTTGGTCAGGCTTCGAAGCCTATTCATGATTCACATGCCGCTTGGCGGCTGGAGCTGAGGAGAGGAGAAACGCACATGCGGACCTGGGGCGCGGGGATCGTAACAGGACTATTTTTGGCATTGGCGGCACAGCAGGCGCTGGCGCAGAATTACTACGGACCGCCACCTCCGCCACCGCCGCCGGATCCGGCGGCTCCGGTTGGCGGCGCCATCGTTGGCGGGGCGCTTGGCGCCATCGTCGGTGGCGCGCTAGGTCGCGGTCCGGGCGCAGTGGCCGGCGCCGTTATCGGCGGCACCACCGGCGCGGTCGTTGCCTCCGAAGCGCAGGCGCGGCCCAACGGTTATTTTTGGTGGCGCGGCAATTGTTACTACCGCTATCCGAATGGCGCCTGGTCGCCGCCGCTCTACCCGAGCTATTGCGGTTATTGAGGAACGCGGCCGCCGGCGGCTTGGGCCGTCGCTAGCCGTTGACGGCTACGGCCGGCGGGACCATGGGCTCCGCCGGCTTTTTCACGCGCGTGCGGAAGAAGCCGAGCACCCGCCGCGCAGTATCGGGCTGCAGCCGATTGAAGCTCGCCAGCGCCTTTTCGAGGTCGTTCGCCGACATGCCGCGGTCCGCCGCGCGCAGCAAGAGGATCGCCTTGGTGGTGGTCGAGGACAGGCCGGCGACCTTGGCGAGAATGAGCACGATCTCGGCGCCAGGATCGAGCAGCGCGCGCTCCACCACGTCGATAGGCGTCTCGCACAGGAGCGACAGCGCGATCGCGGTTTCCTCGAATTTGCGGTCGCGCGCATATTGATAGATCTCCGATTCGCCGATGCGGCGAAGCCGGTTCTGCCGCGCCACCGCCGCCTGGGCGGCGACAAAGCCGGGCGAGGCGTTGCGCACATCGCTGCGAATCCCGCCCACCACTTCGGCGACGACGCCTTCGACGGCCGCGCTGGCGAGCGGATTTTCCGCGGCAAGCCGGGCGCGCACCGCGCTCGAGGCTTTCTCCAGCAGCATGAGAAAGTAGGGCCGGGGAATGTCGCTGCGCCGGCCGACCTCGGTCGCCAATGCGTCGTCTCCGCTCGAACGCTTGACCAGCATGCGAAAGCCGGCGTCGGAGAAGCGTGCGCCGGCATTCTTGACCACCGATTGCACCACGTTGCGGTCGCCGCGCTCCACCAATATGTCGGTCACCGCTTCGCTCAGCGACGTTCGCTGGGCGATCGCGGCCAGATGGTCCTGACTCTTGCTGGTGGCATTGGCCACAAGCTCTCGGTCGCCGAGCCGCGCCGATTGGCTGAGCACCGGCTGCGCCACTTCGATGTCGTCATCGAAGGCGAGCATATTGATGACCGTTGTAGGGGCGTTGGCGACCGGCGCCAGTTGGCGCGCGAGCTTGGCGCGCGCCTTCGCTTCGATGGTGCTGACAAGGCGGACCATGACGTCGTCGAAGACGCCGATCATGTCCTCGGAAATACCGGGCGCGCTGCCGACGAAGAGGTCGGTAATGCGGGTCAGCATCTCGATGCGGCGGGTATTGGTGCCGGAGGACAGTGCCGCTTCGAGTTCGTCAAGAAGGGGGAGGGTCGGCATAGGACTTTGAACGCAGCACGCCATTGAAGTCGCAACGAGAATGCCGCCGGAACAGTGAACAAAACCTTGCCGGGCCCAATTTGCCGCATCATATCGCTGCTTCGCTCCGACCGTAGGTCGTGCCGCCCGCCGATAATCGAGCGCGTGCGGCAACGTCAGCGGCTGCCGAAGGCTCCCATGCAGGCATACACTTCGGCCGGGACGCCATACTCGCGCAGGACCGGTCGCGGATCGCGCAGTCCGCAAGCCTCGCGCTGGACGATGAAGCACCACAGCGCGTCGCCGGCGTCGTGGACCAGGCGGCGCCGTCCTGCGTCATGCACAAGGTTGGTCCTGTCATAATCGGCCAGGGCGGCAAGCGCCGATTCGAGCGCGCGGCCGAGACGGCCCAGTGCGCTGGCGCGCTCCTGCGCGATCTCATGCTCGAGCGCGGCCAGCGGCGCCGGGCGCGAACCGCCGCGGTGCAGGTGCAAGCCCATGCCGAATTATCGGCGTTGCGCATGCCGACGGCAAATCTTTTCCTCGTGATCGCCGCAGCACCGGCGCGTGCCTCGTCCGGCGCCGGCGGTCAGAGCACGCCGGTCGCCCGGAACAGGTCGCGGATTTCGTCGACGATATGGTGGAACGCCGGATTGCGCCGGATCTCGGGCGAACGCGGCTGTGACAACGCGATCGGAAAGCGCTGCAGGATGCGGCCGGGTCGCGGGCTCATCACGATCACCTCGTCCGATAGGAGCACCGCCTCCTCGATATCGTGGGTGATCAGCATCACCGTTTTCACGTCATCGGCCCAGATGCGATTGAGATCAGTTTGCATCTTTTCCCGCGTCAGCGCGTCGAGTGCGCCGAACGGCTCGTCCATGAGCAGGATCGGCGGATCGCTCAAGAGCGCGCGACAGATCGCGACGCGTTGGCGCATGCCGCCCGACAGCTCGCCGGGATAGCGCGCCTCGAATCCCGACAGTCCGACCTGACCCAGGAGGTCCCCGGCCCGCGAACGCGCCCAGGCCATGTCGAGACGCTTGACGCGCGCCGGCATCAACACGTTGTCGAGGACCGACAGCCACGGCAGCAGGACATCGGTCTGGAACACGATGCCGGCGTCGGTGTAGCAGCCATCGAGCCGTTTGCCGCCGATCGCGATATGCCCTTCGGTCGGGCGATAGAGCCCGGCCACCAGCATCATCAGCGTGCTCTTGCCGCAGCCGCTCGGACCGAGAATGGAGCAAAACGAGCCGGCGGCGATCTCCAGCGACACTGCGGCCAAAGCCTGCACCGGCGTGCCCCGCCCGCCGAACACCATGTCGATGCCGCAGACGGTGATCGGCAGGCCGCGCGCGGCCGCAGCATCGCGGATCGGTTCCATCATAAGGTGCCGTGGCCCTGGCCGGTATCGGTGCTGCGCAGCGGCGGCGGCAGCGCGATCCATTCGATCAGGACGACGATGTAGTAAAGCACCGCGCCCATGACCGAGAGCAGCACAAGAATGCCGAACAACAGCGGGATCTGGAAATTGTTGTCGGCGACGAGCTGAAGGTAACCGAGGCCGCTGCTCGCCGCGATGAACTCGCCGACGATGGCGCCGACCACCGAGAAGGCCGCTGAAATCTTGATACCGGCGAAAATATAGGGCATCGCCATCGGCACCCGGACGCGGAAGAAGATCTGCATGGGGCGCGCGCCGAGTGAGCGCATCAGATGAATCATTTCGGGAGGCGTGCGCGACAGGCCGACCACGGTGTTCACGACGATGGCGAAGAAGGCGATGGAGAAGGCGATCAGGACCTTCGGCAGCGGCCCAAAGCCAAACCAGACAACGAAGATCGGGGCCAAAGCCACCTTGGGGATCGACTGGCTTGCGACCAGGAGCGGATAAAGAATGCGCTGCAGCCATTTCGAATAGATAATCAACACGCCGAGCGGGATGCCGACGACGATGCTGATGGCGAAGCCGGCAGCAGCCTCGCCGAAGGTGACGAGGGCGTTTTGCAGGAGCCGCAGCCAATCGCCGGCGATGGCGGCGATGATTTCGAGCGGTGACGGCAGGATATAGGACGGGATCGCGAACGCCGTTGTCGCGATCTGCCACAGCACGATGAGCCCGACGAAGGCGCCGGCGATCAGGAGGCCGTCCCATAGCTGCCCGACAATGGAGAGGCGCCGGCGTCCCGCCCTCGCACTTGCCGCCGCCGTGAGGTCCGACGGTGCCTGTCGTTGCGCCATCACGCGTTCTGGCGGGGGGCGACGAACGCGATGTCGATGTCGCCGCCTCGGTTCATTTGGGAACAAACGCGTTGGTGTAGTAGTCGCCGACCGGCTTCTCCTGCGGGATCAGGCCGGCGCCCTTGAGGATGTCAAGCGTGTTGGTCCAGCCGGCATCGCTGCCAAGGAACGGTGCCTTGGGCTGGCCGCGATGGAGAAAAGACACGAGCTCCTTGACCTGACCCGCCGTCGTGCTCTTCGGCAGCAGATTAGGATAGGCGGCGGACGCGATGGCTGCGGCCTCATCGGGGTGAGCCATGGTGAAGCGGAAGCCCTCGAGCGCCGCCGCATTGAAGCGCCTGACCAGATCGGGTTTGCCTGCAATCGTGGCGGTGGTCGCCGCGAGCGTATAGCCGATGAGATGAAACCCCCAATTGCCGACGATCAGCGTATGCAGCTCTTTGTTTGCAGCCTTGCTCGCCAGGATGGGAAACTCGTTCGTCATGAAAATGTCGGCGAGGACGTCAACCTTGTTGCTCAAGAGCAGATTGAAACGCGCCGCCGGATTGACCCGAACGACCTGGACCTTGGCGATGTCGATGTGATTCTTGCGGGCGAATGCCGACCAGATCTGGCTGAAGGTCGAAGTTGCCGCGATCTCGACGGTGTGGCCTTCGAGATCCTTGGGTGACTTGAGTGCCGTGTCGATCGATACCATTGCCATGGAATCGACCTTGACGACCGTAGCGATAGCCTTGACCGGAACGCCGTGGTTCACGGCCTCGATCAACTGTACCGAGGGCACATAGGCGAAATCGTCGCGCCCGCTCGCGAGCGACTGCAGGGCCTGGGTGCCGCTGCTTCCCTGACCCAGCGAGACTTCGAGCCCCTGCTGGCGGAAGAACCCCTTCTTGATCGCGACGATGAACGGCGCGAACTCTCCCTTCATTTGCCAGTTCAGCCGCAGCCCAACCGCCGTGAGCTGCGGATCCGGCCCGGAGGCAGCGCGCGCATTGGTCGCCGGCGCGATGAGTGCTGCTGCTGTCAGCAGCGAAAGGATAGTACCAAACACCGTCGCACCAACTCGGCCCATCGCCGCTCCCCCTTATTACGCAGACATGCCACGTTGCCTGCGCGGCATCTTACGCCGGCTCCGACTCGTGTGGCGGATCAGAAGTCCGCGTCATTCCTGCCGTGACCTCGTCATGCGGAGTTCTGAACCAAAGCCACACTAGGTCGATAAGTTGCCAGTGTCCTTCGATTCCGAAGTTCGCAAACGAGGGTGCCGTATAATGATGCGAACTTCGGAATCGGGAAACTGGTCGAAACAGCGGCGAATTGGCGCGTCGGAACGCGAGTCGACGATCGTGCCGGCTTGGTTGGCGACTGCATCCAACATCTCATCGTGGCTGCTTTCTCAAGTCAAGATCGGGACTTGCGGTGTGGCAAGTCATCGGCGCAACGATACCGTGCGTATGAATCCGCCGCCTGGGTCAAGGTGATCATCGACGCCAACGACGATTGCATTCTCGGCGCGCAGGTGGCGGGCCATGCCAGCGAAGAACTGATTTACATTTTTGTTTTGACCATGAAATTTTTGCTTTGGCCATGAAATTCAACATAACCGCGGCCGTCATACGCGACACGTTGTGTGCGTTTATGGTGTTCGCGAACGACGTCAATAATCTGCTGTAACGGCGAAGGAGCGGCCCTGGACATCGCGCAACCGTGATGCGAGATTGCAAGTCCAACAGCGGAGGGCGTCATGAAATTTTTCACGACTGCACTTGTGGCCGGCATGTTAGGTTGCTGCAATTTTGCGCAGGCCGCCCAAATCGATCTGTCGACCTGGACGTGCCATAAGTTCCAATCAGCCGGCAAGGAAGATGTCGGCGTGATCCTGGCGTGGCTCGACGGCTATTACAAAGGCGAAAACGATCCGCCGGTCATCGACACCGACAAGTTCGTCGCCAACGCAAAGAAGCTCGGCGAATACTGCGCCGCCCATCCCGAAATCGGGTTGATCACCGCCACCGATACGCTGTTCAAGGCGGCGAAGTGATCGGCGGCCTGCGCGCGCGGCGACGAGGCATATGCGTCGCTGCGCTCTTCGCAATGACCGGCAAGTGAACGACCGCAGGCTCATCTGGCGCGGTGTGCAGGCGGACTAAACGTCGAGCAATTCCTCGTCGGCAAATTCGGCGCGCTCCTGAATGAACGCGAAGCGCGCCTCGGGCTTGGTCCCCATCAGCCGCTCGACGGATTTTTCCGTGGCCTTCTGCTCGTCGGGCAGCAACATGACGCGCAGCAGCGTACGCCGCTTTGGGTCCATGGTGGTCTCCTTGAGCTGTGCGGCCATCATCTCGCCCAAGCCCTTGAAGCGGCTCACTTCCACCTTGGCGTTGCCGTGGAATTCGGTGCGCAGAATTTCGTCGCGGTGCTTGTCGTCGCGCGCGTAGAAAATCTTGCCGCCATGGGTGAGGCGATAGAGCGGCGGCACCGCCAGGTAGAGGTGGCCGTTGTCGATCAATTGCGGCATCTGCCGGTAGAAGAAGGTGATGAGCAGCGAGGCAATGTGGGCGCCGTCGACGTCGGCATCGGTCATGATGATGACGCGGCCGTAGCGCAGGTCTTCCTCGCGGTAATGCGCGCCGGTGCCGCAACCGAGCGCCTGCACGAGATCGGCGAGCTGCTGGTTCTGCGCGAGCTTGTCCTTGCCGGCGGAGGCGACATTGAGGATCTTGCCGCGGAGCGGCAACACCGCCTGGATGGTGCGGTCGCGCGCCTGCTTGGCCGAACCGCCGGCCGAATCGCCCTCGACGACGAAAAGCTCGGCGCCCGCGGCGGCGCCTTTGGTGCAGTCGGCGAGCTTGCCCGGCAGCCGTAATTTGCGCGCGGCGCTCTTGCGCGCGATGTCCTTTTCCTGGCGTCGGCGGATACGCTCCTCGGCGTGTTCGACGACGAAATCGAACAGCTTGTTGGCGGCCGTCGGATTGCCGGCGAGCCAATGATCGAACGGGTCCTTGATCGCCTGTTCGACGATGCGCTGCGCCTCGGCGGTGGCGAGCCGGTCCTTGGTCTGACCCTGGAATTCCGGCTCGCGGATGAACACCGAGAGCATCGCGCCGGCGCCGGCCATCACGTCGTCCGAGGTGACCGCGGCGGCGCGCTTGCCCTGTCCCATGCGCTCGGCGTGGTCCTTGAGACCACGCAGGAGCGCGGCGCGCAGTCCGGATTCATGGGTGCCGCCATCGGGGGTCGGGATGGTGTTGCAATAGGAATTGAAGAAGCCGTCGGCGTCCGTGGTCCAAGCCACGGCCCATTGCACGGCGCCATGCGCACCCACTTTGCCGGCGCTGCCGGTGAAAATATCGGGATGAGCCAGTGTGGCGCTCGCCAGCGTCTCCGACAGATAATCCTTGAGGCCGTCGGCGAAATGAAACGTCGCCTGCTCGGGCACCCCGTCGATCCCGCGCAGCAACTCCCCGGCGCACGACCAGCGGATTTCGACGCCGCCGAACAGATAGGCTTTCGAGCGTGTCATCTTGAACACGCGCTCGGGCTTGAAGTGGGCCTTCTGCCCGAAGATCTCCGGGTCCGGCCGGAAGCGCACTCTGGTGCCGCGCCTGTTCGGCGCCTTGCCGGCATCCTGCAGCTTGCTCTTCGGCTTGCCGCGCTCGAACGCCATCCGGTAGAGGCGCTGGCCGCGCGCGACCTCCACCTCCATGCGCTCGGAGAGCGCGTTGGCGACCGAGACGCCGACGCCGTGCAGGCCGCCCGAAGTCTCGTAGACCTTGGAGTCGAATTTGCCGCCGGCATGCAGCGTGCACATGATCACTTCGAGTGCGGATTTTTTCGGAAATTTCGGATGCGGATCGATCGGGATGCCGCGGCCGTTGTCGGTGACCGTGACAAAGCCATCCTCTTCCATCTCGACCTCGATCCAGTCGGCGTGACCGGCCAAGGCCTCGTCCATGGCGTTGTCGATCACCTCGGCGAACAGGTGATGCAGCGCCTTTTCGTCGGTGCCGCCGATATACATGCCCGGCCGGCGCCGCACCGGCTCGAGCCCCTCCAGCACCTCGATGTCGTGGGCGGTGTAGTCCTCCCCGTTGCCAGGCCGGCTTTTCGCCGCGCGCGGCAACGCCGCCTGCCGCGTCGCGGCGAACAGGTCAGGTGAAGGGGACTGTTTCTTCGCGATCTTGGCCATGGTTTCCGATTGTTCTGGTTCTGGTCCTTGTTCAACGCCGTATGTAAGCTAAAAAGAGTTACCAAAACAATAACTTAGTCATCATCTTATGATGTTTCAAGCAAGCCGGCCGCCAGCGAATCATGGCGCCTCCAATATGATAGGCCCCGGCCCCGCACAAGGCCATCCAGGGATCGCACAGGGCGATTTGAAGTCGGTGGCAAGTAACTGATTGTTAAGCTTAAAGTGATTTGATGGCGGTGAGGGGATGGGAGGCGCCGCCGATGTTGATCGAGGCATTCAAGCAAGTACCGGATTTTCGTGACAGAAAAGGTCAAACGTATCGTCTATGGTCGCTGTTGGCGCTGGTTTTGGTGGGATTTTTATGCGGCCGGCGCGGTCTAAGGGCGGTGTATCGGATGGGACGTGCGTTGCCGGTGAGACAACGGTTACGGCTTGGGTTTCGGCGTGACAAGATGCCATGCCACTCAACACTGACCGAAACGATGCGCGCGGTCGATGCCGATTGCCTCGCCGCGTTGCTCGGCCGGGCCATCCTGAGGGACGATGTGCCGTCGCAGGCATCGCGTCATATCGCGATCGACGGCAAAACACTGCGCGGCAGCAAAGATGAAGACGGCGACGCGGAACATTGCCTGTCGGCCTTTGCGCATGCGGTGCAAAAGGTGCTGAGCCACACTGCCTCGCGCGGCAAGGGCATGGAAATTGCCGATGCTTTGTCGCTGTTGGAGCGCATCGATCTGACCGATAAGGTGGTGACGGGCGATGCGATGTTTTGCCAAAAAAGCATAACCGAAAAGATCGTAGAGCGCGGCGGCGACTACGTCTTTCCGGTCAAAGGCAACCAGAAAAACCTTCTCGAAGATATCCAAACGGCGTTCGAAACGCCGGTTTTCCCCCCTCACGCGCTGGCAGGATGATGAACAAA
>JASHOR010000109.1 GCA_030041005.1 Xanthobacteraceae bacterium
GTCAAATCCGCTCCACTGGAATCCGAAGCGAATGGCCGCTATTGCTACGGCGCGGGGCCGGGGAGCGGCTGGATTCTCCTGGCGCTGGGCGGCACGGCCGGAATCGATCAGACAGCGGTACGAAGGAAGGACCGACGTGCGTCAACGCCTGATGCTGCTTGCGCTTGTCGTCGTTGCGGTCGCGATCCTGATCGTGCTGGCGCGCCAAGGCGGCAGCGTCGGGCCGCTGAGCAGCGGGGACTTTTCCTCGCTGGCGTACAAGATCGCCTTCCTGGTGTTCGTCGCCGGAACCATGCTCACGCTCTACCGCGAGCGCTTTGTGCAGGCGCTGACGGTTGCGGTGCTGTGGATCGCGGCGGGCCTGTTCCTGCTGGTCGGGTACACCTATCGGTTCGAACTGCATCAGGCTGCCGACCGCGTGCTCGCCGAACTCGTCCCCGGCCATGCGGTCTCCCAGGGACGCACGGTTGCCGTCGCCCGCACGAGCAGCGGGGATTTTGCCATTCAGGCGGAGGTCAACGGCCGGCGCATCAACATGGTGCTCGACACCGGCGCGAGCTCCGTCGTGCTCACCCGCGAGGATGCCAAGGCTGCCGGCTTGCCGATCGAGATGCTCAACTACTCGGTCAATATCGACACCGCCAACGGCCGCACCCATGCCGCGCCGGTCAGACTCGATCGGATCGCCGTGGGCACTCTGGTCGAACGCTCGGTCGATGCGCTGGTGGCGCAGGAGGGGCAATTGAAGACCAGCCTGCTCGGAATGAGCTTCCTCAATCGGCTGCAGAGCTGGGAAGTGAGCGGCGACCGCCTCATCCTGCACGGCTATCCGTAACCGCCGGCGGCCTTGCCGCGCTTGGTGCCTGCCGTTGCGATCGAAGGCATTTTCCGGCTCTTGATCGATTCCGCTTCAAACGGATGAGGCTCTAAAACAGGCTGACCAGGAAGCGCAGCGACACCAGCAGCAGGAAGCCGCTGAAGATGAGCTCGAGCGTCCGCCGCGACAGCCGGTGAGCCAATAGCGCGCCATAGGGCGCCACGAGGCTTGAGACCGGCGCCATGACCACGAGGCCAATGAGCGACACGAAGCCGAGCGACAGCGGCGGCAACAAGGCCTGATGCGGCAGGCCGGCAAGGATGTAGCCGATCGTGCCGACGATGGTGATCGGAACGCCCAGTCCCGCCGAGGTCGCCACCGCATTGTGAAGCGGCTTGCCGTAGAGCGTGAGTACGATATTGGACAGCGATCCGCCGCTGATCCCCATCAGCGAGCCGCCAAGTCCAATGCCGAAGCCATAGCAGGCCATTGGCACCGGACCCGGCAGATCGGAGCCGAGATTCCAGCGGTCGCCGGCGAAGAGAAACTTCGCGGCGATGAGACCGGCGAGGGCCACGAAAGCGATCTTGAACACCGCCGCCGGCGCGAACGCCGCAATAGCCGCACCGCAGCCGACGCCGATCACCGCCGGGATCGCCCACAGGCGGATAACCCCCGGTATGACGAGCCCCTTGGCCCGATGGGCGAGATAGGAGCGAATAGACGTCGGAACAATGATGGCAATCGAGGTGCCAAGGCACAGTTGCATGCGCACCTCTTCGGGCACGCCGAGCACCCGAAACGCTTCGTACAGCACCGGCACGATCACCGAGCCGCCGCCGATCCCGAACAGGCCGGCGAGCAGCCCGGTGATCACGCCGGCGACGACGACGGCCACGGCGAGCCAGAGAATCTCGTTTAATCCGACGCCCAACAGCATGTGTCTTGCGCGTTCCTGCGCGTTTCTTGCGTGTGTCTCGCGTCTGTCTTGCGCTTTTCCCGAATGTTATACCGCGACGCGAGCCGGCTCGCGCCTGCCCTCGGCCGACGCCTCGGTGACGAGCGCAAGCGCCGCGACAAGGAGTTCGGCGCCCGCCTGCGGGCACTCCGCAGCGCTTGCGAGATGCCGGCGGAAGGCGCGTGCGCCGGGGACCGCACGGAACAGACCGTGCAGGTGACGCGTGATGGCGTGCAGCCGCGTCCCCTCGGCGCGCTCGCGTTCGATGTAGGCAATGAGCGCGGTGGCCGCTTCCTTGGCCGAGCGCCAGCGCGCCGCGTCGCCGAACATGAGCGCGTCCACTGCGAGAAGCCGCCACGGCTCCTGATAGGCGGCGCGGCCCAGCATCACGCCGTCAACGCGGTGAAGATGCAACAGCGCGTCTTCAACACCGCCGACGCCGCCATTGAGCACGATCGAAAGCCGCGGATGCGTCGCCTTGAGGCGATAAACGCGCTCGTAATCGAGCGGGGGAATTTCGCGGTTCTGTTTCGGCGACAGGCCTTTGAGCCAGGCTTTGCGCGCATGCACGATGAGCGCGTCGGCACCCGCCCGCTCCACGGCAAGCGTGAAGCGTTCCAGCGCTTCTTCGGGATCCTGGTCATCGATGCCGATGCGACATTTGACGGTCACCGGCAGCGCGACGGCAGCCTTCATCGCCTCGACGCAATCGCCGACCAGTGCCGGCTCCGCCATCAAGCAGGCGCCGAAACGGCCCTCTTGCACCCGATCCGAGGGGCAGCCGACATTGAGATTGACCTCGTCGAAGCCGAAATCGGCGCCGATGCGCGCGCAGGCGGCAAGCGCGGCCGGCTCCGATCCGCCGAGCTGCAAGGCGAGCGGATGCTCGGCGGCATCGTAACGCAACAGCCGCGCACGATCGCCATGGAGCACGGCGCCGGTGGTCAGCATCTCGGTGTAGAGCAGCGTCCGGCGCGTCAGCAGCCGATGGAAGAACCGGCAGTGCCGGTCAGTCCATTCCATCATGGGTGCGACGGAGAATCTGCGGTCCAAGAATTTGCCGTCCGAGAAGTTGCGGTCCAAGAGTTTGCGGCCCCAGGCCATGATCTTGTTCTATTGAGGCCAATCAACTCGTGGAGCGGATTTGACATTCGCCAGCCCCAAGCCACTAGGTCGTAAAGCGAATGTCAAATCCAAAGTTCCACCAGTCCCGGAACGCGCGGCACAATCGGCAAAATCTGACGCAAAACCTTGCGTGTGTGCCGGTTCTGAAGTTCCTCTTGTCTGAAGTTCCTCCTGTTGGTGGGCGACCCTGGGAACACACTAATACTCACGGCAGCAGACCGCGCCGAACTCGCGCGATTCGGCGCGCCAAATGTTCGGGCGAAACTTAAAGCTACGGAGGGAACCGGAACGGTGCTCTCAACGGCTTTCTTACCAGCCCTCAGACCGTGGCGCGGGCTGACGTTGAAAGATTGGCTCCTGGCGCTGTAATCGAAGCTGCCCAGCAACGCGCGACGCTGAAATGGGCCAGGATAGCCTGATGGTTTGCGGCATTTGGCGCAATCCTTGCGGCCATCCAGCTTTTAAAGCGAGTTGGCTTTCGAAAATAGCGCACCAGCGACTACGGCTGGCCGATTGGCGGCGTTGCTGTGCGGCCCGCGGCCGGAGCTTGGCGGTCAACCCGTATTCAGCAGCGCGTTCGCCACGTTCCGTCGCCGCGCGCTGGCTGCTTGTTGCCATCACCAAGAGGCGGAAAGCCCCGACCAAGTGCAGGGGGTACGTTAACGCACCCGGCCGGGGCTGTCTGCGGAGGTTCAAGGGCCGCAGAATTGGTCGCCGTGTTCGTCAGGAGCTTCGGTAAGCCAGACTCCGCACTCACCGCATTTGAATACGCAGACATCCGGAAGTCCGCCTGGCTGCGGCGCCGTACGAACGAAATGCATCAACCGGCCGCAGCTCGGACATGGCGGGGGAACCGCGGCGTAATCGCCGATCGGCCGCGGTAACTCTGTTGCCAGCATCGCACGCCTCACTTTTATCAAACGGTCGATTGAAATTCAAACGCATGTTTGAGACGCGAGTGCGTTGGAAGCATGGAATTTTCGTGATTTCGCGCCGCAAGCTGCGGAGGTGCGGCGACCCACAAGGGGGACCTTAAAGATCCCAAGCCCTACGAGGTCGATAAGTTGCTAGATAAGGCCCGCATGAACGACAAGGAAAGAGCCGCGCTCGGATCGATCGCCGCGTCGGCTTCGCTGACGGTGGCGAAGGCCGTCGTCGGCCTGTCGACCGGATCGCTGGCCATTCTGTCGGAGGCGGGACATTCGCTGCTCGACCTCTCCGCGACGGTACTGACCTATGTTACCGTGCGCATCTCCGGCAAACCGGCGGACGCCGAACACCAATACGGCCACGGCAAGGTGGAAAGCGTGAGCGCGCTCGCCCAGACCGCGTTGTTGTTCGCGCTCGGCGTCGCAGTGATCTGGGAGGCGGTCGAGCGGCTCATTGGCATGCAGCCGCACGCCGTCGAGGCGACGCCGGCCGCTTTCGCCATCATCGCGGCGTCGATCCTCGTCGATTTTTTTCGCGCGCGCACGCTGCGCCGCGTCGCCCAACAGACCGCCAGCGAGGCGCTCGGCGCCGACGCGCTGCATTTCTCATCGGACCTTTGGTCGTCGGTCGCCGTGCTGATCGGCCTCGGCGGCGTCGCGCTCGGCTATGCGTCGGCCGACGCCGCGGCAGCGCTGGTCGTTGCGGTGTTCATCTGCATCGCCGGCTGGCGGCTGGGGCGGCGCACCATCGATACCTTGACCGACACGGCGCCGGTCGGCGTCAGCGAGCGCGTGGCCGCGATCGCACGACGCATGCCCGGGATCGTCGGAGTCGATCGCGTGCGCGCCCGGCCGGCGGGCGCGGTTCTGTTCGTCGATCTCGACGTCGACGTAAGCCGCACCCTGCCGCTCGATCGCGTCTCCGCCATCAAGGAACGGCTTGCCCGCGCCGTCCGTGACGAAATTCCGCGAGCCGAAGTGACCATCACCATCGAGCCGCGGGCGCTTGACGACGAAACGGTGCGCGAACGGGTCATGATGATCGCCCACAATCGCGGCGTCGCCATTCATCACGTCGCGGTGCAGGCGATTTCCGGCCGGTTGTCGGTGTCGGTCGACATCGAGGTCGACGGCATGCTGCCGCTTGCCGCCGCGCACGAGCTTGCCAGCGGACTTGAAGACGCAATACGCGAGGCGCTCGGGCCGGAGGTCGAGGTCGAGACCCACATCGAGCCGTTGCCGACCGACGTGCTCGCCGGCCGCGACGCCTCCGCCGCGCGCATCAAGGAAGTGGGCGCCGTGCTTGCCGAACGCGCCGCCGAGATCGGCGGCCTCGACGAGGTGCATGACGTGCGCGTGCGCGAAACGCCGGAAGGCGAGATCGTCAATTTTCATTGTCGGGTCGATCCGGCGCTTTCCGTGCGCGCCGTGCACGATCTCGTGGACGCGGTCGAGCGCGGATTACAGCAACGATTTCCGACCATCCGGCGTGTCATCGGCCACGCCGAACCAGGGCGCAACGGTTAGAGCGGATCCCGCTCAGATCGATCCCGCTCCCGCTCATTGCCGCGAAAGCGGGAATCCAGAGCGACACGTGAAAAAGCCGAGTGCCCGCTTTCGCGCTACGGCATTCACACGTTTCCGCGACATCGGGTTTTCCTATTCCCTTCCCCCATTCGCACAGCAAATGGTGGGGAGGGGATGGTGTTCGCGGCACTGTTTTGGATCGATTCCGAGAGCTGTGAATGGCGTAGTTCTCTCACATCCTACGGAACAAGCACGGCCGCCCCCTCGAACCGCCCGGCGCGCAGATCGGCGAGCGCTTCATTCGCTCGCGCAAGAGGATAGCGCGTCACCTGCATCTTGATACCGGCCTGCGGGGCGATGGCCAGAAACTCGCGGGCGTCGTTGCGCGTGAGATTGGCGACCGAGACCAGCCGGCGCTCTTCCCAAAGGATCGAATACGGAAAGCTCGGAATGTCCGACATGTGAATGCCGCCGCAGACCACGCGGCCGCCTTTCTTGACCGCGCGCAGCGCCGCCGGCACCAGCGCACCGATTGGGGCGAAAATGATGGCGGCGTCGAGCGGCTCGGGCGGCGTCTCGCTTGACCCTCCGGCCCATGCCGCGCCGAGCGTGCGCGCGAAATTCTGCGACGCCGTGTCGCCATCGCGCGTGAAGGCGAAAACGCGGCGGCCCTGCCAGGCGGCAACCTGCGCCAGGATGTGGGCGGCGGCGCCGAAGCCGTAGAGGCCGAGCGTCTGCCCTTCGCCGGCGATACGGTAGCTGCGCCAGCCGATCAGGCCGGCACACAACAGCGGCGCGGCTTCCGCGGCATCGTGCGCCTCGTCCAGCGGGAAACAAAAACGCGCATCGGCGATCGTATGCGTGGCATAGCCGCCATCGCGGGTGTAGCCGGTGAACAGCGGCCGGTCGCACAGGTTCTCCCGGCCGGAACGGCAATACGGACACATGCCGCAGGTCCAGCCGAGCCAGGGAACACCGACCCGCTCGCCGGGCGTGAAGCCGGACACGCCCTCTCCCATCGCCGCAACGCGGCCGACGATCTCGTGGCCCGGCACGATCGGCAGCTTCGGATCGGGCAGTTCACCATCGACCACGTGCAGGTCGGTGCGGCAGACGCCGCAGGCCGCGATCTCGACCAGAATTTCGCCGGCGGCCGGTTGCGAAGCTTGCCGCTCGCGCATCACGAGCGGCGTTTTCGGCCGATCCAGCACCATGGCGCGCATTGCGGGCATGACAAATCGTAACCCGGATCGAGCGGCAGCGAAATCCGGGGCGAGAGTCCGAGCTTCGAACCGGTTCCCGGATTGCACTGCGTGCAATCCGGGTTACAACGGCATCATGCGCACTGAAGAACCCCGCCCCGTCCGCCTGCAGGATTACCGCCCACCCGATTGGCTGATCGAGACCGTCGAGCTTGACGTGTCGCTCGATGCAAACGCCACCCGGGTCCGCTCCAAGCTCAAGGTCAAGCCGAACGGCGCCGGCACGCCGACGCCGCTCATGCTCGACGGCGAAGATCTGAAGCTCGTCTCGGTGATGATCGACGGCAAGCCGTTGCCGTCGCAATCCTTCGTTGCCGCAGCCGATGGACTGACGATCGCACAGCCGCCCAACCGTCCGTTCGACCTGGAAATCGAAACCCTGATCGATCCCCTGGGCAACACCCAGCTCATGGGGCTGTACCGCGCCGGCGATACTTATTGCACGCAATGCGAGGCCGAGGGTTTTCGCCGCATCACCTATTTTCTCGATCGGCCGGACGTGATGGCGGTCTACACCACCCGCATCGAGGCCGACAAAAGCGAAGCGCCGGTGCTGCTGGCCAACGGCAACCTGATATCGCAAGGCGACGTGCCCGGCACCAGCCGGCATTTCGCGGTGTGGCACGATCCGTTCAAGAAGCCCTGTTATCTGTTCGCGCTCGTCGGCGGCAAGCTCGCGCGCGTTACCGACAGCTTCACCACGATGTCCGGCCGCAAGGTCGCGCTGCACATCTATGTCGAGCCCGGCAAGGAGGACCGCTGTCTCTACGCCATGGACAGCCTCAAGCGCGCCATGCGCTGGGACGAAGTGGCGTTCGGGCGCGAATACGATCTCGACATTTTCATGATCGTCGCGGTGTCCGCCTTCAACATGGGCGCGATGGAGAACAAGGGGCTGAACGTCTTCAACGACAAATACGTGCTCGCTTCGCCGACGACTGCGACCGACACCGACTTCGCCGGCATCGAGGCGGTCATCGCGCACGAATATTTTCACAACTGGACCGGCGACCGCATCACCTGCCGCGACTGGTTTCAGCTCTGCCTGAAAGAGGGATTGACGGTCTACCGCGACCAGGAATTCTCGGCCGACCAGCGATCGCGCCCGGTCGAGCGCATCGGCGACGTGCGGGCGTTGCGCTCGCATCAGTTCGTCGAAGACGCCGGCCCCCTCGCCCACCCGGTGCGGCCCGAACTCTATCGCGAGATCAACAACTTCTACACCTCGACCGTCTATGACAAGGGCGCCGAGGTGGTGCGCATGATCAAGGCGCTGCTCGGCGCCGATCTGTTCCGCAAGGGCATGGATCTCTACTTTGCGCGCCACGACGGCGAGGCGGCGACGGTCGAGCAGTTCGTCCAGTGCTTTGCCGACGCGAGCGGCCGCGATTTCTCGCAGTTTATGCGCTGGTATTCCCAGGCCGGCACGCCGGAGGTGGTGGTGACGCCGCACTACGACGCGCGGGCGAAAACCTACCGGCTCGAAATTGCGCAAACGATCCCGGCGACGCCGGGGCAGCCGCGCAAGGAGCCGATGGTCATTCCGCTCGCGCTCGGGCTCGTCGGACGCAACGGCGCCGACCTGCCGCTGGCGCTCGACGGCCGCCCGCTCGATCGCGGCGTATTGGAGCTGACACGCCCGAGCCAGACCTTCGTGTTCACCGGCGTTGCCGAGCGACCCATGCCGTCGCTCAATCGCGGCTTCTCGGCCCCCATCAAGCTCTCGCTGCCGATCGAACCCGAGGAGCTTCGCTATCTGGCTGCGCACGATGCCGATCCGTTCAATCGTTGGCAGGCGGTTCAGACCTTGGCCATGACGCTGCTGCGGCACAACGTGGCGGCGCTGCGCGCCGGCGCTCCACTGCGCGAGGACGACGGCTTGATGGCGGCGCTCGGGGCGATCCTGACCGACAGCAAACTCGAGCCGGCATTCATCGCGCTGACGCTGATGCCGCCGAGCGAATCCGATATCGCGCGCGAGATCGGCCGCGACGTGGATCCCGACGCGGTTTTTGCCGCCCGGCGCCGCCTGCGCGCCGCGATCGGCCGGCGGCACGGCGCGGTGCTGGCGGACCTCTACCAGCGGATGGCGAGTTCGACACCCTATCGGCCGGATGCCGCGGGAGCCGGGCGACGGGCGCTGAAGAACGCCTGCCTCGACTTTCTGGCAATCACCGGAGACAGCGAGGGGATCGAGCGCGCCTTTGCCCAATACCGCAACGCCGACAACATGACCGACCGCATGGCGGCACTGGAGACGCTGGCGCTGCACGATCGGCCGGCGCGCGCGCAGGCCCTCGAAGATTTCTACCGCCGCTATGCCGACGATCCGCTGATCATCGATAAATGGCTGGCGCTACAGGCAAGCATCCCGGAAAACGCGACGCTCGAGCGCGTGCGCGCGCTCGCCACCCATCGCGCCTTCTCCTTTGCCAACCCCAACCGCGTGCGCGCGCTGATCGGCTCGTTCGCGCAAGTCAACCATACGCAGTTCAATCGCCCGGACGGCGCCGGATACGAGTTCGTCGCCGACGTCCTGGTCGCGCTCGATGAAAAAAATCCGCAAGTGGCCGCCCGCCTGATGGGAGCATTCCGCTCCTGGCGGGCGCTCGAAGCGGAGCGCCGCGGTCGCGCCGAAGCGACCCTGCGCCGCGTTGCCGGCAGAAGCTCGTTGTCGCCAGATGTCGCCGACATCGTTGCGCGCACTCTCGCCGAGACCTGAGCGACGGACGACAGCGCGAAGGCGGTCGGGCTTCCCGGCTGCCACAGTCGCGCTCGGCGCGTTCGTGAAAAAAATGCCTGCGGACTCTCGACAAAATCCCGCGCATCGATTCTTATCAGACTGATTCGGAACAGATGCGGCATGTCGTTTCCGAATCAAGGTGCGGGGAAGCGCACGGGCGGAGGCAGGCAATGGCGCGCGCCGAAGCGGCGAGTGCGTCTCTACAGTCAGACTCGATCAAGGGGCTGGCGCAGTCGATTGCCAAACCCGCCTACCGCCGGCTGTTGAGCGCCGAGCCGCTGTTACGCCGCGCCGTGCCCGTTCTCATCGTCGCGTTCATGCTGACGATCTGTGTCGGCGCCGCCGTGCAGGTGCTCGATCAACGCCGCCAGGCCATCGTCGAAGCGACCCAAACTCTCCAGGCGCTCGCCGACGATCTGGCCATCCAGCTCGACCGCCCGACCGGCGCCGGCACGCCGGCGCTCGCTCGCGTCCAAGACACGCTGCCGCGCGTCCTGCCGGCTTGGGCGGCGGTCGCCGGGCGGCGCGCGCTGATCGCCGACGCCGACGGCACCATCATCGCCAGCATTCCGAACATGCCTTCGCTTGAAGGACGTTCGCTCCTGGACGTGCTCGGAGCCTTCCAGCCGCTTACGACGTTTGCCGCCGACGCCCCGACGATGCCGATCCAACTGCCCGGCGGCCAAACCGTCCTCGCCTCGGTGCGCGCCTTGCGACATCCGATCGGCACGCTTGCGGTGCTGCAGCCCTTCGACGATGCCCTCGCCGACTGGCGATCCACGACCGCGCTCACCGTGACGCTGTCGGCGACGACCGGCTTTGTCGTGCTCATATTGGGCTTCGCCTTTCACTGGCAGGCGACGCGGGCGCGGGAGGCCGACCTCATCCACGACACCGTCAGCGGACGCATCGATACCGCGCTCGACCGCGGCCGCTGCGGGCTGTGGGATTGGGACCTGGCGCGCGGGCGCGTGTTCTGGTCGCATTCGATGTTCGACATTCTGGGCCTGCCGCAGAAGGACGATCTCCTGACCTTCGGCGAGGTCAATGCGCTGGTGCACGCCGGCGACATCGATCTCTACGATCTTGCCAGCCAACTCATCGAATCCAGGGTGCAGTCGTTCGATCATGCTTTTCGCATGCGTCACGCCGACGGCCGCTGGCTGTGGCTGCGGGCGCGCTGCGAACTGACGCGGCAGGACGGCGAAGCCGGCCCGCATCTAATCGGCATTGCCGTCGACATCACCGAGCAGAAGAGCCTGGTGGAAAGGACCATGGCCGCCGACCTGCGGCTCCGCGATGCCATCGAGACCATTCCGGAAGCGTTCGTGCTGTGGGATGCGGAGAATCGCCTGGTGCTGTGCAATTCCAACTTCCAGGCGCTGCATCACTTGCCGGACGAAGCGGTGAGCGCGGGCACGCCCTACGAAACGATCGTCGCCGCCGGCCGAAAGCCGCTCATTCGCACCAGCATCGCCAACGACGACGGCCAGCCGCGCGGCGCCCGCACCTTCGAAGCCCAGCTCGAGGACGGTCGCTGGCTGCACATCAGCGAGCGGCGGACCAAGGACGGGGGTTACGTCTCGGTCGGCACCGACATCACCAAGATCAAGCTGCACGAGCAGCGTCTGCTCGAAGGCGAGAAGCGCCGCATCGCCACCATCGACGACTTGCGCAAGTCGCAGCAGGCGCTGGAATTGCAGGCCGACCAGCTCGCCGACCTCGCCGAGAAATACGCCGAGGAAAAGACCCGCGCCGAGGAGGCCAATCAGACCAAATCGAAATTCCTCGCCAACATGAGCCACGAGCTGCGCACGCCGCTGAACGCTATAATCGGCTTTTCCGAAATCATGGAAGCGGCGATGTTCGGGCCGCTGGGCGCCGAGAAATATCTCGAATACTCGCGCGATATCCGCGAAAGCGGCCAGTACCTGCTCGAGGTCATCAACGACATCCTCGACATGTCGAAAATCGAGGCCGGCGGCATTCGGCTCTCCCCCGAGGACGTCGAACTCGGCTCGGTGCTTGCCGATTGCCTGCGTGTGGTCTTCGGCCGCGCCAACGAGAAACACCTCGCGCTCGAATCGCACATCGCGCCGGGCATCCATCTCAAAGCCGACCGCCGTGCCCTCAAGCAGATCGCGCTCAACCTGCTGTCCAACGCCGTTAAATTCACCCCGGAAGGCGGCACCGTGACGGTGGCAGGACGCTTACGCGGCGGCCTGGTGACCATTGCCATCAAAGACAACGGCATCGGCATCCCGAAGGGCGCGCTGCACAAGCTCGGCCGGCCGTTCGAGCAAGTGGAGAGCCAATTGACCAAACGCCACCAGGGATCGGGCCTGGGCTTGGCCATCGCCAAATCGCTCACCGAACTGCACGGCGGCTCGATGCGCATCGTCTCGACGCTCGGCACGGGAACCATGGTGGTGGTGCGGCTGCCGCTGGAGGCGAAGCAGCCAGCGCGCGCAGCGGCGTGACCAAGCGGCATGGCGCTAAGTCTCCCCGCATTGCTTAATGAGGTAT
>JASHOR010000110.1 GCA_030041005.1 Xanthobacteraceae bacterium
TGCGCCAGTACTGCCAGTACTCGTACGGGCTCACCAGATCGGCGTTCAGCCACACCGCTCCGGCGGCGGTCTTGCCCATCTTGGCGCCGGACGATGTCGTGATCAGCGGCGACGTGAGTGCAAAAAACTGCGCGTTGTGCAGACGGCGACCGAGATCGATGCCGTTGACTATATTGCCCCATTGGTCGGAACCGCCCATCTGCAGCACGCAGCCGTAGCGTCGGTAGAGTTCGACGAAATCGTAGGCCTGCAGGATCATGTAGTTGAATTCGAGGAACGACAGTTCCTGCTGGCGTTCGAGGCGCAGCTTCACCGAATCGAAGGCCAGCATCCGGTTGATCGAGAAGTGGCGGCCGATATCGCGGAGAAAGTCGATATAATTGAGCC
Organism: Xanthobacteraceae bacterium; assembly: GCA_030041005.1. Classification (GTDB taxonomy): domain Bacteria; phylum Pseudomonadota; class Alphaproteobacteria; order Rhizobiales; family Xanthobacteraceae; genus BOG-931. Next base: position 388 of record JASHOR010000110.1, read on the forward strand.
GGTTGAGCCAGTCGGCGTTGTTGGCCAAAACGGCGTTGCCGCCGGTGTCCTCGAACATGAGGAACTTGTCGAACACCGCGCGGATGCCTCTGAGGTTTTCACCGATCGCCTCCTCGGTGAGGAGCTTGCGGCTTTCGTCCTTGCCCGAGGGATCGCCGACGCGCGTGGTGCCGCCGCCCATCAGCGCGATCGGTCGATGACCGGTCTGCTGCAACCAGTGGAGCATCATGATCGGCAACAGCGAGCCGACGTGAAGTGACGGCGCCGTGCAGTCGAAGCCGATATAGGCGGTGACGACCGAGCTGCGCGCAAGCGCGTCCAGGGCCTCGGGTTCCGAGACCTGGTGAATGAATCCCCGGCTGGCGAGGACGTTGAGGAACTCCGACTTGTAGGTGCTCATCGGTCCGGCCGCTTGCGCCGCCGCTCGCCGCGGCGGCGGCGCTGGTGTAACAGGTCCGGCGAGTGATTCAACCTGAAGAACGGCCTCATGCCGGCGCAATCGGCTTCGCAACTCTCGTCCATGCCGGCGATCGGGCTGATGTGCGGCACCTCGCAGGACGGTGTCGATGTTGCACTGCTTGAGACCGACGGCGAAACGATCGCGCGGTTCGGACCGACGGCGTACCACCCCCTTACCAACGAGGAACGCGCGCTGCTTCGCCGCGCCACTGCGACCGCCGCGGGCCTGACCGAGCGTACCGCGCGACCCGGAATTATCGCCGAGGCTGAAACGCTGGTGAACCGCGCGCATGGCGAGGCCGTGGAGGCCTTCCTTGCCGCCAACGGACTTGATCCCGCCGCAGTGGCGGTGATCGGCTTTCACGGGCAGACGCTGCTGCATCGGCCGGAGCGCGGTCTGACCATCCAGATCGGCAACGGGCAGGCGCTGGCCGACCGGCTGGGGCGGCCGGTGGTGTACGACTTTCGCGCCGCCGACGTTGCCGCCGGCGGACAAGGTGCGCCATTGGCGCCCCTGTTTCATCGCGCGCTTGTACGCCACGCCGGCGGCGAAACCCCGGTTGCGGTGCTCAATGTCGGCGGAGTCGCCAACCTCACCTTCATCGACGGCGAGGATGTAATCGCCTGCGATACCGGGCCCGGCAATGCGCTCATCGACGATTTCCTGCGGCAGCGCACCGGCGAGCCGTTGGATATCGACGGTCGCGCTGCCGCCGCCGGGACGGTGGATGAGCCGACGATCGATTGTCTCCTGACACATCCGTTTTTTTTCCTGCCGCCGCCGAAATCGCTGGACCGCAACGATTTTCGCGACTTCGCCGCCCGTACGCTCGGCGAAGTTGGTGTAGAGGACGGTGCCGCGACACTGACCGCGTTCACCGCGGCGGCCGTGGCGCACACGCTGCAGCATCTGCCGCGTGGGCCAAAACGCTGGATCGTCGCTGGCGGCGGTGCGCGCAACCCGACGCTGATGCGAATGCTGGCAGAGCGCCTCGCGCCGGCACGCGTGGAAGGCGCCCAAGAGGTCGGCTGGTCGGTCGATTCGCTTGAGGCGCAGGCGTTCGCCTATCTCGCCGTGCGCAGCTTGCGCGGGTTGCCGATTTCGCTGCCGACAACCACCGGCGCGCCGCGGCCGCTGACCGGGGGCGTGCTGGCCGAGCCGCGATCCTAGTGTCCCGATTCCGAAGTTCGCAAACGAGGGTGCCGCATAATGACGCGAACTTCGCAATCGGGACACTAGGATCGCGATCCGGAAAAGTGGAAACCGGCTTTCCGAGAAGAGATCATGCTCCACCAAAATGTTAGAGCGCCAATCGATCCAATATGAATTGATCGCGCTCTTGCAGGAGCGGATTTGAATTCGCTACCCCGAAGCCACCAGGTCATGAAGCGTCGATCGGGGATGCCGCATTCGGCGGCTGAAGATGTTCGTCCGAGACGCGCCTTGCCCCGCGCCAGCCGTCGGGGCCGTCATGCGATTCGGTTGACCGGCTGCACAATCTAGCGCACGTTGCTTGAGGCGCGCGCGGCCCGCGCGTTTACTCTAAGACATGCCGATAACCTATGGACATCGCTTACTAATTCATGCTGACCAAAGATATCGCAGAGGCTCTTTCGGCGCGGCTCGAAGGCGACGGAACAATAGAGATCGGCCGGTTGGTCCATCCGGCGCGTGCGGAGCGCCCTTCCGATCTCGCGATTGCCATGAGCGCCGATGCGGCGGCTGCCTTGGCCCAGACCAGAGCGCGCGCAGTCGTCGTCTCCGCCAAGGAGCCGGTCCGCTCCGGCGTATTTTCCGCGGTGATCGCCGTCGAGGACCCGCGAATGGCGTTGGCGTTACTTACGGCGTTGTTCGATGCCGGCCCGCCCCACGACGAAGGCGTGCATCCGACCGCGATCCTCGGCGCGGGAGTCGTGCTCGGGGAGGGGGTCAGTATCGGCGCCTACGCGGTCATCGGCGCGCGCAGTCGCATCGGCAGCGGGACCGTGATCCTGTCGCAGGTGACAATTGGCGCCGATGTGACGATCGGAGCCGGCGGGTTGCTGCATTCGGGCGTCCGCGTCGGGCATGGCTGCGCGCTCGGCGATCGGATCATTATCCACGCCAATGCGGTGATCGGTGCGGACGGGTTCAGCTTCGCGCCGGACCTGATGTCGCCCGCGGCCTTCGGCGCCGGGGTGGCCGTGACCCGTGTTCATTCCCTGGGCGCCGTCGCGATCGGCGACGATGTCGAGATTGGAGCCTGTACGACCATTGATCGGGCCACCCTGGAATGCACGCGCATCGGTCGCGGCACCAAGATCGACGACCACGTCCATATCGGTCACAACGTCAGCGTCGGGGAGGGTTGCATCATCTGCGGGATGGTCGGCATTTCCGGCAGCGTCGTTCTGGGGGATCGGGTGCGGCTGGGCGGCGGAGTGGGCATCGCCGATCATGTGCGTATCGGCGACCAGGCCATTGTCGCCGCAGGATCCGGCGTGGCCACCAACGTCGCCCCCGGAAGCTTCGTTTCCGGGTACCCGGCAGTGCCGCACCAGCGTACGATGGAGCAGCTCATCTATTTGGGACGGCAAAAGCGGCTTCATCAAAAGGTCGAAGCTATGATATCGCGTCTGGACGCGCTGGAATGTGCGATCAAGAAGTGATGGGCGCCGACTTCATGACCGACATAGCAAGCGACGTGATTGCGATCATCGCGAAGAGGAAGCGGGCGGATAAGCCGAACGTGGAGCTGTCGGATCGGCTGGATTCCCTGGGTCTCGAATCGCTCGACGGCGTGGAAATGATCTTCGACCTCGAGGAGAAATTCGACATCCAGATCCCGTACAATGCCAACACCGGCAATCTGCGAACTCAATTCGATACCGTGAACGACGTTGTCAGCGCGATCGAAAGCCTGGTCGCGCAAAGAAAGTCGCCGGCGACGTGAGCCGCGTCGTCGTCACCGGTCTCGGCGCAGTCACGCCGCTCGGCCACAGCATCGGCTCCTATTGGCAAAATCTGAAGGCGGGGGCGAGCGGAATCGGTCCGGTCACGCTTACTCCGGCCAATGACGAGTTGGTTCAGAAAGCCGTTGCCGAGGTCAAGCAGTTCGATCCGCTCGCGCACTTTCCGGAGCGCGAGGTGTCGGCGCTCGACCGGGTTTCGCAATTCGCCATCGTCGCTGCGCGGGAGGCGATCGCACAATCGGGCATCACGTTCGACATGCCGTTGTCGCTGCGCGCGGCCGCGATTATCGGCAGCGGTGTCGGCGGCCAGACCACCCATGACGACAGCTTCCGCCGCATTTACCGGGAAGACCGCAAAAGGGTCTCGCCGCTCACCATTCCCAGATTGATGGTCAATGCGCCGGCCAGCCAAATCTCCATGGCGTGTGGTCTGCGCGGGCCGGCCTTCGTTGTGGCGAGCGCCTGCGCCTCGGCGACCCACGCCATCGGTCTTGCCTTTCACATGGTGCGTTCGGGGCAGGTCGAATGTGCGGTCACCGGCGGCGCCGAGGCCTGCATCACCTTCGGTACATTGCGCGGCTGGGAAGCAATGCGGGTCATGTCGCCCGACGTTTGCCGCCCGTTCTCGCGCGGGCGCATGGGCCTCATCCTCGGCGAGGGGGCGGCGATGGTGGTGTTGGAGCCGCTGGAACGCGCGCGGGCGCGGGGCGCCGAGATTCTCGGCGAAATCGTCGGTTTCGGCATGGGCGCCGACGCCGCTGACCTCACGGCTCCCGATCGCGGCGGCATGGTTCGCGCCATGCGAGCCGCGCTTGCCGACGCGGGTCTGGCGCCGCGGGATATCCAGTACGTCAATGCCCACGGCACCGGCACCGCCGCCAACGACGAAAGCGAGACCGGGGCGCTGCACGATGTGTTCGGGACGCACGCCGAAAAACTCGCAATCTCCTCCACCAAATCCATGGTCGGGCATGCGCTGGGTGCAGCCGGCGCTCTCGAACTGGCGGCAATGTTGCTGGCAGCGCGCGAGGGCATCGTGCCGCCGACCATCGGCTATCTGGGGCCCGATCCGGCCTGCGATCTCGACTATGTGCCCAACAAGGCGCGCGCGGTGACGATCGACGCCGCGATGTCGAACTCGTTCGCCTTCGGCGGCCTCAATGCCGTGCTCGTGACGAAGAAGTTTTCGTAACCGATCGGACGTCCGGGCCTACGCCGCGGAACTCTTGCGATCGCCCCTGCCAAGCCGCTTGTCGAGGTAAGCGCTCACCGAATCCATGAGCGGTTCGATCTTGCCGTCGAAGAAATGGTTCGCGCCGACAACGACCTTCTGCTCGATGATGATGCCCTTTTGCGTCTTTAGCTTTTCGACCAGACCGGTCACGTCGCGATGTGGCACGACGGCGTCCTTGTCACCGTGAATGATGAGGCCGGACGAAGGGCAGGGGGCCAGGAAGGAGAAGTCGTAGAGATTGGCCGGCGGCGCGACCGAGATGAATCCCTCGATTTCCGGACGGCGCATCAGAAGTTGCATGCCGATCCAGGCCCCGAATGAGAAGCCTGCAATCCAGCAGCTACGGGCTTCCGGGTTGACCGATTGCGCCCAATCCAACGCCGCCGCCGCGTCCGAAAGTTCGCCGATGCCATGGTCGAACCCGCCCTGGCTGCGTCCGACGCCGCGGAAGTTGAAACGCAACGCCGAGAAGTTCCGATGCACGAATGCATAATAGAGCTGATAGACGATCTGATGATTCATCGTGCCGCCGAACTGCGGATGCGGATGCAATACGATCCCAATCGGCGCGTTTTTCGCGCGTGCCGGGTGATAACGGCCTTCGATACGGCCGGCGGGTCCGGTAAAGATCACCTCAGGCATGTTGGAAAAACCTCGTTCAGCGCGGGATTAGGGCGCCCGCTTGACGGCATCGGCAGCCAAGCCTAGCTCTCTAGAAGACCTTAAAAGACCTTATGTTTTTAGAGCGGCGCAGGGCATTCAACCGGCCGGAGCCAGTGCTGGCGACTTCTACCACAGGCCGGGGGACAAAAAGCAAGCATCACGAACATGGCCGCACGCAGCTATTTCGATTGGAACGCCACGACGCCCATGCGGCCGCAGGCGCAGGCGGCGTTGACGAGTGCGCTTGCTGTTCTGGGCAATCCGTCCTCGGTCCACGCGGAAGGCCGCGCTGCGCGGCAGGTGGTCGAACGGGCGCGCGAAGAGGTGGCTGCGCTTGTCGGCGCACGGCCGGCCAACGTGATTTTCACCTCGGGCGGCACCGAAGCCAACATGCTGGCGCTCACTCCGGCGATCGAAATTGCGGCCGAGAAAGAGCCGCGCGACCGGCTCCTGATGTCGGCGATCGAACATTCCTCGGTGCGGTCCGGGGGCCGCTTTCCGTCCCGCCTGATCGAGGAGGTTCCTGTCACGCGCGACGGCCGGGTCGATCTCGCCAAGTTGGCGCAGGCGGTCGCCGGGCCTTCGCGACCTTCGCGGCCGCTGTTGTCGTTGATGCTGGCCAACAACGAGACCGGAGTGGTGCAGCCGGTGGCCGAGGCTGCCGCTATCGTGCATGCGGCTGGCGGACTTGTTCACGTCGACGCGATACAGGGGGCCGGCCGCATGGCCTGCGACATGGGTGTGCTCGGTGCCGACCTGCTCACCCTGTCGGCGCATAAGATCGGTGGGCCCATGGGCGTGGGTGCCTTGGTCCGGTGCGACGAGGGCATTCATTGGCCCGAACCGCTGATCCGCGGCGGTGGCCAGGAGCGCGGCCTGCGCGCCGGCACCGAGAACGTTGCCGGTATCGCCGCTTTCGGTGCGGCCGCATCAGCGGCGGGCCGGAACCGGGCTGCCGAGGCGGCGCGCATGCGTCGCTTGCGCGATACGCTCGAATCCGGCCTCAAGACCATTACGCCGGAGGCGGTCATTTTCGGCGAAACGGCCGAGCGGCTGCCCAATACGACATTGTTTGCGCTCGTAGGAATAAAGGCCGAGACCGCCGTCATCGCCTTTGATCTCGAAGGGGTTGCCGTCTCCTCGGGCGCGGCCTGCTCGTCCGGCAAGGTGGCGCCGTCCCATGTGCTTGCGGCAATGGAGGTTTCTCCGGCCCTGCGCGGTGCCGTGCGCGTGAGCCTCGGCTGGACGACCAGCGAGGTCGATGTCGAACGTTTTCTTACCGCTTGGAGAAAGCTCGCCGGTGCATTATCTAGGGGGCGGAGCGTCGCCGCCTAACTGGCTGCGACGATGGACGTTTTCTTTGGCGATTTGAAGGGTTCAAACCGCCGATTATGGGGTGAACCGAGACAGGACGCCGACCATAACCGACTTGATCCAACCCGCGGTCCTTGAAACCGTGAGCGGAGGGACGAATGCCGGCAGTGCAAGAGACCGTCGAACAGGTCCGCCGTATCGACGTCGAACAGTATAAGTATGGCTTCGAGACGCTGATCGAATCCGAGAAGGCCCCGAAGGGCCTCTCCGAAGATACGATCAGGTTTATTTCGGCGAAGAAGAACGAGCCCGAGTGGATGCTGGCGTGGCGCCTCGATGCGTACCGGCGCTGGCTGACCATGCGCGAGCCGAAATGGGCCAAGGTCGAGTACGGCCCGATCGATTACCAGAACATCTATTACTACGCCGCGCCGAAGAAGAAAGAAGAACCAAAATCGCTCGACGACATCGATCCCGAGATCCTGCGCACCTACGAGAAGCTCGGCATCCCGCTGCGCGAACAGGAGGCGCTGCTCGGCATCCAGAAGAGCGGCGCCGCCGGTGACGATGAGGGCGCGGAAGCGCCCAAGGGCGAGAACGGTTACGGCCGCGTCGCCGTCGATGCGGTGTTCGACTCTGTTTCGGTCGCCACCACCTTCAAGGCCGAACTCGCCAAGGCCGGCGTGCTGTTCATGCCGATCTCCGAGGCGGTCCACAAGCATCCCGAACTGGTGAAGAAGTATCTCGGCACGGTGGTGCCGATCAGCGACAACTTCTTCGCCACGCTCAATTCCGCCGTGTTTTCCGACGGCTCGTTCGTCTACGTGCCGCCCGGCGTGCGCTGTCCGATGGAATTGTCGACCTATTTCCGCATCAACGAGCGCAACACCGGGCAGTTCGAGCGCACGCTGATCATCGCCGACCGCGGCTCCTACGTGAGCTATCTCGAAGGCTGCACCGCCCCGGTGCGCGACGAGAACCAACTGCATGCCGCCGTGGTCGAGCTGGTCGCGCTGGATGATGCGGAGATCAAGTATTCGACCATCCAGAACTGGTATCCGGGCGACGCCGCCGGCCGCGGCGGCGTCTATAATTTCGTCACCAAGCGCGGCGATTGCCGCGGCAGGAATTCGAAGATTTCCTGGACCCAGCTCGAAACCGGCTCGGCCATTACCTGGAAATATCCGAGCTGCATCCTGCGCGGCGACAATTCGCGCGGCGAGTTCTACTCGATCGCCATCTCCAACGGCTATCAGCAGGTCGATTCCGGCACCAAGATGCTGCATCTCGGCAAGAACACGACCAGCCGCATCATCTCAAAGGGGATCGCCGCCGGCCATTCCAACAACACCTATCGCGGGCTCGTGACCGCGCACCGGCGCGCCACCGGCGCGCGCAACTTTACCAACTGCGATTCGCTCCTGATCGGCGAGCAGTGCGGCGCGCACACCGTGCCCTATATCGAGGCGAAGAATTCGAAGGCGGTATTCGAGCACGAGGCGACGACTTCGAAGATTTCCGAGGAGATGCTGTTCTACTGCATGCAGCGCGGCCTCTCCGAAGAGGAAGCGACCGCGCTCGTCGTCAACGGCTTCGTCAAGGACGTGCTGCAGCAATTGCCGATGGAGTTCGCGGTCGAGGCGCAGAAGCTGATCTCGGTCTCGCTCGAAGGCAGCGTCGGCTAAGGCGGGGACATCGTGACCACCTATTGGTTCAAGCCGAAACGCTACGGCTACGGCGCCACGCCGGTAACGTGGCAGGGATGGGCGGTAACGCTCGGGATCGTGGCCGCGATGGTGGCGGTGTCGGTCACTTTGCGCCTGACCGAGCGGCACTACTGGGCGTTGGCGGTCCTTATCGCCTTCGACGTACTCGCCCTTGGAGTGCTTTTTGTCGTCAGCAGGCGCAAGACCGAGGGCGGGTTTCGTTGGCGCTGGGGCGGTCGTTAGCGGCTGGATGAGAGGAGATTGAGCTTTCCATGGCATTGCTGGAAGTGACAAATTTGCACGCCGGGATCGACGGCAAGGAAATTTTGCGCGGCGTCGATCTCGCCGTGAAGGCGGGCGAAGTGCATGCCATCATGGGTCCCAACGGTTCGGGAAAATCCACTCTCGCCTATGTGTTCGCCGGCAAGAACGGCTACGAGCCGACCGCCGGCGAAGTGCGCTTTGACGGCAAGGACCTGTTCGAGATGGAGCCCGACGAGCGGGCTGCAGCGGGACTCTTCCTCGCCTTCCAATATCCGCTGGAGATTCCCGGCGTCGCCACCATGACGTTCCTGCGCACCGCGCTCAACGCGCAACGCAAGAAGCGCGGCGCCCCCGAGCTGTCGACGCCGGATTTCATCAAGAGGGTCCGCGAGGTCGCCAGGAATCTCGGCGTCGATCAGGAGATGCTGCGCCGCGCCGTCAATGTCGGATTCTCCGGCGGCGAGAAGAAGCGCAACGAGGTGCTGCAGATGGCGCTGTTGGAGCCGCGCCTTGCGGTACTGGACGAGACCGATTCCGGGCTCGACATCGACGCACTGAAGATCGTGGCGGACGGCGTCAACCGGCTGCGCTCCCCGCAACGCGCATTCCTGGTGATCACGCATTACCAGCGGCTGCTCAACTACATCGTGCCGGACGTGGTGCACGTGCTTTCGCGCGGTCGCATCGTCAAAACGGGGGGCAAGGAACTGGCGCTCGAACTGGAGGCCCGCGGCTACGCGGAATATCAGGAAGAGGCTGTCGCATAGTGACTGCCCGGCCTCGGCAAAGTTTGCAGTATGAATGCAATGACTGACGTGAAGGTTATAAAAACCGCCGCGGAAACGACGCTGGCGAACGCTTTTGCCGAAGCGCGGGCGCGCTTGCCGGGCGACGATGCCATCGCGGCGCAGCGCGAAGCTGCCTTCGAGCTGTTCGCCAAGGAAGGCCTGCCGCATCGTCGCATCGAGGAATGGAAATACACGGATTTGCGCGCGTTGATGCGCGAGGCAAAGCCGCTTGCCGGTGCGCCGGACGCAGCCGCGAGAGAGCGTGCCAAGACGGCGGGAGCGCTGCTTGGCGATGTCGAGACCCGCCGGCTGGTCTTCGTCGACGGTGTCTTCGTGGCGGAATTGTCCGACCTGTCCGGCCTGGAGCGCGGGCTGCAGATCGGCTCGCTGGCCGCGGCGCTCGCCGAAGGCGATCCGACGGTTCTCGGCCATCTGGGCAAGCTCGCGCCGGCGCGCGATGTGGCTGTGGCGCTCAATACCGCTTTCATGGGCGACGGTGCGGTGATCCGCATCGGCGCCGGGGCGACCATCGAGCGCCCGCTGCATTTGCTGTTTGTTGCCTCACAGAAGCCGGCGGCGACCTTCGCACGCTCGCTGGTGGTTGCCGCGCCGGGCGCGCGCGCCATGATCATTGAAGGTTACGAGGGGCCTGCCGGCAGCGAGTACCAGGTCAACTCCGCGCTCGAAATGGTCGTCGGCGATCGGGCTCACGTCGACCTCGTTAAGATCATCACCGAAGGCGCTGACGCGTTGCACGTGTCGACGCTGGCGGCGGCGGTAGCCGCCAATGCTCGCTTCAACGCCTTCACCTTTACTCTCGGCGGCGCGGTCATCCGCAATCAGATGTTCTTGAATTTCGACGGCGAGGACACCGTTGCCGGCATCCGCGGCGCCACGCTGCTCAAGGACCGCCAGCACGCCGACACGACGCTGTTCGCCAATCACATCGCCGCCGGCTGCCAGAGCCGAGAGGTCTTCAAGGCGGTGCTTGATGACGACGCCCATGGCGTGTTTCAGGGTCGCATCGTCGTGCGCCGCGGTGCGCAGAAGACCGACGCCAAGATGATGACGCGCGCGCTGCTCTTGTCGGAGCGTGCCGAAGCCGACAACAAACCGGAACTCGAGATCTTTGCCGATGACGTGCAGTGCGGCCACGGCGCCACGGCCGGCGCGCTCGACGAGGAGCTGAAATTTTATCTCATGGCGCGCGGCATTCCGGCGGCGGAGGCCGAGGGGCTGCTGATTCAGGCGTTCCTCGGTGAAGCGATCGACGGCATCGAGCACGCCGGATTGCGCGAGGCGTTGATGGAGCGGGTCGCGGCATGGTTGAAGGCGCGAGGATAGGACGCAGGACACGGGCCGGCCGCTCGTCCTTCGGGGGCCGCTGCACGCTGGCCGCAGGATGGCGGTTCGCGGATTTGTGGAGTCGATCGGTCATGCACAGGGGCGAGCCTGGCGAGCCTCGAAGCACGCCCGGGCACTGAGGTCGAGATGCACGAGGCAGTCACCAACGGCAGCTATGACGTGGACCGCATCCGCGCCGACTTCCCGATTCTCGCGACCGAGGTCTACGGCAAGCCGCTCGTCTATCTGGACAATGCCGCTTCGGCGCAGAAGCCCTTGGCGGTGCTCGACCGGCTGCAGCAGGCCTATACGACGCAATACGCCAACGTGCATCGTGGACTGCATTATCTCGCCAACGAGGCGACCGAGGCCTACGAGACTGCCCGCGAAAAGGTCGCCCGCTTTCTCAACGCCAGGCGCAAGGAAGAGATCGTCTTCACCCGCAACGCGACGGAAGCCATCAATCTGGTCGCCTATACGTTCGGCCGCGAGCGCATCAAAGCCGGCGACGAGATCGTGCTGTCGATCATGGAGCATCACTCCAACGTGGTGCCATGGCATTTCCTGCGCGAGCGCCAGGGCGCGGTGATCAAGTGGGCGCCGGTCGACGATGAAGGCCGCTTCCTGCTCGACGAGTTCGAAAAGCTGCTGTCGCCGCGCACCAGACTGGTCGCCGTCACCCACATGTCGAACATGCTCGGCACCGAGGTGCCGGTGAAAGAGGTAACGCGGCTTGCGCATGCCCGCGGCATTCCGGTGCTGATCGACGGCGCCCAGGGGGCGGTGCATCTCGACGTCGATGTGCAGGACATCGATTGCGACTTCTACGCCTTCACGGGGCACAAGCTCTACGGCCCGACCGGCATCGGGGCGCTGTACGGCAAATACGCCCATCTCGAGGCCATGCCGCCGTTCAACGGCGGGGGCGAAATGATCCGTGAAGTGTTCGAGGACCGCGTCATCTACGGCGAACCGCCACATAAATTCGAGGCCGGAACGCCGGCGATCGTGCAGGCGATCGGGTTCGGCGCGGCAATCGATTACGTGGCCGCGGTCGGCAAGGCACGGATTCGCCATCACGAGCGGGCGCTGGTCGGCTACGCCCACGACCGGCTGCGCGAGATCAACTCGTTGCGCATCTTCGGCACGGCCAAGGATAAAGGCCCGATCGTCTCCTTCGAAATGAAGGGCGCGCACCCGCACGACGTGGCTACCGTGATCGACCGCTCCGGGGTGGCCGTGCGGGCCGGCACCCATTGCGTCATGCCGCTGCTCGCCCGCTTCGGCGTGACCGCAACCTGCCGCGCCTCGTTCGCCATGTACAATACCCGGGCGGAGGTGGACGTGCTGGCGCAGGCGCTCCTCAAGGCGCAGGAGTTTTTCACATGACCGACGACGAAGTGACACGGCACGGAGCGGGGACGGCGGCAGCCGACGCGGCCGCGGCGCCCGCCGATACGCCGGCAAAGCCGGCGGCGATCCCGGCCGAAGAGATGGCGCGGCTGACCGACGGTATCGTCGGCGCGCTGAAGACGGTTTATGACCCGGAGATTCCGGCCGACATCTATGAGCTTGGCCTGATCTACAAGGTCGATATCGACGACAACCGCGTGGTCACCGTCGATATGACGCTGACGACGCCGAACTGTCCGTCGGCCGCCGAGCTGCCGGGGCAGGTGGAAAATGCAGTGGCCGGCGTGCCCGGCATCCGCGAATCCAAGGTCAACGTCGTCTGGGATCCGCCCTGGGACCCGAGCCGGATGTCGGACGAAGCCCGCACGGTGCTTGATATGTGGTGAGAGAGAACGTGGATCACGTTGCACGCAAGGTGTCGGCGCATTACATCGAATGGGTGAGATCGTTTAGTTTTTTGACTTGTAATGACTCTCAACAGCCGGGTTCGCCGATTGCTTGGCGAGCAGGCGGAGGATGAGACGATGGCCGCCAACCCCCGGCCGAGACCGCAGGTGATGAAGCTCACCGAAGCCGCCGCCGATCGCATCAAGGCGGTCATGGCGAAGGCGGACCGGCCGATCGCTGCGGTGCGCATCGGCGTCAAGAACGGCGGCTGCGCCGGCATGAGCTACACCATGGAATATGCCGAAGGGATCAATGCGCTCGACGAGGTGATTGAGGACAAGGGCGTGCGCATCCTCATTGACCCCAAGGCTGTGATGTTCCTGCTCGGCACCGAGATGGACTACAAGGTCGATAAGCTCTCCGCGCAGTTCGTTTTCAACAATCCGAACCAGACCGGCGCCTGCGGTTGTGGCGAGTCGGTCCAGCTTACCCCGGCAAAAGGCGAGGCCGCGGCCGAGGCGAATTGAGTTCCCCCGTCCGGGGAGTTTACCGCGGCGGCGGACGCGAAGTCGGACGTTGGAAACGTCAACGACGATCCGAATTCAGACCGACAGGATCGAAATCTAGTGTCCCGATTAGGCCGCGGCGGTGGCTTCCGCCGCCTCCGGATCGGTCTCGCAGATGACGCGATTGCGCCCCTGGCGCTTTGCCGCATAGAGGCAGGCGTCGGCGCGCTCGATCAGCGAGCCGAAGGTGTCGCCGGCGCGCAGCAGCGCCACCCCGACCGAGACCGTGACCCGGCCGAGGCGCTCGCCGCTCGACCGCTTCATCAACTCCTTGGCCATGACCGCACGCCGGACGTGGTCGGCGACCGTGACCGCCGAGGATAGCTCGGTATTGGGCAGCGCGATGACGAATTCCTCGCCGCCGTAGCGCGCTGCAATGTCTTGGCCCTTGACGTTCTGCTTCATGGCCAGGGCGACCAGACGCAGGACCTGATCCCCCGTCTGGTGTCCGAACTTGTCGTTGAACAGCTTGAAATGATCGACGTCGGCGATCAATAGCGACAACGGCTCGCGTTTTTCTCTGGTTTCGATGATTGCCTTGCCGAGCGCGGCGTCGAAGAACTTGCGGTTTGACAGGCCGGTCAGGGGGTCGGTCAGGCTTTCGATGCGGACGGCGGCAAGATTCTGCTGCAGTTGCTCTATTTCCTGCTTCGAGGTGGACAGACTCGATTCGAGCTTCTTGTTGTTGATCTCCATCGCCTTGGCGCCTTCCATGAGGCGCTCGATCACGGCGCGCAAGGTGTCGCGATCGTTGGCTCCATCAAGCTCCGCCGATGCATCGGCCAGACTCTCGGAATAGCTGGTCGCCGACCCGGCGGCCGCGTCGATCATGGCGAGCACTTGCTTGATCTCGTCGAGCACCCGCGATCCGACCGAGTCGATCTGCTCGCCAAGGCGATCGGTGGCGATGTAGTTGTCGTAAATCTGGCCGAGATCGGTCTCGCTGAGCGCGCCGTTGCGCTCCAGTATCTGATTGATGGTCCGATTGAGCGCGGCATTGTAGCCGGTGGCGTAGTTATACCAGATCTCGTAATTGCGCGGGACTGCCGGTTGCGTGAGAGCGCGAATCTGGCCGAGCGCGATTTCCGCGAATGCAAGCGTGCGTTCGTGCTCGTCGGGGGCCCCGGTCATCGCTGATCTCCGATCGCCCCAGGCAACACGGTTTCCTGCGGCAGTGTGCATCCCGTCGCAATGCGATGCTGAAACTCGTGTGGCGGTTCAGAAGTCCGCATCATTCCTGCCGCGACCTCGTCATGCGGAGTTCTGAACCGAAGCCACACGAGATCAATAAGTTGCGAGTGTCCTTCGATTCCGAAGTTCGCAAACGAGGGTGCCCGCATAATGATGCGAACTTCGGAATCGGGACACTAGGATCTAGCGGTGAAAGACCGGTAAACGGTCGAGCGCGCGGTGACGCCTGTTGCGCCGCAGAATCAGACCTTCAGCGGCACCGGTCGCAGCAGGAAGGCCGGTAAATGCGAGGTGTCTGCCTCGTCGGTCCGGGGCTGTGCCCGCTGCGCTGTCCGCCGCGAGCGCGCTTCGGCGATACGGGTCGCCGAGGGCTGAGGCGGATGGTGCGGCTGCCGGCCGTTATCCGCACGTCCGCGGTGCGCTCGCGCGTGGCCGTTTTGCCGCGGCGGCGGCGGCGATTGCGTCACCGTGGCGGCCGGCTCCTCGATGTAGGGAATCGAGCGGCCAATCAGCTTTTCGATGGCCGCCACCGCCTTGCCGTCGTGCACGCCGGCGACGATGGTGATCGCCGTGCCGCTTCGTCCGGCGCGGCCGGTCCGGCCGATGCGATGCACGTAGTCGTCGGCGTGAAACGGAACGTCAAAATTGTAGATGTGGCTCACGTCCGGGATGTCGAGGCCGCGGGCGGCGACGTCGGAGGCGACCAGGAGCGTTACTTCGCCCTTGCGGAATTGCTCAAGCGCGGCCATGCGCGCGGGCTGATCCATGTCGCCGTGCAGCGCCTGCACGGAAAAGCCGTGGCGCAAGAGCGAGCGATAGAGCGTCGCCACCTCCCGCTTGCGGTTGCAGAAGATGATCGCGTTCTTCAAGCCTTCGGCGCTGCGGATCAATCGCCGCAGCGTCTCGCGCTTATCGAAGGCGTCGCTGCCGGCCTTGGCCAATAACTGGGTCGTGGTCGCCACCGTGGTGGCCGGACGAGCTACTTCCACGCGGACCGGATTGTGCAGAAATTGCTCAGTGATGCGCCGGATTTCCGGCGGCATCGTCGCGGTGAAAAACAGCGTCTGGCGGGTGAACGGGACGAGCTTGCAGATGCGCTCGATATCGGGAATGAACCCCATGTCGAGCATGCGGTCGGCTTCATCGATGACCAGCAACTCGACGCCGGTGAGGAGAAGGCGGCCGCGCTCGAAATGGTCGAGCAGCCGGCCTGGCGTGGCGATCAACACGTCCACGCCGCGCGTGAGCTTGACGTCTTGATCGTCAAAAGAAACGCCCCCGATAAGGAGCGCGACGTTGAGCTTATGGTTGACGCCGTACTTGGCGAAGCTTTCCTCGACCTGTGCGGCCAACTCGCGGGTCGGCTCCAGAATGAGCGTACGCGGCATGCGGGCGCGGGCACGGCCCTGCTCCAGCATGGTCAGCATTGGCAGGGTGAAGGCTGCGGTCTTGCCGGTGCCGGTCTGCGCGATGCCAAGCACGTCGCGTCTGGCGAGGACGTGGGGAATGGCCTGATCTTGGATCGGAGTGGGAGTTTGATAACCGGCAGCCGCTACGGCGGCGATAACCTTTTCGGACAAGCCCAGATGGGAAAACGACATAAACCCTCGTGTGAGCACCGTCCCGCGATGCGCTGCTTGCCTATGATGAGCCGGGGAAGAGCGCCGGACGGTCGAATCTTCGCAATATTCGGCTGGCGGCAACATATGGTCGAATCGCTGAAAGTCAACCAGCAAAAGCCTGCCGCCATGCAGTAAGTTGAACGAATTCCTTCATTTTTTCGCCATGGACCCGCTTGAACGCCCCGGCATCGGTCGGCAAATCGCGCTCCTTGAATGGTTCGGAGGCCTGGGAATTCCCTCGTTGGCATCGATGGCGGAGGTGCCAAGTCGGGCGACGGCGCGCCGGCAAGGACGGGCGGCGTGACCGCCGTCTGCCGCGGCGAGGCGCGGGTGGCGGGAGTGTGCTAATGATCGACGGCCCGCGCTGACGCAAACACGAAAGAGCGATGGAGGAACGTTTATGGGACTGGGTCATTTCGTTCGCGCCTCGATGCGGCCGGTATTCGCCGCGCTCGTGCTTGGAGCGGTGTCAGTCGCGCCGGCTTCGGCGCAGAGCCATTACCCTACGAGGCCGGTCAAGATCGTCGTTGGCTTCGGGCCCGGCGGCGGCACCGATATTCTCGCGCGCTTAGTGGCTGCGAAGCTCTCGGATATTCTCGGACAGCAAATGGTGATCGAGAACCGCCCCGGCGCCGCTGGGCACCTGGCGGCCCAATATGTCGCCGGCCAGCCCGGCGACGGCTACACGCTTCTGGCGAGCCCGATCGGCCCGATGTCGATCTCCGCGGCGGTCTATTCCGACCTCAAATACAGCCCGACCAAGAATTTCATACCGCTCGGCTTGATCGGACAGTTTCCGCTGATCCTGGCGGTCAGTTCAAGCAACCCGGCGAATAACGTCAAAGAACTGGTCGCATACGCCAAACAGCATCCCGATAAGGCGAACTATCCGAGCACGTCGCCGACCTTCGTCATCCCGATGGAAGAGCTGAAGCTGGCGAGCGGCATGCCGGCCGTGATGATTCCCTACAAAAGCAGCGAGGAAATGATCCTCAGCGTCATGCAAGGCCAGACGATGATGACTATTGTCGACCCGCCCCCGACGGTGCCGCAGGTCAAAGCCGGCAAGCTCAAGGCGCTGGCGGTGACCGGCAGCGAACGGCTGCCCCAACTGCCCAACGTGCCGAGCATGGCCGAGGCCGGCTTTCCGAGCGTCGACATACAGGTGTGGAGCGGCATGTTCGCGCCGGCGGGAACGCCACCGGCCATTGTCGCCAAGCTGGAAGACGCCCTCGCCAAGGCCGTTCATGACCCGGCGGTCGCGACGCGGCTCGAGGGCATGGCGATCAATCCCAGCAACAAAACGCCCGCGCAATTCAAGCAATTGATCGCAAACGACATCGTCAAGTTTCGCAAAGTGGTGAAGGCCGGGAATCTGAAATTCGAGGACTAAGTCAGTCGATCGCCCGCTCCCACGTAACAACGGTCACTCCGGCTGCGGGATCAAGGTCGCGGCGCAAGCCGGGCTTGAGACCGTGCCTTGCCAGCACGTCCTCTGCCGTAGCGCCCGGCCCGACCTCGGCAAAGACCGGGCGCCCGCCGGGGATCGTCGCCCGGCTTGCGCGCGACAGATGAAACGTGTCGTAAAGCGGCAGAAACCTGCTGAACACCTCGGTTCCGCCAATGACGGCAATGGTGCCGTCTCGGGCGTCGAGCGCCTCGATAGCCTTTTCCAGCGTGACGACGGCCGGATTCCAGAGCAGCGAATTGGGATGCTCGGCATCGGGCGCAAGCGCAGTAACATGGCGCGTCAGAACAAGGCGCTTGCGCCGATCCGCGCGCGGACCGCCTTCATGCGAATGCTGACCGTGGATCACGACGGCGGCCCGGTCGAGGCCGTCCTGAAGGAATTTCTGATCGGCATCGTTGTGGAGGGTCGCCGGCATTTCGCCTGCAGCGTCAGCGATCATGCCATCGCTGGAGACGATCACGTAACCCTCGACGCGCCGCGATGCGACCATACGGGTCACGATAGCGGCAGGTCGCGATCAAGTCATGCGGATCGACGAAGACGCGTGCCGGTCGCCTCAGGCCAGCGGCTTGCCCGGCTGCGGCGGGATATCGAAGACGTTGAGCACCAACCCGATCATGCCGTAGAGGCCCACGCAGGCGACAGCTTCGATGACGCCTTCGAGGCCGAAGCTCGCTGTGGCGCGGTCGAAAATTTCCGTGTCCAGGGTTTTCTTGGCAAGAAGCTCGGTGACCAGTTCGTAGATCAGCCGTTCGTCGTCGCGCAAGAAATCCGGCTGTTTGCGGGCGCGAATGGCGTCGATAACGTCCTGGCTTATGCCTTGCTTGAGCGCGTGCGGCTCGTGGACCGACCAGGCATATTGTGCGGTCGCATCGCGCACAGCCAGCAGGATCACCAATTCGATCAGCCGGCGGCCGAGTTTCGGGTTGGCGCGAAAATAATTGACCAGCTTGTCGGCCGGCTCGGCGATGTCGGGCGTATGGATCAGGACCGAAAAGGGTCCTGTGAGCCTGTTCCGCGGCCGCGAACGCAGGAAGTCATCGTGAAGTTGCTGCTGTCGGGGCGAAAGTTTCTCTCTGTTGACCTCGTCGATCCGGGCCACGTTGATTTCCCTCTCGTTGCGATTGCGGTGTACGATTCCGGCAGACAGTGCCGATGTTCAAAAGGCACTTCTTTTGCGGACCAATCAGCCCAATTCGGCCGATCCGTCCCCGCGCACGGCCGCGACATATCGGGCGATCGAGCGCCGCACGATCTCCTTGCCATGATGCGGAATGGTGCGGTCGAACCAGGCGCCATGGATCGCCTCAAAGTCGTACGGCTCAAGCATCGCGCCGATGCGCTCGACCGCGGGTGCCGAGAGCGGGACCATGTTGGGATAGCTGCGCATGAAGGTGACGAACTTGCGGTCCGGGATCACCTGCACGATGTCGCCGCTCAGCAGGGCGCCGCAGCCGCTCGCCCCTTGCGCCCAATGCAGCACCGTACCCCCGGCGAAATGACCGCCGCAGCGGATGAGCCTGACTCCCTCCGCCAGCGTAAGCGTATCGCCTTGCCAGAACTTGATCGAAGGATCGGGCCGCATGACCCACCGGCGATCCTCGGCATGCAGATGGATCGGCGCGTCAAACGCTCGCGCCCATTCCACCATCGATGAGTAGTAGTGCGGGTGCGAGATGGCGATGCCGATCAGCCCGCCCAGGCCTTTGACAATGGCCCTCGTCGCTTCGTCGAGGAGCGAGATGCAATCCCAGAGCAGGTTGCCCTCTTTGGTCGTCAGCAGCAGCGCCCGCTGAGCGATGGCGAAGGCCGGAACCGTGCCGATGCCGATCAGCCCCGGTTCGTGCTGGCGGAAGCTGTTGCAATGCCCGCGCGCGAGCGCTTCGTGCGTCGTCCATGACTGGCCGCTCGAAGGCACGAACTGTCTTGGCTCGTCGCAGATCGGGCACCTGTCAGGTTCCTTTTCGGACGATGAAAACTGCGTGCCGCAAGTGACGCAGATATATGCCGGCATGATTGTGCTGTGTCCGTCTCCCGGGGCGGCCAGCATAATATGCTGCCCGGATCGGACAAGTTCCGCTGGAGCGCATCATGCCGGCCGCGGGGCATGACGAGGTCGCGGCAGGAATGATGCGGCATTGCCTTTTCGCCGCCGAAGCCGTATGACAATTCAAACGATAGTTTGAAAAATAGGATCGCATGACGCGCCCCTCTGAGTTGACGCGCGAACGGATCGTCAAGGCGGCCGAGCGGCTGTTCGCCGAGCGCGGCTATGACGGCACCAGCATTCGCGCCATTGTCGCCAAAGCACGGGTCAATCAGGCCGCGATCA
>JASHOR010000111.1 GCA_030041005.1 Xanthobacteraceae bacterium
CGGATATTAAGCCGCCGTTCCGCGAACCATGATGGCGGACGGCCAAGGTCGTCACGATGCGGGGAGGCTGCCGAGCCTTTGAAGGCGATGGGCTCGGCTGCGCTGTGCAGTGCCGTTACTCGTGTGGCGGTTCAGAAATCCGCATCATTCCTGCCGCGACCGCGTCATGCGGATTTCTGAACCAAAGCCACACGAGATCAATAAGTTGCCAGTGTCCTTCGATTCCGAAGTTCGCAAACGAGGGTGCCGCATAATGATGCGAACTTCGGAATCGGGACACTCGTGTGGCGGTTCAGAAGTCCGCATCATTCCTGCCGCGACCTCGTCATGCGGAGTTCTGAACCAAAGCCACACGAGATCAATAAATTGCTGGTGTCCTTCGATTCCGAAGTTCGCAAACGAGGGTGCCGCATAATGATGCGAACTTCGGAATCGGGACACTAGGCTACGCGGCCGACCGGCTTGCCACCGGGTTGCATCGCCTGCTGCGGCGAAGCTGCGCGCGGTTTGTTCATGCGTTGGCGCAGCAGACTCAAAAAGCGCTCTTTCGGCATCGGCGGGGCGATCAGCACGCCCTGCCCGAAATCGCACCCCATGACCATCAGCGCCTGTAAATCCGCCTGCGTCTCGACCCCTTCGGCCACGGCAGCGCTTCCAAAGCGATGCGCGAGATCGATCGCGGTCTGGCAAATGGCGGCGTTGGTGGCCTCCGTCGAGCAACCGGTGACAAACGAGCAGTCAACCTTCAGCTCGGCGAACGGCAACTCGCGCAGGCTCGAGAGCGACGAATAGCCGGCGCCGAAATCGTCGATCGCTATCTTTATGCCGCTGACCTGGAGCTGCTTGGCGATCTTTTGCGCCAGCGCAATGTCGCGGACGATCTGGTCCTCCGTCACTTCAACGATCAAGCCGGGCCAGCGCGCCGACTTTGGACGATACTCGGCCACCAGTTTCGGAATCGGCAGCTTGAGCAGGACGCCCACTGGGACATTGATGGCGAGGTGGAGGTTGAATCCCGCTTCCTCGAACATCGTCCAATCGCACAGCGTCGCCACTAACGCGTGCTGGGCGAGTTCGCAGACGCTGTCCTCGTCGACGTCGGGCAGGAAACTGCCGGGGAGCAGCACGCCGAGTTTGGGATGGCGGATACGCGCCAGCGCCTCCGCGCCCGCCAGGCATTTGCGTTTGAGGTCGATCTTCGGCTGATACCAGATCTCAAACCAGTGGTTGCGCAACGCCTCGCCGATGGCGACCCGTGGCCGGGTTTCCACGCTCATGGAATCGACCAGGAAGCGCCGTTCCTCGTCCGCCAGATCGTCGATGGGTCCAGACCAGTTCTGGATTTCCTTCGGATCGGAATCACTCATGCCAAGCTCGCGCCCCAAGCCGCCCAGACCGCGGCGAGATCGCATGCCAATCGCCGTTGAGGATCAACGTATAGTGGAACTAGCTTAATCAATGGTAAGGCTTCGATGCCTCGACAAATGCGCTCCCGGCCGCGCCCCGAGTGCCGTCTTCGGGTTCTGCTTGGCGGGTGCTTGTATTACTTCATCGCTCCGCCGGAGCCCATGTTCATGCCGCCCCCTTGATGGCTCATGCCGGGGCCCTGCATGGTCATGGTGCCTCCTCCGCCGGCGATACCGGGCGCTGGCGCGCCGATGGCGGCGATTGGGAATTCGACCAGTGCCGTCGCGCCATCGTTCGTCTTCAGGGTGACTTCGACGCTCCTACCCTGTTGCAGAGGCTTCTTCAGATTGACCAGCATGAGATGATAGCCGCCGGGATCGAGCGTCACCGTCTGACCTGGTTTGATTGGCAGGCCACCCGGAACGGGGCGCATTTTCATGACGCCGTTATCGTCCATCATCTGATGGATTTGACATCCCGCGGAGGCATCGCTCGACACGCAGCTCAGCCTCTCCACAGTTTTGCCGGTATTCGTCACAGTCATGTATGCTGCTCCGGTGTCTGCCCCTTTCGGGGTCGCCCGAGCCCAGGTCCGGGTGATCTGCAACGAACCGACTTTGTAGTTTGCAGCGGCGGCGCTGCCGGCGGACAATGGCGTGAATGCAAGCATGGTGACCGCTGCGATTGAGGCCGCGACGGCTGGCGGTTTCGACTTGAACACGCGCATGGGACTGATCCTCTTGCCGCTTGGGCGAATGCTGGAAACAGAAGTGCTGCGAGGCTGCCGCCGGTGCGCGCACGATGAGCGCTGGCGGCACGCGGGCCAGTGGCCTGCTGCCTACATGCTAACGGTCAGCGCCGCAACCGATGCGCTCGGCAGGCCCCGATCGATCGGACACCCGGGTTCACGCTGCGCCGCAGCAAGGACGCACAGCCGGCGAGGCCGCGGTATCGTCCGCGGCATCCTGTCCGCCGGGGCGATGCCGCAACATCGGAACTCAACGCCGGCGGCTCCGGCAAAGGGCAAATCCTGCGCAAATTGCGCTTAGAGAATACGGTAGAACGGCGTATTGTAAGCCCTATGCGAGACGGCAGTTCCAAGCTGGCGCATGATCGGTCAAAAGCCGAGGACGCTTCGCACTCGGCGCAGATTCTGCAATTTCGCCCGCGCCCGCGCTCAGGGGATCGATTTGTCCCCGGACCGCTGCATCTGCCGGTGGAGGCAACCGAACCCGAAAGCGAAGTGGGCGAGGATTTGGCCGATCGCGAATGGGATGAGGAAGAGCCCGAGAACATCAACTACCCGCAACGAACGTTAATGAACGTCATCGCCGCGATCGTGATCACGATGCTCATCGGCCTTGGAGTTTGGCTCGCGAGTACCATCGCCGAGATGGAGCGAGCTCAGGATTGTGTCTTGCAGGGACGGCAAAACTGCGCACCGATCGAGGTTGCCGCACCAATGCAGAAATAGCCCGCCGCCTTCGGCAATCAGCCAAGTTGAAACTATCGGCGTCCTTCGCTATAGGGGCATCGACGACCTGAGGGGCCGGTTCCGATCGGGTTTGTTCGCGCCGGGGCGCTCCGGACGCGCGCCGTAATGTGTAGCTTATTGAGCACGCCCGATGTCGACGACCTATGATAAAGTGGCGGAAATCATCGCGGAAACCTGCGATATCCCGCGCGAGAGCATCAAGCCGGAGAGCCACGCCACCAAGGACCTCGAAATCGACAGTTTGGACTTCCTCGACATCGCGTTCGCCATCGACAAGGCGTTCGGCATAAAGCTACCGCTCGAGCAATGGACGCAGGAGGTCAATGACGGTAAGGCTTCCACCGAAAAATATTTCGTCCTCAAGAACCTGAGCGCCCGTATCGACGAACTCATCGCGGCCAAAGGCGCCTGAGGCGCCAAGCATGCGTCTCGAATATTTTCAGATGATTGATCGCGTCGTCGAGGTGGACGTTGATCGACGACGCCTTCGTGCGGCCTGCACCGTGCCGGAAAAGAGTACGATATTCGAGGGGCATTTCCCGACCTATCCGCTGATGCCGGGCGTGCTTCTGATCGAATGCATGGCGCAGACCACGGGCTGGCTCGTGTGCCTCCTGGGAAAGTTTGCCGCCATGCCGTTCCTCGCCGGCGTCAAGGAGGGCAAATTCCGCACATTGGTATTTCCGGGAGATGCTCTCGAATTCGAGGGCAGCATCGTGCACGACGGCTCGGGCTACGCGGTCGCCGAATGTGTTGGACGGCGCGCGGGTATCAGGGTGTGCGATGCCGAGTTGACCTTTCGCATCATGCCCTACCCCAGCGCCCAATTCCGCGAAGCGTTTTTCGAATGGGGCGAACGTCTCGGCCTTCCCGTAAGGGAGTTCGTTAAGTGACCGATCGGCGCGAGGTGTGGATCACCGGCGTCGGTCTTCTCACGTGCCTCGGCGAAGGGCTCGAAGCGGCGTGGGACTATTTGGACGGCGGCGGGCCGCCGCCTTATGACGACAAAACCTTCGCGCCCTACGTCGTGCACCCGCTGGGGCCGATCAGCTTCGACAAACAGATTCCAAAGAAGGGCGATCAGCGGCAGATGGAAATGTGGCAGCGCATCGGCGTTTATGCCGCCGGTCTCGCGTTGCAGGACGCCGCCATCGCCGGCAATGCCGAGTTACTCGATCGCACGGACATGATTATTGCCGCGGTCGGCGGCGAGCGCGACGTTCCAGTCGATACCGCAATCCTCGCCGGTGCGCGCCGGGCGACCGACCCCGCGGCTTTCCTCAACGAACGGCTGATGAACGATTTACGCCCGACCTTGTTTTTGGCTCAGTTGCCGAATCTCCTCGCTGGCAACATTTCGCTCGTCCACGGCGTGGTCGGTTCGTCGCGCACATTTCTCGGCGAAGAATCGGCCGGTATCGACGCGGTGCGAATCGCGCTGGCGCGCGTTGCCGCGGGCCAGAGCCAGATGACCCTGGTCGGCGGCGCTTCGCATGGGGTCCGTTGGGACCAGCTTCTGAATTTCGAACTTGGCGGCGTACCGTTGAAAGGCGGCTTTGCCCCGGTTTGGGATCGTGGTGTGGACGGCGGAGTCGCCTTGGCGAGCCTCGGAGCGTTCCTGGTGCTGGAGAGCGCGGAGCACGCGACAGCCCGGGGCGCGCGCCCGCGCGCCCGGCTTCGTGCAGTCCGCTCCGATCGCAACCGGCGCAAACAAGGCGAAATCGAAGCGACGCTCGGTCGCCAATGGGACGCGATTGCGGCTTACGTCGATTCCAGACATGCCGCCGTGATTTCGGGGGCGACCGGGCTCGAGCCGGCGACCTCCGCGGAGCGGCGCGCGCTTGGCAAATTCGGCCTTCCCGTGCGCGGCATCGGGACGTATATCGGACATGGAACAGAGGCGCAATTTTCAGCCAACCTAGGTATCGGCTGCGCGGCGCTTGAACATGGCAAGCTGTTTCCGCCAAGCGGAAGCGGAGACGTGGGTGAGAGCCCTTCCATGCTGTCCCAGGTTATCCTGACCTGCGTCGGCGCCTGGCGCGGCGAGGGTCTGGCGCTGCTCGAACGGATAAACCAAGGGAATGGTTCATGACGGCTTCCGAAAGGCAGAGAGGGACCGCCGCCACGCGCGACAAGTTCGACCGTCCCGTCGTCGCCGTGACGGGTATCGGCGTGGTGACTTCGCTTGGCGTCGGCAAGCCCGAGAACTGGAGCAAGCTGACCGGCGGTGTTTCGGGCATTCGCGCCATTTCCCGCTTTCCGACCAACAATTTGAAAAGCACAATCGCCGGGACCGTCGACGAAATATATCGGGACTACATGTCGCCCGCCCAATTGTCCGAGCGCCTCGCCTCGCTTGCCGGCGAGGAGGCGATTGCGCAGTCAGGGATTGGCGGCAAGGGTTATTTTCCCGGCCCGCTGTGTCTTGCTCCGCCGCCGCTTGAAGTCGAATGGCCCGCCCGCTTTGTGATGGCCGAAATGGCGGCGGCCAATGGCGATGCCGAATATCCCGACCTGCTTCGGATCGCACGCCAATACGGCGCCGAGTTCGGGGCCTTCAGGTTCGACATCCTGGGCGAAAGGCTGAGTGAACATTTCGGCACCCAAGGCTCGCCCATCTCGCTCAACACGGCTTGTGCATCCGGCGCAACCGCCATCCAACTCGGAGTGGAAGCGATCAGGCGCGGCGAGTGCGAAGTGGCGCTGGCGATCGGCGCCGACGGATCGGTTACACCGGAATCCTTGGTGCGTTTCTCTCTGCTTTCGGCGTTGTCGACGCAAAACGATCCGCCGCAGCAGGCTTCGAAGCCTTTCTCCAAAAACCGTGACGGCTTCGTGATCGCTGAAGGCGCCGCCGCACTCGTGCTCGAAAGCCTGGAGCACGCGCGCAGTCGCGGCGCGCGCGTGCTCGGCATTGTCGAAGGCTGCGGCGAAAAATCCGACTCGTTTCACCGGACCCGATCCAGTCCCGACGGCAAGCCGATCATCGCCTGCATGCGCAATGCCCTCAAAGACGCGGGAGTCGATCCCGAGGACGTGGATTACATCAACGCCCACGGCACCTCGACGCCGGAGAATGACAAAATGGAGCACCTCGGGGTTGCCGCGGTGTTCGGCGAACGCGCGTCCGCCATTCCGATTTCCTCCAACAAATCGATGATCGGGCATACCCTAACGGCCGCCGGCGCGGTTGAAGCAGCTTTTACCCTGCTCACGCTCGAACACCAGCGCATTCCGCCAACGATCAACTACAGCATTCCGGATCCTGCAATTCCGCTCGATGTGGTGCCCAACGTTGCGCGCGACGCCCGAGTTCACCGCGCCATCTCCAATTCCTTTGGATTCGGCGGTCAGAACGTCTGCCTGGTACTAACGCAGGAACCGGCATGACGCGCGTTGGGGCGTGATCGGGATTTGCGTACGCTGCAGGAACTCGAGATGAGAGGCCATGGAGCATGTCGCCGCATCCGCCCATTTATACGATGCGGCCTGCATGACCGGCGGACGCCGCCGACAGTGTGCGCCGCGTGGAGGCGAGCCCGTTAATGCGCGCACTCACGCTCGTCGCCGATCGTAGAATCGATCTCCTTGAAGTTGCGCCGCCGCCGCGTCCCGGACCTGGCGAGACGCAGATCGCCATCAAAGCGATCGGGCTCAATCACATCGACGTGTGGGGTTGGCGCGGCATGGCGTTTGCCAAGCGGAAGCTGCCGCTGATCGTCGGCGCCGAGGCGGCGGGCGAGGTCGCCGCAATCGGCCCAACGTCCTCGCTGGCACCGCTGGGCGATACGGAACTGAAAGTCGGTGATCGCGTGGTCGCCTACGGCGCACTCACCTGCGGGACGTGCAAGGCGTGCCGCGAGGGCCGCGACAATCTCTGCGAAGCCGCCGGCGGCGTCTTGGGTTTTCACATCGACGGGTTCGCGCGCGATCTCGTCAACATGCCAACGCGACTCCTGGTCCGCGTGCCGTCAAGCGTGAGCTTCCGCGACGCAGCCTGCGCGCCGGTCGCCTTCGCCACCGTACAGCACATGCTATTCGACAATGCCAAGCTCGAACCGGGCGAAAGCATTCTGGTACAGGCCGGAGGTTCGGGAATCGGCACCACAGCGATCAGAATGGCCAAGCAGATCGGCTGCACCGTATTCACCACGGTCGGCGACGACGCAAAGGCGGAAAAAGCCAAGGCGATCGGCGCCGATTACGTGATCAATTACCGCCGCGAACGGTTCGAGGGCGTCGTACGCAAGCTCACCGGCAAGAAAGGCGTCGATGTCGTATTCGAACACGTCGGACCGGACACGTTCAACGGCTCTTTGCTCTGCCTGAAGCGGGGCGGCCGGCTGGTCACCTGCGGCTCGACGTCGGGCCAGTCGACGACCGTCAACCTGTTTCAGCTTTACACACAGCAATACCGAATCTTCGGTTCGTTTGGTGCCTCGTTGCGCAACATTCGCGAGAGCCTCGGCAAAATGGCGTCGGGCCTTGGTCCGGTCATCGACACGGAAGTTCCGCTCGCGGAGTTCGAGCGCGGCTTGGCGCGGCTGGAAAGCCGTCAGGTCTTTGGCAAAATCATCGTCGCGTTCTGATGATCCGACGGCAGGCAAAAAAGCTGCTTGATACAGTTACCGGCGCGATTGCAGTCGGGCTGTTGCGCGCGGTCAGGTGCACAAACCGCCGGCGCGCCGCCGATTTCGCCGGCGGCGTTCTGCGCAGGCTCGGCCCGCTCCTGCCCGAGCACCGCGTCGGCCGCGACAACCTGCGCGCCGCATTCCCGAAAAAATCCGACGCCGAAATCGAGCGGATTCTCGCCGGCGTTTGGGACAATCTCGGCCGCGTGGCCGCTGAGTTCGTTCACCTCGCCGACATGCGTGTTGTCGGGCCGGACTCCAACGACGCCGACGCGATCATTCTCGAGCCGGCGATGCTTGAGCGCTGCCGCAGCCTGATCGCAAGCGGCGCCACGCTTAACTTCGCCTGCCACTCCGCCAATTGGGAAATGTCGGGAGTGGTGGCAAAGCAGCTCGGCGCCGATTCCGCCGTGCTTTATCGCCTGCAGAATCTCCCCGCCATCAGCAAGGCGCTCATCGATATGCGGGCTGGCGTCATGGGCCGCATGATCCCCGCCGGACTCGATGCGCCAGTGCGTCTTGCCCGTCTTTTGCAGTCGGGCGTACATGTCGGCATGCTGGTCGACCAGCACTACACCAAGGGCGTGGAGGTGATGTTCTTCGGCCGTCGTTGCAAGGCCAATCCGCTCATCGCCATGCTGGCGCGCCAGTTCGAATGTCCGATCTTCGGCCTGCGCATCATTCGCCTGCCCGACCGTAATCGTTTCCGCGGCGAGATCGTCGGACCCATCGAGCCGCCGCGCGACTCCGAGGGTCGCATCGACGTGCAGGCGACCATGCAGAAAATCACCGCAATCATCGAGGGCTGGGTGCGCGAATGTCCCGAGCAATGGCTGTGGCTGCACCGACGCTGGCGCTGAGACCGCACCGCCGGCGCAATTGGACAGACCCCATGCCCCAGCGATAATGGCCAGCTCATGGAACAGGTAGTCAGCGATACCGCGGCAGATGTCGGCATAGCCGGCGCCGGATCGATCCGGCGCCGCCGCATCATCTACGTTTCCGGCTACGACCCGCGGGGCGCGCAAGGATATTTCGAGATGTTCCGCCGGACCTGCGATCGGACGCAACGACTATGGCCGGTCTCGCTCGCGCTGCAGCCGCCTGAAATCGAATCGGAGGATTTTGCGCATTGGCGCGTGGATGCGCGCGGACCGGACTGGCAGGTCGCGACCCATTACGACTTTCTGCGCATGGAAGATCATATCGGCGCCGACATGGCGCGGCCCACGGCGTCGCAGTTGCTGCGCGGCCTTGCCTGGCTCCTCGATGATACCGTGAGCGGAGCCCAGTTTCGCATCTTTCGCGCCTCGTGGCGGTTTGGGCTGCACCTTTTGTGCTTTCATTTGCTGCTGCTCGCCTGGATCGCCGTATACGCGGCGGTCGCCGTTTTAGTCGGCCGCACAGTCGGGCATCTTCTTGGCTGGCCGATATGGGCAGCCGTCGTCTCGTCGCTCGTGGCGGCCGGCCTCGTTGTGCTGGCTTTGCGGCCGCTCGCCGACCGATGGCGTCTCATCCAGATCTGCAATTCCTGGAGTCTGCAGCGGCGGTTCGCCCGCGGTCGTCCGACCTGGCTCGATGCCGTCATCGATGCCGGAGCGAAGCGCCTCGTGGCGGCCGCTGCGGCAAACGAGGTTGATGAACTGGCGATCGTTGGTCATAGCAGCGGTTGCGTCATCGCGCTGGCGATCATGGACCGCGCGATGGAGATTGATCCCGATCTCTTCCGCCGCGGACCGCGGCTCGTGCTGCTAACGCTGGGCTCGGTGATGCCGGCGACGGCGTTGCATCCAGGCGCGCAGCGCATGCGCGATATCGTCGGCCGGCTTGCGGCTGCCCGCGGGCTCAAGTGGGTCGATTGCCAATCGCGCAAGGATGTCATGTGCTTTGCTAATTTCGATCCGGTCGACGGCATCGGCGTCCATATTGGCAGCAAGCGGAGCAACCCGCTCCTTTGGCGGATCAATTTTCGCGATGTAATCGCACCGCAGAATTACAACCGATTTCGCATGAATTTCTTTCGCGTCCACTATCAATACATCAGGGGCGGCGATCTACGGGCCCCTTACGACTATGCGTTGCTGATCGCCGGACCGGCCGCGATTCCCGACTGGCCCACGCGGGCTGCGGACCTGGTCGTCGCATTCGGCCGAGCAGCATCGATCAACTAATGCTGAGGGTCACACCCCGTGTCGAGGGCACCGAACGCGCATGAATCAGCGCTTTCGTTTTGCCACGTCATGCGAGCGAAGCGAAGCAATCCGGGGGCCTATAGCACCGACTCTGGATTGTTTCGCTGCCCCGCTGGGCCTCCTCGCAATGACGTGCTGATCAAGTCTGACCGGAAAGCGCTCCATCCTATTCATCCTCGGTGCTGCTTCTGATGGTCTTTCCGCAATAGCGCCTGGCGGTCGATCTTTCCGGTACCGGTCTTGGGAAGATCATCGAGAAATTCGATGGAGCGTGGATATTTATGCGGAAGCAGCTTCTGCTTCACGTAATCCTGCAACGTTCGCGTGGCCAGTTCGGGGTCGTGAACCTTGCCGTTTGCAACGACAAACGCCTTCAGCGTCATGCGGCGGTCGGGCATTTCGCAAGCGAAAACCATGCATTCCCTGACCATGGAATGATTGGCAAGGCAGAGTTCGACCTCCATCGGATAGACCCATTGGCCGGAAATCTTTACCAGATCGTCGGCGCGGCCACGGAAGAAATAGAAGCCGTCGGCGTCGCAGAAAAATCGGTCGCCGGTGCAGATCCATCCACCCTCGTGTATGGTCTCGGCGGACTTGTCGGCGCGGTTCCAATAGCACGGCGTATTCGAGTCACCGCGAACCCACATGATGCCCTCGTCGCCGGACGCGACCTCACGCCCGGTTTGATCCTTCAGCACGATCTCGTAGCCTGGCACGCGCAGGCCGGCGGAGCCGGGCTTTTTTCTGCCGGGCAGGTTCGACAGATAGTTGTTCAGCACCTCGGTCGAGCCGAGGCCCTCGACGATTTCCAGGCCGGTCAATGCCTTCCAGGCATTGAACAGCTCGGCCGAAAGAACTTCGGCAGCCGACAGCGCGAGGCGGATTGACGAAAAATCCGTGCGCGCGGCCTCCGGCGACTTGGTCAACACGTTGTAGAGCGTGGGCAGCCCGAAGAAGACGGTCGGCCGGTATTTGGCAATTGCCGCGAAGATGCCGGCGGGCTTCGGCTGGCCCGGCAACAGTACCGCCGCAGCGCCGGCACAGAACGGAAAGGTAATCGAGTTGCCGAAGCCGTAGGCGAAGAACATTTTCGGCACGGAAAGGCAGATGTCGTTGGCCCCGAGCTTGAGGATGTTACGCGAATAGGCGCGCTCCGTGTACAGCATGTCGTGCTGCAGATGCACAACGCCCTTCGGACGGCCGGTCGAGCCCGACGAATACATCCAGAAGGCCATCTCGTTGCGATGGGTATCGACGGCCTCGATCTTGTCGGGGAACCGGGAGACTTCCGCGTCGGCCGCGATCGTGCGCACGGCGAGTGCCGCCTTTGCTTCCCCATTGGCGACGATCAGCGTGTCCACCTGCGTATTATTAAGAGCCAAGGCACTGAATTTATCCGACAGAGCAGCTTCCACCACTGCCAGCTTCGCACCGGAATCGGCGAGATAAAATTGCAGCAAATCAGGCGGACTCAACAAGTTGGTCAACAGGGGCACCAGTCCCGCGCGGACAGCGCCAAAAAACGCCGCCGGGAAAACCGGAGTATCGTCAAGAGTGAAAAGCACGCGATCGCCGCGCACGAGGCCGAGCGACAGGAACAGATTGCCCCAGCGGCCGGCATCGCTGCACAACTGAGCATACGTGCGCGAACCGGCGGGGCCGATGACGGCAAGCCGCTCGCCGCGGCCGTTGGCCAGGTTTCGGAACAAAATTTCACTGGCGTTGTAGCGCTCGGCTATGCTGAAGCCGATTTCCTGGGCGGCCGCGGAATCGGAGGGAATTGCGTCGTCTATAGGATGCGCGATCGACGGTGTCGTCATGCTCGGCGATGACAGCTGCTGGTTATCGTCTGCTAGTGTCTTGATTCCGAAGTTCGCGTCATGGTGCGGCACTCTGGTTTGCGAACTTCGGAATCGAAGGACACTGGCAACTTATTGATCTCGTGTGGCTTTGGTTCAGAAATCCGCATGACGAGGTCGCGGCAGGAATGATGCGGATTTTCTGAACCGCCACACTATGGCGATTATCGCTTCGGCAATCCACGGCGTCCCATCCCCCGCTCGATAAGCGTGGCGACTAGTGTCTTGCAAGCGTGACGCACACCCCTTTCAAGGCGGCCATCGCAGGCGGCGCCGTATCTAGCTTGATTAGCTGCGCATTGAAAGGATATATCTGCGCGATGCCGCCGCCGGGACGCCTGGAAGTCGCTCCATGATCTTGCCGCGCCGGCTTGAAAACGAACTGCTCGATCACTTGCCGTCCGACGATCCGCGCGCCATGCGCGCGCGGCGCGATCTTACGCGCGTCAACGCGTGGATGGGCAATGCCAGGTACATGGCGACCATGCTGCGCAAATATGCGGCCGGCCGAACGCCGCGTGTCATCGTCGACCTTGGCTCCGGCGACGGCGCATTCATGCTGCGGGTCGCGCGCCGGCTTGCGCCGGCTTGGCAGAACGTCAAGATCATTCTGCTCGACCGGCAGAGCATCGTGGCCCCGGCGACATGCGAGGGCTTTGCCGCGCTCCGCTGGCAGGCGGAAGCGGTGAGCGCCGACGGATTGGAGTTTCTGGCGGACGGTTGCAACACTGACGTCGTTACGGCGAACCTCTTCCTGCATCACCTGACCGATCGACAGTTGGCGAGCTTGTTTGCGGCGGCGGCCAAGAATGCCTGGCTGGTGGCCGCCTGCGAGCCGCGACGCGCCAAGTTCGTCGTCGAGCTGAGCCGGATGCTATGGGCGTTCGGATGCAACGAGGTGACCGTTCATGACGCAGTCGCAAGTGCGCGCGCGGGTTTTTCCGGCAACGAACTGTCCGCGCTGTGGCCGAGCGACGGGCGCTGGGAATTGCATGAATCCGCGGTAGCCTTTACCCATTGCTTCGCGGCCCGGGCGGCAGCACCGGCGGCCGGATGAATTCCGCCGTGGCAGGCTGCGAGAGTTGAGCTTATGGACCGCGCGCTAGTGAAGCCCGCCCGATTAACCGGCTTTGCGGCCTTGCGCTGGGCCTGGCGTTTTGCGCTCGATCCGTTGTCGAGCACGCGGCGCGCTTTCGAAGCGTTCGGGCCTTGCGTGGTTCTTGCCGAAGGGCTGCCATTCGTCCGACCAAGCCGCGTAGCGACGCTCGGCGTTCCCTTGGTCCTCACCGCCGGCGCTCCGTTTTACAGCGAGTTGATGTCACGGCCGGACACGTGGCGCGGCGTGAACGTGCTTCCCGGCGGCCCCAGGAGGTCGGCCGCAAGGCGGATGAGTTCGGGCTTGATGCGGCTGACAGGAGAGCAGCACGCCCATTATCGAAAGCTTCTGGCTTCGCCGCTGCGTCGGACTCGCGTCGAAGCATTGGTAAAGGACATGGCGCGGCTCGCGCAGACCCAGACGACATCGTGGCCGATCGGGCAGACTATCGATCTCTGGGAACACATTCGCCGGCTCATGCAGGGATTTGCGGTTGAATTCCTGTTCGGCGGCAGCAGCGAGCAGAGCCGCACGGTCACCGAGCTGGGCTGTTGGATCATGGAGCGCAAATGGGATTGGCGCGCCATGGTCCCGATCAATCTGCCGATCACGCCATATGGCCAAATCGTGCGCACGGCGGCGCTGCTCGAACGGCACCTGCTGGCATGGACTGCGGCCAAACGCGGACACCCCGACGAGGGCGACATCGCCGCGACCATCGCCAACAGTCGCGACGGCGCCGGCAATCCGGTCGACGACGCCGGCATCGTGGCGCAGCTACCGTCGTTGTTCGGCCTTTCGTCCGAGGGCGGCCAGAGCGTGGTGACCTGGACGCTGTTTCTGCTGATGCAGCATCCGGCCGTCGCCGAGCGGCTGCGCGACGAGCTGCGCGACAAGCTCGGCCGCGGCGCGCCATCTTTGGATCGGGCCGGCGAGTTGCCGTATCTTGACGCAGTCGTCAAGGAGGCCATGCGTGTCCTTCCCCCCGTTCCCTTCCAGTTCCGGGTTGCACAACAGGACACAACCATCGCCGGCGAGAACGCGCCGAAGGGCACGCGCGTCGTGCTCAACACCTTTCTTACCAACCGGATGCCGGACCTCTATCCGGAAGGTGACGTCTTTCGACCAGAGCGCTGGTTTACGATCGCGCCGACCGCCTTCGAATTTCCGGTCTTTGGCGCGGGTCCCCACATTTGCCCGGGATATTGGTTCGACTTGACCGCGGTCAAAATCGCGGTTGCGGCCATCATGACGCGCTACACGATGAATTTGCCGCCGAGTACGCGTATCGATCATAGCATCCAGCCAACGCTGCGGCCGCGGGCGCGTCTTGGCGTGATGCTGCGCCGCGCCGACGAGGGCATGACACCGGCAACACCAATCACGGGTTCGATACGGGATCTCGTGAAGCTTCCGCAGTAAGGCGTGGCAGATCGAAACCTGTTTGACATATTGTCGATTTGCTTTCCTACCGTGAGTTGGCGGCCTGTCGCGAGTGCCCCCAGCTAGGGCCCAGCAAGGCTGGACGACGCACGCATCAGACTCGACATTACCCAGCGAAATTCTGCTATCCTTGAATTTGCCGGAAAGGCGAGCGCTCGGAACCGACGCGCCAACAACAACAATTCACGACAAGCCAGGGAGGACGTGTGCATGAGAAAGCTTGCCCTCATTCTCGTCGCCGCCGCGACGGCTTTGTTTAGCGCGGCGCTCTACGCCGACGACTATCCGTCAAGACCGATCACCTTCGTCAATCCGTTCGGCCCCGGCAGCGGCAGCGATACGGTCTGCCGTATCATCGGCGACCGGCTCAGCGTCTTGCTCGGGCAGCCCATCGTGGTCGAGGATCACCCCGGCGCCGACGGAGCGCTGTCGGCGCTTTATGTGCATCACGCGGCACCGGACGGTTACACGCTGTTGATGGCGACCAATTCCCCGCTATCCGCCGACCCGTTCCTGCATAAGAACGTCAAATACGATCCGATCAAGGATTTTGCGCCGATCACTCGAGTCGGCAGCTTCACGCTGATGCTGGTGCTCAACCCGAGGCTGCCGATCCATTCGGTCAAGGAACTGGTGGCCTATGCCAAGGCCAACCCCAACAAGCTTTCGATCGCCAGCGGCAATACCGCCGGGATCGTCGCCGGCGACACGCTCGAGCACTGGGCCGGAATCAAGATGCTGAACGTGCCCTACAAGACCACGCCGCCGGCCCTCGAAGACATCATGGCCGGCCGCGTGTCGATGATGTTCGCCGACTTCACCACCGCCATGCCGCACGTCAAAGCCGGCACGTTGCGCGCGCTGGCGATCTCGCGCATCAAGCGCAGTAAGCTCTATCCCGAGCTGCCAACCATGGACGAGGAGGGCGTCAAGGGCTTCAACCTCGATGCTTGGGCGGGCCTCGTGGCACCGGCCGGCACGCCGCCGGAGATCATCACCAAGCTCAACGGCGCGCTGCGCAAAGTCATCGACAGCCCCGAAGTGCAGGCGAAGTTCAAGGTCATCGGCTTTGAGGGTTTTTCCTCAACGCCAGAGGAATTGGAGGACTACATCAAGGCCCAGCTCGTCGAGTGGAAGCAGATGGTCCAAGAAGCCAATATCCAGGCGGACTGATTACGCGACTGCCAATGCCTCGGCGCATAATGTCTGCGCCGAGGCTCAACTCATCGCTTCACTCGCCGGTCTTGATCCGCGTCCACAACCGGTCGATCAGCCGCTGGGTCTTCAAGCCGTGGGCGACGATGGTGAACAGCCTCGCCATGGTCGCGGCATCAGGATAGATGGAGCGGTCGTCAAGGATCGACTTGTCGATGAACGAACTCGGACGATCGCCGTTGGCATAAGAGACGTAGTTGGTGTTTCTGGCGGCCACCTGCGGGTCGAGTAAATAATTGACGAGTTCGTTCGCTTCGGCCACATGCGGCGCGCCCTTCGGGATGGCGAGATTATCGAACCACAATGGCGCGCCCTCCCGCGGGATCGAATAACCGATCTCGATGCCGCTTTTGGCCTCCATCGCCCGTTTCGCCGCCTGCTTGATATCGCCCGAATAACCCACGGCAAAGCAAATCTCGCCGGTCGCCAATGCGTTGATATATTCCGAGGAATGAAATTTGCGAACGTAGGGCCGGATCCTCTCAAGTAGATTGGTGGCTTTTTCGAGATCGACCGGGTCGCTCGAATTGGGATTGAGATGCAGATATTGTAGCGCCGCCGGCATGATGTCGTCCGACGAATCGAGGAGATGAATGCCGCAGTCCCTGAACTTGGCGATTTTGTCGGGGTCGAAAACGTAGGCCCAACTGTCGACCGAAGCGTTCGGTCCGAAAATCTGCCGTACGGCCTTCACGCTGTAGCCGATGCCCGTCGTTCCCCACATGTAGTTGACGGCATATTGATTGCCGGGATCGTAGGCCGCCAGCCTTCGGGCGATTTCCGGCCAGAGGTGGACCATGTTGGGCAGTCTGGACTTGTCCAGCTTCTGAAAGATTCCAGCTTTGATTTCGCGGGCAAGAAAATATCCGGTCGGCACCACGACGTCGTAGCCGGATTGGCCGGCAAGCAGCTTCGCCTCCAGCGTATCGCTCGAGTCAAACGTATCGTAGCGCACGGTGATTCCGGTTTTTTTGGTGAAATCGTCGAGCACTGACGGATCAACGTAATCCGACCAATTGTAGAAGTTCACCACGCGCCGTTGCTGCGCGCCTGCCGGAAAGGATCCGGCAAGATGCACAACTATCAGCGCGATCGCCGTCGCGACCGCGACTGCGCCGAGCGCCACGGGGAACCAGCCTGAGCGCTGCGATGGCCCCTGGATTCCCGATTCCCCGAGTTCGAATGGGGTTTGATGCAGGCCCGCTAGGGACTGCGTCATATATCGGTCGGCAGGCCGGCCGCCTTCCAGGCGAGAATGCCGCCGGCAAGATGCGAGTCGTAGGCCAGGCCCCGTTCCTGAGCTGCGAGCGAAGCGGTCACCGAGCGGCGTCCGGAGCGGCAGGCGAAGACAACCTGCCGTCCCGGCGTTGCCGGTATGGCTGCCGGATCGAACGCCGAGAGCGGCAGGAGGAAGGCGTCGGGGAAGCGCTCGAGCGCAGTCTCATTGGGCTCGCGCACGTCGACCAGCAACATGCGGCCTTCGGCAAGACCCTTTGCCACCTCAGCCGGCGTCAAATCGCGAACCTTTGGGGGTTGTTCCGCCATGTCAGTCTCCCGCCTGCCCCGTCAAGCTCGCCAAGGGCGATGACGAACGCCGGGCTGTCGCCGTGAACGCCAGCCTATGTGCTCTCGCGCCGGAGAGGAAGGGCTCAGATGTTGACTTGAGTACCCACCTCCCGATCGGTCGGGATATGGACTAGCAGGCGGTGTGTTCCTTAGGGCTGCAAATTTGGCGGTACCGGAGGCGCTTCGCGCATCAGCGTGATCGTGACCCGTCGGTTGGCTGCAATGTAGGGATCGTCGGGGAACAGTGGATCGGTATCGGCCTTCCCGGCCACCTGGTAAATGTTATTCGACGGCAGGCCCTGTTGCTGCAGGATTTCGCGCACTGCATTGGCACGGTCCGCCGACAGCTCCCAGGGGCCGTAGCCGGGCCGCGAGGGGACTCTCGGCGCTGCGGTGTGGCCAGTGATCGAAATCCGAAAAGGCGTCGCTTTCAGCGGCGCGGCGAGCTTCTCGATAATCTCGCGGGTGCGCGGGTACGGTTCCTTGGAACCTTCAGGAAACATCGAACGGCCTTCCTGGTCGACAATCTCGATATTGAGGCCTTCCTTTGTGTCCTCAAACACAATGTGCTTGGAGGCTTCGGTCAGTTCCGGCATGTCTTGGAGGGCTTGGCGCAGCGAGGCCGCAGCCAGCGCGAACGCCCTGTCTTGCTGCAGTTTGGCGCCGTAATTGCGTTTGTGGTCCTGCTGGTCCGGGGTTGGCGTCGACGATGCGTCCTCGGGCGCGATGTGGGCGGCGTTCTTGAGCTTTGGCCGGGTCGGCAAACCGTCGACCTCGATGACCCCTGAATAGCGCACCGCGGTCTGTACGCCGAAGGCGTCGCGCATGGAGCCGGCGACAATCTGTAACTTCTTCTGATCCTGGTTGGAAAAGGCAACCAGCATCACGAAAAAGCTGACCAGCAGGCCCATCAGGTCGGCGAAGGTGACGAACCAGCCGTGACCGCCGCCGTGTGCCGCTTGTCGGTGCCGCGCCATACTCTTGTTGTTTCCGCGCCGGCGCCGTTAGGCCGGCACCGGCTCCGGTTCCTCGTCGCGATGCTTTTCCGGCAGATAGGCGAGCAGCATCTCGCGCACCAAGGTGGGGCTTTTCGAGTCACGAATCATGAGCACGCCGTCAATGATGAGCGTGCGATTGATCTCTTCATCCACCAGTTTCAAGTGAAGCTTGTCAGCGATCGGCAGGCAGATGATGTTGGCCACGATGGCGCCGTACAGCGTTGCACAAAGTGCGGTCGCCATGAATGGTCCCAGCTTGGATGGGTCGGTCATGCTGGCGAACATCTGCACCATTCCAACCAGCGTGCCGACCATGCCGAAAGCTGGCGAGCAGTCGCCGACGGCACGATAAATCTTCTGGCCCTCGTCGAGATTGGTGAGGAAATTGTCGCGGTCGCGCTCGAGATTGTCGCGAATGAAATCGGCCTCGTAGCCGTCGGCCACGAAGCGAATGCCCTTGGCCAGATACGGATCCTCGATTTCGACTTTCTCCAGGCCGAGCGGGCCCTGCTTGCGGGCGATTTCGGCGATCGTGGCGATCTCGTCGACCAGTTCGCGCTGCGTTGTGCGCCGCATGGTGAAGGCGAATTTGGCGCCGAGCGGCAATCCATGGATGATCGAGGCAAGCGGAAAGCGGATCAGCGTAGCGGCAAACGATCCGCCGAAAACTATGATCATCGCGTGCTCGCTCACGAACATCCGCAAGTCGCCGCCCATGAGCATGAGAGTGACGACGACGGTAGCCCCGGCGAGCAGACCGAGGCCTGTTGTAATGTCCATAACTACCGACTCCCACCCACGCGACGGCACGCCTTAAAAGGCGCGGCGTGAGGGTACCGTCAGCGTGCTTAAGGGAGGGTTACTGCAGGGATTTGGCCGCCGAACTGACGTACCAGGCAGCACAAGCATCTGGCCTCGCGCGCTCACGATTCGATCAGCAATCGGACGCGAACGCCTTTTGCGGCAGCCGGCTGGTCTTCGTCGCAAGCAAGCCGGAGCGCACTCGGCGGCGGGGGGCGGGCGGATTGCCGGTGCCCAGAGGTGGCCCGCTCCGAAATTTCCGCGATTTGGCTCTTCCATCGCGGCCCTGTATGAGTGGATTTCCGCCGGCCTTGCCGAGTGACCATGACTGCCTCCCCCCGGTGACCGGCGCCCGAAAAAGCCGCACAATAGCACTGCGCAACGAACCACGGCCCCCGTGCAACTCCAAGGAGAAACTCATGCGTGAAATCGGCCACTTCATCGACGGGAAACAGGTGAAGGGAACATCGGGGAGGCACGGCGACGTTTTCAATCCGAACACCGGCGAGGTGCAGGCGAAGGTGGCTTTGGCCAAGCATTCGGAGGTCGAGCACGCCATCGCGGTCGCGGAGGCAGTTCAGCCGGCCTGGGCCGCAGTCAATCCGCAGCGGCGCGCGCGCGTGATGATGAAATTCCTCGAACTGGCGCAAAAGGAATTCGACTCGCTGGCGCGGCTGTTGTCGTCCGAGCACGGCAAGACCCTTGTCGATGCCAGGGGCGATATTCAGCGCGGCCTGGAAGTCGTCGAGTTCGCCTGCGGCATCCCGCACCTGCTCAAGGGCGAATACACAGAGGGCGCAGGCCCGAATATCGATCTTTACTCGATGCATCAGCCGCTGGGCGTTGTCGCCGGCATCACGCCGTTCAACTTTCCGGCGATGATTCCGCTGTGGAAATGCGCGCCAGCGCTCGCTTGCGGCAATGCCTACATCCTCAAACCATCGGAACGCGATCCCTCGGTGCCGATGCGGCTCGCCGAACTCTTCATCGAAGCGGGGTTGCCGCCGGGCGTGCTCAACGTCGTCAACGGCGACAGGGAAGCCGTCGATACGCTGCTCACCGATCCGCGCGTCAAGGCGGTCGGCTTCGTCGGCTCGTCGGCCATTGCCGAATACGTCTATGCCACGGCTGCCGCCAACGGCAAGCGCGTGCAGTGCTTTGGCGGCGCCAAGAATCAGATGATCATCATGCCCGACGCAGATATGGATCAGGCAGTCGATGCCTTGATCGGGGCCGGGTATGGCTCTGCTGGCGAGCGCTGCATGGCAGTTTCGGTCGCGGTTCCGGTCGGTAACAAGACCGCCGACATCTTGTTGGAAAAGCTTGTGCCACGCGTGGAGGGGCTGAAAATCGGGCCCTCAACCGACCCGCAGGCCGATTACGGCCCGATGATTACGCGGGCGCATCTGGATAAAGTGAAGAGCTACGTCGATCTCGGCGTCGAGGAAGGCGCCAAGCTCCTCGTCGACGGCCGCGGCTTCAAGATGCAGGGCTACGAGAGCGGCAATTTCATGGGCGGGTGCCTGTTCGATCAGGTAACGCCGCAGATGCGCATCTACAAGGAGGAGATATTCGGCCCCGTTCTATCCGTGGTACGCGCCAAGGATTACGAGGAGGCTGTACGGCTGCCGTCGGAGCACGACTATGGCAACGGGGTGGCGATCTTCACGCGCGACGGCGATGCCGCGCGGAATTTCGTCAGCCGTGTCGAAGTCGGCATGGTGGGCGTCAACTTCGCCATTCCGGTACCGCTGTCCTATTACACCTTCGGTGGCTGGAAGCGGTCGGGCTTCGGCGATCTCAACCAGCACGGGCCCGACTCGATCCGCTTCTACACCCGCACCAAGACAGTGACCGCACGCTGGCCCTCCGGGGTGAAAGAAGGCGCCGAGTTCGTCATTCCGACCATGAGGTGAGGACTGGCGCATGGCATGCTGCCGGGGGCGGGCTCATCCATCCCGCGAGGATTCCCTTTCGCTGCCCAAATCTGGCTGTAGGAGCAGGATGGGGTTTCGGTGACCGGCATATGATCGGCCTCGGGGACATGAGAGTTTGTCGCGCGGCAGGAACGCGAGCGGCCGCCGCCTTCCTGGCATTTGCCAGCGTCGGCGGCTGCAGCGCCAATGCCATTTTTGGCGCCCAGCCAAAGGCACGCGCTGTGACCCCGGCCGCCTCCCCGGCCGTTCCGCCGCCGATCGATCTTGCCGGCGGCTGGCAGCTTTCAGCGGCGTCAGGCGGCGCCTGCGTCATGAACTTCGCTGACAGTTCGGAGCGCACTGCCTCTCCCGGCGCCATGCCCCGAGGCACGATTGCGCCCGAGGGCGGCTGCCCCGGCAACTTCTTTATGAGCCGCAGGTGGACTTTCGAACGCGGCGCCCTGATCATTCGAGATTTCAAAGGGCGCCAGCTAGCGCAACTGACCTATACCGGCGGGCATTTCGAAGGGCGGGATACTACCGGCGGCATCCTCACCCTGTCGAAGCAGCTTTAGGCTCCATCATGGCTGAATATGAACATGGCTGAATATGAACTCCACTGCTTTGCCCAGTCTGGCAACGCGTATCGGGTCGCCCTGATGCTCAACCTCGTCGGCGCCGACTGGCGGCCGCTCTTTGTCGATTTTTTCGTCAAGGGCATTCCACGGACGACGGAATACCGCAGCGCCATCAACGAAATGGGCGAGGTCCCGGTGCTCGTCCACGGAGCAAGGAAACTGAGCCAGTCGGGCGTCATCCTCACTTATCTCGCCGAGCGGACGGGGAAATTTGTCCCGCGCGGGGATGAGCAGCGGCTCGAAGCGCTGCGCTGGATCATATTCGACAACCAGAAGGTCAACGGCTTCCTCGGGCCTTACCGCTTTCTGCGCAATTTTGCCAAGCCGCGGGGCCATCCCGCCGTCATGGAGTTTCTCAAGGGTCGCATCGACAACGCGCTCGGCATTGTCGATAAACGGCTCTCGGCCGGCGATTACATTCTCGGCTCCGAACCAACCATCGCGGATCTTTCGCTCGTCGCCTACATGTACTATCCGGCCGAGGAATTCGGGTTCGACATCGCCGCCAACCACAAACATATCGCCGCCTGGCTCGACCGCGTTCGGTCGCTGCTTGGCTGGGCGCATCCTTACGACTTGATGCCCGGCTATCCGCTCCCGCAATAAGTGGAGCCATTGCTGGCAACAGCGATGAGCGCTTAAACGCCGGGCACGCCACTTGGGCGGCGCAGCGCGTCGGATTTCTGGTCGCGCTCGGCGCTAGTCATTCC
This sequence comes from Xanthobacteraceae bacterium, assembly GCA_030041005.1. Taxonomy (GTDB): domain Bacteria; phylum Pseudomonadota; class Alphaproteobacteria; order Rhizobiales; family Xanthobacteraceae; genus BOG-931. The sequence continues at coordinate 21,971 of JASHOR010000111.1, forward strand.
GACGCTCGGCTTACTTGCCGATCGCCTCCGCCACGGCGCGGCGCGCAAGCACGCCGACCAGATGGGCGCGATACTCGGCGCTGCCGTGAATATCGCTGTTCATGCCGTCGGCGGGGATGGTCATACCTTCCAGCGATTTCGGCGCAAAGCGCTTCTTCAACGCCTCCTCGAACGAGGGAACGCGAAACACTCCGTTGGCACCGGCACCGGTGACGGCCACCCGGATTTCGCTGCCGCGCTTGCTCACAAACACGCCCACCAGCGCGAACCGCGATGCCTGGTTACGGAATTTTTGATAGGCAGCCTTTTTCGGGATCGGAAAGCTGACCTTGGTGATGATCTCTGCGGGCTCCAGCGCGGTCGAGAACATCCCGGTGAAGAAATCGTCGGCCTTGATGCGGCGTTTGTTGGTAATGATGGTGGCGCCGAGGCCCAAACATGCGGCCGGATAATCGGCGTTCGGATCGTTGTTGGCGATCGAGCCGCCAATTGTGCCCATATGGCGCACCGCCGGGTCGCCGATCATTCCGGCCAGCCCGGCAAGCGCGGGAATGGCCTGCTGCACAACCGGCGAGGTGCTGACGTCGTTGTGCCGGGTCATGGCGCCGATCGTCAGCGAGCGCCCGCTCTGCGCCACGCCGGCGATACCGTCGATGAGCGACAGATCGACGAGTTGGGGCGGGCCAGCCAGGCGCAGTTTCATTGTCGGCAGCAGCGTGTGACCGCCGGCCAGGAGTTTGGCCTCCTCGTGCTTGGCAAGCAGGCTCGCGGCCTGCCGCAGCGTTTGGGGGCGATGGAAGGTGAAGGCGTACATCGTTGCTCTCCGTCTATCTCGCTCTCAAATTCAGGCCGCCCGCGGCGCTTTTGGCGCCCGCTGCAGTGCCGCCCAGACCGCCGCAGGCGTTGCCGGCATCGCCAACTGTTCGGTCCCTATCGCATCGGTGACGGCATTGATCACCGCCGCCGGCGCGGCAATGGCGCCGGCCTCGCCGCAGCCTTTAACGCCGAGCGGATTCGAGGGACACCTGGTGACAGTCGTATCGACCTTCATGGGCGGCAGATGATCCGCGCGCGGCATGCAATAATCCATCAACGAGCCGGTCAGGAGCTGTCCATCCTTGTCGTAGACCGCCCCCTCACATAGCGCCTGGCCAACCCCCTGCGCGATGCCGCCGTGGACCTGGCCTTCGACAATCATCGGGTTGACGACCACGCCGAAATCATCGACTGCCGTCCAAGCCACGATTTCACTGTTGCCGGTGTCCGGATCGACCTCAACCTCGCAGATGTGGCAACCGGCCGGGAATGTGAAATTCTTCGGATCGTAGAACGCACCTTCTTTCAGGCCCGGCTCGAGCTCCTGACCGGAAAATTTGTGGGCGATGTAGGCATTGAGAGCAACATCGCCCCAGGCGGCGGATTTGTCGGTGCCGGCGACGTTGAATTTTCCGTCCTTGAATTCGATGTCGCCTTCGGCGGCTTCGAGCAAATGAGCGGCGACCTTCTTGGCCTTGGCTTCGACCTTATCGAGCGCTTTGGCCAGCGCCGACATGCCGACAGCGCCGGAGCGCGAACCGTAGGTACCCATGCCGAACTGCACCTTGTCGGTGTCGCCATGCACCACCGAGACGTTCTCGATGGGAATGCCGAGCCGATCAGACACGACTTGCGCGAACGTCGTCTCATGACCCTGGCCGTGAGCATGGCATCCGGTGAGGACTTCGACCGAGCCGGTCGGATTGACTCGCACTTCCGCCGATTCCCACAGGCCTACACCGCAGCCAAGCGAGCCGACCGCTTGCGACGGCGCGATACCGCAGGCCTCGATGTAGTTTGAAAATCCGATTCCGCGCAGCTTGCCGTTTCGCTCCGACTCGCGCTTGCGCTTGGCGAAACCCTTGTAGTCGGCAATTTCGAGCGCCTTCTTGAGCGAGGCGCCATAGTCACCGGAATCATAGTTCATGATCACAGGCGTCTGGTGCGGGAAGCTTTTGATGAAATTCCTCTGCCGCAGATCGACCGGATCCTGTCCCATTTCGCGTGCGCCGACCTCCATCAGTCGTTCGACGACGAACGTTGCCTCGGGCCGGCCAGCGCCGCGATAGGCATCGACCGGCACTGTATTGGTGTAGACCGCGTCGACCTCGCAATAAATCTGCGGGATCTGGTACTGCCCCGAGAGCAGCGTTGCGTAAAGGTAGGTCGGCACCGAAGAGGAGAAAGTCGACATGTAAGCGCCGAGATTGGCGATGGTCTTTGCCCGCAGCGCCAAAACCTTGCCTTCGGCATCGAACGCCATTTCCGCATGGGTGACATGGTCGCGGCCGTGAGCGTCGGCCAAGAACGCCTCAGAACGTTCAGCAACCCATTTGACCGGGCGGCCGACGCGTTTGGAGGCCCACAGCGCCACCACCTCCTCCGGATAGATGAAAATCTTCGAACCGAAGCCGCCGCCGACGTCGGGCGCGATCACGCGCAGCTTGTGTTCGGGCGCCATGCCGACAAAAGCCGCGATGACGAGCCGCGCCACATGCGGATTCTGCGTGGTATTCCAGAGCGTAAATGTTCCGGCTCCCGCGTCATATTCGCCGATCGCAGCGCGCGGCTCGATGGCATTGGGCACGAGCCGGTTGTTGACGAGATCGAGCTTGGTGACGTGCTTGGCCGATTTGAACGCGGCCTCAACCGCGTTGGCGTCGCCGAGGTGCCACTTGTAAATGGTATTATGGGGAGCCACTTCGTGGATTTGCGGCGCTCCCTGCTTCTGTGCCGCGGCAGGATCCGCGATCGCGGGCAGCACACCATACTCGACTTGGACTTTTTCAGCGGCATCGCGCGCCTGCGCCAGAGTTTCGGCAATGACAACCGCAACCGGATCGCCGACGTGGCAGGCTTTGCCGTTGGCCAGCGCCGGGTGCGGCGCCATCTTCATCGGCGAGCCATCATCGGAATGAACCATCCAACCGCAGATAAGATTGCCGATCTTGTCGGCGGCGAGCTGCGCACCGGTGAGCACGGCGAGCACGCCGGGCATGCCCGCGGCCATCTTGGCATCGATCGATTTGATCGCGGCGTGCGCATGCGGCGAGCGGATGAAGTAGCCGAATGCCTGGCCCGGCCGATTGATGTCGGCGGTATAGTGACCAGTGCCGGTGATAAAACGATGATCTTCCTTGCGACGCACCGCGGCGCCGATACCGGTGATACTCATTGCAGTCCCTCCGGCAGTTTCCTGAATCCCTGCCCTCGTTTCTTTCTTTTCCTATTCTGCAGCCTGGCTCGCTGCCGCGCTGCCGCGCATGGCGCGTGCGCCGGCGGCGATGGCTTTGACAATATTGTGGTAGCCGGTGCAGCGGCAGATGTTGCCTTCGAGCTCTTCCCGGATCGTGCGATCGTCGAGGTCGTTTCCCTTGCGACGCACAATATCGACGGCGGTCATGATCATTCCCGGAGTGCAATAACCGCATTGCAAGCCGTGATTTTCGCGGAATGCCTCCTGCATGGGGTGCAACGGCCCGTCGGGAGCCGCCAATCCCTCGATTGTGAGTACGTTGGCACCTTCGAGCTGCAGCGCCAGGATTGTGCAGGATTTCACCGCCTTGCCGTTCACATGTACGACGCAGGCACCACATTGCGAAGTGTCGCAGCCGACATGGGTGCCGGTCAGCCGCAGATGTTCGCGCAGCAACTGCACCAGCAGGGTGCGCGGATCGACCTCTGCGGTAACGGGCTTGCCATTCACCGTCAGGGACACCGCTGCCGCCTTGGCTGCCATTGGGCTTCTCCTTGAAATAAGTGCCGGTTGGACACCCGGATTTTCGCGTCAACCCGATCGGTTGGCGCCATTCAAGGCCGGAATCGGGCCGAATTTGCCGATTTGCCGCCTTCGAACTGGAATTACTCTGAACCGCAGCCTAGGCGCCGGTCAAGGGAGTTTCGTGTCACGGGACCGCCGCTGCGCGACCGGGGTGGGCAAATTCGCCATTCGCGCCGCCCGGTCACGAGCTCTTCGGATTAACCGCTGCCGCGAAATTGGCAAAAAAATCGTCAGCGACCTTCTTGGCAGCACCGTTGACGAGGCGCTGACCGAGCTGGGCGAGCTTGCCGCCAATTTGCGCTTCAACGGCATAGCTGAGCAGGGTGCCGCCGTCCTTGGGTGCCAGCCTAACCGTAGCCCCGCCTCTGGCGAAGCCGGCAACGCCGCCGTCGCCTTGGCCTGAAATCTTGTAGCCGTTCGGCGGATCGAGGTCGGACAGCGTGACTTTGCCTTTGAACTTGGCCTTTACCGGACCGATCTTGGTGGTCGCCACTGCCTGGAATTCCGTATCCGAAGTCTTGTCGAGCTGCTCGCAGCCCGGAATGCAGGCTTTGAGCGTGGCGGGATCGTTGAGTTTCTCCCAGACCGTCTGCGGGGGTGCGGCAAGCTGACACTCGCCGCTCATCGTCATCGCCATCTTGCTCTCCCTGACAAGCTGTCTGCGCGGAACATCGCTTACCGCCCGGCAAGCCGGCTGAAAAGGCCTCCGGCGCAGGTTTATGCCGATACGATGCCGCGACTTTTGTCGAATTGAATGATTTGGCCTTGCCGCACGCGGCACAAGCGTCAGCCCCCACGCTGCCCGCGGAATTCGTGTGGAGCGATGCCTGTCTGCTGGCGGAAGAAGCGGGCGAAGTGCGACGGATCGGCGAAAGCAAGATCTTCACCGATTTCGTGAATCGGCCGCATCGTAAACACGAGCTGCCGCTTGGCGTCCGAGAGGACGCGCTGGCGGATCAAGTGGCCGGCCGTTATGCCGGTCGATCGCTTGACGTGATCGTTGAGCCGGTCGACGCTCATGCCAAGCTTTTCGGCATAGAATTCGAGCTGTCGCTTTCTGCGGAAGAATTCATCGACCAGTTCGCGCAACCGGGTCACCGTCGCATCGCCCGACGGCAGCGTCACGGAGCCGGTGCGCGCGCGGCTCGCCGCGAGCCGCACCACGTCGACGGCGATGAGAGCGAGCAGCCCGCGCATGGCCAGCCGATGGCCTTTGCGGGCAAGATGGTGTTCCTCGCTCAGTTCCGCGCATAGACGGGATAGGCGCGCCAACTGCGGTCCGTCGGCCAATGGGACGATCGGTTCTGCCGCGAGAGCCCGCAGCCGCGCCATGGCCTCGTCGGCCTGGCCGGCCATTGCGCCGGCAGCATCCTCGGTAAACGTCAACACCCAACCGGCAGTGACGTTTGGCTCGAAGCGAAAGCCGTGAGCAATCGTCGCCGGGACCAGGATCGCAGCCGGCGCGGCGAACGGGATATTGACCGCGGCGTCGAAGGTCATCGCACCACAGCCGCGTTCGATCAGGAGGACCTGAAACAAATTGCGATGGCGGTGGACATGAATGGTCCAATCCCGAGTCGAACCAATAGTCTCGATGTGAATGAAATCACACGCCTGATCCTCTGGCGGATCGCCGAGACGAAAGAGCGGCAGCACGGTCGACATCTCGCGAGCATACGCCTCGTCCGACAAACAAGAAGATCAACCAGCGAAATGGAACTCGGCTTTGCACAAAATACACAGCAAAAATCAAAAATCGGCAGCCCAGACAGCACCCAAGAGGTCGAAATCGCGCGGAACGTTAACGGTTGCGGCCCGGCCGGCCGTGCCTGGTCGGCTTCTCAACACCGCCGACGGGCCTGGGCAGTCCGGTTCCGCCGCTGGGCCGATTGCCGGAGTCCCGGCTTTATCAAGCCCGCTCACACCGGCTTATAGGCACGATCGTGATAGACCAACGCCGGACCGCCGGGGCCGAATCGAACGGCCTCTACGGCGCCGAAGATGACATTGTGCGACGCCATGGTCTTGATTTCGATTGTGCGGCAGTCGAACGCGACCACGGCTGAGGCGAGAACAGGAGATCCGGTCTTGAGCGTGACCCACTCTCCGACCGCAAATCGCTCTTCCAAGTGCACGCCGCCTTTCCCGGCAAAAACATCCGCAAGCTTCGATTCGCCCGCCCCGAGCGTATTCACGCAGAAGACGCGGTTTTGCCAAAGCAGCGGCGCGCTGTTGCTTTTGCGGTTGAGACAAACGAGCAGCATCGCCGGTTGATCGGACACTGAGCAGACCGCCGTCGCGGTAAAGCCGGTCTTGCCCGCCGGCCCCGCGCTGGTCACCACATGAACCGCAGCGCCGAGCCGGGCCATCGCCTCGCGGAAGACGGGCGGATCGACCGTGACGAGCGGGTCCGGCGCCACCGCCATGAAGGCGCCGTCCATTGCGTCGTCCGGGCGCTGGTCAATCCAGTTCATGTTCCGTCACCTTCAAGATGCGAGGGCCGCTTCGCGGGCCGCCTCAGGATCGCGGATTGCTTGTTGTCGGACAACACCGTCCGTTACTCCGCCGCCCGGCGTTCCTCGGGCAGTCCCGGATAGGCGACATCGTCGGGATTGAGCCACGACGGATCGGTCCAGCCGTTTTCGTCGTACTCGGACATGCATTGGTCGGCGAGCGAGGCCATGTGATCGAGCATGCCGGAGGATCGCGCGTTCCACAGCGCCTGGATGCGAATATCTTCGTGATTGCCCGCATAATTGCGCTCGTAAAGCTCGTGACGGCCGCCAAACTCGGTGCCGACGGCATCCCACAAGAGCTTCATCACTTTGATGCGGTCGCGGTAATCGATGCCGTGGGAGCCGCGCACATAGCGTTCGAGGTATCGGTCGATCGCCGGATTTTTGAAATCCTTGGCGGAGGACGGCAGATAGATGAGCGACGAGGCGACGATTTTTTCCACGATTTCCTTGACGCGGCCATAGGCATCGCCGGCGAACACGCGGTAACTGGATCCCGACTGCAGATTGGGCAGGACCGCGCCGTTCACCCACGGTGTCGGGTTGAGAGCCATGGCGTCGGTCAATCCCCAGAACAGATGGCGCCAGGCGATGATCTCGCCGAGCATAGCCTGATTGCCGCGGAACTCGTCGGACCCAGCCGCCCGCAGAGCCTTGGCAATGACGCCGACGAGAAAATCGAGCTTTACCGCAAGCCGGGTGCAGCCCTGGAACTGATAGCCGGCGAGAAAGCCCGATTGCGGAAAGAAGATTTTCAGTTTTTCCAGATCGCGGTGTAACAGTACGTCTTCCCAGGGAATGAAGACGTTGTCGAACACGAAGATGGCGTCGTTCTCGTCGAAACGCGACGACAGGGGATAGTCGAACGGCGTTCCCATCACGCTTGCCGTCATCTCGTAAGAGGTGCGGCAAAGCAGCTTGACGCCCGGCGCATTCATCGGCGCGATGAACATCACCGCAAGGTCCGTGTCATGCAGCGGAACGGCCGCATTCTGACCGAGGAAATTGTAGTGCGTGAGCGCCGACGAGGTCGCCACAACCTTGGCGCCGGAAACATAAATCCCGGCATCGGTATCCTTTTGTATGGTGATATAGATGTCCTTGACTTGGTCGATAGGCTTGGCGCGATCCACTGGCGGATTGACGATCGCGTGATTCATGAACAACACGTGGTCCTGCGTCCGCCGGTACCACGCCCTGGCATTGTCCGCGAACTTTCCATAGAAGTCGTAGTTGGCGCCGAGCGTATTCATCAACGACGCCTTGTAATCCGGCGAGCGCCCCATCCACCCGTAGGACATGCGCGCCCAATAGGCGATCGCGTCACGTTGGGCAATGAGTTCCTCGCGCGAGCGCGCCGCACGGAAGAATTTATGGGTAAAGCCGCTGGAGCCGGTATCAGTCGGTACAGTCAGCAACGGCCTGGTCGTGGGATCGTGCAACGCGTCGTATAGTCGCGCTATCGAGCGGGCGGCGTTGCGGAATGCAGGATGGGTGGTGACATCCTTGACCCGCTCGCCATAAACATAAACCTCGCGGCCGTCACGCAGGCTTTCGAGATATTCCGCGCCGGTGAACGGCCGGCCCTTCTCGGCGATGGCGTCCTCGCATTTGACCCGGTTCATGAGGGTCTCCCTGATCTTGCTACCGCGGCCTAATGGTTTCCAACATTCACATCCCTTTTCGGCCCGCCATCGTGCGAATGTCGGAATCTTCGGAATCTACAGGACCACTCGTGTGGCGGTTCAGAAGTCCGCATCATTTCTGCCGCGACCTCGTCATGCGGAGTTCTGAACCAAAGCCACACTAGATCAATAAGTTGCCAGTGTCCTTCAATGCCGAAGTTCGCAAACGAGGGTGCCGCATAATGATGCGAACTTCGGAATCGGGACACTAGCAAATATAAGTGCTGGTGGAGCTTTTGGATTTGACATTCGCTTGATGAGCGAGTGCTTGGGGGTAGCGAATCCGCTCCACTAGCCGGCCGCAGCGGCGCAGGCAAGCGAACGCCCGTGCCGCCTCGGCGCGATTATTGCACATTTAACGGATATCGATGGCGCGGGGCGGCTCGGCGCCCGGCCCGTAGGGGCCAGATACGCCGCGTTGCCGCTCCCGCGAGCCCCTGTTAAGACTTTTGGGAGAATCGGCGAAGGGTTCCGATCAAGGATTTGGGTCATGGACTATTTCGTCCAGCAGATCATCAACGGAGTTACCCTCGGTTCGATCTATGGCCTGATTGCCATCGGCTACACGATGGTGTTCGGCATTATCGGCATGGTCAATTTCGCTCATGGCGACGTGTTCATGACGTCTGCCTTCATTGCACTGATTACATTCCTGATCCTCACAACTTTGTTCGGCATCACGTCGATTGCGGTCTCGCTGTTCATCATGCTGATCACGGCCATGCTCTTCACCTCGCTGATCAACTGGGCGATCGAGCGCATCGCCTATCGGCCGCTGAGGGGCTCGTTTCGTCTGGCACCGCTCATTTCCGCAATCGGCATGTCGATTTTCCTGTCGAATTTCGTCCAGGTGAGCCAGGGACCGCTCAACAAATCGATACCGCCCATTGTCCAAGGCGAGTTCGTGCTTTTCCGCCACGCGAGCTATCCGGTCACGCTGTCGTACAAGCAGGTCATTATCTGGGGCATCACGGCGGTGCTGCTCGCGGCATTCTGGTTTCTGGTGGCTCGCACACGGCTCGGCCGCGCTCAGCGCGCCTGCGAGCAGGACCAGAAGATGGCGGCCTTGGTCGGGATAGATGTCGACCGCACGATTGCCGCGACTTTCGTGATCGCCGCCGCGCTCGCCGCGGTCGCCGGCACCATGTATGTGATGTATTATGGAGTGGTCAGCTTCGCCGATGGCTTCGTGCCTGGCGTCAAGGCTTTCACCGCTGCCGTGCTGGGCGGTATCGGCTCGCTGCCCGGCGCGGTGGTGGGCGGCCTCTTGATCGGCCTTATCGAAACCTTGTGGTCGGCCTATTTCTCCATCGACTACAAGGACGTCGCCGCGTTCTCGGTGCTCGCCATCACTTTGATTTTCCTGCCGCAGGGCTTGTTCGGCCGGCCCGACGTGGAGAAGGTCTAGGGACGTGACGGTGCTGGCAAACTCCGCCGGCAAAGGCGGCCGCGTCGAGGAAGGCGCGATTGCGCGAGATCGGAACCGGTTCGTCGCCGCCGCGACGGACGCCAGCTTGACTGCGCTCATTGCCTTTGGACTCTTTCTGCCGCTGATCGGCTTCGAGACGGTTCAGAACATCAACGAAGTTCTGGTGCTGCGGACACGTTGGCCGTTCCTGTTCTCGCTCGTCGCCATTATCGGCGCAGGCCGGCTGGCCTACGTCCTCGTCGTGCCGCCCTGGCTCGCGCGCCGCGCCGCCCGGCCGATCGCGGCCGAGCCGCCGGCATGGCGCGTGGCGGTCGCCCGCTGGTTCGTTCCCTGCGCTATCGGTTTCGTCGTCGCGTACCCGCTCATGGTCGCCTGGGCGCTCGGCTTGCGCGGATCGCTCAAATGGATCGACAATTTCGGCATCCAGATTTTGATTTACGTGATGCTTGGCTGGGGATTGAACATCGTCGTCGGGCTCGCCGGCCTGCTCGATCTCGGTTATGTCGCCTTCTATGCGGTCGGCGCGTATTCGTACGCGCTTCTGGCCACCCATTTCGGGTTGGCATTCTGGATCCTGTTGCCGCTTGCCGGGATTCTCGCCTCGTTCTGGGGCATCCTGCTTGGCTTTCCGGTGTTGCGGCTGCGCGGCGACTACCTGGCGATCGTGACGCTTGCCTTCGGCGAGATCATCCGGATGGTGCTGATCAACTGGGTCGCCCTGACCAACGGCTATGCCGGTATCAGCGGCATTCCGCGCCCGAGCTTCTTCGGAATTCCGTTCAACGCCGATGACAACGGATTCGCCGCCGTTTTTGGGCTTCCGTTTTCGCCGATCTACCGCACTATCTTTCTCTATTACATCATCATGGCGCTCGCGCTGTTGACCTGCTTTGTCACTGTGCGGCTGCGCCGGCTGCCGGTCGGCCGCGCCTGGGAGGCGCTGCGCGAGGATGAGATCGCCTGCCGATCGCTCGGCATCAACACCACCAACACCAAGCTCACCGCCTTTGCGATGGGTGCGATGTTTGCCGGCTTCGCCGGGTCGTTCTTCGCGGCGCGGCAAAGTTTCATCTCGCCGGAATCCTTCACCTTCCTGGAATCGGCAACGATCCTGTCGATTGTCGTGCTCGGCGGCATGGGTAGTCAGCTCGGCGTCGCCATTGCCGCAATCGTCATGATCGGGGGCACCGAAATCACCCGCCAGCTCGATTTCCTCAAAGAGATTTTCGGCCCCACCTTCGACCCCACCCAATACCGCATGCTCATCGTCGGTTTCGCGATGGTGGTGATCATGGTCTGGCGGCCGCGCGGCCTGATCACCACGCGCGCACCATCGGTGTACCTCAAGGTGCGCAAGACCATTGCGGCCGATCTGGTCAAAGAAGGCCGCGGCTGATGCCGCTCTTGGTCGATACGTTGTTGCGGGTTGAGCATCTGACCATGCGCTTCGGCGGGCTGGTCGCCGTCGACGACCTGTCGTTCGACGTGCGCGAAGGCAACATCACCGCTCTGATCGGCCCCAATGGCGCCGGCAAGACTACCGTCTTCAACTGCATCACCGGTTTCTACAAGCCGAGCGAGGGGCGGCTTGGATTGCGACATGGGAAACCGGCGGTTTGGGATGCTCTCGAACCGCTCACCGACAGCGGTGCGCGCCGCCGGGTCCACGCCGACGGCACACTCTTCCTGCTCGAGCGAATGCCGGATTATCTGGTCGCCCGACAGGCGCGCGTCGCCCGCACGTTCCAGAACATCCGGCTGTTCCCGGGCATGACGGCGCTGGAAAACCTGATCGTCGCCCAGCACAACAGGCTGATGCTCGCCTCCGGCTACACGCTTCTCGGCGTGCTCGGCTTTCCGAGCTATGCGCGTGCCGAACGCGCCGCGATGGAGCGGGCACGCGCTTGGCTCGATCGGATCGGACTATTGGCGCGCGCCGACGACCCCGCCGGCGCGCTAGCCTACGGCGCGCAGCGGCGGCTGGAGATCGCACGCGCCATGTGCACGCAGCCGGTTCTGCTATGCCTCGACGAGCCCGCCGCCGGTCTCAATCCCCGCGAGAGCGCCGAGCTCAATCAATTGTTGCGCACCATCCGCGACGAAGACGGCGTTTCGGTGCTGCTGATCGAACATGACATGAGCGTGGTCATGGAGATCTCCGACCACGTGATCGTCCTTGATTACGGAGTGAAGATCGCCGACGGCGCGCCCGAGACGGTGCGCAATGATGCCAAAGTCATCGCCGCCTACCTCGGTCTCGGCGATGAAGAAGCCAAGATCGAAGCGGAGATCGGATCGTGAGCACGCCGCTGCTCAGCGTCCGCGGCGTCAAAGCCTATTACGGGCGCGTACAGGCGCTTAAGGGCGTCGACCTCGACATCAACGACGGCGAGATCGTCGCGTTGATCGGCGCCAACGGGGCCGGAAAATCGACGTTGATGATGACCGTATGCGGCGATCCGCGTGCCCGCGAGGGAACGATTACGTTCGCCGGCCAGGACATCACCCGGCTATCCACCCACCAGATCGCACGCCTTAGATTGGCGCAGGCGCCCGAAGGCCGCCGCATTTTTCCCCGCATGACGGTGTTGGAAAATCTCCAATTGGGCGCGACCACTGCCGACCCGGCCGGATTCGAAACAAATCTGGAACGCGTGCTCGCGCTGTTTCCTCGCGTCGCGCAGCGCCTCCATCAGCGCGGCGGCACACTCTCGGGCGGGGAGCAGCAGATGCTGGCGATTGCGCGCGCGCTCATGAGCAGCCCGCGATTGCTGCTGCTCGACGAGCCTTCGCTTGGCCTTGCCCCGCTGATCGCGCGACAGATTTTCGACGCTATCCGCACGCTTAACGCGCAGGAGGGTTTGACCGTATTCCTGGTTGAACAGAATGCCTTCCACGCGCTCAGGCTCGCACACCGCGGCTATGTCATGGTCAACGGACTGATCACGCTGAGCGGCAGCGGGCGGGAACTGCTTGAGCGTCCGGAGGTCAAGGCGGCCTATCTGGAGGGCGGGCGGCAGCGGGCAGCGCACTGATGCAGGGTTGGTTCTACGAGGAAGGCTCGTTCGGCGTTTTCCTGCTCGTCACGGTGGTGCTCGGGGGCGGGGCGGCCGCTTTGGCCGGCCGCGCGCTGGCCGCCACCTGGCGCTCACCGTGGCAGGTCGCGTTCTATATGTTTCTGCTCGGTTTTGCCGTACGCTTCGTCCATTATGCGCTATTCAGCGGCACGCTGTTGTCCTTGCACTACTATTTGGTCGACACCGCGTTCTGCATGGCCGCCGGCTATATCGGGTTCCGCCACGAGCGGCAGCGGCAAATGGTGACGCAATATCGCTGGATCAACACAAAGAGCGGCCCGATGCGCTGGCGCCGCAAAGCGCCTTGACGTAACATCGCACCACCCGCATGCCGGGCTCCACCTGACGGAGAGCAGCAATGATGAGACGACTAACAGTATTCGGCATCGCTACCGGATTTGCGCTCGCCCTGGCCGGCAGCGCCTCAGCCCAAGTCCTGATCGGCGTCCAAGGTCCGATAACCGGGCCCAATGCTGTTTTTGGCGCGCAGTTGAAGAATGGCGCAAGCCAGGCCGCAACCGATCTCAATGCCAAGGGCGGCATCTTGGGAAAGAAGATCAACCTGGAATTCGGCGACGATGTATCCGATCCCAAACAGGGAGTCTCGGTCGCCAACCGATTTGTCGGCGACGGGGTGACGTTCGTGGTCGGCGCCTTCAATTCCGGAGTCACGATGCCCTCCTCCGACGTCTATCATGAGAACGGCATCCTGGAGATTACGCCGGCTTCAACCAATCCGCAGATTACCGAACGCGGTTTGTGGAACATTTTCCGCACTTGCGGGCGCGACGATCAGCAGGGCGCCGTCGCAGGCCAGTACATCCTTGCGCACTTCAAGGGAAAGCGAATTGCAGTGGTTGACGACAAGACCACTTACGGCAAAGGTCTTGCCGATGAGACGGTGAAGGCAATGGCCAACGGCGGGATGACGCCTGTGCTGCGCGAGGGGGTCAATACCGGCGAAAAGGACTATTCGGCCCTGGTATCCAAGATCAAGGAGGCAAAACCTGATCTGGTCTATTGGGGCGGCCTGCAGACCGAGGGCGGCCTGATCGTGCGGCAGATGCGCGACCAGGGGGTGACCGCACCGCTGATGGGCGGCGACGGCATCGCCACCGACGAATTCGCCTCAATCGGCGGACCGGGAGTGATCGGGACGCTGATGACTTACGGACCGGATCCGCGTAAGCGGCCGGAGGCCAAGAGCGTGGTCGCGGAATTCCGCGCCAAGGGCTTCGATCCGGAGGCCTACACGCTCTACAGCTATG
>JASHOR010000112.1 GCA_030041005.1 Xanthobacteraceae bacterium
CATGCCCTTGGCGATGGTAGCGAAGTCGGGCTCGGGGCCGGCGATGTCCTGCGCGATATAGGCGCGCTCGACAGGAGTGCCGCGGAAATTGGCGATGCGGATCTGGTGCTCCCAGTCATTGTAATAGGCGCGATTGTTGTACATGACGATGAGCATCGGGATGTTGTTCTTGGCCGCTGTCCACAGCGCGCCGGCATCGAACAACAGATCGCCGTCGGGCTGGATGTCGACCACGAGTCGGCCGGTGCCGCGATGCGCCAACGCGACGCCGAGCGAGGTGCCGATCTGCGTGCCGGTGCCGAGCGCCTGGCCGGGGTGGCGATAGGGCTTGTCGAAGTCCCACAGCTTGTAGCACCAGTCCTGCAGATTGGCGCCGGTCAGCACCCAGTCGTCGGTCTTGATCACGTCCCAGATTTCGCTCGCCAGCCGCGGCAACGTGATCGGCAGGCCGTCCCAATCCTTTTTTGCTTGCTCCGCCCACTTTGTGAAAAGCTCATCATGCTTTTTGGCCACGAGCCTGGTCCGCTCCGTGACGGTCTTGCCCAGCTCCGGATTCTTGGCAATGCGCTCGCGACACAGTCGGGTAAGTTCGGGGATGGCGGTCAGCGTGTCGCCGAGCACGCGCAGGCTGCACGACGGCATGCGCGCATAATCCATCGACCATTTGCTCAAGTTGATCTCGCCGAAGCCGATCTCGATCATCTCGCAGTCGGGCGGATAATGCGGCACCACTTGGCGCTTGGTGCGGTCGTTGAAATGCGTCGACTTCTCCCAGTCGCGGGTATCGAGCGTCAGGATGAGGTCGGCATCGCGGAATATCTCCTTCTCGCAGCTTAGATTGAGCTTGTGGCGATTGGGAAAGTTCAGGCGCGCGTGCACGTCGAACACCGCCGCGCCGACCGTCTCGGCGAGCGCCACGAGATTGTCGAAACCGTCGGCGCAGCGCGCCACATACTCGGCCATCAGCACCGGATATTTCGCGGCGAGAAGCCGATCGGCGACTTCGGCGAGCGCCAGAGGATCCGCCGCCATCGGCACCGGCACCTTGTTGTCGGTCGACTTCGGCAGCGACACGGTTTTGGTCAGCGGCTGCTCCTGCAGCCAGGCGTCGTAGCACATGTAGATCGGGCCCTGCGGCTCGGTCATCATCGCCGCGTAGGCGCGGGAGAACGAGTCGGGCACGCCCTCGATGCTGGAGGGCTGGTAGTCCCATTTCACGTAGTGCCGCAGTTGCTCGCCATTGACGTTGGCAGTGTGAATCCAGTCGATGAAGGGCCGGCGCCGGCTTTCGTCCATCGGGCCGGTGGCGCCGATGACGAACACCGGGCAGCGGTCGATATAGGCATAGTAGATGCCCATGGTGGCGTGCAGCATGCCGACCACATCGTGGACGATGGCTACCATCGGCTTGCCGGTCGCCTTGGCGTAGCCGTGAGCGATCTGCACGGCGATCTTCTCGTGCTGGCAGAGCAGAATCGGCGGCTGGTTGCCGCCGTAATTGACCAGCGAGTCGTGCAGACCGCGGTAGCTGGCGCCCGGATTGAGCGCGATGTAGGGAAACCCGTAATGCTTGATGAGATCGACGATGATGTCGGACTGCCAAGCCTTTTCGGCGTAGCTCGTTTTTGCTTCCGGTTTGGCGGCAACATCGTTCATCGGTACGATCCTCGCGAGGTTTTTCGGGCGGCGACCATACGAGGCTGAAGGCGTCGGAGCAACGCCGCCTTCACGGCCGCGCTGCCGCGTCGGGGTCGTGCGTCGGCGGCGCAAACAACGTTGCGTTGCCGGGGCGCTAACCGAAAGTTTCTCGCGTAGCGGTGCGGAACCAGGCATGGGCGAACCTGGCCTCTTCGGCGCGCAATGCCGGCGGCCCGTCGAGCGGGCTCACTCCGCCGGCACCTGCGACTTCGACATATTGCCCGGCTACCGGTCGGAATACGCCAGTGTCCGAGATCGCATAATCGCGCCCGACAAGGCTGTAGCAATTGCTTAAAAGCTTGGCCCCGGCGGGCGTCTTGCCGGCAATGAGTGCGACGATGGCGGAGGCGCAAAGCTCGCCCTCGACGGCTGCGGCAAAAGCCGATTTCGGCATTGCCCCGGCAAGCGCGGCGTCGCCGATCACATGGATATTCTTCTGCAGCAGCGACTCGAAGGTGATTGGATCGACGGGGCACCAGCCGGTGCGGTCGGCGACGCCGGCCCGCGCGGCGATCGCCGCCGCTTTCTGCGGCGGAATCACGCTGGCAACCGCGAAATTATATGTGTCGAAGTCGGTATTGATCGTCTTTTTCGCCGCGTCGATGGAGGCGATGTCGCCGCCTTTGGATGGAGGCGCCCATTCGATGAGGCCGGGGTAGAGCGCGTTCCACGCCTCTTGAAACAGGGCTTGCATGGTGAATTGGTCTTTGGCGTCAATGATCACCAGTTTGGAGCGCGGCTTTCTTCGCTTGAGAAAATACGCGATCATGCTGGCACGCTCGTACGGTGCCGGTGGACAGCGCGCCGGATTGGCGGGCGCGGTGATCGCCACCAGCCCTCCGTCCTCCATCGCTTCGATCTGGCGCTGCAGCAGCATGATCTGCGTGCCGTCCGACGTCCACGCATGCGGCAATTGTTCCGCGACCGCTTCGCTGTAGCCGGCAATCGCGTCGAAGCGCAGTTCGATGCCGGCGGCGATCACCAGGCGATCGTAGGAAAGCTTGTCGCCGCTGCCAAGCGTCACGCTGCGCGCATGCGGATTGACCGCGGTCGCGGCGGCGTTGACAACGCGAATCCCTGCGGCCCGGATCCCGCCATAGCCGAATTGCTGATCGGCGAGAGTGCGAAGCCCGCCCAGGATGCCGTTGCAGAGCGGCGGCGCGGTGTAAATGTGTTGCCTCTCGACGAGCGTGACGCCAACGCCGGCGTTGTCCTTGCGCAGCGCCCGCGCGCAGCTTGCCCCGGCAAAACCTCCACCGATAATCACGACGTGGGGCGCGCCTTGGGCGATCAACGGCAGCGGCCAGGGCGCCGCGGTCGCAGCGGCGGCGACGGCATTGCGCAGGAACTGGCGACGGTTCTTTGCGTTGGCGGCCGTTCCGCCTGCTTCCCTCATCGCTGGCCCGCGTACCAGGCCGCAATTGCTGCGATCTCGTCGGGGGTGAAGCCTTTGGCGATACGACCCATCACCGTGGCCGGCCGTGCGCCCGTGCGGAACGCTTTCATTTCGGCCACGATCTGGCTTGCGCTGCGCCCGGCGAGTAGCGGCAGCGCGCGATCGCCCCCATGGACGGCGTGACAGCCGCAACAGCCGGCAACGACCGGCGGAAGCGGCGCGGCGCCGGCACCCGTCGGCACGACGACGAGCACACACATCGCGAGAATGGGCCTCGGTATCCGTCCAATCACGCGTTGGCCGCGGCGTGAATGGCGGCGCGGATGCGCTGATAGGTGCCGCAGCGGCAAATGTTCGTCATCACCGCGTCGATATCGGCATCGGTCGGCTTGGGCTTTTGCCGCAGCAGCGAAACCGCCGCCATGATCATCCCGCTCTGGCAATATCCGCATTGCGGCACGTCATGATCGAGCCACGCCTGCTGTACCGGATGCAGCTTGCCGTTCCGCGCCAGCGATTCGATCGTCGCGACCTGTTTCGTTCCAACAGTGCCGACCGGGACCTGACATGAACGCACGGCGGCACCGTCGATATGGACCGTGCAGGCGCCGCACTGCGCGATGCCGCAGCCATACTTGGTGCCGGTAAGGCCGAGTGTGTCGCGCAACACCCAGAGCAACGGCGTGTCCGCCTCGACATCGACATCATAGGTCTTTCCGTTGATCGAAAGTGCGATCATGCTGCCTCGCCTGAACCTATGCTGCGTAGGCCGCTTCCGCTGCGAACCGGTTTCGGCCGCAACGTGGCACCGGCGCTCGGTAAGTCTAGGCGAAAATTCATGCTCTTCCAATTGCCCTGCGGCGGTGTCCGGCGCGCCCGCATCGAATTGGCGGCTCACGCAAACATGGCGTAACGTCGCCGATCCATGCGGTTCGGGCAAAGGCGACCATGCAGGCGAAATGAGCGCATCGAGCGAAGGGTTGAAGGCGGCAGGCGCAGCGAAGCCCGGCCAGTCGGCGAGCGCGCGCCAGCTCTTTCCACGCCGGCCCTTGGCGATAATACGGCGTCGCTACCTGGCCAGCTTTCTATCGGTCGCCGGCGGTCTCGCGCTGTGGGAACTGACCAGTCGGTTCCTCGTCGCCAACGCGCTCTTTCTTGCCGCTCCGTCGGAAATTGTCGAGGCCATCTACAATCTGGCGCGCAGCGGCCAGCTCTGGCGCGACGTCGGCATCAGCGCGGCCGAGTTCGCGCTCGGTTATCTGATCGCCGACGTGCTCGGCATCGCGCTGGGCCTTGCCATGGCGGCCAGCGCGACGACTAAGCGCGCGATGCAGCCCTGGGTCTCGGGACTTTATGCCACGCCGGTCATCGCCTTGGCGCCGTTGTTCATTCTCTGGTTCGGGATCGGCATCTGGTCGAAGGTCGTCGTGGTGATCTCGCTGGTCATTTTTCCGGTCGCCATCAACACCGAGGCGGGGCTGCGCACGACCAGCGAGCGGCTGATCGAAATGCTGCGCTCGTTCGGCGCCACACGCGCGCAAATCTTCTACAAGGTATCGCTGCCCTCTGCCGTGCCGTTCATCCTTGCCGGACTGAAACTCGGCATCGGCCGCGGCCTGATCGGGGTCGTGGTGGCCGAGCTGTTCGGCTCGCGCGCCGGATTGGGCAATCTGATCAGCCAGTCGGCCGACGCCTTCAACATGCCCGACTTGTTTGCCGGCGTCATCGTACTGGCGATCGCCGGCATCGTCATGACCGCAGGCTTCGGCTGGCTCGAAGACCGGCTGGTGCCGTGGACGCACGACTGAGAATTCCGGTCAAATCCTTGCGGAGTTAAATTTGCCGTCCAAGCTCGTCGTCTCGCGCTTGAGCAAGTCGTTCGCCGCGCTCGAGGCGCTGCGCGAGATCGACCTTGCGGTCGAGCGCGGCGAATTCATTGCTCTCGTGGGGCCGAGCGGCTGCGGCAAAACGACATTTTTGCGCATCGTGGCCGGGCTGGAACAGGCGACGTCCGGCGAGGTGCTGCTTGACGGCCATGCCGTGCGCAGCCCGGGCGGCGACCGCGGCTTCGTGTTCCAGAACGATAGTCTCCTGCCCTGGCGCAGTGTACTGGCAAACGCCATGATCGGCCGCGAAATCTCCGGTTCGACCGGGCCGGCGCAGCAGCGGCAGACGCTGGCACTGCTCAAGCTCGTCGGCCTTGAGGGATTCGAGCATTATTATCCGCGGCAGCTCTCGGGCGGCATGCGCCAGCGCGTCAATCTGGCGCGCGCGCTCGCCATCGATCCGGAAATCCTGCTGATGGACGAGC
>JASHOR010000113.1 GCA_030041005.1 Xanthobacteraceae bacterium
GCTTGCCATAGGTTAGGGGGATGTGCTGCCCATGTTTTGGGGCCGCGCGTTCCTGGACGCACGCAGGCGCAGCGCCGGTTAGCCGGGCTTGCCGCCGGCGGGGCCGGTCCGAGTGGCGGGAGGAGCCGTGCGTGTGGCGATGAGGCGTAAGAGTGGGGGCCTCCGGCCCCCTGGCTCGCCGCCTCATTTTGTTTTGGCCAGTTGCCTTGGCGAGCCGCCGGTGCGGCAGGTGTCGGGCCGGGATTATGCAGGAGAGGCCGCGGTGCGGCCGGGAAGTAGGTGGAGAGGAAGAATGGCGACCAAGAGCATGGCGGCAGACAGCAAGACTGCTGCGAACAAAGCGAAAATCGCCCTCGAAAAGGCCCTGCTGCAGAAGTCCGCGTCGCTAAAGGCCGCGTCGGCCAAGGCCGCACCGGCCAATGCCGACGCCCCCGATAAGGACGCCGCTGAGGCACCCGACGCCGCGCTGCCGCTGCTCGATCTCTCCGACGCCGCCGTCAAGAAGATGATCAAGCAGGCCAAGAAGCGCGGCTACGTCACCTATGAGCAGCTCAACGCCGTGATGCCGTCCGAGGAGGTCACCTCGGAGAAGATCGAGGACGTGCTCGCCATGATGAGCGAGATGGGCATCAACGTGGTCGAGACCGAGGAGGCCGATGCCGACGACGACGGCGAAGAGGCGCGCGAGGAGCCTGAAGAGGAGGAAAGCGAAGGCGGCGAGCTGGTCGAGACCGGCAGCAAGGCCGTCACCAAATCCGAGGCGCGCGAGCCGGCGGAACGCACCGACGACCCGGTACGCATGTATCTGCGCGAGATGGGCTCGGTCGAGCTGCTCTCCCGCGAGGGTGAGATCGCCATCGCCAAGCGCATCGAGGCCGGCCGCGAGGCCATGATCGCCGGCCTGTGCGAGAGTCCGCTGACCTTCCAGGCCGTCATCATCTGGCGCGACGAGCTCAACGAAGGAAAACGCTTCCTGCGCGATATCATCGATCTGGAAGCGACCTATGCGGGCCCGGACGCCAAGACCATGCCGGCCCCGGCGCCCGCTGCCACCGCCGATTCGGCTGCGGCTGGTGCTGCTGCGCCGGCCGGTGCGACGCCGTTCGCCGCCCCACCGCCGCAGACCGTGGCGCCGCCTTCGGCACCGCCGGCCGCCACGCCGTTCAAGCCGGTCAATGGCGGCAGCACTGATGGAGTCGACGGCGAGGATGGTGGCGAGGCCGCCGCCATAGCCGACGCCGACATCGACGAGGACGATATGGAAAACTCGATGTCGCTTGCCGCCATCGAGGCCGAGCTCAAGCCCAAAGTGCTGGAGACCTTCGACACCATCGCCGATTCCTTCAAGCGGCTGCGCCGCCTGCAGGAGCAGGACATCCAGGGCAAGCTGCACAACGAGTCGCTCACCCCGCACCAGGAGCGCAAGTACAAGAAGCTGAAGGAAGAGATCATCCAGGAGGTGAAGTCGCTCCGCCTCAATCAGGCCTGCATCGACACCCTGGTCGAGCACCTCTACGACATCAACAAGCGGCTGGTCAGCCACGAGGGCCGGCTGATGCGGCTTGCCGAAAGCCACGGCGTCGCGCGCGACGGTTTTCTGCGCCAGTATCAGGGCGGCGAGCTCGATCCGCGCTGGCTCAACCGCGTTTCCAAGCTGTCCGAGAAGGGTTGGAAGTCGTTCGTCGCCCGCGACAAGGACCGCATCAGGGAACTGCGCGGCGCGATCCACACGCTCGCCACCGAGACCGGGCTCGAGATCGGCGAGTTCCGCAAGATCGTCCAGATGGTGCAGAAGGGCGAGCGCGAGGCGCGCCAGGCCAAGAAGGAAATGGTCGAGGCCAACCTGCGGCTCGTCATTTCCATCGCCAAGAAATACACCAACCGCGGCCTGCAGTTCCTCGACCTGATCCAGGAAGGCAATATCGGCCTGATGAAGGCGGTCGACAAATTCGAATACCGCCGCGGCTATAAGTTTTCCACCTACGCGACATGGTGGATCCGGCAGGCGATCACGCGCTCCATCGCCGATCAGGCCCGCACGATCCGCATTCCCGTCCACATGATCGAGACGATCAACAAGCTCGTGCGCACCTCGCGCCAGATGCTCCACGAGATCGGCCGCGAGCCGACCCCCGAGGAGCTTGCCGAGAAGCTGGCGATGCCGCTCGAAAAGGTGCGCAAGGTATTGAAGATCGCCAAGGAGCCGATCAGCCTCGAAACCCCGATCGGCGACGAGGAGGATTCGCATCTCGGCGACTTCATCGAAGACAAGAACGCGGTATTGCCGCTCGATGCGGCGATCCAGGGCAATCTGCGCGAGACCACGACGCGGGTGCTCGCCTCGCTGACCGCGCGCGAAGAGCGGGTGTTGCGGATGCGCTTCGGCATCGGCATGAACACCGACCACACGCTCGAAGAGGTCGGCCAGCAATTCTCGGTCACCCGCGAGCGCATCCGCCAGATCGAGGCCAAGGCGCTGCGCAAACTGAAGCACCCGAGCCGCTCGCGCAAACTGCGCAGCTTTCTCGACACCTGACGCCGCCGGCTGTCGCCCGACCCGCTCCCCGCCGTGGGGAGCGGGTTTTTCATGTGGGAGCGACAGGGAAGCCGGCGCGAATGCCGGCCGCCGAACCATTTCCACCGCGGCGCAAAATGGTCTAGCGTTCGCCGGTCACGCGCTCATCCTTCGGAGGAAACCCCCGATGATCGTCGAATTCCGCACCTACAGACTGAAACCCGGCTCGGTCGCGACCGTGGAGGAACGGTTCGGCCAGGCGCTGCCGGCGCGGGCGAAATTGTCGCCGCTTGCCGCGTTCTGGCATACCGAGGTCGGCCCGCTGAACCGGATCATCCATGTCTG
This sequence comes from Xanthobacteraceae bacterium, assembly GCA_030041005.1. Classification (GTDB taxonomy): domain Bacteria; phylum Pseudomonadota; class Alphaproteobacteria; order Rhizobiales; family Xanthobacteraceae; genus BOG-931. The sequence goes on from JASHOR010000113.1 coordinate 2,861, forward strand.
GCCCTATGACAGCTTCGAGGAACGCACCCGCGTCCGCTCGCAAAAGATCGAGGGCTGGCCGCCGAACATCCGCGAATTCGTCGAGGAGCAGCAGAGCGAGATTTTCGTCCCGGCGCCGTTCTCGCCGAAGCTCGAGCCGCGCCGGCTCGGCGGCCTTTACGAAATCCGCATCTACACGCTGGCGCCGGGCGCGATCCCGGCGATCATCGAGCGCTGGAGCACGGCGATCGACGCGCGCCAGAAATACTCGCCGCTGGCCTTTGCCGGCCATTCCGAGCTCGGCGGGCTCAATCGCTGGTGCCACATCTGGGCCTACAAGGACGCTGCCGAGCGCTTTGCGGTGCGCGAAAAGGCCCGCGCCGACGGCGTCTGGCCGCCGAAGGGCGGACAGCCGGGCCAGACCCTCATTCAGGAAAACATGCTGGTCGTCCCGGCCACGTTCTCGCCGCTCAGGTAGCGCTTCTCTGCCGGATTGCTTCGTCGCGTCGCTCCTCGCAATGACAACCTGACCGCTGTCATTGCGAGCGCAGCGGCGCAATCCCGGAGCCCGGCGTCCGCCTACATGCCGCCGATTGCCCGCTGCCGCAGCAGGTGATCGGCGAGCACCACGGCCATCATCGCCTCGCCGACCGGCACTGCGCGGATGCCGACGCAAGGGTCGTGGCGGCCGTGGGTCTCGATTTCGACCTCGTTGCCCTCGGTATCGACCGTGCGCATCGGTTTAAGGATCGAGCTGGTCGGCTTGACGACAAAGCGGACGACGATGTCCTGCCCGGTCGAGATGCCGCCAAGGATGCCGCCTGCATTGTTTGACAGGAACACGACCTTGCCGTCGTGCATCCGCATCTCGTCGCCGTTCACTTCGCCCGACAGCGCCGCGGCGGCGAAACCGGCGCCGATTTCGACGCCCTTCACCGCGTTGATCGTCATCATCGCGCGGGCGAGGTCGCCGTCGAGCTTGTCGTAGACCGGCTCGCCGAGCCCGGCCGGGACCCCGCTCGCGACCACCTCGATGACCGCGCCGGCCGACGAGCCGGCCTTGCGGACCGTATCGAGATATTCGGCCCAGCGCGGCGCCATTGCCGGGTCCGGGCACCAGAACGGGTTGCCCGCGGTCGCGCCCCAATCCCAGTTGGCGCGGTCGACCGCATGCGGCCCGACCTGAATGAGGGCGCCGCGGATCGCGATGCCGGGCCCCAACACCTTGCGCGCGACCGCGCCGGCCGCGACGCGCGAGGCGGTCTCGCGCGCCGAGGCGCGCCCGCCGCCGCGATAGTCGCGGATGCCGTATTTCTTCCAGTAGGTGTAATCGGCATGGCCGGGACGGAAGCGGTCGGCGATGTTGCGATAGTCCTTGGAGCGCTGGTCGGTGTTCTCGATCAATAATTGGATCGGCGTGCCGGTGGTCTCGCCGTCGAACGTGCCGCTGAGAATCTTGACCTGGTCCGGCTCCTGGCGCTGCGTCGTGTAGCGCGATTGGCCCGGCCGGCGCCGGTCGAGAAAATACTGGATGTCGGCTTCGCTGAGCTTCAGGCGCGGGGGCACCCCATCGACGACGACGCCAATCGCCGGCCCGTGGCTTTCGCCCCAGGTGGTGAAACGGAACAACGTGCCGAAACTGTTGCCGGCCATGGTCGCCTCAACGCCGAAAGACCCGGGCGCGTCCTTCGAGACGCGGGCTTTGCCCACGCCTCAGGATGAGGGTCGTTCCCCACAGCATAACGGAATTTTGCTCATCGTGAGGAGGCGCGAAGCGCCGTCTCGAACGAGGCACTACCCTCACACCACGGCGATGTCCGGGGCGTCGGGGCGCTTCATGCCGACGACGTGATAGCCGCAATCGACGTGGTGGACCTCGCCGGTCACCCCGGCCGACAAATCGCTCAACAGATAGAGGCCGGCGCCGCCGACATCCTCGATCGTCACATTGCGCTGCAATGGCGCGTTGAGCTGGTTCCATTTCAGGATATAGCGGAAATCGCCGATCCCCGACGCCGCCAGGGTCTTGATCGGCCCAGCCGAGATCGCATTCACCCGGATGTTGTCGCCGCCGAGATCGGCCGCCAGATACTTGACGCTGGCTTCGAGCGCGGCCTTGGCCACCCCCATCACGTTGTAGTGCGGCATCACCCGTTCGGCACCCGAATAGGTCAGCGTCAACAGGCTGCCCCCGCCCGGCATCAGAGGCACCGCGCGGCGGCACAGATCGGTGAACGAAAAGCACGAGATGTCGAGGCTGCGCAGGAAATTGGCGCGCGTCGTGTAGAGGTATTTGCCTTTCAACTCGTCCTTGTCGGAAAAGGCGATCGCGTGCACCAGGAAATCGAGCCGGCCCCAGCGCCGCTCGATCGCGGCAAAGGCCGAATCGAGGCTTTCCTCGGCGGTCACGTCGGCCTCGATCACAAAGTCGCTGCCCAGGCTTTCGGCGAGCGGGCGCACCCGCTTGCCCAGCGCCTCGACCTGGTACGTAAAGGCAAGCGTGGCGCCGTGTTCGTGCAATACTTTGGCGATGCCCCAGGCGAGCGAATGATCGTTGGCGACACCCATGACAAGGCCCCGTTTCCCGGCCATCAACGGCATGTACACCCCCTTTGGTCTGCGGCACACCCGCCCGACCCGGCCGGAGCCTCTCACCTATCCTACATCCTACACGAAGCCGGCATCCCCGGCCAATCGGGCGGCGCCGGGCGATAAAGCGCTTGTGAGCGCGCGCGCCTCGCTTCTAGAGTCGCCGCGAGCTTCGAGCGAACCGCGGAACGGAGGAGACGATGCCGGAGAACAAGGCGGGGACCAATGACATCTTCGAGGCGATGCACACCTGCCGGGCGATGCGCCGGCTGAAGCCCGATCCGGTGCC
>JASHOR010000114.1 GCA_030041005.1 Xanthobacteraceae bacterium
TGCAGTTTTTTCCGGCCCGAAACCGCGGTTTGCCGCCGATGCCTCGCGCTCAGGGAGCAGGCTCGCCGTGCAGGATTTCAGCGACCCGCGCCTCTTCCGCCGCGCTGAGATTCGCCGGCTCCGAGGACGAACCCGCCGCATGGCGCCGGCGCTCGACAGCGACAACCATCAGAACGCCGAGCAGCAGCAAGGCGGGAGGAGCGCCCCACAGTGCCACGGTATTCCAGGACAGGGGCGGCTTGAGCAGGATGAATTCGCCGTAGCGCGAGACGAGAAAATTGATGATCTGCCGGTCGGTATCGCCGGCCATGATCCGCCGGCGCACCAGGAGGCGCAGATCATGAGCGAGCGGCGCTTGCGATTCGTCGATCGACTCGTTCTGGCAGACCATGCAGCGCAGCTCTTTGGAAATCGCGCGCGCGCGCGCCTCCAGCACCGGGTTCTTGAGCATCTCGTCCGGCTCGACCGCGCACACCTGCGTCGTCGAGGCGATGAGCGCGATCAAAAGGGCGAACGCGTGCAGATACTTCATGGCGATTACTCGGCCGGCTGCAGCGTCGGCTCGGGCTTGGGCGGCTTGGGCGGCTCGGGCTTGGGCGGCTTGGCTTTCGCCGGCCGCGGCGCCCCAACGCGCAAGCGGCGGTCGGAGAGCGACAGCGCGCCGCCGCAAAACATGAAAACGGCGCCAAGCCAGATCAGCAAGACATAGGGCTTGAAATAGAGACGTACGGGAATGCTGCCGTCCCGGTTCGGATCGCCGATCGAGACATAGAGCTGGCTTACGCCGCGCGACATCAGCGCCGCCTCGGTGGTGGCCATGCCGCGGTCCGGGAATGCGCGCCGGCTTGGTTTCATGACGCCGATCAATTCGCTGCCGCGATGCACGGTGAAATGCCCGACGACATCCTGATAGTTGGGTCCGGTCCGGTGCGTTACGCCGTCAAAAGTGAGCCGGTAATGAACGATCTGAAGGCTGCCTCCGGGCTTGACTTCGGCAATCCGCTCGCTGCCCCAGGCGGTAACGCCGATGATGCCGAGCAGCGTCAGGCCGATGCCGAAATGGGCAGCCGCCGTCCCCCAGGCCGATCGCGGCAGTCCGATGGCGCGGCGAACGGCAGCCCGCGGCGGCAGGCGCAGGATCATCGTCCGCTCGGCAATGTCGGTCACCGCACCGGCCATCACGAACACAGCGACGCCGACGCCCAGCGGCGCCAGAACCGGACCGCCACGAACGATGGCGAACGCCGCCGCCATCGCCAGCGCCGCCACTATGGCGGCCGCGAGCAGCCGTTGCGCCGCGCCGACGAGATCGCCACGCTTCCAGCCCATCAGCGGGCCGAATGGCATCGCTATCATCAGCGGGATGAACAGCGGGCCGAAGGTCAGGTCGAAGAACGGCGGCCCAACCGAGATTTTCTCCCCGGTCAGCGATTGGAGCGCCAGCGGATAGAGAGTGCCGATGAACACGGTCGCGCAGGCCGTGACCAGGAACAGGTTGTTGAAGACCAGCGCGCCTTCCCGCGAAATCGGCGCGAACAGCCCCCCCTGCTTGAGCAGCGGCGCCCGCCAGGCGTAAAGCGAAAGCGCCCCCCCGATGAAAATGAGCAGAATGATCAGGATGAAGACGCCGCGCGAGGGGTCGACGGCAAAGGCGTGCACGGAGGTGAGCACACCCGAGCGCACCAGGAACGTCCCAACGAGCGACAGCGAGAAAGCCAGAATCGCGAGCAGGATGGTCCAGATTTTGAGCGCTTCGCGCTTTTCCATGACGACGGCGGAGTGCAGCAGCGCCGTGCCGGCGAGCCAGGGCATCAGCGAGGCGTTCTCGACCGGATCCCAGAACCAGAAGCCGCCCCAGCCGAGTTCGTAATAGGACCAATACGAGCCGCCGGCGATGCCGAGCGTGAGGCACATCCAGGCGATCAGCGTCCAAGGCCGCACCCAGCGCGCCCAAGCCGCGTCGATGCGCCCCTCCAGAAGCGCGGCGATGGCGAAGGAAAATGTGATCGAGAAGCCGACATAGCCGAGGTAGAGCATCGGCGGGTGAAAAGCGAGGCCGGGATCCTGCAGGATCGGATTGAGATCGCGGCCCTCGAACGGCGCATTCGGGATGCGCAGGAACGGATTCGACGTAGTGAGTATGAACAGCTCGAATGCTGCGGCGATCCAGCCCTGCACCCCGAGCGCATTGGCCTTGAGCATCGCCGGAAGATTATTGCCGAAGACCGCGACCAGCGCGCCGAAGAACGCCAGGATGGAAACCCACAGCATCATGGAGCCTTCGTGGTTTCCCCAGATGCTGGTCAGCCGGTAGATCAGCGGCATCGTGGTATTCGAATTCTCGTAGACGTTGAGCACGGAGAAGTCGGACACGACGTAGCACTCGGCGAGCGCGGCGAAGGCAATCGCGATGAACGCGAACTGCGCAAGCGCGGTGGGCACGGCCATGCTCATGAGCACGGGATCGTTGGTGCGCGCGCCGACGATCGGCATGGTGCCCTGGATGAGGGCGATTCCGAACGCCAGCATCAAGGCGTAATGACCAAGTTCCGGAATCATTTGCTCACTCCCGAGACCGGCAGCGACGCGCGCTGCGCGTACTCATCCTTCCAGTGCCCGGATTTCTTCAGCGCGTCGACGACCTCCTTGGGCATGTAGGTCGCATCGTGCTTGGCAAGAATCGTATCGGCTCGGAATACGCCTGACCGGTCAAGTTCACCCTCGGCGACGACGCCCTGCCCTTCCCGGAACAGATCGGGCAACACCCCAGTATAGCGTACCGGAATCTCGGTCTTGCCGTCAGTGACTTCGAATCGAATGTGCAGACCGTCGCCGCGAACAAGGCTTCCGGTCTTCACCAGGCCACCGAGCCGGATGCGCGTCCCCTCCGCGACGTGGTCCGCAACAACATCGCTCGGCGAGTTGAAGAAGACGATCGAACTGCGGAACGCGTTGAGCATGAGCGCAACCGCGATGGCCAGCACGCCGAGCGAGCCGCCGATGAGAACCAAGCGTCGCTGCCTGCGGGTCATTGCCATCGTCTCCGGCGCATGGTGTCGTCCATCATCCTTATCCTTGCAGTCCAAGCGTCCTGACCAGGTCGTCGATCCGTTTGAGATCGTCGGGCCGTTCGGCAAGCGCCCGCTTGGCCTCGCCGGCGGCGGCTTTCGCCTTGTCCTCGTCGCCAAGCACGACATAAGCCCGCACCAGGCGGAGCCAACCATCGACGTTGGCGCCGTTGGCGTGCAATTGATCGGAGAGTTTCGCCACCATCGCCCGGATCATCTGCGCACGCTGCGCTTCGGGCATATTCGCCGCGGCCGCCACGTCCTGCGCACTCGGTCCCGGCCCAGTCACCGGCTGCCCGTCCACGCGCGCCAACGATTGGCGTACGAATTCGGCCCACGGCGCGTTCGCGGGCGCACTTTGCAGCAGGGCGCGCCATTTGGCCACGGCGGCCTCGCGGTTGCCATCCTGTTCGTCCGCGAGGCCGAGAAAGTAGCGCGCCTTCGCATTGTTCGATTCGAGCGCCGCGGCCCGCTCGAAGAGCTTCTTGGCCTCGACCGTTACCACGCCGTTCGCTGCGGCCACCAGCGCCTCGCCGAGATCGGAATCGCGGGTGGCGGTCTCGCCGTTGAGCGCCAGCGATTTGCGGAACGCGGCCACCGCGTCATCGATGCGCCCCATGCGCATGTAGACCGGCGCGATCACCTGCCAGCCGGCGCCATCGTTCGGATTTTGCGCCAAACGTTGTTCAACCTGACCGACCAGCGCGGCAATCGAATCGTGGTCCGACGGCAGCGCCAAGCGGGCATAGGCGGGCTGGTCTGGAATGCCGGGCGAGCCGAGCACGGCATAGAGCACGATCGGAAGAGAGCAGAGGACGCCCACGGCCACCAGCGCCGCAACGCGGCGATGCCAAAGCGGCGGTGGCGGCGGCAGCGCATGCACGTCCGCGGCGGCCAGAAGCCGGCGCGAAACCTCGACTCGAGCCGCCTGCGCCTCGGGTTCGCCGATCAGGCCGGCGTTGCGGTCGCGCTCGATCTCCTCCAACTGATCCTGATAGACGACGAGATCGCTGCCGCCGGCGGCCGCGCGCGGCTTATGCGCAAGCGGCCACACCACTGCCAAAGCCGCAGCAGCAGTCATGACCGCAAAAATGATCCAAAGGAGCATGATTTCTGCACTATCCCATGGCACTTTCCCGGCGCCGGAATCAACCGCAGCAGCGGCCTCTCGTGTGGCGGTTCAGAAGTCCGCATCATTCCTGCCGCGGGCTCGTCATGCGGATTTCTGAACCAAAGCCACACGAGATCAATAAGTTGCTGGTGTCCTTCGATTCAGAAGTCCGCATTATTCCTGCCGCGACCTCGTCATGCGGAGTTCTGAACCAAAGCCACACTAGATCAATAAGTTGTAACCCTGAAGCGACCGCATCGGTCAGCAGTTACATCACGGCAAGAATGCGGCTGCAATGGGAAGGCCGGCGCGGCAATTGCGCGCTGAAATTCCATCATTCGCTGAACGCTCGGACAGGCGGTTTTGCGTTCCAGACGCCCTGCCGTTCGCTCGACAACTCCACCCGCGCCGCCACATCGGCCGCTTTGGTCAACAACGCGGCGTAATCGGCCCCGAACATGGCCCGGCAAAAACGCACTGCGGCGTCGAACTGCGACTGCCGGAATGGCCGCTCGGCTTCCTGCGCATGGCGCAAGGCATCGAGCAGGATTCTCGTGCTCATTTCCAGGCATTGCGTCAGGTCGGAATAGGTGCGCCTGGTCACTTCGCTGACCGCGAATTCCCCCGCGTAATGGCGGCAGACGCCGACCAGCTCCACCCGCGTTTCGACCTCTTGCACGTCGGCGCAATCGAGCAGCGACCCGGGGGCGATCTCCTTGGCCGGGTGCGGACGCAGCAGCCGGCGGACACGGCCCGTCGTGGTCTCCAGCTCCCCCGTCAACACGTTCGACACGGCGGTGCGGATCGCAGCGGTTTGGCGGCTCCACGTCGAATCGACGGTAAGGTCCATCTCCGTGCGCATGCCGCGCAAGGCATCGTGCAGGCTTTTGAGCAGCGAGGCGACCGGCCGGCCGGCTTTCACCTCGGTGCGCAGCTCGCCCACGGCGCATTCGAGATCGTTGAGCGCAATCGTGACAGCCGCCGCATACGGCGTTGCTGCGACGCGCTCGACGAGATCGCTCCCCGCCGCGCGCGTGGCGAGACGAATGAGCTGCCACGGCGCCGCCAGCCGGTTGGACAGCATGATCAGCCCATAGAGGACGAAGTCGGCCTTTTGCGGAGCGGAATGCTGGAGCGATTTTTGCGCGGACACGGCCTCGAAGTCGGCCATGGCCTGATCGATCTCGCGTTCAAACGCACGAATGCGCGGCGGCAGCCGCAACGCCAGTTCGCCGAGCTTTTCGCGACAGCGCAAAACGCCCGCCAGCGTCGTCACGTCGTCGACCGCGCGGGGCGTGCCCACCTCCACGCAAAACCGCCGGTGGTCTTTGTCATCCCCCGCCAGCGACGCGATGGCATCCATCAGGCGCTGGGCCGCACGATCGTGCAACGCGCAAACCAATTGCTCCACTTTGACGTGATCTTCCCCAAGCAAGGCGCGATTGATGTCCTCCCTCAAGGCTTTCGCCAAGGCCGGCATCAGATCGCGCCCAATCCATTCCCAGATCGGCTCCAACGAGACGCGAGCCAGGCGCCCGATGCGCTTGTGATCGGCGGGCGCGTCGATCAGAAACGGCTCAAGCGGCGTAAAGAACCGGCGCGCCGCATCGCCGATCCGGGGCGCAGGCTGCGAGCCGGCACGGATCGTGCGGCGCAATTCCTGCAGCACCAGTTCGGTCGTGCCGATGTCCTCGTCGCGCAGCAGGGCGCGTTCGAGTTCGGCGATCAGCATCGATCGCGCTTGCGGCGAAAGGGACTGCAGATATTCGTGCAGCCGCTCGACGGATGAGCCATCGCCCGGCATTGGCACACCGCTTTTAGCTGGACCGCAAAGCTCCTGCTTAATCTCGCGGCGCTTAAAAAGCGGTTACGCTGCCTGTCGCAAATTGACGGTGGTCGAGGCCGACAGCCGACCATGGATCGCCGCAGCCATTTGGCCGCATTTGGTTTTTCGGCGCCGGGGGACAGGCGATACCGGGAGCCGGCCAGGCGATCGGTCTCACATCGCCTGAACCGGTCCGCGACCGGACATTGCATTGCCCGCGCCAGGGCCGCTATCTAAGGTATCGCATCTCAAGCGAGATTTGGGGCGCCATCACTCGCGCCGGCCGTAGCGGCAACGGCGTCCGCGGACACCAACGAGGAGACGTTATGCGGGGCTACTCACGTCGACAGATGCTGCGCACAAGCGGAGGACTGATGCTGGCGCTCGGCGCCGCGCCGCTCGGCTCCGCGCTTGCGGCGCAGGACGAGGATTATCCGAATCGCGCGGTTAGGATCGTGGTGCCGTATCCTGCCGGCGGCACCGCTGATGTCATGCCGCGCATCCTCGCCCAACGGCTGGCGCCCAAATGGGGCCAGCCGGTGATCATCGAGAACCGTACCGGCGCCGGCGGCAATATCGGCGCCGAAGTCGTCGCCAAGGCCGACCCCGATGGTTACACGCTGCTCGCCTCGCCGCCCGGCCCGCTGGTCATCAACCAGAATCTTTATCGGCACCTCGCCTTCGATCCGCTGCAGTTCGTGCCGATCGTGGTCATGGGTCACGTGCCGAATGGGCTCGTGGTCAATCCCGACAAGATCAAGGCCGATACTGTCAAAGATTTCATCGCCTACGCCAAGGCGAAGAATGGCAGGGTGACGGACGCTACCCAAGGCAACGGCACCACCTCGCAACTGACCTCGGAATTGTTTCAGCTCATGGCGAAGGTCAAGCTGCAGAACGTGCCCTATCGCGGCTCGGCCCCCGCGCTCGACGACCTGATGGCCGGCAACGTCGACTGCATGTTCGATAATATCGGCGTGTCGATGCAGTTCGTGAGGGCCGGCAAGCTGAAACTGCTCGCGGTGGCCTCGCCCAAGCGTGTGAAGTCGCTGCCAAACGTTCCCAGCATCGCCGAGACCCTGCCCGGCTTCGCCTCGGTGACCTGGTTCGCACTGGTCGCGCCGCCAAAGACTCCGAGCGCAATCGTCGACAAGATCAATGCCGCGGTGAACGAGGCGCTGCACGATCCCGACGTCGTCAAACGCTTTGCCGCCTTGTCGGCGGAGCCCGCCGGCGGCACGCCGCAGGCGACCGCCGCCTACTTCGACGACGAGGTCGAGCGATGGAAGAAAGTGATTGTCGAAGCGCACGTCACGTTGGATTGAGCGCACCATGCAGACGAAATCGGACGCGCCGCACCGCGCGTTGAGAGCCCGAATGCCGACCGCAGCTATCGCGGTCGCGGCGCTCCTTTGCGCCGCCCCTTCCAGCGCCAACGCCGCTCCTTATCCCACCCATCCGATCAGGATGGTGGTCGGCTTTCTCGCCGGCGGACCGACCGACATCCCGGCCCGCTTCATCGCCGATCGCTTGAGCACGCAGCTCGGCCAGAAGGTCTATGTCGAGAACAAGCCAGGCGCCGGCGGCATGATTGCCTTAAACGACGTGCTGGCGCAGCCGCGCGACGGCTACAGCCTGTCGTTCTGCACCTATTTCGACGCGATCAATACGCTGCTTTATCAGAACGTGTCGTACAAGCTGAGCGACATCGCGCCCATCACGATGGTGTCGAAGTATTACTATCTGGTGGGACTCGCCAAATCGGTTCCAGTCAACAATTTCAGTCAATTCGTCAGCTACGCCAAGGCGCATCCCGGCGATATTCTTTACGGCACGGTCGGTGCCGGATCGACGCAGGAGCTGATCGCGCACGAACTGGAAAAAACCGCCGGCATCAAGATGACCAGGGTGCCGTTCAAGGGCGCCAACGAGATCACGCAGGAAATGCTGGCCGGACGCGTCCATTTCCAGGTCGGGCCGCCCATCGCCATCGGGCCCTACTACAAGAGCGGCAAGTTGAAGGTGCTGGCGACCACAAGCCCGGAGCGGCTGACAAGCTTTCCCGACGTGCCGACCTTGACCGAACTGGGTTATCCGCTGACGCCGTATGGCTGGCTCGGCGTCTGCGCCGGCGCCGGCACGCCGAAGCCGATCATCGACCTGCTCAACCGGCACATCGTGTCGATCACACGGTCGGACGAATACCGGCAATTCATGGAAAAGACCGGCAATATACCGGTCGCCATGACGCCGGCCGAGTTCGGTGGCGCCATCGTCCAAACCGTCAAGGATGCGGCCCCCACCATCCGCGAATTCCACATGCAAATCCAGTAAGCCCATGAAACACAGCACCGATCGTATTCTGACCACTCACGCCGGAAGCCTGCCGCGGCCGGCCGACCTGCTTGCGCTCGCCGAGCGCGAGGGTCCGAAGGCGTTCGACGCCCCGGCGGCGGCAATACAACTGCGCGCCGACGTCGCCGGCGTCGTGAAGAAACAGGTCGAACTCGGCATCGACGTGATCGACGACGGCGAATACGGCAAACCGAGCTTCGTCAGCTACATCAACGAGCGGCTCGGCGGTTACGAACTCGACACCGCGGCCGGACCGCGCAACCAATGGGCCACGTCGCGCGAAGGACTGTCGTTCCCCGAGTTCTACGCGCAGACCCACGCCGCTTCGCGCCACGCGCACATGGTCTGCACCGGACCGATCACCTACAAGGGACAGGCCCGGCTCAAGCGCGACATTGACAACTTCAAAGCCGCGCTCGACGGCGTAAAGGTCGAAGAGGCCTTCATGCCGGCGATCTCGCCGTCCAACATCGAGGATTGGCAGCGCAATGCCTTTTACAAGACCCAGGAAGAGTACGTCTTCGCGATCGCCGAGGCGATGCGCGAGGAATACCGCACCATCGTCGACGCCGGCTTGTTGGTGCAGATCGACGATCCCCGGCTCGTCACCTATTACATCATCCATCCCGAAGCGAGCGTCGCCGATTGCCGCAAATGGGCGGAAATACGGGTCGCGGCGCCCAATCATGCGCTGCGCGACATCGCGCCGGAAAAGATCCGCTTCCATACCTGCTACGGCATCAATATGGGACCGCGCATCCACGACATGGAGCTGAAGGACATCGTCGACATTATTCTGAAAATCCGCGCCGGAGCCTATTCGTTCGAGGCCGCCAATCCGCGCCATGAGCACGAATGGAAGGTGTGGAAAGACGTCAAGCTGACGGACGGGAAAATTCTGATCCCGGGCGTGATCTCGCACTCGACCGTGCTGGTCGAGCATCCCGAGCTTGTCGCCCAGCGCATCGTGCGCTTTGCCGATGTGGTCGGACGCGAGAACGTCATCGCCGGCTCGGACTGCGGCTTCGCCACCTTCGCCGGATCGAAGGAGGTGCACCCCTCGATCGTGTGGGCGAAGTTCAAGGCGCTCGCCGATGGCGCGCGGATCGCTTCGAAGGAGCTGTGGGGCTGAAGCGGCAGCGGATAAGAGCGACTATCCCCCCGGCAGCGCCAGCTCGGCGCGCAGCCCGCCGATCGGCGCGGTGCCGAGCGTGAGCACGCCGCTATAGAGGCCGGCAAGCTCGACCACGATCGACAGGCCGAGACCGGAGCCGGGCTTGGTTTCATCGAGGCGGCGGCCGCGGAACGCCACCTGCTCGCGATCGGCAGGCGACAGGCCCGGTCCGTCGTCGTCGACAATGATGCGCACGCGCGGCTTTTCGCCGTTATCGCCGGTCTCGCCCTTCTGGCTCCTCTGGCCCTTCTCGTCGCCGTTGGCGCCGTGATCGGCCAAAACTTCGATGGCGACGCGCGACTGCGCCCACTTGCAGCCGTTGTCCACCAGATTGCCGATCATCTCCTCGAGGTCCTGTTGTTCGCCGCGGAAAAAGGCATGTTCGGGCACATCGACGGCGATGGCGATCTCGCGTGCGCGATAAAGCTTCTCCATGGTGCGGGCGAGCGCGGTGACGACTGGCGGAACGTCGGTCAGTGTTCCGACCGCGGTCAAGCGTGCGGCCAGCCGCGCGCGCTCGAGCTGTCGCGCCACCTGGTCGCGCATGATGTCGGCCTGCTCGTGAACCTTTTGCGCCAGCGGATCGTCGGGCCGCGCTGCCGCTTCGTTGACGATGACCGAGAGCGGGGTCTTGAGCGCATGGGCGAGATTGCCGACGTGCGTACGCGCCCGCTCGACAATTTCCCGATTGGCGTCGAGCAGCGCATTGGCCTCGCGCGCCAGCGGCGCGATCTCGACCGGAAACTCCCCCTCCAGCCGTTCGGCGCGGCCCGAGCGGATCGCCGCCAGGCGCTGCGAAATGCGCGTCAGCGGCGCCAAGCCGAAGCGCACGCCGAGCGCCGTGGTCAGCAGCAGCGCCAGCGTCAAGGCCGCGAACGTGGCGCCGATAACGCCGTCGAAGCTGCGCGTCTCATCATCGATCTCGGAGGCGTCGCCGGCGACTTCGATCAAATATTTGCCGTCGTCGCCGAGGTCGATATTGCGCTCGACCAGGCGCAGCTTCTGGTCTTCCGGTCCGACCGCGTAGCCCTGCCGGTATTCGGCGCTGGCGGCCGACGGGTCGTTTCCGAGCTTGGGCAGCGTGGAATCCCACAGCGAGCGCGACGAGCGCACCTCCGGCGTCTTCGTATCGAGCCGGGTCACCTGCCAGTACCAGCCGGACAGCGGCAGCTCGAACAGCGGCTCGCCGATCGATTGCGGAAACTTGTCGCCGACGTCCTGCGGCGAGGCCACATCGGCGACCAGAGTGCGAAGGTAAACGTCGAGGCGACGATCGAAGGCGCGCTCGACGGCATGACGGTAGAGCGTGGAGAGCGCAACGCCGGTGACAATGAGGATGATCAGCGTCCAGCCCGTCGCCCACAGGAACAAGCGCAGCGCCAGCGAATTAGTGCGCATCGGGCGAGGCGAGCAGGTAGCCGAGACCGCGCACGGTCTGAATCACGTCGACGCCGAGTTTCCTGCGAATGCGGCCGACGAAAACCTCGATCGTATTTGAGTCGCGGTCAAAGTCCTGATCGTAGAGATGCTCGACCAGTTCGCTGCGCGACACCACCCGGCCGACGTGGTGCATCAAATAGGACAGCAGCCGGTATTCGTGCGAGGTGAGCTTGACCGGGTTGCCCTCGACGGTGACGCGCCCGGTTCGGGTATCGAGACGCACCGAACCGCAGATGAATTCGCTTTTCGCGTGCCCGGCCGAGCGGCGAAGCAGCGCGCGCAGCCGCGCCAGCACCTCTTCGAGATGAAACGGCTTGGCAACGTAATCGTCGGCGCCGGCATCGAAACCCTGGACCTTGTCGCTCCAGCGGTCGCGCGCAGTGAGGATGAGCACCGGCATCGAGCGGCCGGAGCGGCGCCATCCTTCCAGGACCGAGATGCCATCCATCTTTGGCAGGCCGATATCGAGGATGACCGCATCATAGGGCTCGCTGTCGCCGAGGTAATGGCCCTCCTCACCATCGAACGCGCGATCGACGACGTAACCGGCGTCGGTCAGTGCGGTCGAAAGTTGCCGGTTGAGATCGGGATCGTCCTCGACAACCAGCAGGCGCAAGCCGACAAATCTCCCTCACCGTTCGCCGACCAGAGTGCCTTTGACCGCATCGACGGTCAACCGCATCACTTTTCCGTCGCGGGCAAGCACGGTCAGCAGGTAGACCAATCCATCTCTACTGCGGCAGATGTTGGCCCGCACCACGGTTCCGGCAACCCGTTTCCTCGCCGCGCGGATGGCGGCGGTCAGGTGGATGACCTTACCGCTCTCGATTGCGGCGCGCCGTTGCTTTTGGTTGAGACAGGCGGGGGCGCGAATGGCTGGCTTCGGCGGGTGCACGGGTCCCCCTGCAAGCGCCGGTACAGCCGCAAGCGCGGTGAGCGCAATCGTCATGATGACTGCCCGCCCGGTGCCAAGCATGTTTCGACCTAAAATTGGTGGCCTGAACGGCGCCTGAACGACTGCTTAAGGGCAAGTTAAGCTGGATATGGCGAAACGAGGACCGGAGTAGCTATGAAGATGCGTAGGCGGGCGAAAGGCGGCGCTGCGGGCGCGCGCGCCGCGATAATGGCGCGTGCGGCTGCCCTATGGATATCTGCGGCGGCTTCCTGCGTCGGCACGGCCGTGCCGGCCGAGGCAATGGTCGGTGGCGCGCCACCGGCCGCTGACGGCGCCGGCAAATCGGTCGTGATGATTCTCGGGTCACACGGCACCGCGTGCACGGCAACCGCGATCGGGCACGACCTGCTGCTGACCGCGGCCCATTGCGTGCAGCCGGGATCGGACTACAAGCTCGCCTCGATATCAGCCGACGGACAAGTGGCGCTCAAGGACATCGCGCGGATCGCGCGCAATCCCCAGTTCGACATCAGGCGACTCTTCAGCCATCTCGCCACCGCCGACGTGGCCTTGGCAAAGCTTGCCCAGCCTCTGCCCGAAAAAATTCCGCCGGCTCCGCTTGACGGTGCGACGCTCCCGATCGCGCCGGGCGACCAGTTGGTGGTCGCCGGTTACGGCGTCACCGTGCGCGGCGACGGCCGCACGGGCGGGACCGTACGCGCGGCTACTCTTGTCGCCACCGGCAGCCCGAACACGCTGCAACTGTGGCTCTTCGACCCGCGCGCCAAAGGTCGACGTCCCGGGCTTGGCGCCTGCGCCGGGGATTCGGGCGCGCCGGCGTTCCGCAACGACGGCGGTACGCTTGCTATTGTCGGAGTGGTGAGCTGGGCGACCGGTCCAAGACTTTCCGCCGGCTGCGGCGGCCTCACCGGCGTCACGCCGCTTGTTCGCTACCGTTCCTGGATCATGGGCACTGCGCGCACACTCGGCTCGCCGCTTTCGCCGCCGCGCGACAAATAAGCTCCCCGGCGAGACCGGGAGGATAGTCTGCCGGGGGCTTGGAACGGCGAACTTCGACAACGCAAAGCCACCGTCCGTATGGAAAACGCGACAGCCGGGACGCCGTTCCCCGCGGCATCTTCGACGGCACTTTGCCGCAACCGGCGCAGGCGAGGCCATGTCGAGCCGCGCCATGCTCCGCCGGGCGGCTCGAAAGCCGACCTCACCTTGCTGCAGTCATTCCGCCGCAGTTTCGACAGCGGCACGCAGCGGCCCGTGCAACGGGCGCTCCTCGACCGCCAGCAAACATGCAAACGACATGGTCAGGCAGACGGCCGCGGCGATGAAAACCCAGTGAAACGCCGGCGCCAGATCGCCATGTCCGGCCGCGAGCGTGTCGAGTGTGCTCGTGCTCGACCCCTCGGTCATGTTGCCGAGGACAATGGCCCCGAACACCGCCACGACGATGGCGCCGCCGAGCGTGCGGAAGAAATTCAACGTCCCGGTCGCCGTCCCGAGCTGGTGCGGCTTGACCGTGTTCTGCATGACGATGGTGCTGACCGGATACATCGGCCCGAGCCCGCAGCCGAGCGCGAACAACAACGCGACAAGCTCGCCGAGCGAATAACCCGCCGGGTTGGCGGCGAGTGCAACAAGCACGCTGACGGCGACGACAAGCCCGCCCATCGGGACCCGCATATAATGTTTCATGCGTACGATCACCCGCGTGGACTGCAACGAGGCGAGCGTCGCGCCGAACATGTAGGCGATCAGCACCACACCCGACAGGCTTGCGGAGACGCCGAGCACCCTTTGGCAATATAGCGGCATGTAGATCGTCACGCCGATCACGGTGCCGATCGACAGGAATGCGGCCGCCGTGATCGTGCTGGTCACGCGTCCGCGCAGGATTGCAAGCGGAATGAAGGGCTCGCGCGCGGTAAGAAGGCGCGACGCGAACAGCGCCCAAAGCGCGGCGGAAGCCGCAATCAAACTCAGCATTCGCCATGAGCGCCAAGCGTAATGGGTACCGCCCAGGCTCAGCGCCAGCATGAGCGCAATTGCGGCGCATACCATCAACGCCGCTCCGAGGAGATCGAGCTGGTGCGGCCGATCATTGCGCGGCAGGCGCCGCAGTGATCGTTCGGTCATCACCAAGGCGACGCCGCCGAGCGGCACATTGATCCAGAAAATGAATGACCAGTTGAGGTGGTCGGTCAGAAGCCCGCCAAGCACCGGACCGAGAATGCTGGCGCTCATGAACATGATCGAGGTTCTGCCCTGCACCACCGGGCGTTCGCGCGGCGACAGCAGATCGGCAATGATCGTCTGTGCGATCGGCAGAAGACCGCCGCCGCCGATACCCTGCAGGCCGCGCGACAGCACGAGCATCCACAGTGTCGGTGCCAACGCGCAGGCCACCGAGCCGAGAATGAAAATGCTGATCGCGAACAACATGACTGCACGGCGGCCGTAAATGTCGGAGAGCTTGCCGAACAGCGGCGTCGTGGCGGTGAGCGCCAGAAGATAAGCGGTGATGACCCAGGACAGGTCATCGATATCTCCCAGGCTCCTGCCGATCGCCGGAAGGGCCGGTGCGACAATGGTCTGTTCCAGCGCCGAGAGGAACATCGCCAGCATGATGCCGGCGACGATGGCCCGAATCGTCGCGTGATCGATCGGCGCGGCAGCTTCCGCCTGGCCGTGCCCGGCTCCTGAGGCCGCGCTCTCTGGCGTCGCCGCGTCAAGCCGAACCGCTTCCGCGCCGTTGACCGTCGTCAAATCGCCGCCGCAAACATCGGCGGCGAGGCCCGAAACGTCCTCGGTAACGGCATTGCGTGTCATTGCGGAGAACAATCTGCCTCGCGCCTTGAGCATTAGCGGACCCGGCGCGCATCTGGTCGCCAAGTTGCACCAATTGGCGTGCCAGGCGCGCCGACGCAACCGTCCTCTCCGCAGAGCTGGGGTGCCCTTTTCCGGGGATGCCGCAGACTGTCGTGACGGATCGCGAGCGAGCCGCCGGCTCGATCAGGGCCGCTGCCGGGCCCGCTTCGGCAGCCTGAGCGGCCAGTTCACGATGTACTCCTCCAATTGCTCGTCCGGCACATGGACCTCGCTCGCCCTGACCCGGCCACGCACCGAGACTCCGGCCGCGTGCACCGTCTCGGGGTCCCCGGAAACGAGCGGATGCCACCAGTAAAGGTCCCTGCCCTCGGCCAGCAGCACATAGGCGCAGGACGGAGGCAGCCAGCTAATGGATTCGAGACTTTCCGGCGTCAGGCGCACGCAATCGTCCACCTTGTCCAGACGGTGGGCGTAATCGCGGCAGCGACAGGTCTCCCCGTCAAGCAGCCGACAGCCGACGTCCGTATAGAACGTGCGATCGGTTCCCTCTTCCTCCAGCTTGTTGAGGCAGCACCGACCGCAGCCATCGCACAGGCTTTCCCATTCGGAATCAGTCATCTCCTTCAATGATTTGCGTCGCCAGAACGGGGCGGCAGCCTGACCGTCGGGTTCGCCATCATCGGTTGCCATTGTGTTCTCCGGATAACACGGCTTTGCCTCAGCATAAGATCGCAACCGCCCCGTGGCATGCGAGATTTGTCCCTTAAGCCAAATTTCCCCCAATTTCCCATTCACGCTATGGCTGACGCGGCATTGGCCGACGATGCCGAGTGGGCTAAATCTGCTTCCGCGGACGTTGACTCGGCAAAGCGCCGCGACCCTGGCTTTGCCCGGGTCAAGGGACCAAATCTCGAGGGACCAAATCGCCCCGGCAGGGCCGGTTCCCGGAGAGCACTATCGTGACGGACTTATTTCCCGATCCGGGCGACGACTGGCGGCCGAAGATCAAGCGCGCGCTCCTCGATCTCGATTCCCGAATCGATTTTGCGGTTTTTGCCAGCGGCAAGTGGGCGCGAGAGATCTATGAACGCTTCACGGCGACGATGGACCGCTTCCACGTTGCCGGGTGGAAGCGCTGGCTGATCGTCGAACCGCTGGCGGAGGCCGCGACGCTCGGCGCCGGCGTCCTCCTCGTCCTGCTGGCGCTGTCGGTGCCGGCCTACCAGCAAACCTCGGACAAGGATTGGCTGAAGAAATCCGATCTCGCGGTCACCTTCCTCGACCGCTACGGCAACAAGATCGGCAGCCGCGGCATCAAGCACAACGATTCGGTGCCGCTCGACGAGATGCCGGATTCGCTGATCAAGGCGGTGCTGGCGACCGAGGACCGGCGCTTCTACGAGCATTTCGGCATCGACGTATTGGGCACCTTCCGCGCGGCAGTCACCAATGCCCAGGCCGGCGGCGTGGTGCAGGGCGGTTCCACGATCACGCAGCAGCTCGCGAAGAACCTGTTTCTGACCAACGCGCGCACCTATACGCGCAAGATCAACGAAGCGTTCCTCGCAAGCTGGCTGGAAGCGCATCTGACCAAGAACGAGATTCTCAAGCTCTATCTTGATCGCGCCTATCTGGGCGGCGGCGCGTTCGGCGTCGATGCGGCGGCGGAGTATTATTTCGGCAAATCGGTACGCGATCTCACGCTCGCGGAATCGGCGATGATCGCCGGCATGTTCAAGGCGCCGGTGAAGTACTCGCCGCTCGTCAACCTGCCGGCGGCGCGCGCGCGCGCCAACGTCGTGCTCGATAATCTGGTGAATGCCGGATTCATGACGGAAGGTCAGGTGTACGGGGCCCGACTCCATCCGGCGACCCCGATCTACCATACCGAGGACGACGCCCCGAACTATTATCTGGACTGGGCGTTCGACGAGATGCGTCGGCTCGTGCAGACTTTCCCGAAATCCGTGACCGACCGCTACTTCGTGGTGCGAACCGCGCTCGACATGGATCTGCAACGCTACGCCGAGCACGTCGTCGACTCGAATTTGCGCGATTACGGCCGCGAATACGCCGCCAGCCAAGCCGCCGTCGTGGTCGCCGATCTCGATGGCGCAGTGCACGCGATGGTGGGCGGCCGCAATTACGACGAAAGTCAGTTCAACCGCGCCGTGGACGCGATGCGTCAACCGGGCTCCTCGTTCAAGCCCTACGTCTACGCCACTGCGCTCAGCAACGGCTTTACGCCGGATTCGGTGGTCGTCGATTCGCCGGTCTGCATTGGCAACTGGTGCCCACACAACTACGAAAACAGTTTTGCGGGCCCGGTTACGCTGATCGATGCCCTGACCCGCTCGATCAACGTCATTCCGGTCAAGCTCTCGATCGCGCTCGGCGGCGGCAACGCCAAGATCGGCCGGGCCAAGATCGTGCAGACCGCGCGCAACATGGGCATCGTGACGCCGCTGCCGGACACCCCCTCGCTGCCGATCGGCGCCGATGCGGTCACGCCGCTCGAGCACACGGTCGCCTACGCCACCTTCCCCAACCTCGGCAAAGCGGTCGTCCCGCACGCCGCGCTCGAGGTGCGGACCGGCACCGGCCAACTGGTATGGCGCTTCGATCGCGACGGCCCTCGGCCGCGCCAGGTGATCAGCCCGCAAGTCGCCGTCGAGATGATCAAGATGATGAACTCGGTGGTCGAAAACGGGACCGGCAGGAGGGCACAGCTCGACGGCATTCCCACCTGCGGCAAGACCGGCACCACCAACGACTGGCGCGACGGCTGGTTCGTCGGCTACACGGGAAACTTCGTCGCCGGCGTGTGGATGGGCAACGACGATTTCTCTCCCACCAACCACATGGTCGGCGGCTCGCTGCCGGCGATGACGTGGCACGACATCATGGCGTATGCCAATCAGGGAATCGAGATGCGGCAACTGCCCGGACTGCCGCCGCCGCAGCACGCGCCGGTGATTGCCGAAGGCGCCTTCAAGGGAAGCGGCGAACCGCATCCGGCATTGCTGACGCGCAAGGCGACCGATGCGCTCGTGCACCTCGAACAAATGTTTGACGACGCCGACCATGCGCTCGCTGCGAAAGCGTCCGCAGCCAAAACGCTCGGCGCGCTTGATCCCGGCAAGGGCGGCACAAGCAACGCAAACGGCGCCGATCGTGCGGATACCGTGGCGGCGGCAGCCAACCAGAACTCTCCGCCGACCTTGAGCGGCGACTGAACGCGCCGGATATGCGTCTGCTCGTCGGTTCGTTTTTCACGCTCTTGCTGGCGGCAGCGGTCGGACTGAGCGCGACGTGGGTCACGCTCACGCGCGGGGTAGCGTTCGGAGCGCTGACCATCGGCGCCTGGACCGCCTGGCCGAAGAGCGGATCGCAGGAAATCGACCCCTATGCGCACGCGAGCATTTCTCGCGACGGCGAGTTGCCGATCGGCATCGGCGACGGCGTTTCATTCTATGCCCGTGCCGACAACGCCGGTCATCGCTTTGACGGCCGCTGCACATTCGTGCTCAGCGGCATGACACCGCCGGCGCGCTATTGGACCGTAACTCTTTACAATCTGAACGGCGGGCTGGTCGCCAACGCCATCCATCGCTACGGCTTCACCAGCGAAGAAATCGTCCGCGAGAGCAACGGACGATTGACCATCACGGTCGCGCCGCAAGCCCGGCCGGGCAATTGGCTGCCCACCGGCGGCATCGAAAATTTCGTCCTGGTGTGGCGTCTCTACGACACGCCGATCGGGGTAGCGACCACGACGATGCAGGAAGGGCCGATGCCGGCGATTGCGCGAAAGGGCTGCCCATGATCCGCTGGCTGTTATGGATCATCGCCGCCATATTGCTCGGCGGCGTCGTGCATCTCGCCAGCGTGCTGGCGATGCCTCATGAGGCGAGCAAGGACGCTTATTCGCGGCTCGCGGCGATCACCCCGGTCAACGCCATGGCTCCGCTCCCCGCCCCGACGGCCCAGGGTGCGATCATGCCGTATATGGACCCGGCTTTCGCCACTGCGGTCTGCCGGTACGACCTTTCCGCGGGCTCGATCAAGCTCAATGCCCCGGTGAGCGAGGCTTACACTTCGGTCACGTTCTACACGCGACGCAGCATAGCCTATTACGCCATCAACGATCGCGCCGCAGGTCACCGCGCCATCGAACTCGATCTGATGACGCCGGAGCAGCACGCGCAATTGCCCGAAGAGGAAGACGTGACCGCAGCCGACCGGTTGATCATCGATTCACCGACGACAACGGGACTCATCGTGCTGCGAGCGCTGGCGCCTGAACCCGGATTGATGCCGATGGCGCGCCAGGCGCTGGCGGCGGCGCAATGCCGCGTCGAGCCCATCCAGTAGATCATCTGGACAGAGCGCCGTCGCCCGTCGCGACAACCGGCAAGCCCGCGAGTTGCGGCGTCTGTGGCAGACCGTCGGCTGCAATCGCCTGCTGCAACTGCGTGAGCACGCCATCGACGTCGCCGGCTTCGCTCTCCGGCTCCGCCGCCGCCAAATGCTCGAGCGCAAAGCGATATGCGGCACAGCGCTCGTTCAACGAATATTGTACCCAGGCGATGATCAGGATGTTCTCGTCGACGCGCGCCTGTGCATTGCGCCGTTCGGCCGGGCTGAGATCGGCAATATGGGCCATGGCCGCTTCGCGCCGGCGATCGAGATCGACCACGCTGCGCGCAATCTCGACAAACGGCTCGATGCGCACGATGTCGTTGCGGATGTCATCCATCAACTGGTTGTAGCGCGCCGCGGTCGAGCGGAGGAAATCGCCCTGCAAGTGCCGGTAATAGGCGGCCGGATCGTCGATCCATGCATCGCGGTGCATGAAGCGATCGACCCCGTATTCATAGATCACGGCGTCCCAGCGCTGCCGATCATAGGGCGGCTCGATCAGCGGAAAGGCGAGATCGCGCAAGGTCCGCTCGTCGTCGGTGAGGTTGTTATGCGAGGCCGGCAGGCCGGCGTCTCGCGCGGCTTCGCGCCCGACCCAGGCGTGGATGTTGTCGGTTACCAGATCCGGCTGGAGCGTGCCGAGATCGCCGATACTGGAACAGCCGCCAAGACAGCCACCAAGAACAGAGAGCGCGAGCAACAGGGCAATCGGCGACAGGGTCTCGCGGCGGAGGCGGGCACGCGGCGGCATCGAGCGAGCCGAGGCTATCGCCGCCTCATGCGTCGCCTGCCACCGTTATCGGCAGGCGGCGGCGTGTGCGGTTCCGCAGCTTCAAACGGCGCGTCGGGAAGACGTTCGATGCGCACGACCGGCAATATGATGACGGTCGCCGATTCATTGGCCTCGGCACGCACGAAGCGGACGATGCGCCCCTCGTCCGGAAATTTAATGATGCTACCCACCGGCCAGTTTCCCTGACGGCTGAGCGGGAGCCCTCAATCCCGCACCCGTCGATTTCGGCTCTCCCGCAATTAAGCGGGATGCAGGGTTAACGCCTCGCTAACGTGCAGAATCTAGGATGGCGGAGATATTCATCGGCCGGTACCTGTTGCAATTGAGTCACGCATAATGGACACGTCGGCGCTTTCCAGCCTCGAAGGTCTCACTGAGATCGGATTGAATGGCAGGGCCGACATGCGGCCCACCCTGCTGCGCGTTCTCACTGATCTTTATGTGCAGAAACTGACCCACACCCCCGACGAGGATCGGCATTACACGGAACTGGCGCTGCGGCTGCTCGATTCCGTGGATATGCCGACACGCGCCACAGTAGCGGCTCGTTTGGCGCGGCACTTGTCGCCGCCCGGTCGGGTCATGCAAAAGCTGGCGGTCGATTTGCCCGAGGTGAGCGCCGCGCTTCGGTCCAATCGGCCGATGCAAGCGGATCAGTCCGCCGTGACCTCGGTTCGCAACACGCCTGCGGCGCCAGAGCCGGTCCAGGCGCCGGCAAGCGGCGCAGCGGCATGCCCTATTCCATCGGAAACAAGCGCCGCGCCCGACTGGATCGCCTCCGACGCGGCAAGCGAGCTTAACGAGTTGTTCTTTGCCGCGAATGCCGACGAGCGGCGCCTTATCCTGCTCAATCTCGATGTTGTGGTTCGCCCGACACCGGCGCGTTGCGATCTGGCCAACGACACGACGGCCGGCCGAAAACTGGAAGCCGCGGCGCTCGACCGCAAGCGCGAGGCATTCGCGCGCGAGCTTGCGCATTGCTTGCGCATTTCGCGCCGACAAGCCCAACGCATCGCCGGCGATCCGCTGGGCGAGCCGATCGTGGTGGCGGCGAAGGCCTTGAACATCCCCGGCACTCTGCTTCATCGCATCCTGCTGTTCGTCAACACCTCCGTCGGCCACTCGGTGGAACGCGTCCACGCCTTGGCCACTCTCTACGACGAGATGACAGTGGAGGCCGCGCGCGAAGTGGTGGCCATCTGGCAAGCGCTCAAGCTCGACGAACGCGAACTGCCGACGCATCAGCCGCTTCTCGCCGGCGACGGATCGAGGGCGCGCTCCGCTGCGGCCGTGCAACGCGCTGCATCACCTTTGCCGAAAGTGGTACGGCGCACCGCCTCGTGATACCGCGCCGGGTCAACCGGCAACGACATCGAGAAAATTTCGCCCCGCGCGATCCTCGGCCTCGACGATCCATAGATCGGGGTCGAATTTGATCTCGCGGGCAAGATAGGCCTCGATCGCCGCATCGAGCGCCGGCTGCTCGCTCAGGCTCGGGCTGAAGGTGCGCTCCGCTCCGGGCACGGCGTCGAACGCGCTTTGCGGTGCCGGGCCGAACAAATCCGAGGTGCCGTCGAGCCTGAAGATGCGCACGAATACGGCGCCGGCCTCCTCGGCGCCGCGCCGCCGCACGACTGCATTCACGCCTTCGACGTGACAGCGGCGCAGGTAAGCGGCGACCCAGAGCGCGGATTTAAGGCGCATGTCCTGATTCACATCCGACTGATGAAGCGAGATATGGCCTGTCGCGCCGGACCTGCAAAGGCCAAATGCTGCAAATGCTATTGCAGCGGCTGGCCGATCATGGCGGCAAGTTCGCTTACAAGTCGCTCCGAAATGCGGCCGGTCACCGGCATGTTGTGCTCGCGCTCGAATTTCTCGATCGCGGCGACCGTCGGCCGATCGAGCACGCCGGAAGGCTTGATCTGGCCGTAGCCGTACTCCGACAGCGCGCGCTGGATCGCCATGGTGCGCGAAGACGTTTCGATCAGCCGACCGATCGGATCGTTGCGCGCGAGTGCATCGGTCTGCGGCGCGCGTTCGGAAACCGCCGGGCGCGGCGGCCGGGACGGCTCGCTGTCGGTGACATTGATGGCGCGGGCCGGCGGCGGTTTCGGCGTCGTGCTGAGCAGGAACGGATGCGGGCGGGAAGCGGACTGCAGAACAAGCGCATTGATGACGATGAGCAGACTTAACGCAACCGCGGCCACCAAGGCGAACGAG
This sequence comes from Xanthobacteraceae bacterium, assembly GCA_030041005.1. Classification (GTDB taxonomy): domain Bacteria; phylum Pseudomonadota; class Alphaproteobacteria; order Rhizobiales; family Xanthobacteraceae; genus BOG-931. The sequence continues at coordinate 22,151 of JASHOR010000114.1, forward strand.
TCGACGGGACGCCGTGCAGCCCTGATCAAAAGCAGACACAGCGCAGAGACGCTAAGCATTGCCGCGTCCAGCACCAAGCTGCGACTTCCCTTGCGTCCTCTAGGCACTTTTTTTCACCGGTATTTCGTGGAACGACGATAATCCGCGACCGGGCAACCGATCCGCCGCAGACCGATCGAAATGCGCCGCGAGGCGAGCCGTGCCGTGGTTTTCGGGTCCCTCGCCCGCCTCCGCTGCAACGGACCCGCCTTGCGGACGCGCCTTCTCGCAATCGAGCGGCAGGCGCACGGTGACGCGGGTGCCCTCCCCGAGCCGGCTCCAAATGGATAATTCGCCGCCTTGCAGCCGCACCAGGCCCTTGACGATCGACAGCCCCAATCCGGTGCCGCCGCCGCGACGCTCGGAACCACCTCGCGCCTGGAAGTACGGCTCCCCGACCCGCGCCAGATCCTCCTCGCCGATTCCGATTCCGTGATCCTGCACCGTGAACACGACGGCGCCGGCCTCGGCGCGCGCACCGATGACGACCTTGCCGCCACGCTCGCTGAAGCGAATGGCGTTGGACAGGAGATTGAGCAGGATCTGGCTCAGCGCACGCTTGTCGGCGATCAGTTCGGGCAGGTCGCCGTCGGCCGAATTTTCTATTTCAACATCCGCTGCGCGCGCCTCGAGCGCCACGAGATCGCAGCAGCGGGAAACAACCGGCGCCGGCACAAACGGCTCGGCCGTGATGGCGAAATTGTTGGTCTCGATCTTGGAGATGTCGAGAATTCCGTTGACCACCGATAAGAGGTGACGCCCGGAATCGCTGATCAGGGCCGCATATTCGCGGCGCTGCTTATGATCGAGCATCAACACCTGCTCCTTCATCAGCATTTCCGAAAAGCCGATGATGGCATTGAGCGGCGTGCGCAGCTCGTGGCTCATGGTGGCGAGAAAGCGGCTGTTGCGGACGCTGACGCGCTCGGCATCCGCGCGCGCTGCCGCCAACGCCTGTTCGTGACGCTTGCGCCCGCTCACATCGCGCAACACGGCGACGACTTCGCGATCGCCGCAATTGCTTGCCGCCGATGGGACTTCAAGCGGCCGGCAGTGCATCTCGATCCACGCGAATTGGGCGGCAACTTCCGCCTCGCGGGAGCAGCGGACGCGGAACTCGACCGGGCGATTTTCCGAGAATGATGCGGCCTCGCCGAGTGCAGCGAGGTAAGCGGGACGGTCGGCGACGTGGATGCGCTCGAATAATCCTCGTCCCAGCAGGCTGACAGCGGGCGAAGCAAACACCGACTGGGCCGCCGGCGAGACGAACGTGACGTCGCCGTTGCGCGCGTGGCGCGTGATCACATCCGTCATATGGCTCGCCAACAGATGATAACGATCCCGTTCCGTATCCGACAGCAACGAGCCCGCCCGCACCAACGTTTCCGCGCCGAAAGCAAGCACAGTGGCGTAGAGCGCCGCCGCAATGACGCCGAGTTCGGCCGGAACGGCATATCCGTCGCGCGCGGGCGCCGTCGTCGGCAACAAATGGCTTGAACCCAGGACCGTCAGCACAGTGGCAGCGCCCAGCGTCAAAGCGAAGGCGAACGCCACCAGCCGTGGCGACATCGAAAGGGCTGCCTCAATCGGCACGAGCGCCAGCCAGACCACGGCAAACGAAGCGATGCCCCCGGTCGCGGCGGCGACGGCAGTGGTCAGCGCGCACAGCGCGAGCAAGGACAGCACCTGGGCGCTCTCGTAGCGTCCGGTGCGGGAGAGAAAATAGGCGGTGAAGAGCGGCAGGACGAGCCAGACAAGGACAACAAGCTCGATCGCGCGCGGAGTGCCGCGCACGATCAGATAGAGCGGCAATAGCGCCAAGCCGACGACACCTGCGAGCAACCGTGGCGCTATGAAGGCGCGGTGACGGGCCGCCGTCAGCGCATCCCCAAGCGCGGACGGGTGAACCAGCGTCCCGAGATAATCTTCAATTGGCGCGAAGACACCCACTTCAGCTTCGCACGCGCCGCATTGCAGACGCGCTCCCCTTGTTCTGGAGCGATCGTGTCAGAGCCGGCTTAAACGAACGCTAAGGTTAGCCTCCGTTCGGGCCACACGGCGCCGCGGCGGCGGCATGCGCGCAAATGGCAGCAGTGGATTCATCCGACATGGTGAATCACGCGTTGCCGGACACCTGCCCCGCGCGGCCGTGACCGGCGCGCGCAGCGTCATTGCAAAGGCGGACACCCTGCCGCACCGGCGTAGTCCGACCAATTCCAGGTAAATCGTTTCCTCTGCGGATTGCTAAAATTACGCGAAAATTTGCGGCTAATTCTGCTCGATTACGAGTAAAACCCGTCCGGCGCGGCGAACGCGGCCTTCAATGCTGCCTGTTAGTTTGCATCCCACTGCAGCGAGACTTGCGGTGGGGATGCGGGAGTCATGTTCTTTCTGTTGCGAATGGCGTTTTGGCTCGGCGTCGTGCTGATCCTCTTGCCCGCTGGCGGAGCGCCGCGCGGCTCGTCGGCGAACCAGGTCGACGCTTCTGAGGCAATCTCGGCCGCATCCGCCACCGTCCACGATCTCAAGGGATTCTGCGCGCGCCAACCGAACGCCTGCACAGTCGGCTCCGAGCTCGCCAGGACGATGGGCTACAAGGCGCAGGCCGGAGCCAAGATGCTATACAATCTGCTGACCGAGGTCGTGGCGCCCCACGACGCCCCGACGGCGCACGATAGCATCGCTCCGCGCGACACGATGACGCCCCGTGAGGCCATAGCGCCGCGCGATACGATGACGCCGCGTGAGGCCGCGGCGCCGCGCGACACCGGTTCGCTCGGCAATGATCGGAACCGATCCGCACTGCGAAAGCCCTCGCCGCCGCAGGCTTCGCAGAATACGCTTACTCCGGCCGACCTCGTTCCGGCCTGGCGCGGCCCGCCAATCCGCAAGATCGCTGACCGCTCGACGTAGCCAATCGGCCTCTGCGTTCCCGGTTGGTCTCCCGTCGCTCCGACCGTCGCAGCCAAAAGTCGCGGCACCAAGATCGACGAGCGGCTCCGACGGCCCTATATAAAGGCCGAAGCGAGAATGCCGGAGCCATGACCGACATTGCAGAGATCATCGACGATTTCTCGATCCTCGACGATTGGGACGATCGATACAGGTACCTGATCGAGCTGGGGCGGAAGTTGCCGCCGCTGGCGCCATCGGCGCACAACGACGCCAATAAGGTGCAGGGATGCTCGAGCCAAGTGTGGCTGGAAACGCGCGTGCGTCCCAATGGCGCAGACGGGCCCGTGCTGATGTTTGCCGGCGACAGCGATGCGCACCTGGTGCGCGGACTTATCGCCATTCTGTTCGCTATCTTCTCCGGCAAGCACGCAAAGGAAATTCTCGCCGCCGATGCGCTCAGCCTGTTCGAGCAAATGGGCCTGCGCGAGCATCTCACCCCGCAGCGTTCGAACGGCTTTCGTTCGATGGTCGAGCGGATTCGCTGCGAGGCACAAGCGGCGCTGGCCGGCGCGGCGGTTTGAGCGGCCGCATACGGAGACGCAGCGGGCGCGGCGAGGATTGGTGGCGGTTATTTGCTGCGCCGCCGCCGCTGCTGGCCCAGCCCCATCTGTTTGGCCAATTGCGACCGGGCAGCCGCATAGTTCGGCGCAACCATCGGATAGTCCGGCAGCAGGCCCCATTTTTCCCGGTATTGCTCCGGCGTCATATTGTATTGTGCGCGCAAGTGCCGCTTGAGCGACTTGAACTTCTGTCCATCCTCCAGGCAGACGATGTAATCCGACGTGACCGAGCGCTTGACCGGCACCGCCGGCTTGGGCGGTTCGGCCGACAGCGGCGCCCGTCCGCCTGAAACCGATTTCAGCGCGGTGTGCACCTGGTTGATCAGATTTGTTATCTCGTTGCTGGCAACGGCATTGTGGCCAAGATAGGCGGAAACAATTTGCGCGGTCAGTTCAATCAAGCCGCTTTCGGGTGAATTCTCAGCCATGAACCCGACTCTGCCGGGGGCCTGTGCATCGTCCGCCCCGAGACGGCGCTCCGAATGCCGCGCCGTGAAGACCTGAGCAAGCAGCGTCCCTATACTACATGTTTTCAGTAAAAGCAATTGAATGGACAAGAACTTGCGGCCCGGATGCTAGATCAATGAACGGCTTGTGCTGTGTAAAGGTTCGAGACCAGGCCGGCGATCGGGAATAAGCTGGCCGCCATGTCGGATTGTGCACTGAAATCTCGTTGAGCGCCCTTGTCATTGCGGCAAGCATCGTTAGGCTGCCGCGGCTACGACAACTTCAAAGGGGGGTCTCGATGAGGAAGCTTTCTCTCGCGTTTGCACTGGCGGCTGCGGTCGCCTTCACCGGCGCGGCGACTTGGGGGGCGCAGGCAGCGCCGACAAGCGGTGCCGGACAGCTCGCGGCCAGCGCCTGGACCGTCAACAACATCATGCACGCGGCTTGCAGGCATCGCGGCGCACATTGCCCGCGTCATTTTGTCTGGAACGGACATCGCTGCCGGCCCTGCTGAGACAGGCAGGCGAGTTGCTGCAATCGTTGGGGCTGCTGAGGTCACCTGACGCTTGCGCTTGGCCGCCAGATTGGGGGTCTGGCGGCGGCTCATTTGGGTGATACCTGAAACCACCGAAATCTCTCAAGGGCGGGAGAGCGGCCGTTTGCCACGAGCCGTTTCGCCGTCGTCGAGCTTCGCTGTCAGCCGCCTCGCTTTCAGCGTCCGGCCGTCAGCCGTTCTGTTCGATGTGATTGCGCAACTCGACGATCGAACCAAAACGCACCGTTCCACCGGGGAGCTGTGCTTCGATCGATCCGTCCGAGTAGAGCGTGTACGCCATGCCCTCCACCACGCCAGACTTAAGGATAGACACCGCTGCGGCGGATTGTTGCGCATCTGCTACCTGAGCCGTCGCCGGGGCTTCAGCGGTTGCCGCAGGTTCTGATGACGCGACCGGCGGGGCCGAGGTCTGCCGCAGCGTTTGTGCGGCTCCTGCCGCCGGCGCCTCGGCGGCTGGGCGCGGCGCTTTCGGCCAAAGCGAATCGAAGACCAAACTGTGGGCCGGCGGTTGTGGACGCCGCGGACGGCCGCTCTCCACGACACGCGGCGCGGTTTTGATGAGCCCGGCGCCATTGGCGCCGTTCGCCGCGCCCTGATCCACGATGCCGTTCCTCTCGCTGGCTCGGACCGGCGCCTTCGGCAACAAGGAGACGTTGGCCGCTTCAACCGCCGCGGCGTTTTCCGGCCGCTCCACGGCGAGCGGCCGCGAAGCTTCAACCGGCGCCGCTTCGGCAACGGCGACCGTGCCAGGCGGCGATGCGGCCGGCGATTCCCAACTGGCCGGCACTTTCGGCGCAGTAGCGGGCAACGCAGTCCGCGCCGGCTCACCGGCCGGCGTAGCTGCCGCCGGTCGCAGGATCGGACGTGATGCAAGCGCCCGCTCGACCCGCAACAGAGCGCGAACGACGAACGCAAGCCCGATCAGAACGCAACCACCAATGATTGCAATTATAGCGGGCGTGATATTGCTTGTGTCGAAGGTGTGCTGCTGGATGGACACACCCGCCGCGAGAAGCACCACTCCCGCAGCGGTGATGACACCACCTAACGCCAGCAGAAACGCATACATCAGCCGTCCCCAGCCACCGGATAACCGCTCGGCGGCCATCTTTTCGTACTATTTTGGCCGCCCCGTGGGCACGGTGCAAGCGATAATTGCGGCTCTCTCGATAATGACTTGTAAAAGCTGCGTTATTCGTCTCCGGCGGGCGCGAAGCGGCAGCCGGCAGGGTGGGCACTAATTGACGCTGACAGGTTGATCCGACCAGGCCTGCGCGACGGACGTTGCCGAACACCTAGCGATCGGCCTATCTAGTGAAGCGGATTTGACATTCGCTACCCCCAAGCCGCTAGGTCTTGAAGCGAGTGTCAAATCCAGAGCTCCACTCGCACTTGGTAGTCGCTGGTGGTCCTTTGATTCCAACATGCGCACGAGGGCGTGCCGAGACGGGATGCGAATGTTGGAATCGGACCATTAGTAGGAACTATTCCGTCATTCCACCCGTTTCACCGACAACCCCGCTTCCGCTTCAGATTGAGGAGTAGACCAATGGCATTCACGCTGCCCGAACTTCCCTATCCGTATGACGCATTGAGCCCGCACATGTCGCGCGAGACGCTCGAATTTCATCACGACAAGCACCATCAGGCCTACGTGACGACCGGAAATAACCTCGCCAAGGGGACGGAGTGGGAAAACAAGCCGGTCGAAGAGGTCCTCAAGGGCACGTTCGGCAAGATTCCGGGCCTCTTCAACAATGCCGCGCAGCATTACAACCACATTCATTTCTGGAAATGGATGAAGAAGGGCGGCGGTGGCGAGAAACTTCCCGGCAAGCTGGAAAAGCAGCTCACCGCCGACGTGGGGCCGCTCGCAAAGGTCAAGGAAGAATTCGCGCAAGCGGGAGCGACCCAATTCGGCTCAGGTTGGTGCTGGCTTGCCGTCAAGGACGGCAAGATCGTCGTCATGAAGACGCCGAACGGGGAAAACCCGCTGGTGCACGGCGCCAAGCCAATCCTCGGTTGCGACGTATGGGAGCATTCCTATTACATCGACTACCGTAATCGGCGGCCCGATTATCTCAAGGCGTTCCTCGACCACCTGGTGAATTGGGACTACGTGGCGGAGATGTACGAAGCGGCGATGAAATAGCGGATCGCGGTTACACGGCGAACGAGCGGGGCCACGGGGCCCCGCTTTTTCCTTGCGCACCGCCGTTCGTGCGCCACGCCCGGCAATTTCGCGGCAGATTCATGCCGCATTCGAATGGGCGTATTCCCAATAAAGCTCGCGCGCCTTGCGATAGAACGGTCCCGGCTGCAAGGACCGCTCGTCGATACGGCTGATCGGAGTGACCTTGCTGTAATTGCCGGTGCAGAATATCTCGTCCGCCGACTGGAAGTCGCGATAGCGCAGCGTCGTCTCGACCACCGTCGCGCCGGCTTCGCGCAAGAGGCCAATGACGCGTCTGCGCGTTATGCCCGCAAGAAAAGTGCCGTTCGCCGTGGGGGTGAAGACGGTACCATCCTTGGAAATGAAGACATTGGCCGTGGCCAGCTCGGCGATGTTGCCGAGCGAGTCGCATACCAGGCAATTATCGAAACCGCGCGCCCGCGCCTCGATCATCGCCCGCGCGCTTTGCGGATACAGGCAGCCGGCCTTGGCCTCGACGGGAGCGCTGTCGGGCGTCGGACGGCGGAACGGCGATAACGTAATCGCCGTGCCGGTCGGCTTCGGCAGTGGCGCGACGTACATGGTCAGGCACCAACGGGTCGTCTCCGGATCGGGCCGCACTGCGCCGCCGGAGGCATCCTCCGCCCAATACATCGGCCGGATGTAAAGCTCGGCATTGCCCTCGAAACGTCTGAGGCCCTCGCGGACCAGCGCCACCCAGGTTTCCACCGTGACGAGCGGCTTGAGGCACATCGCCTTGGCGGACTCGTTCACGCGTGCGCAGTGCAAAGCGAGATCGGGTGTAACCCCTTCAAAGGCGCGAGCGCCGTCGAAAACGGAGGTGCAGAGCCACGCCGCGTGGGTACGCGGACCCATGATCGGCACGTTGCCGTCGTGCCAGCCGTCGTCAAGAAACGTCACCGTCTTCGACCAGACAACGGGCTTGCTCATCGAACATCCTTCCCATGGACTCGGTTCTCTTCTTCGCACACCCTTTGTCACCAAACCTGCCGCACAGGAGACCGGAAAAATGATTAACGTTAAGGCCCAGGCTTACGTGTTCGATGCCTATGGCACCTTGTTCGACGTGCATGCCGCGATCGCCCGTTATCGCGCCGAAGCGGGTGCCGAGGCCGAGCGGTTCTCCGAGATCTGGCGAGCGAAGCAGCTCGAATACACCTGGACGATGACGCTTGCCGGAGACTACGCCGATTTCTGGACCCTGACCGAGCGCGCGCTGGATTACACGTTCGCCCGCGTAACGAGCGTCGATCGCAAGCTGCGGCAGAAATTGCTCGAGGCTTATCTGCGGCTCGACGCCTTCGCCGATGCGCGTGCCGCGCTCACCGCGCTGAAATCGCAGGGAGCGCGGCTTGCCATTCTCTCCAATGGGTCGCCGCCTATGCTCGATGCCGCGGTCGCGGCCTCGGGCCTCGGCCCGCTGCTTGATGCCGTGTTCTCGGTCGACGCGGCGCGCACCTACAAACCACGTTCGGACGTGTATGCGCTCGTCACCGACGGTTTCGGCATTGACGCGCGCGAGGTGGTTTTCGTCTCTTCGAACCGCTGGGACATCATGGGGGCGGCAGCGGCGGGTTTCCGCCCGGTCTGGATCAATCGCGCACGGCTGCCCGACGAATATTCCGAGCACCCGCCGGCTGCCGTGCTGGCCGACCTGGCGTCGCTGCCTTCGCTCGCCCTCTGAGCCGCGCCTGCACTGATCGTCGCGCCGGCGTCGGGATCGACGGCGGCAAGACGCGAGTTCGATTTCGCGATCGGCTACGCAGCGCCGAGGCCCATATCCGCTTCGGGATGCTTGAGCGCGCTCACGATCTGCTGCTTGGTCAGCCGCGTGCCGTCATCGCCTTCGATCAATAAAACCACCCGGCCGCCCTCATTGACGTGGCGCGCCCAGCTCATGGCCTCTTCGAGAAGATTGAACTCCTTGAAGAGATGGCGATCCTTCTCCAAAGGAGAGATGGATTCCGAGCCGCGCGGGCCCGAATAAACGCGATAGGTCATGGGCTCTCTCCGTCAATTGCGAGCGGTGTTGCATATAACGCCGCTGACGCCGCTTTGTGCCGCATCGAAACGGCACGGTGACGCGAAATTTCCCCTCGCAGGGAACGGCTCGTCTTCGCCGTCGCATCCGATCGTCAGTTCAGTGGCGCGAGCTTGCCGCCGCAGGCCTTGTACTTGCCGGCGTGGCATGCCCGATAGAGCGCCGGACACGCCCGCGCCGCGGCCAATGCGGCATCGATGGTCTTTGCCCGATCGCCGGCCACGCGCGAGGGCGCATCGTAAGTGAGGATGGCCGCATCGCGATCGAGCCCGCGGTCGGTGCGCAGGAATTCCTCTGCAGCATCGAAATAAAGCGTGGCCGTATTGATCGCTTCATTGAGTTTCTTGGTGAACTCCGCATTGGCGCGAGGATCGGGCTTGACCACGCGAGCACGAACCGCGGCGTCGGTGTAGAGCACGTTGAGCTTGAAATAGATGCCGCCGCAGTCGGCGAGCGCCAACCAGTACGGCTGCCCCTTGAAGGGACCCGGCGCGGCCACGATGGTGTCGCGGCTGTCGAAAGAAATCGCCGGCGCGCGTTCGGTCTCGCGCGGCGCGCGGCGGCGGTAATGGCGCTGCGCATCCGCGCCGGTGGCAACCAGAAGCGCCAGCGCGGCGACAACGCTTATGGCCAGCGCTGACTTAGCGAACACCCCGGACATTCATGCAAGTATAAGGAGGACGCAGCGAGCGTCGATTCAAAATCGCTCGACCCAGGGCCGCACCTCGATCTCCCAGGCCCAGGCGCTGCGCTCCTGCCGCAACAGGCCAAGATAGGCCTGCGCAATGGCGTCGGGATCAAGCGTGCTGTCGGGCCGATCCGGCGGGTCGGCGCGGCGTGCGCTGCGGATGCCGCCATCAATGACAACATGACCGACGTGGATGCCTTGCGGCGACAATTCGCGCGCCAGACTTTGCGCCAGCCCGCGCAGCGCGAACTTTCCCATCGCGAAGGGCGCCGACTGCGGGTAGCCCTTGACGCTGGCGGATGCGCCGGTGAACAGGATCGCGCCGTGGCCGCGCGGCAGCATTCGTTTGGCGGCCTCCTGCGCCACCAGGAAGCCGCCATACGCACTGACCGTGATCGATCTGGCGACCTCGTCCGGATCGAGTTCGACGAACGGACCGCGCGTGCGATAGCTGGCGTTGTAGACGACGACATCGGGCGCGCCAAAGGCGCTTTCGACCTCGGCAAACAGCTTGGCGACCTGGGCGCGATCGGTCGCGTCGCAGGCGAAGGCCCGGCCGCCGACCTCCTTGGCGAGTGCCGCGAGTTCGCCGCCGCGCCGCGCCGCGAGCGCGACCTTCATCCCGGCCTTGGTGAATAGCCGGGCGAGCGATGCGGAAAGTCCGGCTCCGACCCCGACGATAAGTGCTGTTCGATAGGCGATCTCAGTCATGCGGACCTCCAAGTGGCCGTGACAGCAGGCAAGGTGCTATGAGCCGGCGGATGCCCGCCGCCGTCAAGCGCCCCGCCGGCGGTCTTGATCGTTCGCAGCCGCATTGCCACCTGCGGACCCGAGACGGCAAAATGGATCAATGCAACGTTTCCTGATCGGGCTCGGGCTCTTGCTCCTGGTGGCTGGGATCACGTGGCCGCTGTGGTCACGGATCGGATTGGGCCACCTGCCGGGCGACATCGTCTATCGTCGCGGGGGCGCGACGTTCTATTTCCCGCTGGTCACCTGCATCATCATCAGCGTGGTGCTGAGCGCACTGTTGTGGCTGTTCAATCGCTGAGCCCTCGTGGCGGCGCTTCGGCTCAATCCACGACCGCGACCGCGTTGATCTCAATGAGGCAGCGCGGATCGGTGGCAAGCCGCACCACCTGCACGGTGGTCGTCGCCGGCTTGGCGTCGCGAAAATATTCCGCCCAGACGCGGTTCAGCGCATCCTGATCGGTGAGATCGGTGACGAACCGGTCGGCCGTGACCACGTCGGCAAAGGTGGCGCCGACCGCGTGCAGTCCGCGCTTGAGATTCTCCAAAGCCGCTCGCGCCTGCCCGGCCATGTCGCGCGGCATGGCGTCAAACTCCTCAGGCCGATGCGGATGGTGATGATAGACCGGCGCGGCAGTGACGCCGGCGAGATAGACCGTCGTCCCGCCCTTGACCTTGATCGCCGGCGCATAGGGCATCCACAGGTCCGGCGCATCCGGCCAATGGACGTGTTCGATGGATTTGGGCATGGGCTTTGGCTTCCTTCTGGCAGCCTTTTGCGATTTGTCGTATATACATTAACTGAAGATGGCAATCGCCTATGATCCCGCCAAGCGCGAATGGACGTTACGCGAGCGCGGGCTCGATTTCGAGCATGCGAGGCAGGTGTTCGCCGGACGAACGTTCGACCGCGAAGACGTGCGGCGCGACTGCGGAGAGGGTGCGCATCGTGACGATCGGCTTCTTGCAAGGCCGAATGATCGTCGTTGTGTGGACGCAACGCGGAAACGATCGACACATCATCTCGATGAGGAAGGCAAATGACCGGGAAAAGGCGCGCTACGCCGGCGAGTTCAGGACCTACTAAACGTCAATTGCAGAAGATCGACGAGTATGTCCTTAGCCCCGGGGACTATGCCGAGATTCCGGAATTGACCGATGAATGGTTCCGAAGCGCGACCATGCACGTCGGCGGCGTTCCCGTTCCGCGCGGCCGGCCGAAATCGAAAAATCCGAAACGGCCCGTCAGCCTGCGGCTCGATCCGGACGTGATCGCGCATTTCCGCCGCGGCGGTCGCGGCTGGCAGAGCCGCATCAATGCGGTCTTACGCAAGGCGGCGAAGTTGCCGGAGAAGCAACGAAAGAAGGCATGACCCCACGGCAGATATCGATCGAGCCGGTTACATCCGAAATACGCCGAACTTCGTCTCCGGGATCGGTGCGTTGAGTGCCGCGGAAAAGCACAAAGCCAGCACGCGGCGGGTTTCGGCCGGCGTGATGATGCCGTCGTCCCACAGCCGGGCGGTGGCGTAGTAAGGATTGCCTTCGGCTTCGTATTGCTCGCGGATCGGCTGCTTGAATTCCTCCTCTTCGACCTCGGACCACTTTTTGCCCGCGGCCTCGATATTGTCGCGGCGCACGGTGGCGAGCACGCTTGCCGCCTGTTCGCCGCCCATCACCGAGATGCGCGCGTTCGGCCAGGCGAACAGAAAGCGCGGGCCGTAGGCGCGACCGCACATGCCGTAATTGCCGGCGCCGTATGAGCCGCCGACGATCACCGTGATTTTCGGCACCTGCGCGCAGGCGACGGCGGCAACCATCTTGGCGCCATCCTTGGCAATGCCGCCCGCTTCGTACTCGCGCCCGACCATGAAGCCGACGATGTTCTGCAGGAACAACAGCGGCACGCGGCGCGCGCAGCACAACTCGATGAAATGCGCGGCCTTGAGCGCGCTCTCGGAGAACAGGATGCCGTTATTGCCGAGAATGCCGACCGGGATGCCGTGGATATGGGCGAAGCCGGTCACCAGGGTGGCCCCGTAGAGCGCCTTGAACTCGTCGAACTCGGAAGCATCGACCAGCCGCGCGATCACTTCGCGCATATCGTATTGCTTTTTCAGGTCGGCCGGCACGATGCCGTCGAGTTCGCCGATGTCGTATTTCGGCTCCACGGGCTTGGCGAGCGTGATGGGCGGCACGATGGTGCCGGTGTTGAGGTTGGCGACGATGCGCCGGCACAGCGCCAGCGCATGGCGGTCGTTCTCGGCCAGGTAGTCGGCCACGCCCGACTTTCTGGTGTGCACCTCGGCGCCGCCCAGCTCCTCGGCGGAAACCACCTCTCCGGTCGCCGCTTTCACCAGTGGCGGGCCGCCGAGGAAGATGGTGCCCTGATTCCTGACGATGATGGTCTCGTCCGACATCGCCGGCACGTAGGCGCCGCCCGCCGTGCACGAGCCCATTACCACGGCGATCTGCGCTATGGCGGCGGCGGACATGGTGGCCTGATTGAAAAAAATGCGGCCGAAATGGTCCCGGTCGGGAAACACCTCGGTCTGGTGCGGCAGGTTGGCGCCGCCGGAATCGACCAGATAAACGCACGGCAGCCGATTCTCGCGCGCGATTTCCTGTGCGCGCAGATGCTTCTTCACCGTCATTGGATAGTAGGTGCCGCCCTTGATGGTGGAATCGTTGCACACGATCACGCACTCTCGCCCGGCGACGCGGCCGATGCCGGTGATGAGGCCCGCGGCGTGTATGGCGTCGTCGTACATGCCGTAGGCGGCAAGCGGCGAAAGCTCGAGGAACGGCGTGCCGGAATCGATCAGCGTCATCACGCGGTCGCGCGGCAACAGCTTGCCGCGGGCCAAGTGACGCTCGCGCGCGCTCGGCGGGCCGCCCTGCGCGGCATCGGCCCGCCTGCGCTCCAGTTCCGCCACCAGCGCCTGCATGGCAGCCCGGTTGGCGCGGAACTCGCTGGAAGTGTCGGCGATGCTCGAAGTGATGACAGCCACGATCTTCCTCGCCTGGAAAGAAGGAACAAACAGTCGGAAACGGCGTGCTGCGCCTGAACTATGCAGCGCAGCGCGAAGTCCGTTGCCGACGAATATCACATGGAACCGAAACTTTCCCTACCTCCTCGCGTTCGCCAGAGAGCACCAAAAGCGCGAATGCCGCCGGTAGAAGGGCCGCGCGCAGCGGGGAGCACGCATCACAGAGGAGACATTTGAATGAAGAACTACAAGAATATCCTGTTGGCCGGCGTCGCCGGCCTCGCGCTCGTCGCGGCGACCAGCCTCGCTTCGGCACAGGCGCCGGGCGGCGGGATGTCAAACAACCAACAGCATGGGACGCAGTCGACGCCGGGCAGGAATCCCGGAATGAGCCATGGCAATACCGGCATGAGCCAAGGGGACATGAGCCAAGGGGGCATGAGCCAAGGGGGCATGAGCCAAGGCAAGGGTCAGGGCATGCAGGCGCAGGGCGGCGGCCCGTCGGGCGCGCAAAACGGGATGGCTCCGAACAACCGATATCAGGCGCAGAACCCTGGCCAGCCTAACCAAGGCGGCGCAGCGCATAACGAGCGCGGAATGCAACGCAATGGGCAGAGCACGGCCCAGCGGGCGCACACGCTTCACGGCCTCCAGGGCAACGCGTCCGGGCAAATGCAGGGCGCCAATGCCCCGCAAGGCACGGCCGGGACGAGCGACACGAACGTCCGGCTCTCACAACAGCAGCGCGCGCAAATCCACCGCAGGATTATCGACGCGCGCGGCGCGCCGCGGGCTGGCCACGTAAATTTCGACGTTCGTGTCGGCACAATGATCCCGCGCGGGCGCATTCGCATCATGCCGGTTCCGCAAACACTGGTGCGGATCCAGCCGCGCTGGCGCGGCTACCTTTATTTCGTCTATGCAGACGAAATCGTGGTCGTTAATCCGCGCGACATGAGAATCGTCGCCGTTCTTTCGGCCTGACGCGCAACCGGCAGACAGAAGCGAGAACGGCGCAAAACCGCTCTCGCTTTTCTTCAGAGCATGATCCGGAAAAGTGGAAACCGGTTTTCCGAAAAGATCATGCTCCACCAAAATCCTAGAAGGCCAATTGCGCTCTAGGCGCGCACTTCCTGCCGTTGAAAGACCACGTAGCCGATCACGAACAGGATGATCGACGTGGCGATCAAGCCGACGATCTGCGGCCAGGCGATCAGCACGCTGGCGCCGAGCGGCAGCGGAGCGCCGAGAACCGCGCCCTGCAATTGGCTGAGATAGATCGGCCCGAGCGCCCGGGTGGTGGGATCAAGGATCGCGACCACGATTTCCCCGAACAAGGTCGAAGGCGACAGGCGGGCCAGGAATTGCTCCAGCACCACCGTTCCCGGCGTCTGCAATCCAAGGGCCATGTAGCGGGGATCGGGCGGCACGATGATCTGCGAAATCTCGCCGGCAAGCACCGGCCAGATCACGTAGAAGAACAGCCAAAGCCCGAGCGTCGCCAGAGCCGCAGTGGCCGCCGATCGGAACACGATCGAGAACAGCAGCCCCAACGCAAGCCACACGCCGGCATAAATCAAAGTCACCAGCAGGAAGACGAAGGCGCGTGCCACCTCCTCGCCTCCCGGCGGAATGCCGATGAACAGAAGACCGAGGCCGATCACCAACAGCCACAGCACCAAGAGCGCAATCGCCAGCGTCATCAGCCCGGCGAGGAACTTGCCGAACAAGAGGGCGTCGCGATAGATCGGTTGCGAGAGAATGCGCGACAGCGTGCGCCGGTTATATTCGCCGTTGACCGAATCGAAGGCGAGCCCGATCGCCATGACCGGCACCAAAAGCGACAGCCAGAAGATGAACGACGGCAGCGGCGCGCGCGAGGTGGTGAAGAATTTGAGGAACAGGAACGGGTCCTGGGCGACCGTATCCTTGATCTGCTGCGTCGCGACGTAGACGGTGCCTACGGCGATCAGCATCACGATTATTTCCAATATGATGAAACGGATGCTGGTGAGGTGGTCAGCCAATTCCTTGAGCATGACCACGCCGAGACCGTTAAAGGCCGAGCCTTCACGCCGCATGGCGGGCTCCTTCCTTCAGGGTCCCATCGGGCCTCGCCGCGAAGTAATGGGTATAGATCGCCTCGAGGCTCGGCTCCTGGACGCCGAGAAATTTGAGCCGTCCGTGCTGGGCGACCACTTCCGCGGCCGCCTCCGGCCGCACGTCGCGGTCGGCGTGCAGGCGCAGCTTGCCGATGCCGGTCTGCTCCACGCGATTGACGCCGGGGACAAGCGCGAGCCTTTCCCCGAGCCCGCTGCCTTCCGCCTCGATATCGACCACGTAGCCGGAGCCGAGAACCTCGCGGCCGAGATCGGAGACCGAACCCATCAGGGCGATGCGCCCGGCGCTGAACAAGGCGACGCGGTCACAGACGCTCTGCACGCGTTCGAGCAGATGCGATGACAGCAGAACCGAAACGCCCTCCGTCTTGAAGCGGCGAATGATCGTCAGCAATTCGGCGGTGGCGTGCGGGTCGAGCCCCGATGTCGGTTCGTCGAGAATGGCGATCTGCGCGCCCTTCATCAAAATTTCGGCGAGCCCGAGCCGCTGGCGCATGCCGCGCGAAAACGTGCCGACCCGATGCTCGGCAAATTCGGAGAGGCCGACCCGGTCGAGGGCCTCGCCAATGCGTTTTTCCCGCTCGGCCAGCCGGAAGCCGATCAGGCGCGCGGTGTAGCGCAAGTTGTCCGCGGCGGTGAGCTGATCATAAAAGCCGACCGTATCGGGCAGGTAGCCGACGCGTCGCTTGACCGAGAGCGGCTCGCGCGCGGGATTGAACCCGAGCACGCTCACCTGCCCGCCGGAGATGTCGGTCAGGCCGAGCAGCATCAGGATGGTCGTCGTCTTGCCGGCGCCGTTCGGCCCCAGCAGGCCGAAAATCTCGCCGCGGCCCACGGTGAACGAGATGTGGTCGACGGCGACCGCCTGGCCGTAGGTCTTGGTGAGGCCTTTGGCCTCGATGACAATATCTCCGCTCATCGCCGGCCGAACCTCGCAACCGCCCCGACCATGACCAGGAGCGCGATGCCGATGATGCCGACGCCGGCGATGCCCCACATGGTGGAGGTCGTCACCGTGACGCGGAAGTCGGTCGACGCCGATTCACCGCGCGCCGCGGCGGTTATCGTCGTCACATAATCGCCGGCGATCGCCTTGTCGGTGGGCGTGATCAGCGCCTGCACTTCCTTGTTCGCGTTCGGCGCGATGCGGTCGACCGATTTCGGATTGAACGTCACTTTCCAGCCGTCGGGGGCGCTGCTGCTCAGCTCGACATCCTCGGCGGGAGAGGTGCCGGTATTGGTGATGACGACCGGAACGGACGTCTGCTTGCCGGCGGTGGCGCGCGTGGACACCAAGCCCTCGCGGCCGCTGACATCAAGTTTCGGCTGTCCGGTGATGTCCATCCCGAGGTCCGTCGTCGCCGAAGTATCCTCCGCGCTCACCCGCGCGGTAACCTTGTACTGTCCGGCTGCTGCCGTGTTCGGCGGCGTGACCTTGAGCTTCACGTTCTTGCTCTGGCCGGCGTCGACCGGGACGGCGTTGACTTCCTGGGTGCCGTATTCCTCGGTGAACGAGGTATCGAAATTGCGCGGCGCCTGCGCGGCCAGGCTGACAGTCAATTTCTTGCCGCTGTCATTCTTGATCGCGAGCGTGTACTCGAAACTCGATTTCGAGGTGCCGCGCAATTCCGGAAGCTGCGGCGTCAGGCTCAGCTTGGCTGGCAAATCCTTGGCCAGCGTCACGGCGATCGGAAGCTGCAATTTGCTGCTGGAGCCGTCGGCGGAAACGGTCAGCGTCTGCGTCCCGATCGCGGCGTTCTTCGGCACGTCGAGCCGCAGATCGAGCGAGACGCTGGAATTGGTCGCGGGCATCGCCGCGGCAATCGGCTGACCGCCGCCCATCAACGTTGCCGTCCACCCGGAGGGTACACCGGAGACCGACAGCGCCATACGCTGGGGCGCCATATCGTAATTCTGCAGCCGCAGATTGATGGTGGAGGTTTCACCGGGCCGTACCGTGACGGCCGGATAGTCGCTCATCAGATAAAGCCCCTTGACGTCTTTCGGGGCGTCATCGGCCTTGGCGGCCGTCGCGCAAACGACGGCGAGCGCGGCGATGCTCGCGATAATTCCATAACGCATTGAAGTTGGCTCCGTGCAAAGAAATCGTCCGAGGCGCCCCTCCCTTGACGCGCCCTCTAGAGCGCGACGAGGCGGGGCGGCATTGTCGGCGCAATCGTGACAAAATCATGCAGAGGCGGCCCGTTTTGGCAAGGCCTGCGTTAGAGAGCCGCAGATTCGGCGGGCCCTGCGCGCATGCGCCGCACCGCCGGCGAAGCGCCGGGGGGCCGGCAAGAATCTGTCACACGACGCGGGGTTTCGGCATGACCGACGTTGAACCGGATCGTTTGGTATGACCCGCATCGGCAAGATCAGCGCCGGGCTGCTGGCATTTCGTCGCAGCAACGGGCTTGAAGTCCTGCTGGCCCATCCCGGCGGACCGTTCTGGGCCAAAAAAGATGATGGCGTCTGGACCATCCCCAAGGGACTGGTCGAGCCGGGAGCCGATTTGTTAACGACCGCGCGGCGCGAATTCATCGAGGAGACCGGCCTCACACCGGCCGGCGAATTCATCGACCTCCCGGCGGTCAAGCAGAAAGGCGGCAAAGCGGTCCACGCTTGGGCATTTGAGGCCGATTTCGATCTCGCCCTGTTTGCCAGCAATACCTTCGAGATCGAATGGCCGCCGAAATCCGGACGGCGGAAAGCTTTTCCCGAGATCGACCGGATCGCCTATTTCGCGCTGCCGGTCGCCGAGACCAAGATCCTGGGTTATCAGCGCCCCCTGCTGCAGGCTCTGGTGGAGCGGATTTGACATTCGCGACCCGGAAGCCGCCAGCTCGTGAAGCGAATGTCAAATCCAAAGCTCCACCAGCACTTAATCCTTGCTCGTGGTCCTTTGATTCCAACATTCGCACAAGTGGGGAGACCGGAGGCCGAAATGGGATGCGAATGTTGGAATCGGACCACGAGTGGAGCATTCGCTACCTCCTGAGCGGCTCACTCCCGAAGGACTTGCGGCCAGTCTACTTCGTCGTGCGACAGCACCCACGGCTCGCCACGCGCGGCGTCGCGCCATTCGGCCATGGCCGGCAATGCCATGACCGCACGCATATAGGCGCGGGCGCCCTCACTCACATCGACGGCGTAGGTGTGAAAGCGCCAGACGACCGGGGCGTACATGGCGTCGGTCGCTCCAAATGCGCCGTACAGGAACGGGCCGCCGGCACCAAACCGCGCGCGGCATTCGGCCCAGATTGTGTCGATCCGCGCGGCATCGGCCGCCGCGTCGGCGTCGAGGGCGCGCGCCTTCACCGGCCGTCGCACGTTCATGGGCAGATGACGCCGCAGTCCCATAAAGCCCGAATGCATTTCCGCCGCTGCCGCGCGGGCATGGGCACGCGCGCTCTCCGCCGCCGGCCACAAGCCGGACGCGGGAAATCGTTCCGCCAAATATTCGAGGATTGCCAGCGATTCCCAGACACGAACATCGCCGTCGATCAGCATCGGCACCTTGCCCGGCCCGCCGCCTCCGCTCAGCGCCAGCACCTTGGCCCTGAAATCCGCGGCATCGAGCGAAACCAATGTTTCGTTGAAAGCGATCCCGGCAACCTTCATCGCGAGCCAGGGCCGCAACGACCAGGAGGAATAATTCTTATTGCCGATGATCAGACGGAGCGGCATGCAGTAACCCCAACCCCCTGCGGGAAAAGGGAGTTATATCCGCTCGCGGCCTGTGTCACGCTTCAATATGATTCCTGCTCGCAGCCGATCGCGCGCGGCACGACCGGGCATCGGGTCCGATGCGGCGGCCTTGGCGCGGCAATCCTGTGATCCGCGCTCCCCGCTACAGGCTGGTGAGCGCCGTCAGGAAGGAAATGACCAATACTGCCGCCGCAACAATCGAAATGGTGAACGCGATCTCGATCCAAGGCCAGCGCACAGGAGGCGGTTCGTCGGCGGTTGCCTCCGGCGCCTGCGCGAGCACTGCAGGGATTTGGGCCGACATGGTGTTCCCCCAAAAGGACATTGCTGCAAAAGCGGGGCCACCGCTCAACGGCTCGCTCGACCCCCACCGCTTGGCGAATCAGTCCCCTGGGAGCCAATGTCCTGCCACAACAATGAATGAATGGTAAACGGCAAGCGGCCGGAATGGCGTTGAGTGGGCGCGCGCAAAGCGGCGATCATGGTGCGGGAAACAACTCGGTTGTCCTGCCTTCCAGCCGATAAGCCAAGAGCCCCACCCACTCGTGGACGGCCACATCGGTACGGGCCAAACCGGCGCTGACCGTATCGAACATCCGCGCCGCATCGACCGGGCCGCCCGTGCGCCAATCGACCGGGTAGGCTTCGACGGGAAAGCCGACGGCGCGAAAGGCGGCGATGGCGCGCGGCATGTGGTAGGCCGACGTGATCAGAAGCCAGCGTTCGCCGGGCTTTGGCTGCGCCAGCAGTCGGGAGAAAACGGCATTCTCGATCGTATTGCGGGATTGTTCCTCGGCAGTAATGCGATCGTGGGCAACGCCGAGCGCTTCCAATTCCCGCACCGCGAAAGGCGCCTCGGGGATGGCATCGAAGACCAAAGCATCGCTGCCGCCCGCATAAATGATGCGCGCGTTCGGATAGCGGCGGGCCAGTTCGGCCGCGACGGTGATGCGTTCGGCCGACTTATTGAGCGCCACGACGCGGCGCGCCGCCGACACCTGCGGATCGATCGCACCCCCGAGCACAACCATGCCGTCGGGTGGCCCGCGCGAGGGGTCCCACGGCGGAAAGCGCTGCTCGAGCGGCAATATCAGGATATTGCCGAGCGGCGACAATCCGGCGACTGCGATCAGCACCAGGCTCACCGTGACCAGACCGTTGGCAAGCCGCCTGAACCGGGTCCACAGCAGCAGCACCCCGACGATCCCGATCACGACCAGCAGGTTTGACGGCTCCGCAAAGAAGCCCAAAAGCTTGGAGAGGACGAAGAACATTCCATGCTCCGCATGAAGGCGCGTTCAAATTCCCGAGCGTGCTACAATGCCGTCACTCTAAGTCAATCGGAGTAGGACCGCTGCGCCACTTGCTACGCAATGCCGCCTTGACGATTGGAGTGCTTTTCGCGCTCGCCGCGCTGCTGTTCGTTCCGCCGGTCGATCGCGCGCTTGGCGGGCTGTTCGCGCTGTCGGCCGATGGCGCGATAGTCGCGTACTATCCCGATTGGCTGCGCCAACAATCGACCAGGCACCATTGGGGCTATGTCGATTACTCCAGTATCCCGAAATGCCTGGAGCACGCGATCATCTCGGTGGAAGATAAGCGATTCATGCTGCACGGCGGCGTCGATCCGATGGCGCTGTCGAGGGCGTCGGTCGAGTATGCCGAGAACGACCACGAAGACCATGGCGGCAGCACGATCACGCTGCAACTGGCGCGGATCATGCTGCACGTCCCCCGCCGGCAACCTTCGCTCCTCGCCGAGGTGCAAAGCCAATTGCGGGTCTTGCGCGCCGCGCTGATCGTCGAACACGACTACAGCAAACAGAAGATATTGGAGCTCTATCTCAACGGCGTCTATTTCGGGCGCCGCGCGATCGGCGCAGAAGCTGCCGCCTTGGCGTACTTCAACATGGGCCTGCAGCAGCTTAACGAGGCGCAGTGCATCTATCTTGCCGGACTGCCAAACGCTCCGGCGCGGTTTGGCGCCGACCCGTCCGGACAGCAGGCGATAACCCGTTTCAGGCATGTGATCGCGACCATGGAGCGCAACGGCTACCTTACGAAGGAGCAGGCGCTGGCGCTCAACGGCACGCAACTGTTCCCGCATTTGTCCGAGAAATGACGGCACCGGCCGGGAGGCAACCCTCAGCGCAGAGCGTGCCTTGCAACATCTCTCGGCCGCGATGGACGGCTCAGTCCCGTTTCTGCCGCCACGCGGCGTAGCGCGCCTTGGCGTCTTCATTCGGCGGGTAAAGGCCCGGCAGCTTCACGCCCTTCTCGACTTCGCTGAACACCCAGCTTTCATAGAGTTCGTGCTCGGCGCCCTCGTGGGCGGCGAAGGCGACGAGGTTCTGCGGAATGACGACTGCGCCGTCGTCGTCGGCAACGATCACGTCGCCGGGAAAAATGGCGCAGCCGCCGCAGCCGATCGGCTGCTGCCAGCCGACGAAAGTCAATCCGTTGACGGAAGCCGGCGCCGCAACGCCCGCGCACCAGACCGGCAGCGCGCTGGTCAGCACGCCGGCGCGGTCGCGCATGACCCCGTCGGTGACCAGCGCCGCGACATTCCGCTTTTTCATCCGCGCACAAAGGATGTCGCCGAAGATGCCGGCCGTGGGCACGCCCATGGCGTCGGCCACCGCGACGACGCCCTCCGGCATGTCCTCGATCGCCGCCCGCGTCGAGATCGGATGCGCCCAGCTTTCCGGCGTCGCCAAATCCTCGCGCACCGGCACGAAGCGCAGGGTGAATGCCGGGCCGACGATGCGCTCGCCCTTGGCGACAAGCGGTTTTGGACCGGTCATCCAGCAGCGCCGGATGCCCTTCTTCAGCAGCATCGTGGTGATGGTCGCCGTTGTCACCTTGCGCAGAACGTCAAATGTCGTATCGCTCATGGCCTGTCTCGATCGAAGGGGACGATGAAATAATCATACCGGCTTGATTCCGCGATCCAGTGGAGCGGATTCGACATTCGCTACCCCCAAGCCATTCGCTCATCAAGCGAATGGCAAATCCAAAAGCTCCACTAGTGTCCCGATTCCGAAGTTCGCATCATTATGCGGCACCCTCGTTTGCGAACTTCGGAATCGAAGGACACTGGCAACTTATTGATCTCGTGTGGCTTTGGTTCAGAACTCCGCATGAGGAGGTCGCGGCAGGAATGATGCGGACTTCTGAACCGCCACACGAGCACTTATAGTTGCCAGTGGTCCTTTGATTCCAATATTCGCACGAAGGCGTGCCAAAAAGGGATGCGAATGTTGGAATCGGACCCCTAGCCTTTGAGCCAAACGCCGATCCGTTCGACCGCCTCACGGATATCCGGCGCGGAGCCCGCGTAACACAGGCGGACGAAATTGCTGCCGCGCAGCGGGTCGAAATCGATGCCGGGAGTGACGGCCACGCCCGCCTGCTCGAGCATTCGCTTGGCGAAATCGTGACTGTCGGCCGAGAAACGCGACACGTCGGCATAGAGATAGAATGCGCCGTCGGCGGGCAGACAAGAATCGAGTCCGACCGCGGGCAGGCTCTCAAGCAGAAAGCGCCGGTTCTCCTGATAACCCCGTTTGATCGCGTCCAGCTCGGCACGGCCGTCGAAAGCCTCCTGCGCGGCGATCTGCGACAGTGCGGGCACGGAGATGGCCAGATTCTGCTGCAGCCGTTCGACCGCCCGCACCAGTGGCGTCGGCACCACCATCCAGCCGATCCGCCAGCCCGTCATGCAGAAATATTTGGAGAATGAGTTGATGATGATCGCATCCGAGGTCAGCCGCGCGGCGGTCTCCGCCGCGAAAGCGTGATCGAGGCCGTGATAAATCTCATCGGATATGATGGCGATGCCGGCATCCTCTGCACAGCGAACGACATCGGCGAGCGCCGATGCGCTCATCATCGTGCCGCTTGGATTGGCCGGCGATGCCAGGACGACACCCCGCAGCGGCCGGATCCGGTGTTGGGCGAGAAGGCTCTCGCCGGTGATGGCCCAGCGAGTCTCGGCGCTCGTCTCTATGCCGACCGCTTCGCAACCGAGCGCGCTCAGTATGTGGCGATAGGGCGGATAGCCGGGAAGCGCCACGGCAACCCGGTCGCCCGCTTCGAACGCCGCCAGGAAGGCCAGGATGAAGCCGGCCGAAGAACCGGTCGTGACCGCGATCCGCTCGGCGTCCAGATCGAGGCCGTGCCACTCGCGATAAGCGCGCGCGATGCGGCGGCGCAGCGACGGCATGCCGAGCGTCTCGGTATAGCCGATCGTGGCGTCGGACAGCGCCGCTCGCGCCGCAGCGATGGCGCATGCCGGGGCCCCTGCCGCCGGCTGTCCGACTTCCATATGGATGATGCGGCGGCCCTGCGCTTCGAGCCGGGCGGCGGCCGACATCACATCCATCACCATGAACGGCGGCACGCCGCTGCGCGCGGAAGGTCGTATGAGGCGCTTCGCCTTGTCGAGCATCCCTTAGCCCTTCACATCCTGGTCAGCCATTGCATCCGCCAGCTCAAGCGCCGCCGTGCTGCCGTATTCGCCGGGTTTCGTCACGCCGCGTCGTCGCGGCGAATGAATCGGCATTGTGTTGACCGTGACGCGCCTCGTCCATAGCCTGGGTTTGAGCCGAGGGGGATCCCATTTGCCCCAGATCACGTTGAGCAGACCTCGTAGCAAGCCACCGCTGGCGAGGCCAGGGTCGGCCGCAGTGACCGCCCCGCCGCGGTGGACGCCATCCCATCGGCAGGTATTCCGGGGGCGGCGGTCGGCAAAAACGCGCTTGCTATTGGGCCGATGAAAGCAAAAAGGACAGATCCTATGACTTTGATTTCGCGCGCAATCATTCCGCTTGCGGCCGCATTTCTGCTGGCGATGCCGGCAGCGGCCTCGGCGCAGTCGTTCTCGACCGACCAGCGCCACGAGATCGAAAGCATCGTGAAGAATTATCTGATGGCGCACCCCGAGATGCTGCAGGACATGCAGGCCGAACTCGACAGGCGTCAGCAGGAGGCTGAAGCCGCCAAGGCGCGCACGACCATCAAGAGCGACAGCGCCTCGATCTTCGATTCCCCGCACGATGTCGTGCTCGGAAACCCCAACGGCAAGGTCACGATGGTCGAGTTCTTCGACTACAACTGCCCGCATTGCAAGGATGCCGTCTCCGACATGCTCGACTTGCTGAAGAACGATCACAACCTGAAATTCGTTCTCAAGGAATTCCCCATCTTGACCGAGGGATCGGTCGAGGCCTCTCACGTCGCGATTGCGGTGCGCATGCAGGATCCGACCGGCGCGAAGTACCTTGCCTTCCATAAGGAGCTGTTCAGCAGCCGTGGCCTCGTTGATGAGGCGCGCGCGCTCGCCGCCGCCAAGGATGTCGGGTGCGACATGGCGCAAATCGAGAAGGATATGAACTCAAACGAGGTGAAGGTCACGCTGGCCGACAACATGAAGCTGGCCGACGCCCTCGGCGTCAACGGCACGCCGAGCTACGTGATCGGCGACCAGGTGCTGGTCGGCGCCGTCGGTTACAAGGAACTGAGCGAGAAGCTGGCGGCCTTGCAGAAATAGCGGCGCTGCGGCGCTCGCGCGGCTCTCACGGCCCCGCGGTCGCGCCACGGCCGGCGGCAACCGCAGGCAGGCGCTTCGCCCACCCGCTCGGCAGCCGCGGCCGTTGCAGTCCGGCCCATCGGAGTCGATGACGTGACTTCCCCTCGGCGAGGACGTTACCTATAACGGGCGCGGCGGCGCGCTCATTGGCTGCAGCGCCGATTCGGAGCCGGGTCAGCGCGCAGATGTCCAATACCGTTTACGTCGTCAACGGACCCAACCTCAATTTGCTGGGTACCCGCGAGCCGGAGCTTTACGGCCGCGCGACGCTGGCCGATGTCGAGAAGCTGTGCCGGGCGACCGCGCAACGGTTCGGGCTCACCGTGCAGTTTCACCAATCGAACCATGAAGGCGAGATCATCGACTGGATCCATCAAGCGCGCGCCGAGGGCGCGGCTGGGCTCATCATCAACCCGGCCGGATACACGACCACCTCGGTTGCCATTCTGGACGCCTTGCAGGCGCTGGAAGCGCCGGTCGTCGAGGTGCATATCACCAACATTCATGCACGCGAGCAATTTCGCCGCCATTCCTATATATCGCGCGTCGCTCGCGCGGTGGTATGCGGGTTCGGCATCGAGGGCTACGCGCTTGCCGTCACCGGCGTAGCCACCATGATCGGCGCCAAGGAGTGATCGTGGCGCGCCAGCCGGGACGCTCGCCAATGCCCAAGGGCACGCCAAAGACGGCCGCCGATCACGACACCATTCGCGAGTTGGCGAAGCTGCTCGATGAGACCGGACTGACCGAGATCGCCATCGAGCGGGACGGCGTAGCGATTCGCGTTGCCCGCAATCCGGTCGCCGCGCGGGGAAGGCCGGCCGAGCTGCCGGTCGCGGCGCCTGCGGCGCCCGTTGCTGCGGCGGCGCTCGATCCGAAGCAGCATCCGGGACTCGTCGCCTCGCCGATGGTCGGCACCATCTATCGCGCCCCGGAACCCGGCGCGCGGCCGTTCGTGGACGTCGGCAGCCAGGTCAAGGCCGGAGATACGCTGATCATCGTCGAAGCGATGAAAACGATGAACCAGATACCGGCGCCCCGCTCCGGCACCGTGATCCAGATTCTGGTGGAAGACGGGCAGCCGGTGGAATACGGCGAGCCGCTGATGATCATCGAGTAGGCGGAATGCCGTTGGCGCGTAGGAAATGGCGGGCGGGCTGATGGCGAAAATGTCCTTCTTCTGTTCTTCGTTCGTCGTTCGCCATTCGCAGCGCCGGGCCGATCGATGTTCGACAAAATCCTGATCGCTAACCGTGGCGAGATTGCACTGCGTGTGCTGCGCGCCTGCAAGGAACTCGGCGTCGCCACTGTTGCCGTGCATTCGACTGCGGACGAAGATGCCATGCACGTACGCTTGGCCGACGAGAGCGTCTGCATCGGTCCGCCGCCGGCCAAGGACAGCTACCTCAACATTCCCGCCATACTGACCGCCTGCGAGATCACCGGCGCCGATGCCGTGCATCCCGGCTACGGATTCCTGTCGGAGAACGCACGCTTTGCGGAAATTCTCGCCGAGCACAACGTGCACTTCATCGGCCCGCGGCCCGAGCACATCCGCCTGATGGGCGACAAGATCGCCGCCAAACGCGCCGCCAAGAAGCTCGGCCTGCCGACCGTGCCAGGCTCGGATGACGCGGTCGGCGGCGACGAGGAGGCGGGCCGGCTGGCCGGCGAGATCGGCTTTCCGGTCATGGTCAAGGCAGCGGCAGGCGGCGGCGGGCGCGGCATGAAAGTCGTCCGCGCCGCCACCGAGCTGCGTCCGGCGCTGGCGACCGCGCGCGCCGAAGCAAAGGCCGCATTCGGCGACGACACCGTCTACCTGGAGAAGTATTTCGAACGGCCGCGCCACATCGAGATCCAGGTGCTCGGCGACGGCAACGGCTCTGCCATCCATCTCGGCGAGCGCGACTGTTCGCTGCAACGGCGGCATCAGAAAGTGTGGGAGGAAGGCCCCTCCCCCGCGCTCAACACGGCGATGCGCGACAAGATCGGTGAGCGGGTCGCCGCGGCGATGCGCGAAATCAAATATCTCGGGGTCGGAACCGTCGAGTTCCTTTATGACGACGGCGGATTTCATTTCATCGAGATGAATACGCGCATTCAGGTGGAGCATCCGGTGACCGAAATGATCACCGACATCGACCTTGTCCTCGAACAGATCCGGGTCGCCGCCGGCAACGAACTTCCGCTCCAACAGGACAGCGTGAAATTTCACGGCCACGCCATCGAGTGCCGCGTCAATGCGGAGAACGCGGTCTCATTTCGTCCCTCTCCGGGCAAGATCGTCCATTATCATCCTCCCGGTGGCCTCGGGGTGCGGGTCGACTCAGCCGTCTACCACGGCTACGCCATCCCCCCGTATTACGATTCACTGGTCGGCAAGCTGATCGTTCACGGCAAGACGCGGGCCGAATGCCTGATGCGGCTAAAACGCGCGCTGGACGAATTCGTGGTCGACGGCATCGAGACCACCCTGCCGCTGTTCCGCGCGCTCGTGCAGGAGAAGGACATCATCGACGGCGATTATCACATCCACTGGCTCGAAGAATTTCTCACCCGAGGCGCAGTGGAACCGTAGGCGAAGCCGTCACAGCAGTAAGGCCGCGGCCTCCGATCGCACGGCGCCGGCGATGATCCTGACGACCGATTCCGGTTCATAGGGCTTCGGCAGAAGCACACCGCCCGGCACGCGCGCTTCTGCCGAAAGCATGCCGACCAGGGCGGACGCGTAGATGACACACAGGTCGGGCTGCAGCTCGCGGGCGCGGCGCGCCAGTGTGACCCCGTCCATCGTGCCTGGAAGATTGATGTCGGTGAACAGCACATCCACCCGCCCCGCAGCGAGCTGCCGCAGCGCATCGGCGGCGTTGCCCGCGGTCCGCACGACAAACCCCTGCTCGGTCAGACAATCCGCCGCCCATTCAGCGATCAGAATCTCGTCCTCGACCAGCAAAATGCAAATCCCGGTCATTTCACCGAGTTCCATGGCCCAGCCATCCTTTGTCCCCATGAACGGGAAACCTGCTGGGCGCTCTTGCGTTCAAGACGATTAAAATCTTCGACGAAATACGGTTTGCGAGCCGTTAACTTCGGACGGCGTGAAACAAATATCCAGCGCGTGCGGCGGCGCGCGGTAACTCCAGGCGGAGTCAGACAAGATAACCCGCGCAAGGAACGAACGATGGCGGACCACTTGCGGCGCGCGCCCGCAGCCGGCTAAACGGGGAGCATGGCCAGTCGCGACTCCGCCCTCATCGACATTACCCCTGAGGTGCTGCTCAAGGCCTACGCCTGCGGCATCTTTCCCATGGCGGAAAGCGCCGACGATCCGGCGCTTTATTGGATAGAGCCGGAGCGGCGCGGAATTATTCCCCTCGACACTTTCCACGTGCCTGATCGGCTGGCACGCACGGTGCGTTCCGACCGCTTCATTGTGACGGTCGATCACGACTTCGACGCTGTCGTCGCCGGCTGCGCGCAGCCTGCCCCGGGACGAACGCGGACCTGGATCAACGGACGCATCCACAATCTCTACCGCAAGCTCTTCGAGCGCGGCGACTGTCATACGATCGAAGTCTATGACGGGGACCTGCTGGTTGGCGGTCTCTACGGGGTCAGCCTTGGCCGGGCGTTCTTTGGCGAGAGCATGTTCCACCGAGCGCGCGATGCGTCGAAAGTGGCTCTCGTCCACCTCGTGGCCCGGCTGAAGGCCGGCCACTACCGCCTTTTGGACACGCAGTTCGTCACCGACCATCTGCGGACGTTCGGCGCCACCGAAGTGTCGAGGCCGGCCTATCACAAACTGCTCGATGCCGCGCTCGTCGGCGAAGGCGATTTTGGCGCGCTCGCGCTCGATCGCCCGATCCCGGGCAGCATCGTGCTGACCCAAATCGCCCCGCACTGAGCGTTTGGAACGCCGCCCGGATTGCGGCTTGACGCCCGCCTTGTCCTAATGCGTTGCCGGACGGCGCGGCTGCTCGGGCGCCGGGTTGGCGTCCGCCGCCGGCTCAGCCTGCGAGGTCTCGACCGGCCGCGAGCACCCCGTCAGCCACACGTCATAAATCGGGTGCTCGACGGCGTTCAGGCCGGGACTGGAGGCAAACATCCAGCCGGTGAAAATGCGTTTGATCTCGCCTTTCAGCGTGACTTCGTCGACCTCGACGAAAGCATCGGTATTTGTCGCTTCAGTCGGCGGGCGCGTATAACAGGCCCGAGGCGTCACTTGCAGCGCGCCGAACTGGACGGTCTCGCCGATGGCGGCATCAAACTTGATGGTGCGGCCGGTGATCTTGTCGAGGCCGACAAAGGTGGCCCGTTGGTTTTCGATGTGCGCGGTCGGCCGCTCCACGACCACGTCCTCGTTCGATGCGTTTTCTGCCGCTGGCGCCGGCGCACCCTGAGAATTCGCCGCCGGTGCGGCCGGGCCGGCCGGCGATGGAGCGACCACGGCGCGTTGGCCTGCCGCCGCCGGCTGCGGAGAGTTCTGCGCCGGATTTTGCGGCTCCACGGTTGCGCCGGGCGGGGGCGGAAGCGGCTGGGCCTGAATCGTCGGCTGCGGCTGTTCCGGCGCGGCGGGATAGGCCGGGGCACCCTGGCCCTGATAGGGAGGCTGGCCCTGATAGGAAGACCCGCCCTGATAAGGCGACGCGCCCGGATAGGAAGGCTGCCCTTGATAGGGTGACTGACTTGGATAGGACGACTGACTTGGGTAAGGCGACTGGGATTGTCCGGGATAGTCGGCCGGATCTTGCGGAGGCGGCGGCTGCTGCGTGAAGGAGCCGTTCGGGACATCGGCCGGAGGAACCGGCGGGTTATTGCCGAAGATATTGCCGAATTGAGCCGCGGCCGGCCCCGCCGCGAGCATTACGCCGATCACAAGCGAGAAGGTGGCGATACGGACCATGAATGCCGCGCGCGTGGCCGTGAAAGCCTCGTTCATTTCCCTGTGCCCGTCCGGTTAACAGTTCGATTGCGGCAATTCCAGGGATCGATCGCCAGAACACACGTCTCGGGGAGCCTGAGCCCATGCCCCGCCGACGATTCGCGCAAGGGAAATCCAGGCTGCTGCCGGTTGCCTATGACTGATTTCCCGGCGTCCACGCCTTGTAATCGCCGGTCGCCTTGGGACGGCGACCCTGCGCCAGGGTCGATCCGCTGGGACGATGGGCCGCCGCGGTCCCGGTCAGGTTCGGACGGTGCGGCTTTTCCCAGCGGTAGGACTTGGTCTTCTCCTGCGTCGGCGGCACGTCGACGGTGTGATGCAGCCAGCCGAACCAATTTGGCGGCACGGTCGACGCTTCGGCGACGCCGGAATAGATCACCCAGCGTCGCTCGATGCCGAGGGCCGGATCGATCTTGCCGCCCTTGGTGCGATAGTAGCGATTCCCGAACTCGTCCTCGCCGACGAACTCGCCGTAGAGCGCCGTCCACAACTGGGTGCCGAAAGTCTGCCTGTTCCACCAGGTGAATATGCGCAGCAGCAAGCTTTTCATCGTCCGTCGTCTGGTCTTTCAACCTGTGCTTGGCCTGCGGATTTCGCAGCCGGATTACGAGCTACATGCCATCGTGGCGCCGGGCTGTCCAGCGTGCAATGGCGCGAACCCGCCGCAGGAGGCGCGCGTTTTCTCTTGTGTTTATCGCTATAGTTCCGGGCATGCAGCCAGAACTCGTCGAGCGACTGCGTTCGTTCTTCATCGGGTTGGGTCACGCGCTTTCGTTCGCGCCGGAGCGGGTCGCCTCGGTGGCGATCCTGGTCGGCGCGGCGGTGGCGGCGTGGCTGCTTCACGCGGGGATTCGGTGGACGCTGCTCCGGCTGCTGCGCGAGCGGCATTCCTATCTGCACTCGCTCATCGAGCGGACCGGAAATCAGACGGGATTTGCGCTGTTGCTCATTGCCGTTGCGATCGCGCTGCCGGCGACGCCGCTCGCTGCCGGAACCAAGGCGCTGATCGACCAGATTCTGCTGTTGGCGGCAATCTGTCTGCTCGGCTGGATCGCGCTGTCGGCCGCGCACATCGGCGCCAACCTCTACCTGATGCGGTTTCACACCGATCTCGCCGAGAATCTTTTGGCGCGCAAACATGTGACGCAGGTGCGCGTGCTGTTGCGCGCCCTCGATACCGTGATCGTGCTCGTCACGTTGGGATTTGTCTTGATGTCGTTCGACACGGTGCGCCAGTACGGCGTGAGCCTGTTCGCCTCCGCCGGAGTTGCCGGGGTGGTGTTCGGTCTCGCCGCCCAGCCGGTGCTGAGCAACCTGATTGCCGGCGTGCAACTCGCATTCACGCAGCCGATCCGACTCGAAGACGCCGTCACCGTGCAGAACCAATACGGCTGGATCGAAGAGATAAACTCAACCTATGTCGTCGTGCGGCTGGAAGATCAGCGGCGGATGATCGTGCCGCTCAATTTTTTCATCCAGCAGCCGTTCTTCAACTGGACGCGGCATGCCGCGCCGACGGTCGGTACCGTGGTGCTTTATCTCGATTATGCCGCCCCGGTCGATGTCATTCGCGCCAAGGCCGCCGAGCTTGTCGCCGATACCAAGCGGGACAATGCCCGGGTGACCAGCGTGCAAGTCACCAATGTGAGCGCCCAGACTATCGAGCTTCATATTCAACTGAATTCCGATTCGGCGGCGACCACCGGCAATCTGGGCGCCGCTCTGCGCGAAAAGCTGATCGCCTTCCTGCAACAGCAGCATCCCGAGGCGCTGCCGCGCCAGCGCAACGAGATCATCGATCCTGCCAAGCGCGAGGGGCGCGAGCCGTCGGCGCGGACGAGCTGAGATGCGGCGGACCACTCAACCTTTGACGCGAGCCGGGTCCAATAGTGCGGCGACAATTGCCGCCCATTCGGCGGCAAGGTCGCCGCCCGCCGGTTTCCGGCGCGCCTGCCGATACCAGTAGCGGGCGTTGTCGTGGTCGCCCTCCATCCGGTGCAGATAGGCGTGAACCCAGGCGCTGTCGGCGTCGTTCGCCGCCATGACGAGCTTATGCGCCTTGTCCCAATCGGGTTTTCCCGCCCACCACAACGCAGCAAGTGCAGGCGAAAGACCATCCGGCGGCATTGCATCGGTGAGCGAGCGCTTGAATGCGGCCGGCGTCATCGGAGCGATCCGCTACCACCATTTCTCCGGCATGAACGATCCGGCAGCCCGCTCGATTGACGCGCCGAGCGCGAACAGCGTCTCCTCGTCGAACGGCCGGCCGATCAGTTGCAACCCGAGCGGCAACCCTTGCGAGTCGAGCCCGGACGGCACCGAAATGCCCGGCAGTCCGGCCATATTCACGGTCACCGTGAAGACGTCGTTGAGATACATATCGACCGGATCGGCGCGGCCCATTTCGCCGACGCCGAACGCCGCCGACGGGGTTGTCGGCGTCAGGATGGCATCGATGCCTGCCGCAAAGCAGCGTTCGAAGTCGCGCTTGATCAGCGTGCGCACCTTCTGCGCCTGCAGATAATAGGCGTCGTAATAGCCGGCGGAGAGGACGTAGGTCCCGACCATGATTCGCCGTCGCACTTCCTTGCCGAATCCGGCCGCGCGGGTCTGTTCGTACATATCGAGCAGGTCGCGGCCGGGCACCCGCAAGCCGTAACGGACGCCGTCATAGCGCGCGAGATTGGAGGAGGCCTCCGCCGGCGCCACGATGTAGTAGGCCGGCAGCGCGTATTTCGTCATCGGCAGCGAAATTTCGACCGTCTCCGCTCCGGCCTCTTGCAGCCATTGCGCGCCGCGCTGCCACAGCGCTTCGATCTCCACGGCCATGCCGGCAACGCGGTACTCCTTGGGGATGCCGATGCGCTTGCCCCTGACCGAGGCGCCCACCGCCTTCTCATAGTCGGGCACCGGCAGATCGGCACAGGTCGTATCCTTGGCGTCGGAACCCGCCATCGAGCGCAACAGCATCGCGCAGTCGCGCACCGTGCGGGCAAGCGGCCCGGCCTGATCGAGCGATGACGCGAACGCCACGGTGCCCCAGCGCGAGCAGCGGCCGTAGGTCGGCTTTATTCCGACGATGCCACAGAACGCAGCGGGCTGGCGGATCGAACCGCCGGTATCGGTGCCGGCGGCGCCGATGCACAGGCGGGCTGCGACCGCCGCAGCCGAGCCCCCCGAGGAACCGCCGGGAACGAGCGGCCGCTCGTCCCCGCGCCGGCGCCACGGCGATAGCGCCGCGCCGAAAAAAGACGTCTCGTTCGACGACCCCATGGCGAATTCGTCGTTATTGGTCTTGCCAAGCAGCAAAGCGCCGTCGCGCCACAGATTGGCTGTGACGGTCGATTCGTAGGTCGGAACGAAATTGTCCAGCATGTGCGCGCAGGCCGTGGTGCGCACGCCGGCGGTGCAGAACAGATCCTTGATCCCGAGCGGCAAACCTTCGAGCGGGCCGCCCTCGCCTTTGGCAAGCCGGGCGTCCGACGCCCGCGCCATGACGCGGGCACGATCCGGAGTTTCCAGGACGAAAGCGTTGAGCCTGCGTCCCCGCTCCATCGCGGCAAGATGCGCCTCGGCAAGTTCGACTGCGGAGAACTCCCGCTTGCGCAACGCCTCGCGCGCTTGCGCCAGCGTGAGCGAGGTGAGATCGGTCATCTAAAGAAAATTCCGCTCGACTTGATCCGTCATTGCGACCGGCGACTGTAACTCCAGTGCGGCTTTTGGAGTTCCTATTGCTGTTTGCGGCCTGGCTGCAGAACTTGCAAATCAGCTTGCAAATCAGCCGCGTTGGCCGTGGGATCGTCGCAGGAAAACCGATCGCCTGGGGCAACCTGTGCCGATTCGTTCGCGGCCTCTTCAGCCGGCCTTTGCCGCATCGGCACCGGCTGTACCGGAAACGAGCCGAACAGCGCTTCGATCGCCGCCGGATCGTCCTGTTTCAACAGGCCGCGGCTCTCAAGATAGGCGAGCCAGATCGCATCTTGTTCACAGGCGAGACACATCATTCCACCACTTTCGGAACGACGAAGAAGCAATCTTCGCGCGCCGGCGCATTTTGCATGACGGCATCAACAACCGCTCCATCGGTGATCCGATCACTGCGCATCTTCATCGCCATCGGCGTGACCGACGTCATCGGCTCGACGCCGTCGACGTTCACCTCGCGTAGCTGCTCGACGAACGCGAGTATCCCGTTGAGTTCGCCCTGCAGAGCCGCCACCT
This sequence comes from Xanthobacteraceae bacterium, assembly GCA_030041005.1. Lineage (GTDB taxonomy): Bacteria > Pseudomonadota > Alphaproteobacteria > Rhizobiales > Xanthobacteraceae > BOG-931. The sequence continues at coordinate 55,949 of JASHOR010000114.1, forward strand.
CGTCCTCGGAAAGCGAAATCCGCGCCAGATGCGCCACGCGCCGGACGGTCTCGGCATCGACAGACATGAGCGGCAAGCCTGCTGCGGGTTCACGCCATGAAGGTCCGCCTATAGCAGAGGCATGTTGATGCGCCAATAGAGGCTGAGGCGAGATCTGGGACGCGATCTTGGGGCGCGATCCGGCGCGGCCCGCCGCCTCACCGCGAGGACGCCGTCGCCGCGGCAAGCTGCCGCCTCAGCGTCCGCACCTCCTCGAACCGCTTGCTGACGTCGCGCATGATGGCGACCAGCCCCACCATGCGGCCGTCGCTGCGCAGCGGAGCAATGGTGAACTCGACCGAGATGGTGGCGCCGTCCTTGCGCAGAGCCGGGACCGCGAGCACGTCCGCCTCGCCATAGCGGCTCTTGCCGGAGGCCATCACCCGTCGATAGCCGCCCCAATGGCGTTGCCGCAACCGCTCGGGAATGATGAGATCGAGCGTGCGGCCGTTCGCTTCATCGGCGGAATAGCCGAATAAACGGACCGCCCCCGGATTCCAGAAGCTAATCATGCCGCGCTCGTCGGCAGCGACGATCGCGTCCGAGCTGGAATGCAAAACGGCGTCGGCAATCAGACTGCAAATATCCATCGCGGCCTGCAATCGGCTAAGCGGCCGGCACGGCCAGAAGGCGCGCCAAATTCCGGCTCGGCCGCACCAAGTCGGCAAGAGTGTACTTGTCGAGCACTTCTAAGAACGCCGCGAGCGCCGTTCGCAACGCGCCCTTGAGCACGCATGCCGGTTCGATGACGCACTGGCAGTCGTGCTCCTGGAAACACTCAACCAGCGCAAAATCCCGTTCGGTTTGCCGAACCAGTTTCCCCAGGCTGAGCTTGGCCGGGTGATCGGCGAGGCGGATACCGCCCCCCTTGCCCCGCGACGTATGCAGGTAGCCGAGCTGGCCGAGGCGGAATACCACTTTCACCAGATGATTACGATTGATCCTATGGTGCTCTGCAATCTCGTCGATGGTGGCCGGTTCGTCGCCTTTGAGGGCAACAAAGATCAAGGCACGAAGACAATAGTCGGTGAAAGCTGTCAGGCGCATGCTTTTCCCTTTTGCGCAGCGATGGCGAATTGAAGACTGTCGGCGATCCGACCCGCCCGGTCAACAAAGTGCGCAGCGGCGGCCGGCGGGCAAACCTCGCGTGCGGTTTCGGCGAACAATCCGAGCCAGCGTTCGAAATGCGCCGTTGCAATGGGGAGCGGCGCATGCGCCGCCATTGGCTGACCGTGATAACGCCCGCTCATCAGCACGACCGACGACCAGAAATCGCACATGCGTCCGATATGGGCGTCCCAATCGGCGACATGGCTCTCGAATATCGGTCCAATAAGCGGATCGTGCCGCGCCCGGCTGTAGAAGCTCCGGACCAGACGCTCGATCATCGCCGCGTCGATGCCGGTGCGTTCGACGATATCGGCGACGATCAGATTTCGCCGCTCTGTCGCACTTTGCAGATCCGTGCTCATGTTTTTTGGCCCTATGCGCGGACTTCGATTCTGCTGTCGGCGCTTATATAACATATATATTAAATATATGTTCAATTCAATATCCACGGCTGCCTGCCATTGCCGCTCGGGTCCTGCAAGTCTAGTGTCCCGATTCCGAAGCTCTCATCATTATGCGGCACCCTCGTTTGCGAACTTCGGAATCGAAGGACACCAGCAGCTTACTGATCTCGTGTGGCTTTGATTCAGAAATCCGCATGACGAGGTCGCGGCAGGAATGATGCGGACTTCTGAACCGCCACACTGGTTTTCGCGACGATGCATCCCTTGCCCCCGGTCCACGTCATTGGCGGCGGCCTCGCCGGTTCCGAGGCCGCCTGGCAGCTCGCGCGGGCCGGCGTGCCCGCGGTGTTGCATGAAATGCGGCCCGGGCGTTCAACGCCGGTGCACAAGGGCGAGAAACTGGCCGAACTGGTCTGCTCCAACTCGTTTCGCTCCGACGACGCCGCGGCAAGCGCGATCGGACTTCTGCACGCCGAGATGCGGCTTCTTGGCTCGCTGGTCATGCGCGCGGCCGACAGCCACAAGGTACCGGCAGGGACTGCGCTGGCGGTGGATCGCGAGGGCTTCGCGGGGGCCATCACCGCTGCATTGCAGGCCGAACCGCTCGTTGAAATTCGCCGCGAGGAGATCGCGGACCCGCCGCCGGAGTGGGACAGCGTCATCGTCGCCACCGGCCCACTCACCTCTCCCGCGCTTTCGCAAACGATACGCGCGCTCACCGAAGAAGACGCTCTCGCGTTCTTCGATGCCATCGCGCCGATCGTTCATCGCGACACCATCGATTTCGACGTCGCCTGGTTCCAGTCGCGTTACGACAAGACGGGTCCCGCCGGGTCGGGCGCGGACTACGTCAACTGTCCGCTCGACCGCGCGCAGTACGAAGCCTTCGTCGATGCGCTGCTCGCCGGCGAAAAAGTCTCCTTCCACGATTTCGAGGCGGTCACGCCCTATTTCGACGGCTGCCTGCCGATCGAAGTCATGGCCGAGCGCGGACGCGAAACGTTGCGCCACGGCCCGATGAAGCCGTTCGGGCTTCGCGATCCGCGCCGTCCCGGCGAAAAACCGTACGCCGTCGTCCAGCTCCGCCAGGACAACAGACTCGGCACCCTGTTCAACATGGTCGGATTTCAGACCAAGCTCAAACACGGCGAGCAGGTGCGCATTTTCCGCACCATTCCCGGCCTCGCCGAGGCCGAGTTCGCCAGGCTCGGCGGGCTGCATCGCAACAGCTTCCTCAACTCGCCAAAATTGCTCGATGGGACGCTGCGGCTCAAGGCCGACCCGCGGCTGCGTTTTGCCGGCCAGATCACCGGCTGCGAGGGCTACGTCGAGTCGGCCGCGATCGGCCTTGTTGCTGCGCGCTTCGCCGCGGCGGAACGGCTTGGCGAGGCGCCGCGACTATTGCCGGCGACGACGGCGCACGGCGCACTGCTGCATCACATCACCGGCGGCCATATCGAGACGATCGATTCCGGTGCCCGCTCCTTCCAGCCCATGAACGTCAACTTCGGGCTTTTCCCGCCGCTTGGTGCAGGCGCGGGTCGCGCCGCGAACAAGCCCGCGCTTTGCGCGCGGGCGCTGGCCGACCTTGCCGCCTGGACAGGCGCCGCCCTGCCGCACGCCGCGGAGTGATGACGGATTTGCGCCCGCCTGCCGGTTGCGGTTGCCAAGTCATCGGCCGCGGCGGCGCATTTACGGCTAGTCCGATTCGACAAATGGATTCCGGATCGTCAGCCGATCGATCTTCTGCCCGTGCAGAAGATCTTCCGTGTACAGCGTCGTGCAGCCGGCCCGCAGCGCCGCCGCGACGATGAGGCTGTCATAGACAGGGATACGATAGCGTTCAGCAATGTCCAAACCGAGGTCGTGCGTTTCGATATCCAGCGCCACGACCGCAAAGAGAACCCGAAATGCAGAGAGTGTCTCTCTGATCTTGGCAAATTGGATGCCCTTTTTGCCCGCGGCGACGGCCGCAAACTCGTTAAGCACCTGTACGCTGATCGCGCCGCCCCGCGCGACAAGCCGCTCGGCGCAATCGGCTTTTTCCGTATCGCCAGATACCAGGTAGAGCAAAACGTTGGTATCGAAGAAAACGTCAACGCCGGGCATTTGCCTCTTCCCGGTCGAACTTGAATCCGGCCGGTATCAGGCCACGAAGCTTGCGGAGTCGCGCCAGGGCCTCCTCGCGCTTGCGGTCGCGGGAGACTTCAAATGCGCGCGTGCCCGCCACGGTGATCTCGATCTCGTCGCCCTCTTTGAGCCGGAGCGCTTCGACCAGCGCGCGGGGAAGGCGGACGGCGAGGCTATTGCCCCATTTCGAAACCTGCATTGGCTGGCGCTCCCATGATATACGAATTGAATGTATATCATGCCCAACCATCCGGCCTTCAAGCGGCGCCGTCGTTGCGCCTGACCGACCGTTTGCTGCCGCGCAAGACACCTTACCCGGCGATGCGCGCCGGATTGCGCGCCGCGCGCCAGATCAGCCATTGCCGCCGCCACGCCGGGATTTCGCTCGGCGCAAACGGACTTGAGCGGGCGAGACGATCGAGCGACGGACCCATAAGCGCGAGCGGGAGGAATGCAGGCAGTGCTGCCGCGGGCAGCGCCACCAAATGCTCGCGCGCTGCAGCGAGATGGCGGCGCGCGACGCTTCCAAGGTCCGCGACGGCGGCGACGAGCCCCGGCGACGATCGATTCGCGAACAGGTCGACGCTTTGCACGTCGTGCCGTTCAAGAAGTTCGCGCGGGATAGTGAGCTGACGCCGCGCAGCATGTCGCGGAAAGGCGCTCAACAGGCCGACAATGCCATAGGCTATTCCGGCCGGCGCCGCCGCCGCTTCCGCCTCGGTATCGGCAAGAATTTTGGCGCCGAGCGAGAAGATCGGCGACGAGGTTCTTCTCACGTAGGTTTCAAGCTCGGAGAGCCCGGCCATCGGCTCATCGTAGAGATCGAACTGTCGTGCCTCGATGAGTTCGACGAGCTTGGCAGCGTCGAGACGATGGCGATCGATGGTCGCCAACAGCGCCCGCGCGATCGGGTTGCCGGCGGCCTCGCCGCTGCGCTCGCCGGCCACCACCTCGCTCCACCAGCGCAGGCGAATCTCTCCGGCCAGCGGCTGGCGCGCGACCTCGTGCACGCGCGCGACTTCGCTGTCAAAGGCATACAGCGCATGCAGCGATCCGCGACGCTCCGCCGGTGCGAACAGCGAGGCGAGATAGCGGTCGCGATCGGCGGCACGGACCAGTTCGGCGCAATAGGCAAACGCGTCCTGCATGAATAAGGAACGAACGCTTCCGCTGTTCGGACGGGGAGCGAAAATCAATCGATCGCGATCAGGGCCGCGCCGACACGGCGGCCTTCCATCAGCATTACGTTATAGGTCCGCACGGCGGGTCCGGTGGTCATGGCGTCGGCCGAAATGTGCGCCTCGCGAAAGCGCGAGCGCAAGGGCTCCGGTATCGCCCACGGCTCGGCGCCGCTGCCGATAATGAAAAAATCGAGATCGGCGCCGCGGGCAAATGCGAGCGAGAGCGACTCTTCGGTCAGTGCGGCAGCCCCGGCCACCGGCCACGACCAGATGCCGCCCGGCAGGCACAGCAACGATCCGCGATGCGACAGGCCGGCAAAGCGGAAGCCGCCGCCGCCATGGGCGTCGATCAGCGCCTGGCGCGGCAGATGCGGCGCCGCTGCCCCAGCTTCGGCGGATTCGATGGTCCTCTCCGGCTTGCCGGACTCTGGCATGGCGCTTTCATCCGAAGCTGCGCCGCGCGCTCACATCGTCCGCTAGCGGCGCGCCCTGGCGCGGCGGGCCGGCGGCCGTCTGGTCGGTGCCGGTTTTGCAGCGGCCGGCTGTGCCGCCACCGGCTGTCCGGCCGGTTCGGCCGGAGGCGTTTCCGGCTCTTCGGCGCCGCCCATGCGGCCGGTGCCGACGCCGAGATAGATCAAGATCGGCGAAGCAATGAAGACCGAAGTATAGGTGCCGACCAGGACGACGCCGAACATCATCGTCGCGGTAAAGCTGCGGATCGCCTCGCCGCCGAACAGCAATAGCGCAAGCAGCGACATCGCCACGGTGACGTGGGTGACGATCGAACGCGACAGCGTCGCGTTGACCGACTTGTTGAGCAGATCGGGCATCGGCAGGCGCTTGTAACGGCGCAGCATCTCGCGGATGCGATCGTAGATCACCACCGTGTCGTTGAGCGAGTAGCCGACGATCGTGAGCAGCGCCGCGATGCTGGTCAGATCGAAATCGACCCGCGTCAGCGACATGAACCCGACGGTGAGCACGACGTCGTGCACGTTGGCGATCATGGCGCCGAGCGCAAACTGCCATTCGAAGCGGAACCACAAATAGAACAGGATCGCCACGATTGCCGACAACAGCCCGATCGTGCCGTAGGACAGCAATTCGGTGGAGACGCTGGGTCCGACAACTTCGACGCGGCGATAGGTCACGCTATCGCCCAGCGCGTTCCGCACCTTCTGCACCGCCGCCTGCTGCGCCTGGTCGCCGCCCGGCTGCTCGGAGATTCGGATCGAGACGTCGTTCGGCGCGCCGAACTGCTGAAGCTGGAAATCGCCGAGATGCAGCGCGCTGATCTGCGCGCGCATCTTGGCGAGATCGGCGATCGCCGGTTTGGTCTGCACCTCCACCAGGGTGCCGCCGACGAAATCGATGCCGAAATTCAGCCCGTGAAAGAAGTAGAGCAGGATCGCCACGATCGACAGCATCGCCGAAATGGGGAAGCTGATGCGCCGGAAGCGCATGAAGTCGAAACGCGTATTGTCGGGAACGATGCGAAGGAGGCGCACGGGGCTGCTTTCAGGAAAGTTCTGTCGGTTCAGGCATCATCGTCGGCGAACATCCGCACTAGATTGGTACCGTGCGCGGCCGCCACATGCGCACCCAATACGCCACGATCAAGCGCGTCATCGTGAACGCGGTGAACAAGCTCGTCAGGATGCCGACGCCGAGCGTCACGGCGAAACCGCGCACCGGTCCGCTGCCGGCATAGAACAGAACAGCGGCGGCAATGAACGTGGTGATGTTGGAGTCGAGAATGGTGGCGAGCGCGCGCGTGAACCCGGCGTCGATGGCGTTGATCGCCGTGCGCCCGGCGCGAACCTCTTCGCGGATGCGCTCGTAGATCAGGACATTGGAATCCACCGC